>NZ_NEJN01000001.1:0-826894 GCF_002113105.1 Pseudomonas sp. B22(2017)
GTCGATCGCCGAGGCGCGGGACCGGATGCGCCGCAATATCGATGACTTCGAGTTTGGCTCGATGAAGGCCATGCGCAAGGTGCGGCCGATCATCCAGCACGGGCTGATGAGCCTGGCCGTGCTCGATCCACGGTTCACCAACTCGATGATCAGCGTGACGGTGTGGGTCGAGGGCAAGGCTGAGGAAGTGCATGGGCGGTTGTTCAAGGAGGCCAGCATGGGCGTGACCCAGGCGAGCAGCGCGGCGCAGCTTGCCTTGGTGGATATCTCGGTGGCGGCAGGGACGTTGGAAGCCGATGCGCGCAAATTATTGCAGGGGATGAAGATCACGTCGCAGCAGGCGGCCCGATTGGTAAAAACCGGTTTTTCCGGGTTGCGCGGGATTGCTGGCAGCTGGGAAGTCCTGCTGGCGATAGGCGGGTTGTATCTGCAGCAGGACAGCCTGGGCAGGAATCAGGAAAAGGCGGAAACGGAGATCGGGCCCAAGGCGCATGAGGCCAGGTTGGCGTTGCAAGGATCGTACTTGGGAGTGTTGGGAGGAAGTATCGAGCTAATTGGGCTCTTGTTGAGCTCAAGTACTAAGCATACTGGAAAATCGTGGGCTAGGGGCGCCTCAGAAGCTGGAGTATCGCTGATAAAAATCGGTGCGATGATAGGTGCAATAACGGGGGTTTTGGATACGGCACAAGCATTTTCTGCTGCTAAACGTGCACGAGCAGCTGGGGACAACCTAGCAGCGAGGAATTATTTTAGTGCAGGTCTTGTGTCCGTCTCTTCAACTGGCATGTTTGTCTACGCAATATTCAAACCCGTCCTGTTAGGGCCTTTAGGTCTGGCTATCGTACTGGCTCTCATCGCTTACGCATTTGCCAAGTCAGCTGAAAAAAGCGAATCTAATGCATTAGAGTGCTGGGTGCGACGCTGCTGCTTTGGAACTAACGATGAAAATCCGGTCGTGTCTTGGAAGACACCTGAATATGCAGATATAGCGTTTGCAGAGCTGAATGCCGCCACGCTCGGCGTATATACGGCGGTTCATTTCGAATCCAAGCGTTTAAGCGACCCGACCACTTCTAAGATTGGTGGCTTGCTTAGCTTGGAGCTAGAGCAAAAACTAAAATTCCAAACCATATTGCCCAAATACCGTGATGAGCATTCGGCCTATCGTTTGACGCTTGTGGTACATCGTCATGGTGACGGAACCTTCCCCGACTTCAGTGGCGGAGAGGCTGTCGTTCTTGATGAGTACCAACCTGTTCGAGCCGAGGCGCTTACCAAAGCGGCAACATTCCATGACTTTTTTCAGCCGAGGTTGCCCGATTATAAGAGTGATATTTTAGTTGAAAAAATACTACGGTCGCCTAGCCAAAATGAGCCGCATATGTCTTGGCTAGAAATTACGGGTGCTGTGAGTCTGATGGCTACGATTGGGTCGCATACCATTAGAGCCGCGACACTGCTGATAAGTTATTGGCCGGATAGAAGGCTGCCAGACGCATATGTTGAGGTCTGCATTAAGGAAGCTAACGAATGAAAACTAAGCCCAGGGTCCTTTCGGAGCGAGCTCTGTGTTGGAGTCATGATCTGCCTGGTGTCAGTTCGGATGAAGCTCCGCGTTCAAGCTTTGAAGATATAGATCCACCACCAAACTACTGTGATGATGTGTTCCTGGAGCTTCCCCGATCTACTGTCAGTTTGCGTGGTGTCGCAGTGCTGATAGGGGGGGCAATTCTGGTTTTTTCTGTGGGTGCATTAATCTACATGCATTGGAGGTTTTTTGGTATCTACTGGTCGAATAATTGGGGCGTTGACATCCTCGCATCGTTAGCGATTTTGATTGGCATGTCGGCTACTGCGACATATGTAAAAATGGACCTGTTGCTCCCGCGGGACGAACCCATTCGCTTCAATCGCCTGCGACGCAAGATTTATCTCTATCAATTCAGATTCCACTACATCTATCTGTTCAGCCGCAAACACTGGGGCGTCAAACCGGTCGCCTACAACTGGGACGACGTAACCGCCGAAGTCTACCGAGTCTACGCCCCCGGCCACGGTGGGCTGATCGAAAACGTCATGCTGTCGGTCCGCAACCCGGAAACCAACGAAGTCATCGACCGCGTCTTCTTCACCCACGACCTGTACCACGGTGAAGCCTACTGGGCCATCGCCCGGCTATTCATGCAGCAAGGCCCCGAAGCCCTGCCGAAGTTCGTGCACCCACCCCGTGACTGGAACGATGACGATGGCCTGAGCCACATGCATTGCCTGGCACCCAAGGTTAATTGGCCAGAGGAGATAGACCGTGAATCTCGCACCGGGCCATCAGAAGGAGAGGCCCAATGAATCCTGTCGTACTTGTAGGCCATCGACATGTCTGTCCGCTGCATGGCATCAACGAGGTAGAAAGCGGCAGTGCAACGTACATCTTCAACGGCAGGGCGGTTGCCAGGGTGGGGGATCGGACCACGTGCGGTGCCGTGATCGAGAGTGGGGCTGAGCATTTCCTGGTCGAGGGCGCGGCTGTGGCGCGTAAAGGAGACCGGACGGATCACGGTGGTGTGCTGGAGGAGGGCGATGATGGGTGGATGCTGGATTGATCAAATATCTCTTGTACAAGACCGGGCCCACAGATCTCTGTGCGGCTTTGGCCGCGAACACCGGCGCAGCCGGATGGGTTTGCTATCTCGGTGTTGACACCGAGTGCGCCGCGCCACCATTATCCAGCCATATCCACGCAACGGGCTTGCCGGCATGTCCATTTCCAACCACGCCATTTTCGCTTCGGGCTTCATCGCCCAGGCAGGCGCGTGCGTTGCCGTTGCCAAGAAATCCAAGAAACAGCCGCTCATCTGACCGAGGCGCGCTGTCTCGTCAGGTGGGCTGACGAGACAGAAGGCGCCAGGTATCCCTGCCAGACCACTTCGACTCTCTGCCCTGCTGACGCTGACTTTCGGTCAACATCAGGAGTTTTTGCATGTCGAATTTCCGTGGTATCTGGATTGCCCTCGTCACGCCATTGCGCGCCAATGAAGTCGACTTCGCCGCCCTGGAAAAACTGGTGAAGAAGCTGCTCGAAGAGGGTGTGGCCGGTTTTGTGGTATGCGGTACCACGGGCGAGGCGGCGGCGCTGTCCAAGGCCGAACAACTGGCCGTGCTGGATGCCGTGCTGGCCTGGGTGGAGCCGGGCAGGGTAGTGATGGGCCTGTCGGGCTACAACTTGCGCGAGCTGTTGGCCTTCCAGGCTGAAATCCAGCGGCGTGAGATTGGCGGGCTGCTGGTCCCTGCGCCGTGCTACATCCGGCCTTCGCAGGCCGGCATCGAAGCGTTCTTCAGCACCGTGGCGGATGCCGCCAGCGTACCGGTGATCGTCTACGACATACCCTACCGCACCGGGGTACGTATCGAGCGTGAAACCCTGCGCCGCATCGTGCGCCACCCGCGCATCGCAGCGGTGAAGGACTGCGGCGGCGACAGCGAGACCACCATGGCCCTGATCCAGGACGGCCAGGCCCAAGTGCTGGCCGGTGAGGACGTGCAGATCTTCAACAACCTGTGCCTGGGTGGCGCAGGGGCAATTTCGGCTTCGGCGCATGTGCGGGCCGACCTGTACGTGCGCATGCTGCAGCAGGTCGACCATGGCGACTGGGTAGCCGCGCGCGGCACGTTCTACCAGTTGCTGCCGTGGATGAAGATGGCCTTTGCCGAGCCCAACCCGGCTGTGGTCAAGGCGGCCTTGCAGCTACAGGGGTTGATGACCGACGAACTACGAGAGCCCATGCAGGCGTGCACGGAGATGACCCGGGGCAAGCTGCGAAGCGTTGTGGATTCGCTCGGCGCTTGAGGGTGTACCTACCGGGCTGTTGTTCTGTTGACGAATGCCCGGCCTTTTGAGCTGCGCTGGCGCGTTGAAAACAAATATCGCTCACTTGGCGCGTCCTTTGTAGGAGCAGCCTTGTGCTGCGAAGAGGCCCGTACTGACAATTCGTATCTGTTGCCTGTACCGGCCTCTTCGCAGCACAAGGCTGCTCCTACCGGGCCCCTGCTAAATTTTCACCTCAGGAGAACGACCTGGCCTCACCAATCAGGATGTCTTCGAAAAACGCCCCGACCGGCTCGCTAGGGTGGCACAACTGGATCTCCAGCACCCACACCACTTCGCTCGGGACGATTTCCACCTCGGCCAGTTTGTCCTGCCCATACAGCACATGCGGGAAGTCGGCGATGCGATGCCCGGCCAGGTTGCGCTCCAGCTGCCAGCCTTTTACCTGGGCACTGCGCTCGGCGAAGTCGTACAGTTCGCGCCCGGTCAGGCCACGGCCCCAGGCCTGGCGGGTTTCGTCGAACACCTCATGCAGTGCCTTGACGCAGGCGTGGTGCAGCTCGTGCTGGCCGAACACGAAGGTGTCGCCATAGTCGCCCTCATAGCCATCCCATACCGGGCCGACGTCGACCACGACGATATCCGTAGTACGTAATACACGTTGCAGATCAATGCCTTGGCGCGGCGTGCGCACGGTGTCGTCGCCAAAGCGGATGTAGGTCGGGTGCCAGGTGTGCGATGCACCCATCGCCTGCAAGGTTTGCGCGGCCATCTTCAGCGCCTGGGCAGTGGTCATGCCGACTTTCAGCTGGTTCGCTATCGCAGCAACGGCCCGCACCGACTGCTCGCGGGCAGCGAGCATGCCGTCCAGCGAGTAGCGTGGGCCGACTTTTTCCAGCTCCGGGTGCAACGGGCTGGCTGTTGAAGCCTCTGGCGCCAGTGTGCCGCTGGCAACGAAAGCCTCCGCGACAAAACGATGGGGCTGCAGGCCTGCTGCGAGGCACTGCTCGCGAACCTGGCTGATCATCGTGGCATTGCCGCAGGCATAGACCTGGGTGTCGGCCCAGCGATGGGCCTGGGCCAGCGCCACCTGCTGCACGCGCGCCTGGTCCGACAGCACCGGGTGCCAGCGAAAGTGAGCGTGTGCACGGCTGGCCTGGTCGAGAAACTCACGGTCATAGAAGTCGGCGTCCGATCTGCCGCCCCAGTACAACGTGACCTCGGCATCACCTGCCAGGGCGGTCAGCAGCAATGGCTTGATGCCGGCGTAACCTGTACCGGTGGCGAACAGTACCAGGGGGCGCTGGGCCTCGTGCTGCCAGGTGCAGGCACCCACCGGTCCTTCCAGTTTCAAGGTGTCACCTGCTTGCAGGGTTGGCAGCAGGAGTTCGGTAAACAGGCCGCCACTGACCTTGCGGATGTGAAACACCAGTTTCCCCTGGTCCCGGTCGGGCAGGTTGGCGATGGAAAAACAGCGGCTATCGCCGTTGTCCAGCCGAAAGCGTACGTACTGGCCAGCCCGTGCCGACAACGGCTGCGCAGGCTGAAGCACCAGTTCGACGATATCGGCGCTCAGTTCGCGTTTGCCATGAACCTGCGCGTGGATTTCCAGCGCCTGGGTTTCCAGGGACCAGTCGGGGATTTCCAGGCGCATGTCGCTGCAGGCGTGGCTCTGGCACAGCAACATTTCGTCGTCGGCCAGGGGGTAGCAGGGCGCGGGCATGTCTGCCGTCCGCTGCTTGTCCCGATACTGCCCCGACACCACCTTGACCTTGCACGACCCGCAGGCGCCGCGGCGGCAGGAGAAGGGTACCGGCAGGCCGCTGGCGAGCATGGCATCGAGCAGCAGTTCCTGGTTGGCGTCGAAGGTTTTGCCCGAGGGCGACAGTTCAATGACGTGGCGGTTCTGCATGGGCGCCTCGGGGCAAGTGGAGGTTCGATTGTTGCTATAGTCCAGGACCAGTAGAACCTCCAGTTTCGGTTAATTCACATGGTCCAGCTTCGCAAATGGCAGCCGCTGCTCAAGCTCGACGCGGCGCAGTCGCAGGCCTCGTACAGGCAGATCGTCGAGGGCCTGGTAGCCGCTATCACCGAGGGCCGTCTGCGCCCCGGTACGCCGTTGCCTGGCACGCGGGAAATGGCGCAACTGCTGAACGTCAATCGCAAGACGGTGATCCTCGCCTACGAGGAAGCCGAGACCAAAGGCTGGCTGGAAAGCGTGCAGCGCCGTGGCACCTTCGTCAGTCGGCAGCTGGCGGCTGGCACCCTGGCCGAGCCCGATGCAGCGCAGCCCTTTGCCCTGGTGCTACAGGAGGAGCCTGCCGTTGCCTACTTCGCGGCCAACGAACAGGCTGCCGCGCAGCAGGATCGGCCGGGTGCGCTGTTCTTCGACAACGGCGCCTGTGACCACCGCCTGCTGCCGCAGACCGTTCTGCACCGCTATTACCGTAATGCCTTGCGCAACAGCTTTGCCGCCAACACCGTGCGCCATGGCAGCGCGTGCAGCAGCCACTCCCTGCGCAGCGCCTTGGCCGACATGCTGCGGCACAATCGCAGCCTGAACGTTGGCGCCGAGCATATCTGCCTGACCCAGGGCGTGCAGATGTCGCTGTACCTGGTGGCCAGCGTGCTGCTCAAGCCTGGTGACGTTGTGCTGGTAGAGCGCCTGAGCTATCCGCCTGCGTGGGAGATCTTCCGCCAGCTGGGCGCCCGGCTGGTCACCGTGGACCTGGATGACGAGGGCTGTCGAGTCGAGCAGATCGATGCACTGTGCCGGCTGCACCAGGTGCGCATGCTGTACATCACTCCCCATCACCAGTTCCCGACCACTGTCAGCCTGCCTGCCGGGCGCCGACAGCAGCTGCTGGAGCTGGCGCGGCAGCATGACTTTTGCGTGGTCGAGGAAGACTACGACCATGAGTACCACTTCGCCGGGCGGCCTTACCTGCCGCTGGCCAGCGACCGTCAGCAGCGGCATGTGATCTACATTGGCTCATTGTCCAAGTCCTTGGGCAGTACGTTCCGTTGCAGTTTCATCGTGGCGCCGGCGGAGGTGGCCGCAGCGCTCGAACGCAGGGCGACGCTGACCCTGGGGCAGGGCGATGCGGTGATGCAGCAGATGCTGGCGGACTTGATCAATGATGGCGAACTGAAGAAGCACTTGCGTCGGGTCACCCGGGAGTATCGCCGACGTCGAGAGACCCTGTTGGTTTGCTTGCGCGATGCCTTTGGCGAGCAGGTAACCGTGCGCGAGCCGGAAGGTGGGCTGGCGCTGTGGGTGAGGTTTGCTGACGAGATCAATGTGGATCAGTTGGTTGGCAAGGCGTTGGAGTTGGACCTGGTGGTACGCAGTGGCCGGCAGTTTTCGCCGTTTGGTCATGCGGAAAATGCCTTGCGCCTCGGGTTTGCCTCGCTGGACATGGATGAAATCCGGCTGGCTACACAACGTTTGGCGCAGGCGGCGAAGGCGATTGCAACATCGGTCCAGCGCAATCCCTGTGGGCGATCACCCAGCCCTTTGGGCTGCGCTGTCGAGTAGAGAACTGAATTCGCAAGCGGTCCGCGTACCCTGTGGGAGCGGCTTTAGCCGCGAAGATCCCAACGCGGTGCATGGCACCGGCTGCGCCGGTGTTCGCGGCTAAAGCCGCTCCCACAGGGGCCCTGCTAATGCAATGAGTTATGGGTAGTTCCATGAGAGCTGACTTGCCGGTGCCATCCACCGCGTTACCTGATCAAGCTTGAGCGGGCTATTTGCGCTGCCACACTCCGCCTTGTTCGCTGACCACCCAGGGCTTGTCCGCGGCATCGATAACCACTCCACCCACCCAGCGCTGCGCAGGGTTGTGGTCAAGCCAATGCGCCTGCCCCGCCAGCACCTGCTCGGCAAGTGCGGTCAGCCGCAACGGCCGTTGCGCCCAAGACTCGCCCGGGCCTTCCAGCAGCAGCGGGTGCGGTGCATGGATCAGGGGCTGCAGCAAAACATGGAACATCATGTCACCCAGGTAAGGCAGCGGTTCATCCTGCATCATCAACTGGGCAAACACACGTCCGGCCGGCAGCTCGCCGCGTGAGGCCAGAATGCGCAACAGCAGGCGTTCGGTGAGGCTCAAGCCGTCGTTCGCCCCCGGCAGTTCCTGAAGTTGCCGCGCAAGGGCCCGGCCCAGCAACGGCAAGGCCGTATGCTGGAGGCCCGCCAGGGCAGCCCAGGCCCTTGGGTCAGGCGCGGTATAGGCTGCCCATGTCTGGCGGGCCAGGGCCAGCACGTCCTCACCCAGCGCGCGACGTTGTGGCCATAGCCAGGCGAGCAAGTCCGGGGCCAGCTGGCCGATACCGATGAAGCGCTCGACGCCAGGTACCTGGGTGATTTCGATCAGCTCCAAGCGGCGCGGCAGGCTGGGCAGGCTGGCGAGTACGCGGATCAGGAACAGCTGGTCGTAAGCGTCACCCTCGCACCACAGCACGATCTTGCTGTCGCTGTTCAAGCCGGCCAGGGCGGTGCGCTGTGCCGCTTGGCGTTGCTCAACGTCCTGGATGCTCAGGTTGAACGCCTGCTGTATGTAAGCGGCCCGAACCTGCCAATACTGCTCCTCGGGCAGTGCGCAGACCGGCCCCATGACCATGGGGTCCTCGAACATCTGGAAGGCACCGGCAAAACCGGCCGTGCGCAAGCTGTGGGCGATGTCGTTGCCGCAGCGCCAATGCTGCACGGCTGCCTCGTCATCGGCGGTGAAGCCAGGGTGGCGTGCCGCAAAAGCGACGGCATCGGCATGGGCCTTGAGCTTGGGCCAACTGGCAAAACCGGCCTCGCGGGCCACCAGCCATTGGGTATCGGCAAGCCGGTAGTCAGGGCCAGGCAGGCCGAGTGCGCGTAGCTGCTCGCGGGTGTCGTCGGCCTTGTGGTTTTTCAGGGCGGTGAGCAAGCGTTTGGCGCGTTTGCGCAAGGCGGGCAGGTCGAGCAGGCCGTGGTGGCGGGATGCATTGATGGCGGGCATGCCAACTCCTTTGGGGCTCGGTCCGCCGACAAGCCGGGAGCTGGTATGGGAATGTGATGATGCTTGGCTCGGGAAACCCCTTGGCGCGGACCGCAGGCGCAGCCAGCGCCCTGGCGCCGACTTTACCGGGTAATGCGCGTGGGTGCAAAGAAGGTCGATGGTGGCCTGACGCGCAGCGTCCGATCGCCGTCAATGCGCAGCCGTCGGCAGCATGCCCGAGCCCTGGGCCTTGTGCGCGGCTTCTATCAGCTGCAGGTTGCGGCTGCGCAGGGCGTGATTGTTGCCAACACGCAGGTTGGAGCGAAGCGCCAGGGTTTCGGCCTGTTCATACTGCCCTTGCTGAAGGCGCAAAACGCCAAGGTAGTGCAGCGTTGCCGGGTTGTTCGGCTGAATGTGCAGCGCACGCTCCAGGGTGGCCGCCGCCTGGTCCAGCTGGCCGTCGGCATACTGTTGCGAGGCGGTTTCGATCAGCACCGTCGAGGCATTGTTGCTGCGCGTGGGCGCGTAGCGTTCGCCGGCCAGTGCGCTCTGAGCCGTGATTGCGCTGAACAACAGGAGCAGGGCTGACAGAACAGGTGTGCTGGGCATCGGCGGAAGACTCGGCAGGGCTTGGGCAGGCCAGGTTGCAGGGCGAGGGGATGCTATCGACCGAATTGGAACGTTGAAGTTCCCGCCTGGTCGGCTTGTTGCCCGTTGCCCGGTCTGTGCCTCGACAACATCTGTTCGGTTACCGCCCATAACCGCACTCCGGCGCCTCAAGCCTGGGGCAGTACCTCCGATAGCAGCACACCCACCGTCGAATCATCGACCAGAAGTGGTGCCAACAAGGAGTACTGCCCCCATGCTTGCCAACCTGAAGATCCGCACCGGAATGTTCTGGGTGCTGTCGCTGTTCAGCGTGACCCTGCTGTTTTCCACCGTCAGTGCCTGGCGGGCGGCGGTGGGCAGCGACCAGCAGATCACCGAACTGGACCAGACCGCGCACCAGTCGGACCGGTTGAACAATGCATTGCTGATGGCGATTCGCGCCAGTGCCAATGTGTCCTCGGGCTTCATCGAGCAGCTGGGTGGTCATGAGGAAAGCGCCAACAAGCGCATGGCGCTGTCGGTCGAGCTGAACGACGAGAGCCAGAAGCTGGTGGACGAGTTTGTCGAAAACGCCCGCGAGCCTGCGCTGCACGCACTGGCAACGGCACTGCAGGCCACCTACGGCGAGTATGCCAAGGCGGTCGCCGGGCAGCGTGAGGCAACCCGTCAACGTTCACTCGAGCAGTATTTCAAGGTCAACACTGACGCTGGCAACGCAATGGGCCGGCTGCAGGCTTTGCGCCAGCAACTGGTCGGCGCATTGAGTGAGCGCGGTCAGCAGATCATGCTGGAATCCGACCGGCGCCTGGCGCGCGCCCAACTGCTGAGTCTGGGGCTGCTGGGCGTGACGTTGGTGTTGGCGGTGCTGTGCTGGGCCTTTATTGCCCAGCGCGTGCTGCACCCGCTGCGTGAAGCTGGCCGGCACTTCCAGCGCATTGCCGGCGGCGACCTGAGCGTGCCGGTGCAGGGGCAGGGCAGTAACGAGATCGGCCAGCTGTTCCATGAACTTGAGCGCATGCAGCAGAGCCAGCGCGACACCCTGGGGCAGATCAGCAACTGTGCCAGGCAGCTGGACGCAGCCGCCACGGCGCTGAATACGGTCACCGAGGAAAGCGCCAACAACCTGCGCCAGCAGGGCCTGGAGCTGGAGCAGGCCGCTACCGCCGTTACCGAAATGACCACGGCTGTCGAGGAGGTTGCGCGCAATGCCATCACCACCTCGCAGACCACCAGCGAATCCAACCAGCTGGCGGCGCAAAGCCGCCGGCAAGTCAACGACAACATCGACGGCACCGAGGCCATGACTCGGGAGATCCAGGCCAGCAGCGCACACCTGGAGCAACTGGTCGGGCAGGTGCGGGACATCGGCAAGGTGCTGGAAGTGATTCGCTCGGTGTCCGAGCAAACCAACCTGCTGGCGCTCAATGCCGCCATCGAGGCCGCCCGTGCGGGCGAGGCCGGGCGCGGCTTTGCGGTGGTGGCTGATGAAGTGCGTACGCTGGCTTACCGCACGCAGCAGTCGACCCAGGAAATCGAGCAGATGATCGGGCGCGTGCAGGCGGGTACCGAAGCGGCCATGACCTCGATGCAGGCCAGTACCAGTCGTGCCCAGTCGACGCTGGACGTGACACTGGCCTCGGGGCAGGTGCTTGAGGGTATCTACAGTGCGATCGGCGAGATCAACGAGCGTAACCTGGTGATTGCCAGTGCAGCCGAAGAGCAGGCCCAGGTGGCGCGAGAGGTGGACCGCAACCTGCTGAACATTCGCGAGCTGTCGACATCCTCGGCAGCAGGGGCGCAGCAGACCAGTGAGGCGAGCAAGGCGTTGTCGGGGTTGGTGGGGGAGATGGCGGCGTTGGTGGCGCGGTTCAGGGTTTGAGGTCTGGCGGGCACCAGACTGTGGCAGTGGGCGCGCCCGCGAACACCGGCGTAGCCGGTGCCTTCCACCGCGTCGCCCGGTTCGAGCGCACGCCATGTGTGCTTTCAGTTATCGATCGTGCTTCGAAGAGGAGCGCCCGGCCTTGTTGTGTTCCTTGGAATGGGCAATGCCGGACCGGGTAGTGCCACGGCCGTTGTCATCATTGCGCAGGCTTCCATAGTGATTGCCGCTCTCGCCATGGTTGCGGGTGGCCTTGCCTGCATGATCACTCTCGTAGCCGGCGCCATTACCGTTGAACCCACCTTTGCCACCGCCATTGCCATTACCTTTGGCATATGCGGAACCAATCGGCGAGACATCGGCAGGCAACAATGCAGTTGCGCCGAGCGCCAGGGCACAGGTAAAGACGGCTACCAGGGTTTTTTTCATGTTTGTTCGCCTCCAGAAGGCGCAGGGGGGAAATTTGAGTGCGGATACGACATAAGGTTGCCTTTTAAGTTCCGCAGTGCGCAGCCTTTCGACGAAGCGGCTGCCAGGCCCTTTCAGTACCTGGCAGCCTCAAGCTTCATGACTGCTCAGATCTCGACCTGGGTGCCAAGCTCGATCACCCGGTTCAGCGGCAGCTTGAAGTACTTCAGGTTGCTGTTGGCATTCTTCAGCAGGAAGGCAAAAAGGTGCTCACGCCAGCGGGCCATGCCCATCTGCCTGCCTGCAATGACCGTCTCCCGGCTGAGGAAATAAGTGGTGCGCATGGGGCCGAACTCAAGGTCCGCACGCTGACAGCGGCTTAACGCCAACGGCACGTCGGGCTCCTCCATGAAGCCGAAATGCAGGCTCACGCGGAAGAAACCATCACCAAACTCCTCGACCTCAAAGCGCTTGCCAGCGTTGACCCGTGGCTCGTCCTCGAACACGACGGTCAACAGCACCACCTGTTCATGCAGTACCTGGTTATGCAGCAGGTTGTGCAGCAAGGCGTGAGGCACCGCCTCGGGCCTGGCGGACAGGAATACGGCAGTACCGCCCACGCGGTGAGGCGGCTGGGCCTTGAGGCTGGTAATGAACAGGTCCAGCGGCAGCGAACTTTCGTCCAGCCGCTCGACGATCATCCGTCGCCCGCGCTTCCAGGTAGTCATCAGGGTGAACAGTGCAAGGCCGGCAATCACCGGAAATGCACCGCCCTGGAGGATCTTCGGCGCATTGGCGGCGAAATACAGGCTGTCGACCAGCAGGAATGCCAGCAGCATCGGCACCGCCAGCCAGCGTGGTGCCTTCCACAGCAACAGCACCACTGCCGAAGCCAGCAGTGTGGTGATCAGCATGGTCCCGGTCACGGCTACGCCATAGGCTGCCGCAAGTGCCCCGGACGACTCGAAGCCGACCACCAGCAGCACCACGCCAACCATCAGTGCCCAGTTCACCATGCCGATGTAGATCTGCCCCTGTTCCTCGCTGGAGGTGTGCTGGATGAACATGCGCGGTACGTAACCCAGCTGGATGGCCTGGCGCGTCAGCGAGAACGCACCGGAAATCACGGCCTGGGACGCAATAATGGTGGCCAGCGTGGCCAGCCCGACCATGGGCAGCAGGGCCCATTCGGGCGCCAGCAGGTAAAACGGGTTGCGCACTGCCTGCGGGTCGCCGAGGATCAGCGCGCCCTGGCCGAAGTAGTTCAGTACCAGGCCGGGCAGCACCAGCAGGAACCAGGCCCGGGCGATGGGTTTGCGGCCGAAGTGCCCCATATCGGCGTAGAGCGCTTCGGCGCCGGTCAGCGCCAGCACCACTGCGCCCAGGATCGCCACCCCCATGCCCGGGTGCAGCACGAAGAACTTCACTGCCCAGAGCGGGTTGAGTGCCTGCAGCACCTCCGGGCGCTGGACGATGCCGTGCAGGCCCAGTGCACCCAGCACGACGAACCACAGCACCATGATCGGCCCGAAGAGGATGCCGATGCGCGCGGTGCCATGCTTCTGGATCAGGAACAGGGCCACCAGCACCACCACCGACAGTGGCACGACCCAATGCTCGATACCGTCGAAGGCCAGTTGCAGGCCCTCGACGGCCGATAGCACGGAAATCGCCGGCGTGATCATGCTGTCGCCGTAGAACAGCGCGGCGCCGAACAAGCCGAGCAGCACCAGTATCCTGCCCAGGCGCTGGTAGGGCGCCGCCGCCCGATGCGCCAGGGCGGTCAGGGCCATGATGCCACCTTCGCCCTGGTTGTCGGCACGCAGGATGAACAGTACGTACTTGAGCGATACCACCCAGAGCAACGACCAGAACACCAGCGACAGCACTCCGAGTACGCCAGCGGTGTTGGCCTGTACGCCATAGTGCCCGGCGAACACCTCCTTGAGGGTGTACAGCGGGCTGGTGCCGATGTCGCCATACACCACGCCGACAGCGGCGACGAGCATGCCGACAGGGTTGGACTTGGCGGGAAGGGATTGATTTGCGATGACGGTGGACTGGCTCACGAAAGGTTTCTCTGGACTGGCGAGTATAAATGCATGCCATCCCTGAGCATCGCGCGCCCAGTATTCCTTCTGTCTGCCGGCTCAGTCGTAAAAAGAGCGTAAAAAATCAGCCAGCGCCCCAATACCTGTCAGTCAAGCAATTCGGGGCCGCTTTGCGGCCCGGCCAGCTCCCACAGGTACAGCGCAGACTTCAAGAGTTTACGTGGTCCCTATGGGAGCTGGCCTGCCGGCGATGGTTTGGTCAGCCAGGTTGCGCCGCCAGGCTGTTGCTGACGTTACGCCCCAGCACCAGCACCGTAGCGAAACCGCAGCCCACCAGGGCCGTGGCCAGGCTCAGCAACACCGAGCTGCCCAGCTGGTCGACGATCCGACCGCCGAAGAACGAGCCCAGTGCAATGATCACCTGAAACATGGCAACGAACAGCGGCATGCCACGTTCGACATCCTTGGGCGCGACGACGAACATCCAGATACTGGCGCAGGCCGGGAACGCGCCGAAGGCGAAGCCCCACAACCCGATCAGCATCGCGGCACCGGTCATGCCGGTGGCGAAGTGAGGGAACAGCGCAGTGCTGGTACCGATCATCAGCGCTACCAGCAGCAGGGTGTGACGTACGCTGCGGTTGGCGGCGAAACCGGCGAAGATGTTGCCGAATACCCCGGCCACGCCATAAAGCAGCAGCAACGAGCCAATGGTAGGCCCATCGAAGCCGGAGCTTTGCTTGAAGAAGGGGGCGACATAGGTGTACGCGGCAAAGTGCGCCAGCCCGATCAGCAACACGGCGATCAGGCCAACCCGCGCCTGTCGGTTGATGAACAGGGCCGGCAGGTCGCTGATGCCAATGGCTTTGTCCGGGTTGAGCCGCGGGAGCAACAGGATCTGCGCAAGCAGCACCGGTATGCCCAGTAGCGCGGTTATCAGGAAGGTCATGCGCCAGCCCATCAGGCCACTCAACCAGGTGCCTACCGGCACGCCCAGCACGGTGGCCAGGGTTACGCCGACCATGATGATCGAGGTGGCCTGGGCTACGCCCACGCCCTTCGGTGCCAGGCGGCCGCTGAGGGCGATGGCCGTCGCCCAGAAGCCGCCGATACTCACGCCCAGCAGCACGCGGCCGAACAGCAGCAGGTTGAAGTCACTGGCGTAGGCTACTACCGCGTTGGCGATGATCATGATCAGCGTCAGCCCGATCAGCAGGTAGCGACGGTCCAGAGCGCCAATGCCCACCGACAGTAGCGGGGCAGCGAGGGCGGCCATGATGCCGGGCAGGGTAACCATCAGGCCGGCGTGGCCTGCACTGATGCCAAGGTCGCTAGCGACATCGTTGAGTACGCCCACCGGCAGGAACTCGCTGGTCACCAGGGCGAAAGCGCCGACGGCGACCGAAAGGATTGCCAGCCACTGCTGGCTGACGCTTTGTTGATCATGTTCGGGGAGGCCACGAGGGGCCTGGCTGGCACTTGGCATGGTATTGGATTCCAAGAGAGGGATGTCGCCTGAAGCAGGCGCAAGGAGCGGGGGAAATTTGCCGGGGATTATAGGGGGCGGTTTCGCCTGGCCAACATGCGGGTCGCTCGATAGTAATCATCAGCGCAATCGATGAAACGCCTTGCGCAGAGCGCCCGCTGTTGGATGGGAGCGCAGAGAACAAATATCGCTCGTTTGAAGCGTCCATTGTAGGAGCAGCCTTGTGCTGCGAAGAGGCCGGTACTGACAAAGCCTTTGTATTGCTTGTCCCGGCCTCTTCGCAGCACAAGGCTGCTCCTACAAAACCTCACTTAACCAATGAGTCGCTTGTCCGCGAAGGACAGGCACGTGTCCTCCACATCACATGCATCTTATGGCGATACCAGCACATCGCACTGGGATTCGTTCAGCACATGCTTGGTGACGCTGCCTATCAGCAGCTCTTCAAGCGCGCTTTCCCCTTGCTTGCCAACCAGGATCAGGTCGCATTCCAGCTCTTGTTCCTGCTCGGCAATCCGCCAGGCAGGGTCGCCATGCACCACGATTTGCCGAGCATCTGCCACTCCGGCGGCTTCGCTCAAGGCCGCGAGCTGCTGGACCGCATCCTTGCGGATGACATTGCGGTAGTGTGCAAGGGTCTCATGGTCGATGTGGGCGAAACGCATGCTGCCTTCGAACGGCGCTTCGTAAACATGCAACAAAATGATCTCGGCCTGTGGGGCAATGGCTTTTGCCAGTTCGATGGAGCGCAGTGACGAAGGCGAAAAATCAACTGCAACCAGCAAGGTCCGGTAGGCATCGCGTGGCGCCTGCTTGACCACCAGCAAAGGGCAGGGCATGCGGTTCAGCATCTTCTGCACCGTGGAGCCCAGCAGCAGGCGCCGCGCCACGCTCTGGCCCTTCGCCCCGCATACCAGCAGGTCGCTGTGTTTATCCTGCACCACACGGGTAATCTCCGTGGTCACCGAGCCGTGCGCGACCTGCACGCCCGCGGCGATGTCATGGCGCTGGAACAGCATTGCAGCCAGTGCGCGGATTTTTTCGCCAGCGGTATCCAGCACGCGCTTCAGCAGATCATCACCAGGTGCGACCAGCTGCTTCAAGCGCTCGAAGGGGGCCGGGTTGGCAACGTACAGCAGGTCCAGCGATGCCTGCTGCGCCTTGCTCAGGTGCGCAGCGCGCTCTGCCGCGTTGCGGGCGGAGGTGGACAGGTCGGTTGCTACCAGTACGTGGTTCAGGTGGCTCATGTGGGACTCCTTATCCAAGGTCGCGCACAGTGCTCGATGGCGATGGCCTTGAGCACAATGCGCATGGCGGTTTTCGATTCGTTCCTTGCTGGCAGCCATCGTCGCGCGAACCCGGCCCAGCGGCTTGACGTGCGTCAAGGGAGCACTTCGGCTGATAGGCTCGCAGGGCTATTGCGATTGTTTGCATGAGTCAACTTGATGCTTTCCCGTAGCAGTACTAATACTAAGAGACTGCCGGGAGGGGGATGATCATGCAGATGCGCTTTGTTGTGGTTCCCGCTGTGCCGCTAAAGAAAGAGATTTACCCGCGTAGTCTTGGCTTTCCCGCAACGTTAGGGGAGGGCTATGACCTTTATGACACACAGGAAAAGCTGCGCCTGACCCTCAACTACCCCACACGTGCCGAGGCGGAATTCGTATGCGCATCCCGCAACAGTTGCCGGGATGCCGACACGGCGGATATCGCCGGGAATGGTTGATGCTGTGGCGGACACCGGCGTAGCCGGTGCCATGCATCACATTGCGTTCTTCGCGGGCACGCCCGCTCCCACAGGGATTGCGCCCGGTTCAGGGCTTGCGGTCATGCGTGCTTGAGCGCTTCCACCAACTGTGCCTTGGTCATGGTGGAGCGCCCTTTGATGTTTTTGCTGCGCGCTTCCTTCATCAGGCTTTGCTTGCTCTGGGTTTCCAGGGAGCTGCCCGATGTGCGGGAATGACCTTGGCGCGACTTCGCCGCCCGTTTGGCCGAGTCCGAGCGGGCAGTTTTCTTCTCGCTGGAGGATGTAGCCTTACCCGAGCCACCTTTCTTCTCGCCTCCACCGGACTGTTTGTTCACGGTGGCCCAGGCACGCGCTTCGGCCTGCTCTTTGGGCACGCCTTTTTGCTCGTAGCTTTCCTCGATGTGTTCGGCCTTGCGCTTCTGCTTGTCGGTGTATTTGTCCTTGTCGCCGCGTGGCATGGCACTCACTCCCGTCTGCTTTGCATGTGCGGTTGAATGCCGCGGCAACGCCCGAGTGCCCGGTAATCGACGAGCGGCGCCACGAAGCCTGCTGCCTGCCGGAAGCAGTCATTCAATCGACACATCGAAGCCGTAGGGTTGAGACAGGAACCACTCCAGGGCTCTGGCCCCTGATGTTGCCGTGATGGCGCCGCCAGACGGCTCTACCGTGCGGCCTGCCATTCATCGGTCACAAAGCTGTAACATTGCTGCTGCAAAGTGTGCCGGCCATCACACGGAGCGCTTTTCGATGATACGCCTGATGAAATCTGCTGCACTCGCCGTTGCCGTTTCTCTTTGCGCCACTTCGGCATCCTTTGCCGCAGAGAACATCCGCCTGACCGGTTCCGGCGCAAGTTTCCCGGCACCGATCTACCTGACCTGGTTCAAGGCCTTCAGCAAGGAAACCGACGGTGTCACCGTTGACTACCAGTCCAAGGGGAGCGGGGCGGGTGTTCAGGACTTTCTGAACAAGACCGTCGACTTTGCCGCCAGCGATTCGGCAATGAAAGCCGAAGAAATCGCCAAGGTCGGCGAAGGCGTGCAGTTGCTGCCAATGACCGCCGGTGAAATCGTCCTGGCTTACAACCTGCCAGGCAACCCCAAAGGGCTGAAGCTGCCACGCGATGTGTACTCCAACATCTTCCTCGGCAAGATCACCCAGTGGAACGACCCGCAGATCGTCGCGGCCAACCCTGAGCTGAAACTGCCCGCCACCCCGATCACCGTGGTCGTGCGTGCCGACTCCAGCGGCACCACTGCGGTATTCACCAAGCACCTGTCGGCCATCAACGCTGACTTCAAGCAAGCGCTGGGTGAAGGCAACACCGTCAACTGGCCGGCCAGCGACAAGTTCATCAAGTCGCCGAAGAACGATGGCGTAACCGCCACCGTCCGCCAGACCCCAGGTGCCATCGGCTACATCGAATACGGCTTCGCCAAGCTGGCCAAGGTCGACTTCGCCCAACTGCAGAACAAGGCCGGCCAATACGTCGTGCCGAACGCCGAGAGCGGTGCCGAGGCGCTGGCTGCGGTGAAGATGCCGGAGAACCTGGTGGCCTGGCTGCCTGACCCGGACGGTGCCAAGTCCTACCCGATCACCTCCTACACCTGGATGATCTTCCGCAAGGACAACGGTAACCCGGCCAAGGCCAAGGCCATGCGCGAAATGGTCGAATACAGCCTGACCGAAGGCCAGAAGATCGCCGACTCGATGGGCTACATCCCGCTGCCAGCGTCGGTTGTCGATCAGGTACGCAAAGCGTCGGCCAACATTCAGTAACACGCCCAGGCGCTCCCGGTGTGGTCTGGCGGCCATGCCGGGTGTGTTTGCCCTCTGTCCCGGAACTTGCCAATGAACACTCCTTTTGCCATCCCGGCTAACCCCGACTCCGCGTGCCAGCCACCGTCTGCGAAAGACTTCCTGGTTGATCGCACCTTCCGTGCGCTTGCACGCATCGGTGTGGTGCTGGTGCTGGCGCTGGTCTTCGCGCTGGTCTACGAAGTGGGCCGCAAGGCACTGCCAGGCATCGAGAAGCACGGCTTTGACGTGCTGTTCGGCAATGTCTGGGACGTCAACCAAGGCAAGTACGGTATTCTGCCAGCGATCTGGGGCACGCTCTACAGCGCCCTTATCGCCCTGTTGATCGCCGGTTTCTTCGGCGTCAGCATGGCCATCTTCCTGACCCAGGACTTCCTCCCGGCCCGGCTGGCGGCGGTGTTCCGCACCATCGTCGAGCTGCTCGCTGCCATCCCCAGCGTCGTCTACGGCCTGTGGGGGATCTATGTGGTCATCCCGGCCATTCGCCCGCTGACCACCTGGCTGAACAGCGAGCTGGGCTGGATTCCCTTTTTTGGTACTTCCCTGAGCGGCCCAGGGCTGCTGCCTGCCGCGCTGGTGCTGGCGATCATGATTCTGCCGACCATCGCCGCCGTTTCGCAGGACGCCCTGACCAGCGTGCCAATGAAGACCAAGCAGGCCGCCTACGGCCTGGGCGCCACCCACTGGGAGGCCATTCTCAAGGTAATGGTGCCATCGGCAGCCACCGGCATCTTCGGTTCGCTGGTGCTCGGCCTGGGCCGTGCGCTGGGTGAAACCATGGCGCTGGCCATGCTGGTGGGCAATGCCAACAACATTTCCCTGTCCTTGTTCGCCCCGGCCAACACGCTGGCGGCCTTGCTGGCCCTGAACTTCCCGGAGGCCGGCCCGAACGAGGTCGAGGTACTGATGTACGCCGCACTGGTGCTGATGTTCATCACCCTGCTGGTGAACGTGCTCGGCTCGATGATCATGCTCTACGCCCAGCGGGGTAACAAATGATGACCAACCTCACCACCCCTGCAAACGCGTTGCCCAGCCTGCAGCGCAAGCTGGAAGGCCGTTCCCTGCGCAGCCTGGTGTTGACCACGCTGGCATGGTTCGCGGCACTGGTTGCCAGCGTGCCGCTGATCTCCGTGCTGTACATGCTGATCACTCGCGGTGGCGCACGCCTCAACCTGGAGGTGTTCACCGAGCTGCCACCCACCGGTTTCGAGATGGGCGGGGGCTTTGGCAACGCCATGGCCGGTACTTTCGTCATGGTCGGCATTGCTGCTGCCATCGCCGTCCCGGTCGGTATCCTGGCCGCGGTGTTCCTGGCCGAACTCGGCCCGGACAGCAAGCTGGCCAACACCGCGCGCTTTGCCGCCAAGATGCTCACCGGCCTGCCGTCGATCCTGGCTGGCGTATTCGCCTATGCCCTGGTGGTGATGACCACCGGCACCTACTCCGCGCCGGCAGGTGGTGTGGCCCTGGCGGTACTGATGCTGCCCATCGTCGTGCTGACCGCTGAAGAGTCGATGAAGATGGTGCCCAAGATCATGAAGGATGCCGCCTACGGCATGGGCTGCACCCGTGCCCAGGTGATCTGGAAAATCGTCCTGCCCACCGGCCTGCCGGCCATCCTGACCGGCGTCATGCTGGCCGTGGCCCGTGCCGCCGGCGAGACCGCGCCGCTGCTGTTCACCGCGCTGTTCAGCAACTACTGGATCCTGCATGACGGCGACCTGGCGGTCATGAACCCGACGGCCTCGCTGGCCGTACTGATCTACAACTTCTCCGGCATGCCATTCGACAACCAGCTCGAGCTCGCCTGGGCGGCCTCGCTGGTACTGGTGATGATCGTGCTGGTAATCAACATTCTGAGCCGAGTATTCGGCAAGCCCAAGTATTGAGAAAGGGAGCATCCGACCTTGAACGTATCCACTGCGCCAAAAGCCGCTCCCGTGGTCAGCGAAGCCCCCATTGTCATGGACTGCAAGCTGGACAAGATCTTCTACGGCAATTTCATGGCCGTTCGCGACAGCCATGTGCCGATCCGCAAGAACGAGATCACCGGTTTCATCGGGCCGTCTGGCTGCGGCAAGAGTACCGTGCTGCGTAGCCTCAACCGCATGAATGACCTGGTGAAGGGCTTCCGTTTCGAAGGCCATGTGCACTTCCTGGGCCAGGACGTCTACGGCAAGGGCGTCGACCCTGTGGTGGTGCGCCGCTACATCGGCATGGTGTTCCAGCAGCCCAACCCGTTCTCGATGAGCATCTTCGACAACGTCGCCTTCGGCCTGCGCCTGAACCGCTACAAGGGCGATATTGGTGACCGCGTCAAGCACGCGCTGCAGGGCGCCGCGCTGTGGGACGAGGTGAAGGACAAGCTCAAGGTCAGCGGCCTGGCACTTTCCGGTGGCCAGCAACAGCGTCTGTGCATCGCCCGCGCCATCGCCACCGAGCCGGAAGTGCTGCTGCTGGACGAACCCTGCTCGGCACTCGACCCGATTGCCACCCGCCGGGTGGAGGAGCTGATGGTCGAGTTGAAGAAGGACTACACCATCGCCCTGGTGACCCACAACATGCAGCAGGCGATTCGTGTGGCCGACACCACCGCGTTCTTCTCGGTCGATATCTCCAAGGGCACCCGTACCGGTTACCTGGTCGAGATGGGCCCGACCACGCAGATTTTCCAGAACCCGCGTGAGCAGCTGACCGCCGACTACATCAGCGGCAAGTTCAGCTGAGGCCGTACGTGCCAAGGTGGCCGGGTGTTGCAGTCAGGAAGGCTGCAACACCCGGCCGCATTACCTTCCGTCAAGTGTTACCAGGGATTTCCAATGCCAGCGACGCGTCGTCTTGATCTGCCAGCGGTAGAGCGCGCACTGCGTGAGGTGCAGGCCCGCTTTGCCGAACTCAGCCAGCATTTCACCGAACCGCGCGATCCGTTTACCGACGAGGTGCTGCTGAATGTGGTTGAAGGCTATGCCCTGATTGACGACTATGTCGCCCGGGGTGTCGACCTTTTCGACCTTCAGCAACTGAACCTGATGCTGGAGATCAATGCCACCGTGCTGTGCGGCAGCGACCCGGCACGCAGGCTGGAGTTTGCCCCGCACCTGGCGGCGACCGAGGCGCACTTTTTCAACAACGTGGAGGGCGGCATCAAGGACCTCTACAACTGGTATTGCTCGTATGGCAGCGATTCGATCTGGAAGCGCGCGGCGGGTGTCTACGTTCGAATTCTCAGCAAGCCGCAGCTGTTCATCGAAGGCAACAACCGCACAGGGTCGCTCATTGTCAGCTACCTGCTGATGCGCGCGGGGTTACCGCCATTCGTGTTGTCGCTGGACAATGCCGAGGGTTACTTCAACCCATCCTCGGTCATACGCAACTCTGCCAAGCATGGTGTCAAGGCTTTGTACGAACTACCCAAGATCAAGAAAAAGTATGCAGCTTTCCTTGAAGCGCACGCGCCTGAGCCCGGCAAGTTCTTCCTGGGCGTCACATCCATGCCTGCGCGCGAGAGGTGCCGCTGATGCAAAGCTCTTCTCTGTTCCAACGCGGGCGGCAAGCCATCGAGCGCACGTTCAACCGCCCGCAGATACGCATTTCGTTCGATATCGACGACACGCTCGCCTGCCAGGCCGACCATGCCGCCGCCGAGGACAGCAAGCTGCCGGCGTTCATCCACCGCTGGTTGGGTGAACCCCTGCGCAGTGGCACGCGCTCACTGATCCGCGACCTGCGCCGCCAGGGCTGCAGCATCTGGATCTACACCTCGTCGGGGCGCACGCCGTCCTACATCCGCCGTTGGTTGATGCTCTACGGTATCCGGGTCGATGGCGTGGTCAACAGTGACCGGCACCAGCATATCCTGGCCGTGAACGGGCTTGAGAATGCGCCTTCCAAGTTGCCGTCGGCCTTCGATATCGACCTGCATGTCGATGATTCCGAGGGCGTGCGGCTGGAAGGCGTCGACCACGGTTTTCGCGTGGTGGTGGTGTGCCCCAAGGATGAGAACTGGGCGCAGAAAGTGATGGATGCGGCGGTCGATGTGCAGGCACAGCTGGCCTGGCAGCAACCGCACCGCTATGAAATGCCGGTACGGCAGCGTTCGCAGGCCCTCGCTTCCTGAGGGCTTCAAGGTACTTTTCTCGTTACGCCTCTTCGCTACTTGTTGCCCCCCCACACCTCCCTTCGCGGTTTCCCATTTTCAGCTTCGGCTTGACTCGTGAAATTTTTCATGTAATTTTTCATGAAAAATAACTCTAAAAATTTCACGGCAGTCTCAAACGATGAAGATGCACGAAGAGGTTGAAGCCCTCGCGATCCTTATTCACGACCTGCGCAAATTCAAGAACCTGACCCTGGGCGAACTGGCCGAGCGCATCAACCGCTCGGTGGGCTTCCTGTCCCAGGTCGAGCGCGGTGTTTCGCGCCCTACCGTGGCCGATCTCACCGCCATCAGTGAAGCGCTCGGCGTATCCACCGCGTACTTCTACAACCTGAGCAAGCCCCGCAGCGTCAGCTGGGTCACGCGCCCCCACGAGCGGCGCACGCTGTACCTCGAGTCGGGCATCACCGATGTGCTGGCTTCGCCCACCATCGGCGGCGCGTTCTCCATGCTCGACAGCCATCTCGAGCCAGGCGCCAGCAGTGGCGAGCTGTACCTGACCGACCGTTCCGAGCAAGGCTGTTTCGTGCTCGAAGGCGAACTCACGGTCTGGCTGGACCACGGCGACGCCGTGACCCTGCAGGCCAACGACTGCTTCCAGCTGCACCCCCACGCGCAGTTCCGTTACGCCAACCTGACGGAAAAAGCCACTCGCGTGCTCTGGGTCTTCAACTGAATTCGTTCACCTCACAAGGACAAGAAGATGAGTGTCGTCTTTCCGGATCTGCTGACTGAAGTGCGCTCGTTCCGAGCGAAACACCCAGAAATACGTTATGTCGACCTGATTGCGCTGGATATCCCCGGGCACTTTTACGGCAAGCGCTACCCCATGGACATGCTGGAAAAAGTCGCAGCCGGCGCGCCGCTGAAGTTGCCGCAGAACTGTGTGCTGCTGGGCACCCAGGGTGGCCTCTACCCGATCGGTGACTACTGCTTCGCCGACGGTGACCCGGATGCCGCCCGCCGACTGGTGCCGGGTACCCTCAGGCCGGTGCGCTGGGAAAAGGAACCGATCGCGCAGATGCTCATAACCTCCGACGGCACCGCCAATCCCATCGAGTTCGAGCCCCGTGAAGTGTTGGCCCGGGTGATCCAGCGCCTGGCCAGGCGCGGCATTCGCCCGGTGGTGGCCTTCGAGCTGGAGTTCTACCTGTTCGACCGCAAGCTCGATAACGGCCTGCCACAGTACCCACGCGACAAGGCGACCGACGACCACGACGACCAGCCGAACATGCACATCGAGCGGCTGTCGCGCTTTGCACCGGTGCTGCACGAAATGGTCGATGGTGCCAACGAGCAAGGCGTGCCGGCGAACGTCATCACCGCGGAGCTGGGCCCAGGCCAGTTCGAGATCAACTTCTCGCACAGCGACGATGCCATGAGCGCGGCGGACTGGTCGGCGCTGTTCGGCCGCAGTACCCGCGGGATCGCGATGAAGCACGGCTACCGAGCCAGCTTCATGAGCAAGCCGTACCTGGATGCGCCGGGCAGCGGCATGCATGTGCACGTCAGCCTGTACGACAACGCCGGCAACAACATCCTCGCCGGCGATGACCAGCGCAAGCTGCGCCATGCGGTGGCAGGGTGCCTGGAGTTGCTGCCGCACTGCATGCCGATCTTCGCCCCGAACCACAATGCCTACCGCCGTTACGGTGCCATGGTCAACGCGGCGAGCAAGGCCAGCTGGGGTTTCGAAGATCGCGATGCATGTATTCGCATCCCCGAGTCCGACCCCCGCAACCTGCGCATCGAACACCGCCTCGCTGGGGCCGATGCCAACCCGTACCTGGTGCTGGCGGCCATCCTGACCGGGATGGAGCATGGCCTGGAACGTGGCGTCGAGCCCATCGCCCCGCTGAACGACAACCGCCAGAGCGGCATCGAGTTCCCCAAGGATGCCTTCAGTGCCCTGGCCGCCATGCGTCACCACCCGGAGGTCAACGCGGGCCTTGGCAGTGAATTCGTGATGGTCTACTGCGAAAACAAATACCAGGAGCAACTGGATTTCATGCGCCACATCGATGCCCGCGAATACCGCTGGTTCCTGTAGGTGCCGGGGTCGGGACAGCGCCGCTGCACCCTGCCTTTCTACCGTTTCAATACAACGCGCAATATGGATTTGCCGGAGGAAGATATGCCACGTGTGCCCGTTATCGGCATTACCGCATGCACCAGCATGATCGAGCTGCATGCAACCCAGACCATCAGCGAGAAGTACGCGCGCGCGGCGGCCAAGGCAGCGTGTGGGCTGCCCATCGTGATACCCAGCCTCGCAGACCTGATGGACAGCGCCGATATTCTCGACGTGGTGGATGGGCTGATCTTCACCGGTTCGCCGTCCAACATCGAACCGTTGCACTACAACGGCCCGGCCAGTGCAGCGGGCACCCATCACGATCCGCTGCGTGATGCCACCACACTGCCACTGATGCGTGCGGCCATCGCCGCCGGAGTGCCGGTGCTGGGCATCTGCCGTGGTTTCCAGGAAATGAACGTGGCGCTGGGTGGCACCTTGCACCAGAAAGTGCATGAGACCGGCATGTTCATGGACCACCGCGAAAGCAAGGGTGAGCCCATCGAAAAGCAATACGGCCCGCGTCACGCCCTGCATATAGAGCCCGGCGGCATGCTCGACCGCATGGGTTTGCCGGCGGTTATCGATGTCAATTCCATCCACGGCCAGGGCATCGATGTACTGGCCCCCGGGCTGAGGGTGGAGGCGCTGGCGCCCGATGGCCTGGTGGAAGCTGTTTCGGTCGAGAACAGCAAAGGCTTTGCCCTGGCCGTGCAATGGCACCCCGAGTACCAGGTCATGGACAACCCGCATTACCTGACCATCTTCCAGTCCTTTGGCAAGGCCTGCCGGCATCGCTCGGTACTGCGCCAGATGCTGTTGAAGACCGCCTGACAGCGATCTTTCCCAATTACAAAAAAAGTACCTGCGCAGCACGGCTGCGCAACTTGATGGAGTGAAGTCAATGAGTGAGCAGAATTCGCAGACCCTTGCCTGGCAAGCCATGAGCCGCGACCACCACCTGGCCCCGTTCAGCGATGTTCGGCAGCTGGCCGAGAAAGGCCCGCGCATCATCACCTCGGCCAAAGGTGTGTACCTCTGGGACAGCGAGGGCCACAAGATTCTCGATGGCATGGCGGGCCTGTGGTGCGTGGCGGTGGGCTATGGGCGCGATGAGCTGGCCGACGTCGCCAGCCAGCAGATGAAGCAGCTGCCGTACTACAACCTGTTCTTCCAGACCGCGCACCCGCCCGCGCTGGAACTGGCCAAGGCGATCGCCGATGTGGCCCCGCAAGGCATGACTCACGTGTTCTTCACCGGCTCTGGCTCCGAAGGCAACGACACCGTGCTGCGCATGGTCCGCCATTACTGGGCGCTCAAGGGCCAGAAGAACAAGAAGGTCATCATCGGCCGCATCAACGGTTACCACGGCTCCACCGTGGCCGGCGCGGGCCTGGGCGGCATGAGCGGCATGCACCAGCAGGGCGGGCAAATCCCGGATATCGTACATATCCCGCAGCCATACTGGTATGGCGAAGGCGGCGACATGACCGAGGCCGACTTCGGCGTGTGGGCGGCCGAACAGCTGGAGAAAAAGATCCTCGAAGTTGGCGTGGACAACGTTGCCGCCTTCATCGCCGAACCGATCCAGGGCGCTGGCGGGGTGATCATTCCACCGCAGACCTACTGGCCGAAGGTGAAGGAGATCCTGGCCAGGTACGACATCCTCTTCGTCGCTGACGAAGTGATCTGCGGCTTCGGCCGTACAGGCGAGTGGTTCGGTAGCGACTACTACGACCTCAAGCCCGACCTGATGACCATCGCCAAGGGCCTTACCTCCGGCTATATCCCCATGGGCGGCGTGATCGTGCGAGATGAAGTGGCCAAAGTCATCAGCGAAGGCGGCGACTTCAATCACGGCTTCACCTATTCCGGCCACCCGGTGGCGGCTGCGGTCGGCCTTGAGAACCTGCGGATCCTGCGTGACGAAAAGATCATCGAGCAGGTGCACGACAAGACCGCGCCTTACCTGCAACAACGCCTGCGCGAGCTGGCGGACCACCCGCTGGTAGGCGAGGTACGCGGCCTGGGCATGCTCGGTGCGATCGAGCTGGTGAAGGACAAGGCCACCCGCGCGCGCTATGAAGGCAAAGGTGTCGGCATGATCTGTCGCCAGCACTGCTTCGACAACGGCCTGATCATGCGTGCCGTGGGCGACACCATGATCATCGCGCCGCCGCTGGTTATCAGCATCGAGGAGATCGACGAACTGGTGGAGAAGGCCCGCAAGTGCCTGGACTTGACGTACGAGGCTGTTCGGTAAGGGGGGCTGCTGTGCAGCCCATCGCCGGCAAGCCAGCTCCCACCTCGACCGCATCGACTTCAAGTGCTGCGCAGTACCTGTGGGAGCTGGCTTGCCGGCGATGGGCCGCAAGGCGGCCCCGAATTACACTGCCGGTTCCCGCAATTCCTTGAAGAATCTTGCTTTGTGAAATGAATCATGTACTTTTCAGGGCATCAATTTTCCCATCCGAAAGTCGCGATTCAACCATGAAAGTGCACGAAGAGATCGAAGGCCTGGCCGTACTGATTCGCGACCTGCGCAAGTTCAAGGGCCTGACACTGGGCGAACTGGCCCAGCGCATCGGCCGTTCGGTGGGCTTTCTGTCCCAGGTCGAACGGGGCGTATCCCGCCCAACCGTGGCCGACCTCACGGCTATCAGCGAAGAGCTCGGCGTTTCCACGGCCTATTTCTACAAACTGGACCAGCCCCGCGAACTCGAGTGGGTCACCCGCCCTCACGAGCGTCGTACCCTTCACCTGGCCGGTGGCATCACCGATGTGCTGGCATCCCCCACGATAACGGGCGCGTTCTCCATGCTCGACAGCCACCTGGAGCCGGGGGCCAGCAGTGGCGAGGAGTACCTGGACGACAGCTCGGAGCAGGGCTGCTTCGTGCTCGAAGGCGAACTGACCGTCTGGCTGGATGGCGGCGAGCCGGTAACGCTGCGCGCCAATGACAGTTTTCAGCTGCAACCCCACGCGAGCTTTCGTTACGCCAACCTGACAGACAAGCTCACCCGCGTGCTCTGGGTATTCAGCTGAGAGGGGAATCCAGGCTGGCTCTGGAGTCACCAGGCATTCGGTGTCCCGTCCCACGCCCAGAATGTACCGCTCTGTTCCGGGCCGTGTCGGCTCACCAGCGCTAGAATGCATGTCGCTGCAAACGCCGGCGAGAACAGTTTTCCTGGCGCCACATTGCCCTGAAAGGGTTGGGAAAGGCGGGTGTCGGTGGTCCCGGGATGCAGCAACAGTACCGTGGAAGCGGGGTTCAGTCGCTTGAGCTCGATGCTCGCGGTACGCAGAAGCTGGTTGAGCGCCGCCTTGCTGGCGCGATAGCTGTACCACCCGCCAAGATTATTGTCGCTGATCGACCCGACCCGCGCCGACAGCGCCACATAGGTCATCGGTTGCTGTCGCAACAAGGGCAGCAAGTGCCTGAGCAGCAGGACAGGGGCGAAACAGTTGGTCGTGAAGCTGGCCAGCAGCCCCGCCATATCCACCTGTGTCAGCGCTTTTTCGGCCCGTGCGGGTGGCGCTTGCAGCACGCCAAGCGTGCAAAATACCAGGTTCAAGTGGTTGCAGCAGGCGCCCACCCGCGCCGCCAGTGTTTGCAGTGCCACTTCGGAACACGCGTCGCAGTCGATGCGAACCAACTGTCGTGGGTGCTCGGCGAGCAAAGCATCCAGCGCAGGGCTACTGGTGGCATGTCGCGAGACGGCAAACACCCGTCCGATGTCGTCGCGCGCCAGCAGTTGTGTACACAGTGCAAGGCCGATGCCCTGGCTGGCTCCGCAGACCAGCACGTTGGCGGGGGTATGAAGGTCATTGATAAGGCTCACTGAACTGCCTCCTTTGCCGGCCCCGACGCAGGTATGCCACTGTCACTGGCTCTGTCGAAACAAGGCCCTGAGACCTGCAAGTAAAAGTTGTACAACCTCATAAAAAACTGTACATAGTTTCTAATATTGTACAGGTATTTCACGTGCTCGAGGTCAGTATGGGGCACACGACTCGTTGGGCCTGGCTTTGCCTGCTATTGACTGCCCTGTCGGAGGCGGCGGACTGGCGAGCGGAGCTGCCGGCAGCGCAACGGCTGGGCGTCGGTGAGTTCAGCTGGTTTGGCTTGCGCCTTTACACCGCACAGCTCTGGGCGGCAGGTCCGGTCCAGGACTGGAGCCGGCCTTTTGCCCTTGAGCTGGCCTATCACCGAAGCCTGTCCAGGGACACGCTGGTACAGGCCAGCCTCGAGGAAATGTACCGCCTGGCACCTGAAAACGTGACGCCGCAGCGGCGCGCGGCGTGGTCCCAGGCCATGCAGCAGGCGTTTGTGGATGTACGGCCAGGCATGCGCATCACCGGCTTGTACATGCCGGGGCAGGGCTGCCGCTTCTACGTCGATGGCAAACTCAGCCGGGCGGTCGCCGACCCCGTTTTTGCACGGGCGTTCTTCGCCATCTGGCTCGATCCGCGGGCCAGGGATCAACAACTGCGTCAGCGTCTGCTGGGGGGCATGCCATGAATCTGCATAGCGGTAACGCTGACCAGCCAGGGGTAGCCTGAAGATGCGCCTGGGTCTGGTACTGGGTGACCAGCTGTCCTTCGACCTGGCAAGCCTCAACGCCCTCGATCCTGCCCGCGATGCTGTGCTGATGGCGGAAGTGGAAGGGGAAGCCAGGTACGTGCCGCATCATCCGCTGAAGATCGTCCTGATCTTCAGCGCCATGCGGCACTTCGCACTGGCACTGCGCGAGCGCGGTTGGCAGGTGCATTATGTGCAACTCGATGATGACGGCAACAGCGGAACCATCGTTGGCGAGTTGCGGCGCTGGCAGCAGGCCCTGGGAGCCACGCATATTCACCTGACCGAGTGCGGAGAGTGGCGCCTGGAGCAGGCGTTGCGCGATGCCGCACTGCCGCTTGTGTGGCATCGCGACACGCGGTTTCTATGCTCTCGCGAAGCTTTCGCGCGCTGGGCCCGGGAGCGCGGCCAACTGCGCATGGAGCACTTCTACCGTGGCATGCGCAAGCGCACCGGCCTGCTGCTGGAGCCTGACGGCAGCCCGGCAGGTGGAACCTGGAATCTCGATGGCGACAACCGCAAGGCCTTGCCTCGCCAGCTACGTGGCCCCTTCGCCGCACATTTCGCACAGGACGACATCACAGTTGCAGTAATAGCTCTGGTACGGCAACGCTTCAGCGACCACTACGGAGCCATCGACGGTTTCGACTACCCGGTGACCCATGCCGAGGCACAGCAGCTCTGGCAACACTTTCTGGATTTCGGCCTGGCGGCTTTCGGTGACTACCAGGATGCGATGGCCGAGGGCGAGCCGTACCTGTTCCATGCGCGCATCAGTGCAGCACTCAACATCGGGCTTCTTGATGTGCGTTTTCTATGCGACGGGGTCGACAAGGCCTGGCGCGAGGGGCGAGTGCCGCTCAATGCAGCAGAGGGCTTCATCCGCCAGCTGATCGGCTGGCGTGAGTATGTACGCGGCATCTATTGGCTGCGCATGCCGGAGTATGCCGCGCTCAATTACCTGGGTAACGAGCGAGCGTTGCCGGAATTCTACTGGACCGGTCGCACCCGCATGCGCTGCATGGAGCAGGCCATCGGGCAGACCCTTCGCTTGGGTTACGCTCACCATATCCAGCGCCTGATGGTCACCGGCAACTTCGCCTTGTTGGCCGGTATCGCGCCTACTGCAATCTGTGAGTGGTACCTGGCTGTCTACATGGACGCCTTCGACTGGGTCGAACTGCCCAATACGCTTGGTATGGTGATGTACGCCGACGGCGGCTACCTGGGCTCCAAGCCTTACTGCGCCAGCGGTCGCTACATCCAGCGCATGTCCGATCATTGCAAGGCGTGCAGTTACAGGGTTGACCAGGTGGCCGAGGAGGACGCCTGCCCGTTCAATGCCCTGTACTGGCATTTTCTCATCCGTCATCGCCACCTGCTTTCGGCCAACCCGCGTCTGGCGCTGGTCTATCGAAACCTCGATGGCATGTCGGCTGACCGTCGCGATGCCATCTGGCAGCGTGGCCAGTCACTTTTGGCGCGACTCGATGCGGTGCAGCCGATATGAAAAAGGGTCTTTTGCCCAGCAAGGTCTGCGTGGTGTGTGGGCGGCCGTTCAACTGGCGCAAGCGCTGGTCACGTTGCTGGGAGCAGGTGCGCTACTGCTCCGAACGATGCCGCAGGTCAGCACCGCACCGCAAGGCGCACGAGCAGGGGGAGGGTAACGGCCCATATCGGCATCAGTAACAGGCCGGTTACCGGTGCGCCCATGGGCAAGTCGACATTTGCCAGCCCCGCTCCGCCTATATAGGCCAGCGGGCCGCCAACTGCACCTAGCAGTGCACCGAGCTGCCAGTGCCTGTCGGCCCATGCCAGGCTGTGGCGCATGCCGCTGGCCAGTACCAGCCACAGCAGCGCAAGCCACAGCGGCAATGGCCAGGTGTCGAAGCTGAACACGCCCAGCGCGCCCAGCACGCTATCCAGCACACACCCGAGCGGCGTTACCAGCAACAGCGCCTTGACCTCTGCGTGGACGGCCGGGCACAGGCTCAGATGCACGGCCAGGCCAGCAATCACCAGCATCGACAGGAAGGGTTTTTCGGCCCCCAGTATGCATAGCCACCAGCCAGCCTGTAGCCACAAGGCATTGGCGAGCAGCCAGCCACGGCTCATCAGGCACTGCCAGGCAAGGGCGCGCGCCGTGCCTGGGGCGCTGCCCAGAGCAGATGCGCGACACCGATGGTGCGCTCCTCGAAACCGCCTTGGCAGTAACACAGGTAGAACTCCCACAGGCGCTGGAACATGTCGTCGTAGCCCAGGTCCGTCAGCGCTGCGCGTGCCTGGCGCAGGTTTTCTCGCCAATGCCGCAATGTGTGGGCATAGTCCTGGCCGAAATCTTCCATGTGCAAGAGGTTGAGTGCGGTGTGCCGGCTGGCAGTTTCCAGCATCACGCTCAACGAAGGCAGGGCGCCACCGGGGAAGATGTAGCGCTGGATGAAGTCGACCGACCGCCGCGCCTGCTCATAGCGCTGGTCGCGTATGGTGATCGCTTGCAACAGCATCAGGCCGTCGGGCTTGAGTAGCGAGGCGCACTGGCGGAAATACACCGGCAGGTAACGGTGGCCGACAGCCTCGATCATCTCGATCGAGACCAGTTTGTCGAAGGTGCCTTGAAGATCGCGGTAGTCTTCGCGAAGCACTTTCACGCGCTGCTCCAGCCCCAGGGCCTGAACGCGTTGCAGGGTATGGCTGTACTGCGCCTCGGAAAGCGTGGTGGTGGTGACCTTGCAGCCATATCGGGTGGCGGCGTGGATTGCCAGGCTGCCCCACCCGCAGCCGATCTCCAGCAGGTGGTCGGCAGGGCTCAGCTCCAGCTTCTGGCAGATGCGCTCCAGCTTGTGCAGCTGTGCTTGCTCCAGTGTCTGCCCCGGGTGTTCGAACTGAGCTGCCGAATACATCATGGTGGGGTCGAGCAGCCGCTCGAACAGGGCATTGCCCAGATCGTAGTGCGCCAGAATATTGCGGCGGGCACCGCGCCTGTTGTTGCGGTTGAGTTTGTGCTGCAACCGCAGGGCAGGGCGGCCGAAGCGGGCCAGGCCCCCCTCGAGGGCGTCAAGTACCTCAAGGTTTGCGACGAACAGACGAGTCACCAGCGCCAGGTCGGGACTGCGCCAATAGCCGTGAATGTAGGCTTCGCCAGCACCGATCGAGCCATTGCCGGCTATCAGGCCCCAGGTGATGTCATCAAGGATCTCCACCTCGGCCTGCAACGGGCTGTGGGCGTCACCGAAACTCCACTGCTGCCCGTGGCTGAGCAGGCGCAGGTGGCCATGGCGCAGCCTGCCCAGCCGGGCGAGCACGGCATTTCGTGCCAGCCCGCCGAACAATGGCCCGAGGCCTGCGAACTTGCTAACGCTCAGGGTGGGGTTCGACATCATCAGGGTCCTCGCAGGAATGGCCGAGCGCCAGGTTACGCTGGCTGGCCGTGTGGTCATGGACGGGTGTGCGTTTGAACAGCAGGCGCAATGCCTGCCAGTAAATGGCCGAGACGGTGCGCAGGCTCATCCATGGGAAGGCCAGTACGTATCGGTGCACAGCGGCTCTATCCAGCGCCTGGCGTTGCAAGGCCAGGTCGGCCTCGAACACCTTGCTATCGGCTTGCCAGTTCTCCATGTGGATGCGTACATGTTCAGCGTCCAGGGCGAAGCGCAAGCGATAGTCCATGTGCAGTGGCATGAACGGCGACACATGGAAGGCCTTGGCGACGGTGAAGGGCCCGGCAAGGTTTCCGCGCACCGGCAGCACGTAATGGAAGCGTTCACGCCATGGTGTGTTTCGCACCTCCAGCAGGATTGCCGTCAGCCGTCCGTCACGGTCATGGCAGAAATAGAAACTGACCGGGTTGAACGACAGCCCCCAGCAACGCAACTGCGTGAGCAGGTGCACCGGCCCCTCAGGCATTTCTCCCGTCGCGCTGCGCACCAGCAAGCGTGCAGCCTGGGCCAGGGTCTCGCCCCGGCGGGTCTGGGCTGGCAGGTAATCTGCCTGGTTCCAGCTCAGCGGCGCCAGGCGCCAGCGCCACAGCCAGCGTGACAGGCCTGTCAGCAAGGCTTGCTCGTCCAGGTCCAGGTAGAACATGCCGATCCTGTAGCGGAAGGCGTGGGGGCGCGGCGCCAGGCGCCGGTGGCTGACCCAGCCCACGCAAAGGCTGCTGTTCACAGGTGCTCTCCGAAATGCGCGGCCACCTTCAACGCACTGACCACGCCATCTTCGTGAAAGCCGTTGCCCCAGTAGGCGCCGCAGAAGTAACTGTGGCGCTGGCCCTGCAGCTGCGCCTGGCGCGCCTGCGCGGCGCACGCCGCAAGGCTGTATTGCGGATGGTCGTACTGGAAGCGGGCAATGATCTGCGCCGGATCCACCAGCGCGGTCTGGTTGAGGCTCACGCAGAAGGTCGTCGCTGCCTGGATACCTTGCAGAATGTTCATGTTGTAGGTCAGCGCGGCAGGCGCCTGCTGCGGCCCGCCGAGACGGTAGTTCCAGCTGGCCCAGGCGCGCTTGCGGCGGGGTAGCAGACGGGTATCGGTGTGCAGCACCACATCGTTGCTGGCATAACCGATGGCGCCGAGCACTTCCCGTTCCTGCACGCTCGGCGCTTCGAGCAAAGCCAGGGCCTGGTCGCTGTGGCAGGCGAACACCACATTGTCGAAACGCTCGGTACCGGCAGCGCTCGTCAGGGTGACGCCACCTTCGTCGCGGCTGACCCGGAAAACCTTGCAGTCGAGGCGGATGCGCCCGGCAAACGGCCGGCACAGCGGACTGACGTAGCTGCGCGAACCCCCTTCGATCACGCGCCACTGTGGACGTTGGTTGACCGACAACAAGCCGTGGTTGCGACAAAACCGCACAAAGAACGCAAGTGGGAAGGCGAGCATGTCCGCGCGGGACATCGACCAGATCGCCGACCCCATCGGTACGATGTAATGGTCGATGAAGCGCTGTCCATAGCGCTGAGCCCGGAGGTAGGCGCCCAGGGTCGCGTTGGCATCGATACGCTGGTTATCCAGGTCGGCGAGCGCCTGACGATTGAAACGCAGAATATCCCGTAGCATCCCCCAGAACCCCGGGGACACCAGGTTGCGGCGTTGGGCGAACAGGGTATTCAGGTCGTGCCCGTTGTATTCCAGGCCAGTGACCGGATCATGCACGGAGAAGCTCATTTCGGTCGGCCGTGAGGCGACCTTCAGGTGGTCGAGCAAGCGGATGAAGTGCGGGTAGGTCCAGTCATTGAAGACGATGAAGCCGGTATCTATTGCATGGCGTTCACCCTGCCAGATCACATCGAGGGTATGCGTGTGGCCCCCGATCCATTTCTCGGCTTCGAAAACCGTCACCTCATGCTTGCGTGACAGCAGATGAGCGCAGGTTAACCCTGCAATGCCGCTGCCGATGATTGCTATACGCATGGATCATCATTCCTGTTCATGACGGGCAAGGCGTTGCCCAAGCCCCAGGCGCAGGCGCGCGGGCAGTGCGCCAAGCAGGCGCAATACCAGGATGAAAAGCCGGGGAAAGTTGATTTCCAGCGGGCGCTCGGGAAGGCGTTTGGCAATATGGCTGGCTGCGCGCTGCGCCGACCACAGCTGCGGCATGGGGAAATCGTTGCGACGGGTCAATGGCGTGTCGACAAAGCCCGGGTTGACGAGGGTGACGGCGATGCCTTCGCGGGCCAGGTCGATGCGCTGCGATTCCACCAGATAACGCACGGCTGCCTTGGACGCGCCATAGGCGCCGGCACGGGGCAAGGCCAGCCAGGTCACCGAACTGCCCATGACCACCAGATGAGGGCGTTGACCGGCGCGAAGCAAGGGCAGGGCCGCTGCCAGGCAGTAGCTGACAGCAAGGAAATTGGTACGGACCACGCGCTCGACCAAGGCAGGGTCGAAATGGTCCGGCTCCAGGTACTCGCAGGTGCCTGCATTGAGGATCACCCTGTCCAGCGCTCCCCAGGCCTGCTCGATACGGGTTGCGATCCCGGCGACCTGTACGGGGTCGTCCAGGTCGCCAATGGCCAGCAGCACCTGCCCGGGAAAACGTTCAGCCAACGGGGCGAGACGATCTGCATGTCGTGCGCCCAAGGCAACCTGGTGGCCTTGCTCCAGCAGGCATTGTGCAAGTGCGGCACCGATACCGCTGCTTGCGCCTGTCAGCCAGCAGCGGCTCATGCCATCCGGCCTTTGAGCCATCGAATCGCACCGCCCATGACCGGAACATGTTCGTAGAGCAGGGCTGCTGCGTCGAAATAGTCCTGGTGAAAATGGACCCGGTCATGCCATTGCAGGTAACTGCATCCTTGCAAGCTGATCTGCTGACCGCGGGCCAGGCGTGGGTGGCGAAACTGCAGGGTCCAGCGCAGGTAACCTTGCCCGGGCATCACTTCGTCGATGCTGGAAAAGGCATAGCGAATGTCATGAGCGTTGGCGTACAACTGCGCGAAATAGGTTCGCAGAGCGCGCAGCCCCTGGATCTGATGCAACGGATCGCGAAAAGTGACATCGTCGCTGTACAGCTTTTCAAGGGTGCCGAGGTTGCCCCCGTCGAGTCTGCTGAAGTGCTCGGCGAATTGCTGCAGATACGCTGACATGCTGGACTCCAGGAAATCCTGTACAGAAATGGCTTGTTGTACAGGTATATCTGAAGTCTAAGCGTAAATCTATACAAGTCAACGATCTTGTATAGGTTTTGTTCAGCGCTCAGCCTGGCCCAGTTGTCGGCGCAATTCAGCCACCTCGGCCTCCAGCTCGCGTAGCTTCTCCTCAGCGAAAATCTGCGCTGTGACATCGCGCTGGATGCCGATGTAGTACGTCAACTGGTCCGCCTCGTTGTACACCGGCGTGACGGACAACTCGTTCCAGAACAGGCTCCCGTCCTTGCGGTAATTGCGCAGCACCTGGCAGCACGGCAGGCCTCCACGGATCGCCTCGCGGATGTTGGCAAGGCCGGCCTGGTCATGATCGTCGCCCTGCAGAAAACGGCAGTCCTGATACAGGATGTCCTCGGCGCGATAGCCGGTCAGGCGCTCGAAGGCGGGGTTGACGTAGATAAGGATGCTGTCGTCGCCCTCCTGCTCTGCGACGACGATGCCATCGTTGGAATGCTCGACCATCAGTTGCATGAGTTTCGCGTTGATCATGGGGCCCACCTACAGGCATTTAGGATGCTAAGTGCGCAGCCTGGCCTGCGTGCAGAAGGCCTCGGCGCCGTTTGTTGCATGATGACCCAAGGAGGCTCGCCGCAGAAGGTGCATATGGGTTTAGAATGTGCCACCCCCCAGATAAACCCTCATCATGACTGACGCCACCCCAGCCGATTTGCTACCCATGCGCGATGTGGTCAGCCTGACCGGCATCAATCCGGTGACCTTGCGGGCATGGGAGCGGCGCCATGGGTTGATAAGCCCGCAGCGCACCGAGGGTGGCCATCGCCTTTATACCGCCCGCGATGTCCAGCGCATACGCGACATCTTGCGCTGGACCGGCAATGGGGTGCCCATCAGCAAGGTAGGCGGCATGCTCGCAGGCCAGCCGGATGCGCCGGTGCAGCAGCACTCGGCGTTCGACGACTGGCGCGCTGCCGTGGAGCGTGCAACCAAGGCATTCGATACACAAGCGCTGGAAAGCATCCATGGGCAGTTGTTCACCGTCCTGCCCAAGGCCACCGTGCTGCGTGAGGTGCTGATGCCAGTCTGGCATGGCCTGGCCTCAGGCATTGCGCCGGGCCAGCGTAGCCAATGGCTGTTTCTGGACATGTTCCTGCGCGCCCGCCTGCTGATGCGCCTGCAGATGAACCAGGCCGATGCACCGCGCGTGCTGCTGGCAGGCACCGAGGGGCAAGCTGAACTGCAGGTGTTGTGCACCGGGCTGCTGTTGAGCAGCGAGCAGCAACGCATCGAAGTGCTCGGTTGCGGGCAGCCGCTGGAAGAAATACCCATGCTGTGTGCAGCAATGCAGCCCGCAGCAGTGGTGATCAAGGTCCAGGTGCCGGTGGACCCTGCCTTGGCCAGGCGCCTGCGTTCGCTGCAAATGGCAATCGTTTGTCCGCTGGCCTTGATTGGCGAGGGATTGGCCGATTTACAACCAGCCTGGCAAGGCCTCCCGCTGTGTCTGCTGGACGAGCAGCGCGCTGACGTCGCACCCATGCTGAACGCCTTGCTCAGTGGTGCCCTGGACCTTTGACAGGGGCCCGCTGTAGTCTGCCGTACTGATCCTCGCCTGCTCCTGTGGGTTACGCCAGAAGTCTTGCCTCTGGGCGTAACCCGGTCCTGGGCCGGAATCATCACGCCGCGCGCGCAGGCCCAAAGCACCTGGCAGCCCCCTCCAAGGCAGCGTTTCTGGCTGTTTGCCAGCTTCTGATAATCGCCTCCGACATCCCGTCCCCGTTTCGGAGCGCGCCATGTACAACAATAAGAATCTGTCCCCACGTTTGCTGGCGGCTGTTACCGTCAGCCTGTCGACCCTTTGCCTGAGCAGCCTGGCCCAGGCCGAGATCATGCTGTACGACAAGGACCAGACGACGTTTTCCACCGACGGCTATATCAACGCCTTCTACGTCAACAGCGATGTCGATCGGCAGGGCGAGCAGTTCGATCGCCGCCAGTCACGGGTGAAGATGGGCTTTCTGCCCAACTACCTGGGCTTCAACATGGGCAAGCAGGTGGATGACCTGAAGCTCGGCGCGCGAGCCTCGTTCTGGGTGACCATCAACGACAGCGAAACCAACGGCACCGACACCGCCATCGACGTGCGCCAGTTCTACGGCACCGTGGCCAACCCCGAGTGGGGTGAGGTGCTGATCGGCAAGGACTTCGGGCTGTTCGCCCGTTCCAATATCCTGCTCGACGAACTGCTGGCCGGTTATGGCCAGGTCAGTGACACCCTGGGGCTGGTTGACGGCGGCGGGGTCTCGTTCGGCAACATCGGTAGCGGCTACCCGTACCCGTTCCCCACCTCGCAGATCACCTACCGCACCCCAGTGATGGACGGCCTGCGGGTGGCGGTGGGCATCATGGACCCGGTGGACACCAACGACAGCAGCCCGACCGGCAAGGCCTACCAGGAAAACCCGCGTACCGAAAGCGAGATCACCTACCAGTTCGACCTGGGTGGGGCGCAGATCTACAGCTGGCTCAACGGCAGCTACCAGACCTCCGACAACACCGACCCGGCGGTGCAGTCGGTCACCTCCAAAGGTGTCGGCTACGGTGTGCAGGCGAAGATGGGGGGGCTGTCGCTGACCGGCTCGGGGTTCCAGGCCAAGGGCATCAACCCGTTCTTCACCAACAACGCTGGCGAACCGACCTTGCGCAATGTCGACAGCGACGGCTACCTGCTGCAGGGCTCCTACAAGGTCGGCAAGAACCGGGTGGCGCTGTCGTATGGCAAGACCAAGGACGATGGCAACGGCGCGGTGGGCAGCGGTGCGGACTATGAAACCCGTGGCGTGGCGCTGTTCCATGACGTCAACGACAACCTCAAGCTGGTTGCCGAGTACAACCAGTTTTCCATCGACGGCCATGAAACCAGTGACCAGAACGAAGACACCGATACCTTTGCGGTGGGGGCGGTGTTGACCTGGTAAGCCTTGCCAGGCCGGGCAACACGGTCAATTGTAGGAGCGGCCTTGTGTCGCGAAAGGGCCGCAAAGCGGCCCCAGGATTTCAGCAGCGATGCACAAATTGCTGGGGCTGCTTTGCAGCCCTTTCGCGACACAAGGCCGCTCCTACATGGTCCCGCGCATGCCGGTGAAATTACGTCCATGGAACCGCCCACCCGCTACCCAAGTAGCATTCGTCCTCGATGATCGCCTTCGTACACTCATCACTCAGCCACCCCGCGCCGGAGACCACGATGCAGCAGGCTCACAACGACGGTGTGGTCAGCGCCATGTCCCAGGCAACCGACGCCCGGCAGGCAGCCCAGGAGCTGGCGGCGCAGTTGCTGCACCCGCACCTGGGCTTCGTGCTGTTCTTCTGCTCCGCCGAATACGACCTGCAGGCCCTGGGCGAAGCCCTGGAGCAGGGCTTTGGCGGCATCCGCCTGGTCGGTTGCACCAGCGCCGGGGAAATCACCCCGCAGGGCTATGGCCGCAACTGCATAACGGCAGTGGGGTTCGATCATCGGCACTTTTCCATCGCCACCGAGCTGATCGACGAAATGGAGCGCTTCAGCCTGATCGACGCCCAGCAGATGGTCGAGCGCCTGGTCGGCACCTGCCGCAGCAATAACCTGGCGCCGATCAAGGGCCACAGCTTTGCCCTGACCCTGCTCGACGGCTTGTCCAGCCGTGAGGAAATGGTGCTCGCCGCCCTCAGTGCGGCCCTGGGCGATATCCCGCATTTTGGCGGCTCGGCCGGCGACGACAACTACCTGACCCGCACCCACGTGTATTTCGGCGGCGCGTTCCACCACGGCGCGGCGGTGGTGGTGCTGGTCAATACCTGGCTCGACTTCGAAGTGTTCACCACCCACCACATCCTGCCGCGCCAGGAAAAGCTGGTGGTCACCGGCGCCGACAGTGCCCAGCGCCGGGTCTTCGAGCTGAATGCCGAGCCAGCTGCCGAGGAATACGCCCGGCACATCGGCGTGCCGGTGGCCGAGCTCGATCATCGTGTGTTCGCTGCCCATCCGCTGGCCGTGCGCATCCACGACCAGTATTACGTGCGGGCGATACAGCAGGTGCACCCGGACCTGAGCCTGAGTTTCTACTGCGCTGTGGAAAACGGCATCGTGCTTACCGCCATGACCCCGGGCCCGCTGTTGCCGAACCTGCACCAGTTGTTCGACGGCTTGCAGCAGCGCCTCGGCCCGCTGCTGCTGACCATTGGTTGCGATTGCTTCCTGCGGCGGCTGGAGCTGGAAGCCCGAGACGGGCTGGAAGCGGTCGGTGCGTTCCTGCGCGAGCAGCGGGTGATCGGCTTCAACACCTACGGAGAACAGTTCGATGGCATGCACATCAACCAGACCTTCACCGGAGTCGCCATTGCCCGCAACCGGCCTCCTGTCGGTCGCTGAACTGCAGGCCGAGGTCGCCCGGCTGCAGCACCAGAACCACAAGCTGCAGCGTATCAACGGCGCCCTGATCGAGCGTATCGAGTCCGGCGTCACGCGTGGCAACGACCCTTATGCCGCGTTCCAGCATTCGGTGGTGCTGGCCGAGCAGGTGCGCGAACGCACCGAAGCGCTGAACCAGGCCATGGCCGAGCTCAAGGCCGTCAACCACCTGCTCAGCGAGGCCCGGCAGAGGGCCGAGACGGCACACCAGCACCAGATTCGCCTGATCACCGACCATGTACCGGCGCTGATCGCTTACCTGAATGCCGACCTGGTCTACGAATTCACCAACAAGGTCTATGAAGAATGGTATTGCTGGCCTCGCGGCGTGATGCTGGGCCAGAGCCTGCGCGAAGCCCACAGCGAGCAGCATTACCAGCGCCTGGAGGCCTACGTGGCGCGGGCGCTGGCGGGGGAGAGCGTAACCTTCGAGTTTGCCGAAACCAACATCAACGGCCAGGAACGCTACATGCTGCGCTCCTACGTGCCGAACCGCCTGGCCAATGGTGAAGTGGTGGGCATTTTCGTGTTGATCCGCGACATCACCGAGCGCCGTAATACCGCACAGGCGCTGCACCAGGCGTATCAGCACCTGGAGCAACGGGTACGCGAGCGCACGGCCGAGCTGACCAGCCTCAACGAGCAGCTGCTGCGCGAAATCGAGGAGCGCAGCCGGGTGGAATCGCGCCTGCGCGAGGCCAAGCGCGAGGCCGAGCAGGCCAACCTGTCGAAAACCAAGTTCCTTGCCGCCGTCAGCCATGACCTGCTGCAGCCACTGAACGCGGCACGGCTGTTCACCAGCGCCTTGCTCGAACACCGCGAGCCGCACAACAGTGCCCACCTGGTGCGTAATGTCAGCAACTCGCTGGAGGATGTGGAGAACCTGCTAGGTACCCTGGTGGATATTTCCAAGCTCGATGCTGGCGTGATCAAGGCCGATGTCGCCCCGTTCGCTCTGCGTGAACTGATGGACAACCTCGCTGCCGAATACGCCCAGGTGGCGCGCAGCGAAGGGCTTGAACTGCATTTCGTGGGCTGTTCCGCCGTGGTGCGCAGTGACATCCAGCTGCTGGCGCGGATCCTGCGCAACCTGCTCAGCAATGCCATTCGCTACACCCACAGTGGGCGCGTGGTGCTGGGCTGCCGGCGCCAGCGTGGCGGCTTGCGGATCGAAGTATGGGACAGCGGAATCGGTATCGCCGAGGAGCACCTGGAAGAAATGTTCCAGGAGTTCAGGCGCGGCGATGTGCAGCGTCCGGACCAGGACCGTGGCTTGGGTCTGGGCCTGGCGATCGTGGAAAAGATCGCCGGCATTCTTGGCCACCGGATTCGGGTGCGGTCATGGCTTGGCAAAGGCTCGGTGTTCGCTGTCGAAGTGCCGCTGAGCACCACCGCGCCCAAGGCCCAGCCGAGCCAGGCAATCAGCGAGCCGATGCTCGAACGCCTGCGCGGGGCGCGGGTGTGGGTACTGGATAACGATGCGGCGATTTGCGCTGGCATGCGTACCCTGCTGGAGGGGTGGGGCTGCCGGGTGGTCACCGCGCTGTCGGAGGAGGACCTGGCGCGCCAGGTGGACAACTACCATGCCGAGGCCGACCTGCTGATCGCCGACTACCACCTGGACAACGACTGCAATGGCGTCGACGCCGTGGCGCGGATCAATGCCCGCCGTACCCAGCCCTTGCCGGCGATGATGATCACCGCCAACTACAGCAACGAGCTCAAGCAACAGATCCGCGAGCAGGGCCACACCCTGATGCACAAGCCGGTGCGGCCGATGAAGCTTAAGGCGGCGATGAGCCATTTGCTGGGCAGCCAGGGCTAGCCGTGATGCCAGACAATCGGACCCAAAGGCTGCTCAGTACCTGTAGGAGCAGCCTTGCGCTGCGAAGAGTCCATTACTGCTAGAGAAGATTTTTGTCTTGTCGGCCTCTTCGCAGCACAAGGCTGCTCCTACAGGGCAATGAGGTAGCCTTGGAAAATGAGCAGGGACAGATCAACGCCGCAGGTAATCACCGAAATCGATATCACCGGCACTGAGGATGGCCTGCACCCGGTTGTGCACGTTGAGCTTGCGCAGGATCGCCGAAACGTGGGCCTTGACTGTGGTCTCGGCGATATCCAGGGTGTAGGCGATCTGTTTGTTCGACTCGCCCTTGGTCATGCGCTCGAGCACCAGCAACTGCTTGCGGGTCAGGGCCTGGAGCATCTCCGGCGGGAAGCTCGGGGCATCGTTCAGGCGCCGGCTGGTGCTGCTTTTCTGGGCTCGGATGATGTCGGGCGGCAGGTAGACATTGCCGTTGAGGATCTGCTCGATCGCTTCGATCATCTGTGAACGTGGCGAGGACTTGGTGATGAAGCCCACCGCGCCATAAGTGATGGCCTGCAGCACGATCTGCTTTTCCTGCTCGGCCGAGACGATCACCACCGGCGTGGTCGGTGCCTCGTTGCGCAGGGTGATCAGGCCATTGAGGCCATGCATACCGGGCATGTTCAGGTCGAGCAGGATCAGGTCGAGGTCGTCATGTTCGTGGGTCAGCGCCAGGGCGCTGTCCAGGTCGGCAGTTTCCATGACTTCGCTGCCCTGGAAACCATCGCTGATAACGTTGTGGATGGCTTCGCGAAACAGGGGGTGATCGTCGGCAATCAGAATTTTGTACATGGCCTTTTCACCTCGTTTTTATTGGATGGAGCGGGCACGCGTTTGCAGGCGATGAATTCAGGGGAAGGGTTCCGGCTGCGCTGGCTGCAGCGGCAGGTTGGCCTGTTGCCAGGCGTCCAGGCCATCGCGGTACCAATACAGATTCTTATAGCCCAGTGCTTTCGCGCGTTTTACCGCGTTCCAGCTTAACCAGCAATCGGAGCGACAGTAAAAAACTAGCGGTTGCTCCGTGCGCCCGGCGGTTGCTAGTTGCAGGTTGCGCACGAAGTAATCGTGCCACGCCGGGCTCAGCTCGCCGTCGCCGGTGTTGGCCAGCCAGCGGCTGCCGGGGATGTTGGCGTGGGGTTCATCTTCGATGAAGCGGCCTTGCAGCCATTGGCGGCGATAGACGTCGATCAGCACCGGCTTGGGGGTGTGCCCCAGCAGGCCTTGCAGCATGGCGGTGTCGATGACCTGGCCGCCCTCGACCTGCTGTGGGGTCGGGCTGCGGTAGAGGGTGGTGCGGTAGCCGTCGGCAGAGAATAGCGGCGTGGTATCGGCCTGGGCAGCGCCTAGCGTCAGGCTCAGGGAAAGCGCCGCCAGCAATGGGCGTGGCAGCCGGGGCAGGGCACGTGGCATGGGGGTTGTCCTTTTTGTTATAGGCCCATTACATGCCAGTGGCGGTGCATTGTGAATGCGACGATCAGACAGCAAAGGCAGTACCAAAGTAGTAGAAAGCCGGGCGCCTCTGGCCTGATCCTGCCCAATATCTGAATGCATGCGCGATCCCTGTGGGAGCGGGTTTACCCGCGAACACCGGCGTAGCCGGTGCCATGCACCGCTTCGCCTTCTTCGCGGGTGAACCCGCTCCCACACGGACCGTGTTCCTTCAACGGGTTCGGCGAAAGGTCCGATGGGAGACAGCTGCCAATCAGCGCGGCTTGCGAAGCGCCGCATGCTGGGGGTTGAAGGTAAGGATCGCCAGCAGGGTGAACAGCACGGTCAGCCCCAGGCATACCGCCAGCGCCAGCGGGTTGAAGCGCTCATACAAGGCAAAGCGCACCAACTCCACGGCATGGGTGAACGGGTTCACTGCACACAGCCAGTACAGCCACTGGCTGGCCTCGCGCATCTTCCACAACGGGTACAGCGCCGAGGACAGGAAGAACAGCGGGAATATCACGAAGTTCATCACCCCGGCAAAGTTCTCCAGCTGGCGAATCGCATTCGATAGCAACAGGCCCAGGGCGCTGAGCATCAGCGCCACCAGCAACAACGCCGGCAGCGCCAGCAACAGGCCCGCAGCCGGTGGCTGCACGCCATACAACCAGGCGATGGCAAGGAAGGCGTACACCTGCAGCAGGGAGATCAACGAGGTCGCCAGCAGCTTGCTGCCGAGCAGGAAGGGCCGCGGCAACGGGCTGGTCAGCAACACGCGCATGCTGCCCATCTCCCGGTCATAGACCATCGACAGCGAGCCCTGCATGCCGTTGAACAGCAGGATCATGCAGGCAAGGCCCGGAATGATGTACACCTCGTAGGGGATGTAGGTGTCGTAGGGCTCGATGATCGCAATGCCCAGGGCCGCGCGAAAGCCGGCGGCGAACACCAGCAGCCACAGCAGCGGGCGCACCAGGGCGCTGAGAAAACGGGTGCGTTGCAGGACGAAACGCAGGCATTCGCGCAGGAGAATGCCGTTGAAGCACTGCCAGTAAGCGTTCATCGGGCATTGGCTCCTGTGGGGGCGCTGGTCAGGCGGGCAAAGGCATGGTCGAGGTCACCGCCGTGCTCCAGGCTCAGGGCATCGGCCGTGCCGCTGGCCACCAGGCGCCCTTGATGCAGGATCAGCAGGTCATCGCTGGGCTGCACTTCGTCCAGCAGATGGGTGGTCCACAGCACACTGAGGCGCTGCTCGCGGCACAGCAGCCGCAGGTGCTGGTTGAGCGCCAGGCGGCTGGCCGGGTCGAGGCCGACGCTGGCCTCGTCGAGCAACAGCAAACGCGGCTCATGCAGCAGCGCGCGGGCAATCTCCACCCGGCGCCGATGGCCGATGTTCAGCGCCCGGACCGGTTCGCGCCGCCGCTCATCGAGGCCCTGGCGGGCCAACTCGGCATCGACCCGAACATTGCCCTGGCGCCGCGACAGGCCGTGCAGCGAGGCGTGGTAGCGCAGGTTCTGCTCCACGCTCAGGTCCAGGTCGAGGGTGCTTTGCTGGAACACCACGCCCAGCTGGCGCAAGGCCGGGCGTGTGGCGTTGCGCAGCGAGCAGCCGCACACGCGGATGTCGCCATGCTGCAGGTCGTACAAGCGGGTGAGCAGGGCGATCAAGGTCGACTTGCCGGCGCCATTGGGGCCCAGCAAGGCGGCGAAGCGCCCGGGCGCCAGGCTGAAGCCGACGTGCCTGAGCGCCTCGCGCTGGCCGTAGGCAAAGCTCACGTCACTGACTTCGAGGGTATTCATGGCGTCACCACCACGCCCCAGGGGTAGCGGCCGACCTTCACCGACTTGAGCACCTTGAGGTTTTTTGCATCGATCACCGAAACGTCGCCACTGACCCCGTTGGTGGCCAGCAACTGGCTCTGGTCCGGGGTGAACGCCAGTTGCCAGACCCGCCGGCCCACCAGCAGGTAGTCGAGTACCTCATAGGTCTTGGCATCGACCACCGCCACATGGTTGGCAGGGCCCAGGGCGACGAACGCGTACTTGCCATCGGCGCTGAGCTTGATGCCTACCGGCTGGACCTTGTCCGGGTGCACGCCCTTGATCTGGAAGTTCAGGGTTTTCAGCACCTGGCGGCTGGCCACGTCGAGGATGGTCACCGTGCCGCCGATTTCTGCCGAGGCCCACAGCCGCGAGCCGTCCTGGCTGAACTCGACGAAGCGCGGCCGCTGGTCCACCGGGGTGCTGTCCGCCAGTGTCTGGGTGCTGGTGTCGATCCAGTGCAGCATGTTGGTGGTTTCGCTGGTGTTGACCGCCCATTTGCCATCCGGGCTCACTGCCATGCCTTCGGGCTCGATGCCGACGTCGATCTGCCCGAGCACCTTGTCGGTCTGGGTATCGATTACCGTCACCAGCGCGTCGTCCTCGTTGGACACGTACAACCAGCGGTCGTTGGGGTGCAGGGCGAACTGCTCGGGGTCCTTGCCGGAGGGCAGTTCCTTGATGATCTTGCGGGTGGCCACATCCATCACTTGCACCCGGTCCGAATCGCTGGCGCAGATGTACAGCAGCCTGTTGTCGTGGGACAGCAGCAGGCCGCGCGGGCGCTGGCCCACTGGCAGGGTTTCGGTGACTTGCAGGGTCTGCATGTCGATCAGGCTGAGGCTGTTGTCCTTCTCGTTCGATACCCAGGCGGTGGCGGCCACGGCGTGCCCGCTGGCAAGGGCCAGGGCGCCCGACAGCAGGCTGGGGTAAAGCAGTGCCCGGTGAAAAGGGGAGCGACGCATGGCGAAATCCTTTTTTGTTGTGGTTATCGGGTCAGGGGTAGCCGCAGGTCACTTCGGGCCTGTCGTAGCCCAGGCTGTCCATTTCGTTGAACGGGTGCAGGAAGCCCTCCTGCGGTGAGGTACTGACCAGGGCCCGCGGCTGCACCAGCGGGATCGGCTGGCGCAGCTCGCCGTTCCACGGGCGGTAGCTGAGCTTGCGGCCCTTGAAGCCGTCCAGCGGCAACTGCTCGCTGAGCAGCAGTTGCTGCAGGGCGCGGGGCTCGGCCTGGCGCAGTTTGCTCACTGCGCTGGCGACGCTGCGCACGGCCATCCAGGCGGCGAAGTCGCGGTCGTTCATCCAGCGCCCGGCCTGGGCTTCGAAGCGCTTTTGCAACTGCGCCGCGCCGAAGGTTTCAACGGTCTTGTGCCAGCCGGTGGGGGTCAGGCCCTGGGTGCCGGCTACCGGCCGCGGATACCAGGTCTGGTAGGGCAGGTACTCGCCGAAGTCGCCGCGTTCGTCGGCCACCAGCACCACGTCGTACTCGGCGGTTTGGGTGAACAGCGGCATGTCGGCCTGGGCGCTGCGGCGCTGGTCGTTGTCGAATGTCCAGGCTTTCTCCGTGACCAGCTGCATGCCAAAGCGCTTCATGGACCGGCGCAGGGCCGCCGCGTAGGCGCGGTCGTCGTCGGTCTGGCCGACGATCAACAGCGCTCGCTGCCATTTGCGCAGCACCAGAAATTGCGCCAGGGCATCGGCCAGCATGGCGCGGCTGGGCAGGCTGTGCAGCACATTGCCCAGGCACTGGCTGCTGCGCAGGCTGTCGTCCGGGCTGCCGGCGTTGAACAGCAGGCTGTCGGGCAGGGCGGCAGACAGCGCGCGCAGGCTGGCGGCGGGGGCATTTACCACGAACAGCCGCAGGCCCTGGTCATGCTGGGCCTTGGCAGCCTGCAGCAGGGCTTCGGGGCTTTCGACCGTGGCATTGGCCAGGTGGAATTCCTGTTTGAGAAAACGCCCGCTGCTGTTGCTGTCGACAATCGCCAGTTCGGCGCCCTGCAGCCCGGCATCGGTGGGTTCGGGAATGATGTTGGACAGCAGCGGGCCGGGATCGGGGCGATAGCCGAGATAGCCGATGCGCACCTGCAACGGTTCCCCGCCCGGGGCCTGTGCGGCGAGTGCCGGGCTTGCAGAAAACGTTGCGGCCAAGGCCAGCAGGCAGGTCATGGCAAGGTGGGCAGGCAGGCGCATAAGGCAACTCCACGGCAGATGGCGCCAGCATAGGAAGCCCGCCGGGAGGGGGAAATATGCAGAAAGTAGCGCTCGCCCGGTACCAAGGTAGTAATTCACCACATGGGCGCGGGTTTTACGATGGCCGCAGCAACCCCGAGGAGAACTGCCCATGCGCCTTGTCAACCTTTCGGCCCTGTGGCGGATCAACCTCTGGGTCACTTGTTGCTTCGCGATGTTGACGCTGGCCTGTGCCGGGGTGCTGTTGCACCAGGCGGTGGCTGACGTGGAGCGGGAGTTGCAGTCAGCGCAAGCCGTGGTGGCATACCTAGGCGACACTGCCGAGCGCGACCCGCAGAGCCTGCAACCACGGCTGACGCAAAGCCTGCGCCATGTGCGGGTGCACTGGCTCGCGGCGGATGAACCTGCGCGGCTGCCGCAAGCAACCGGCCTGGATGCCTGGCTGGGCCGCCAACTGCTTGGCCAGCGCCACGACAGCAGCCGGTTGCTGGAGCTGGGTGACGGCCGCCGGGTAATGATCGCCGTGGATGCGCGGGATGAAATCGATGAGGTCCGCGACTCGCTGCAGCAGCTGTTGGTCCTGTGCGGCCTGGCGTTGTTGCTGAGCTTGTTGACCATCCGTTGGGCGGTGCGGCGGGGCATGGGCTTGCTGGACGATCTGCTGCAGGCCTTGCGCCAGGTCTCGGGTGGGCAATTGACCGCACGCCTGCGCGAGGCCGGCCTGCCGGAGGCGCGCCAACTGGCGGAGCACTTCAACCGCATGACCGCGTCTCTGGAGCAGGCCCGGGCCGACAATACCCAACTTACCCAGGCCCTGCTGGCGGTGCAGGAGCAGGAGCGCACCCAGTTGGCGCAGACCCTGCACGACGACCTCGGGCAATACCTGGCGGGTATTCGGGCCCAGCTCTGCCTGCTGCGCATGGTCGCCGACCAGCCAACCGCGGTGGCGCAGACGACACGCACCCTGGAGCTCGATTGTGAACGCCTGCAGCAAGGTTTCCGCGCCCTGGTACATGACCTGTACCCGCTGGCGTTGCAGCACATGCCGCTGGCCGAAGCCTTCGGCCTGCTGGTGAGCCAATGGCAGGCCAGCCAGGGTATCGATTGCCGCCTGCGGGTAGGCGAGCATTTGCCGGTACTACCCGGGCCGAGTCGCACGCATTTGTATCGTTTGCTGCAGGAGGCGTTGACCAACGTCGCCCGTCACGCCGGCGCAAGCCAGGTGCGGGTGCGCCTGCAACGCAGCGCCAAGGGCTTGCGCCTGCTGGTTCGCGACAACGGTTGCGGTGCCAGCCAGCCCCAGCGCCCCGGGGTAGGCCTGCACTCGATGGCCGAGCGCGCCCGCAGCCTGGGCGGTGAACTGCGCATCCTCAGCCGACCGGGTGCCGGCTGGGCGCTGGCCCTGAACATTCCCATGGAGGTGTGATGAATATCGTGTTGGTCGATGACCACGCCGTGGTCCGCCAGGGCTATGCCAGCCTGCTGCGAGCGGTGCTGCCGAAGGTACAGGTGCGTGAGGCTGCCAGTGGCGAAGAGGCGCTGGCGCGGGTTCAGGAACAGGTGCCCAACCTGGTGATCATGGACTTTGGCCTGCCAGGCATCAGCGGCCTGGAAACCACCCGGCGCCTGCGTCAGCGCCTGCCGCAATTGCGGGTGCTGTTCTTCAGCATGCATGACGAACTGCCGCTGGTGCGCCAGGCGCTGGATGCCGGGGCCTCGGGCTACCTGACCAAGAACTCGGCGCCCGAAGTGCTGATCGAGGCGGTGCAGCGGGTGTTGGCCGGGCATGCCTATATCGAACAGCCCTTGGCCACCCAGCTGGCCTGCACGTCACAGCAGAATGCCAGCGACCCGCGCCTGCAGCGCATGACCCAGCGTGAGCTGGAAATTTTCGTGATGCTGGCCAAGGGCACACCGGTGCGGGGGATTGCCGAGCAGTTGTGCATCAGTGCCAAGACCGTGTCCAACCACCTGACCTTGCTCAAGAGCAAGTTGCAGGTCAGCTCCCATGCCGAGCTGGTGCATCTGGGGATTGACCTGGGGGTGGTGCGGGTGGCGGGGTGAGGTGTTCTGCTACCTGGACGCTGCGCAGAGCCCTGTAGGAGCGGCCTTGTGTCGCGATGGGCCGCAAAGCGGCCCCCAGGGGCTTCAGCGTCAACGCAGCAATCGTCGGGGCTGCTTTGCAGCCCATCGCGACACAAGGCCGCTCCTACAGGGGGCCTGCGCAAGGCAGGATATCGGGCTCAATTGTCCCAGGTCTCGGGGCACCCCTTGCACCCCTCCATGTTGGCCTCCTGAAAATTCCCGTAATGCTGCCGCGTCCCGCGCAAGTCGGCGCGGGCCAGGTTGCTCTGGCCAAACTTGGCCTCTTGCAGGTTGGCATCGCCAAGGTCGGCCCCTTGCAGATCAGCCTTGCTCAGCCAGGCCATTTCCAGGTCCGCCGCGCGCAGGTTGGCCTGCTGCATCTTCGCCCCTGACAACCTTGCGAACTGCAGGTAGGCCGCGCTGAGGTCGGCCTTGGCAAGTTGCGCACCTTGGGCAAACAGGCCCCAGCCCTGAATCGCAACGAGCCGGCTTTGGCTCAGGTCGGCCAGGCGCAGGTTGCTTTGCTGCAGGCTGGCGCGGGTCAGGTTGGCGCCTTGCAGGTTGGCCTTTTCCAGGTTGGCCAGGTCCAGCCGGGCATGGCGCAGGTCCGCATCGCGCAGGTCGGCGCCGGCCAGGTTCATCTTGCGCAGGTCCTGGTTGGCCAGGTTGGCGCCCCGCAGGTCGGCCCCCGGGCACTGGCTGGCTTCGGCAATCACGCAGCCGTTGATGGTCAGGGGGGTATCGTTGCCAGCGTCGTCGGCATTCTCGGCCATGGCAGGAGACAGCACGATCAGCAAGGCAAGTGGCAGATAGGTCATGGCAAAAGGCTCTCAATGTGAAGTCGAGCATTCATCCCGGGCCGCATTGCGGCCCATCACCTGTAGGAGCAGCCTTGTGCTGCGAAGAGGCCAGCAAGGCCACAGCTCTGCTTCGGCTGTAATGGCCTCTTCGCAGCACAAGGCTGCTCCTACAAGCAATAGGCTGCACCGCAGGTCACCTCATGCAGTCAACGCTGTGCAGTCTTGTTGTCCCAGCTGGGGATCTTGAACACCCAGAACGAACCGCCCTGGGCCACCGGCTTGGTCAGTTCGGCCATGTCGCCGCCCCACAGCGGCACCGCGCCGCCGTAACCCACGGTCACGCCGATGTACTGCTCGCCGTCCTGTTCCCAGGTGATCGGCGGCGAGACGATGCCGCTGCCGGTCTGGAACTTCCACAACTCCTTGCCCGTCTTGGCGTCGAAGGCCTTGAAGAAGCCGTCGCCGGTGCCGGTGAACACCAGGTTGCCCTTGGTCGCCAGCACGCCGGCCCACAGCGGCAGGTGCTCCTTGTGCTCCCAAACCAGCTTGCCGGTGGTCGGGTCCATGGCGCGCAGGGTGCCGACGTGGTCGTCGTACATGCGCTTGATGCGGAAGCCCATGCCCAGGTAGGCCGAGCCCTTCTTGTAGTTCACTTCCTCGGTCCAGTACTCCTCCTTCCACTGGTTGCCGGGGATGTAGAACAGGCCGGTGTCCTGGCTGTAGGCCATGGGGTTCCAGTTCTTGCCGCCAAGGAAGGGTGGCGAGACCTCCACCGGCTTGCCCTTGGTTTCTCCCGGCAGCGGTTTGGCCGGGCGCTGCCCAGGGTTTTCCACCGGGCGCCCGGTCTTGAGGTCGATGTGGCTGGCCCAGGTGATGTTGTCGACGAAGGGGAAAGCGTTCTGCAGTTTGCCGTTGCTGCGGTCCACCACATAGAAGAAGCCGTTGCGGTCGGCGTGGCCGGTGGCCTTGACCAGCTTGCCGTCCTTGCCCTTGTAGTCGAACAGCACCAGCTCGTTGTTGCCGGAGAAATCCCAGGCATCGTTGGGCGTGTGCTGGTAGAACCACTTCACTTCACCGGTGCTCGGGTCGACGCCGACCTGCCCTGAGGTATACAGGCTGTCGAAGTCATGCGGGTTGCCGTCCTTCGAGGTGCGCGCCCAGGTGTTCCAGGGGCCAGGGTTGCCGGCGCCGACAATGATGGTATTGGTCTCGGGGTCGAAGCTGGCGCTTTGCCAAGGCGCGCCGCCGCCGTGGCTCCAGGCTTCGACCTTGCCGGTTTCGGTGGTGGGGTCGTCCGGCCAGGACGGCGCCTTGACGTCACCGGTCGGCGTGCTGTCCTTGCCGTTCAGGCGGCCCATGTGGCCCTCGACGAAGGGCCGCATCCACACCTCTTCACCGGTGTCCGGGTCGCGGGCGAACAGTTGGCCGACCACGCCGAATTCATCGCCGGAGCTGCCGTGGATCAGCAGTACCTTGCCGCTGGTCTTGTCCTTGATCAGCACCGGGGCACCGGTCATGGTGTAGCCGGCGGCGTGGTCGCCGAACTTCTTGTTCCACACCACTTTGCCGGTGCGCTTGTCGAGGGCGATGACCCGCGCGTCGAGGGTGCCGAAGTAGATCTTGTCGCCGTAGATCGCTGCGCCGCGGTTGACCACATCGCAGCAGGGGCGAATGTTGTCCGGCAGGCGGTGGTTGTAGGTCCACAGGCGCTTGCCGGTTTTCGCATCGAGGGCGAACACCCGCGAATAGGAGCCGGTGACGTAGACCACGCCGTCGCTGACGATGGCCTGGGATTCCTGGCCGCGTTGTTTCTCGTCGCCGAAGGAATAGGACCACGCCGGGGTCAGCTTGAACACGTTCTTGTCATTGACCTGGGCCAATGGGCTCCAGCGCTGGGCGTTGGTACCCATGCCGTACTGCAGCACATCCTGGGTGGTCAGGTGGTCGTTGGCGATGTCTTCCCACGTCACGTTCTTGCTGGCAGGTGCCGCAGGGGTGGTGGCTGCCGTGGCCACGCTGCCCAGGGCCAGGCTACCGGCCAGCAGCAAGGCTCGCACGCTCAGGGCCAGAGGGGAAAGGGCGGGTAGCGTTCTTGTTGTCATGGTTGCAGTTCCCAGTGGAGGTTTTGGCCTGCACAGGGTGGGACGGGGCGGGCCTTGCGGGATACGGAAAAAGTCCCGCCCTTGCCGGGAATAGTTCCCACGGGGCACCTCATTTGGCCGTTCGCCACAAGCCCTACTACCAAGGGAGTAAGGCGCGGCCACCAAAGCAGCATTCGGCCGCCTGCGGGCTGTTTCTAAGATGGCGACACGGCCTCTGTGGTTGAGGCCTTGCGTGCAATCGTGAGGGCATAAAAATGACAACAAAACGCAACGTCTTGCTGGCTGCCGGGCTGCTTGCCAGTGCAGTGCTGACCGGCACTGCCTGGGCACATGGCAATGTGGTGCCCCAGGCCGTGGAAACCAAGGGCCTGACCCCGATCAAGGACGCTGGCGTAACCCTGGACGGCGATGGCTGGGCAGCGGTCAACCCGTACCGCAGCTCTCCCGAGCACGACAAGGCCGTGGAGATCGGTGCCTCGGCCTACAACCAGAACTGCGCCGCCTGTCATGGCCTGGAGGCCAAGTCGGGGGGCATCGCCCCGGATCTGCGCATGCTCGATGCCGGCGAGGCCGGGGATGAGTGGTTCGTCGAGCGGGTACGCCACGGTGCGGTCCGCGACGGCCGGGTGTACATGCCGAAGATGGCCGACTACCTGAGCCAGGAGGCCCTGTGGGCGGTGCGCACCTACCTGGACAGCGTGCACGTCGAGGAATGACGGCCATGCGTCTGTTGGCGGTGCTGTTCAGTGGCTTGCTGCTGTGCTGCGCGGCGGCGCAGGCGCAGGTGCGCAACTACGACGCGATCATCGCCGCCGGCGAATTGAAGGTGGCTGTGTACAAGGACTTTGCGCCCTACAGTTTCGAGGACCACGGCCAGCCGCGAGGTGTCGACGTGGAGCTGGCGCAGGCCCTGGCCACGGCGTTGGGGGTGCGCTTGCAGCTGATCTGGGCGCCACCCGGGGAAAAGCTCGACGACGATCTGCGCGACTACATCTGGCGCGGCAGCCCGTTGCGCCATCAGCAACTGGCCGACCTGATGATGCGGGTGCCATACGACCATGCCTATGCGCAGCGGCGCAACGAGGTAGGCGAGCTGGAAAACGCCCAGGTGGTCATGTTCGGCCCTTATCAGGAGGAGCGCTGGCAGGTCGCCTATGATCGCCGCCGCCTGCCCTCGGTGGCCAGTGTCGCGGTGTTCCAGCAGCACCCGATCGGGGTCGAGGTGGACAGCGTGCCGTCGTTCTACCTGACTTCTGTGTTCAACGGCATGCTCAGTGCCAAGACCCATCATTACCCCAATGTGCAGCAAGCTTTCGGCGCCATGCAGGCCGGTCAGGTGGACGCGGTGATGGCGATGCGCGGCGAAGTTGACTGGCAACTGCATCAAGCCGCCGACCCGCAGCTGGCCCTGGCGGAAAACGCCTACCCGAACCTTGGCAAGCAGGCCTGGGAGATCGGCATGGCGGTGCATGAAAGCAACCGGCAGCTGGCCTATGCGGTGGAGGAAGCGCTTGAGACGCTGATTCGTGATGGGCGGATGAGGGCGATTTATGCCAGTTATGGCCTGCGTTACCAGGTGCCGGAAATGTATCAGTAACAAGCTTCGCAGGCTTGTGAGTTTGTAAAAGCAACACATCCCCCTGTGGGAGCGGGTTCACCCGCGAAGAATGCGACGCGGTATATGGCACCGGCTTCGCCGGTGTTCGCGGGTGAACCCGCTCCCACAAGGACCGTGCACTGTCAGCCAGGTTTGCGTTGATCAAAAGGAGTGGGCGATGAACTGGCGAGCGACTTTCCTGCTGGCCTGCTGGATGCCCTGGGCCGCACAGGCCCAGGCCAGCGAGCCGAGTAACCACAAGGACCCGGTGCCGTCGGTGATGTGGGACTTCTACCACAAGCAGCTGCTGGGCCAGGCCGCATTCGTGTTCGATGATCGGGTCAAGCTGCTGGCGCCACCCTTTGCCGAGGACGCACGCCAGGTGCCGTTGGAGATCGACGCTCGGGCGTTCAGCGGCGAAGTGGTGCGGATCATCGCCTGGGCCGAACTCAACCCGCTGCCGCGTATCGTCGACTTCCAGCCCGGCGAGCGCGTGCTGCCCTGGTTGTCGATCCGCATTCGCGTCGAACAGGCCACACCGCTGCGCGCTGCGGTACTGACGCGCGACGGCCTGTGGCATGTCGGCTCGACCCTGATCGATGCTGCCGGCGGCGGTTGTACCGCGCCCAGCGTGGTACGCACTCAGCCCGGCTGGGAGGAACACCTCGGTGAAGTCCTGGGCGGGCGCTACCCGCGCGGCGACAGCAGCCGCTTGCGCCTGCAGGTGGCCCACCCGATGGACAACGGCCTGGTCAGCGGCATTCCCGAATTCTTCCTCAACCATGCCGAGTTGCAAGGCGCGGACGGCCAGCGCCTGGCCAGCCTGGAACTGTACCCGGCGGTCAGCGAAAACCCCAACCTGGGCTTCGACATCCAGGGCCCCGGGCCGACCCGGTTGGTGTTGCAGGACAACAGCGGCAACCAGTTCGAGGCGGCAGTGCCCTGAACGCGTTGCCCGACTCCATCCCTGACCAGAGGCGCCCGTCATGCGTTGCATTCTGCTGTTGCTGCTGTGCCTGGGCCTGCCGGCCTGGGCAGACCTGGACTATCGGCTCAAGCCCCGGCAGATCGCCGAAGGCACCTGGCTGCTGGAGGGCAGCACCGACAATTTCGCCAAGGATAACGGCGGCAATATCGTCAACACCGCGTTCATCGTCACCGACAACGGGGTGGTGGTGATCGACAGCGGGCCGTCGAAGCGCTACGGCGAAGCATTGCGCCAGGCCATTGCCGCCACCACCGACAAGCCGGTGGTCGAAGTGCTGCTGACCCATCATCACCCCGACCATGTGCTGGGCAACCAGGCCTTTGCCGATGTGCCCATCGGCGCCCTGGCCGGTACCGGCGAGCTGTTGCGCCAGCAGGGGGAGGCCATGGCCGAGAACATGTACCGCCTGGTTGGCGACTGGATGCGCGGTACCGAGGTGGTGCTGCCGACCCGTGTGCTGGAGCCAGGTATTCACGAGGTGGGCGGGCACCGCCTGCGGCTGCTGGCGCTGGGCGGGCACACAGGTGCCGACCTGGCGATTCTGGATGAAAGCACCGGTGTGCTGTTCGCCGGTGACCTGGTGTTCTACGAGCGCGCATTGACCACGCCCAACAGCCCGGGGCTGGAGGTGTGGCTGAAGGACCTGGACACCTTGCAAGCGCTGCCCTGGAAGCAGCTGGTGCCTGGTCATGGCCCGCTGGCCAGCGATGCCCGGCCGTTTGCCCAGATGCGTGATTACCTGGGCTGGCTGGACGGGCTGATGCGCGACGGCGCGGCGCGTGGCGATGACATGGCCGAGATGATCCGCAGCCCCATACCCGAACGGTTTGCTGCTATCAGCCTGACCCGTTACGAGCTGATTCGCAGTGTCAGCCACTTGTACCCACGTTACGAACGCCAGCAGCTGCGGCGTGTCGACGCCAAGCCCCCAATCTGAGGGTGTAACGCGGCCCCCTGTGGGACCGCGCAAGTTCACTGCTACCAAGGAACTAGAAAACTCAGCACTGCGGGCAATTGTTGGCAAGCAGGTCGGGACCAAGAATTCCCGACACACCGGGAAGTTTTCCCGGATACAACAAAAAAACCAAAGGTAGCCGTCATGACCCGATCCACACGTCGTCCCGTGTTCGCCTTGAGCCTGGTGCTCAGCGCCATGCTGCTTGCCGGTGCAGCCCACGCCGCTGTCAGCAATGAAGAAATTCTCCAGGACCCGAAGAACCCGCAGCAGATCGTGACCAATGGCCTGGGCGTGCAGGGCCAGCGCTACAGCCCGCTGAACCTGCTCAATACCGACAACGTCAAGGACCTGCGGCCGGTCTGGGCATTTTCCTTCGGTGGTGAGAAGCAGCGCGGCCAGCAGGCCCAGCCGCTGGTCAAGGACGGGGTGATGTACCTGACCGGCTCCTACTCACGGGTGTTCGCCGTGGACGCCCGTACCGGCAAGAAACTGTGGCAATACGATGCGCGCCTGCCCGATGACATCCGCCCGTGCTGCGACGTGATCAACCGCGGCGTGGCGCTGTACGGCAACCTGGTGTTCTTCGGCACCCTCGATGCCAAGCTGGTGGCGCTGAACAAGGACACCGGCAAGGTGGTATGGAGCAAGAAAGTGGCCGACCACAAGGAAGGCTACTCCATCAGCGCCGCGCCGATGATCGTCAACGGCAAGCTGATCACCGGCGTCGCCGGCGGGGAGTTTGGCGTGGTGGGCAAGATCCAGGCCTACAACCCGGAAAACGGCGAGCTGCTGTGGATGCGCCCGACCGTGGAAGGGCACATGGGCTACGTGTACAAGGACGGCAAGGCGATCGAAAACGGCATTTCTGGCGGCGAGGCGGGCAAGACCTGGCCCGGCGACCTGTGGAAGACCGGTGGTGCGGCGCCTTGGCTGGGCGGCTACTACGACCCGGAAACCAACCTGATCCTGTTCGGCACCGGCAACCCGGCGCCGTGGAACTCGCACCTGCGCCCGGGCGACAACCTGTATTCCTCGTCGCGCCTGGCCCTGAACCCCGACGATGGCACCATCAAGTGGCACTTCCAGAGCACGCCGCATGACGGCTGGGATTTCGACGGCGTCAACGAGCTGATCTCGTTCAACTACAAGGACGGCGGCAAGGAGGTCAAGGCCGCCGCTACCGCTGACCGCAACGGCTTCTTCTACGTGCTGGACCGCACCAACGGCAAGTTCATCCGCGGCTTCCCCTTCGTCGACAAGATCACCTGGGCCACCGGCCTGGACAAGGACGGCCGGCCAATCTACAACGAGGCCAGCCGGCCGGGGGCGCCGGGTAGCGAGGCCAAGGGCAGCTCGGTGTTCGTCGCCCCGGCGTTCCTCGGGGCCAAGAACTGGATGCCGATGGCCTACAACAAGGACACCGGGCTGTTCTATGTGCCGTCCAACGAGTGGGGCATGGACATCTGGAACGAAGGCATCGCCTACAAGAAGGGCGCGGCGTTCCTCGGTGCCGGCTTCACCATCAAGCCGCTCAACGAAGACTACATTGGCGTGTTGCGCGCCATCGACCCGGTCAGCGGCAAGGAAGTGTGGCGCCACAAGAACTATGCGCCGCTGTGGGGCGGGGTGCTGACCACCAAGGGCAACCTGGTGTTCACCGGCACGCCGGAAGGCTTCCTGCAGGCCTTCAACGCCAAGACCGGCGACAAGGTCTGGGAGTTCCAGACCGGTTCCGGTGTGCTCGGTTCGCCAGTGACCTGGGAAATGGACGGCGAGCAGTACGTTTCGGTGGTTTCCGGTTGGGGCGGCGCGGTGCCGCTGTGGGGCGGTGAAGTGGCCAAGCGGGTCAAGGACTTCAACCAGGGCGGCATGCTCTGGACCTTCAAGCTGCCCAAGCAACTGCAAACGGCAAGCGCCAGTCGCTAAGCCTGCAACCTGCCGCTTGCTGCCAGGGACCCTGTGGCAAGCGGCCCTACTACCAAATGACGAGAGCCCCGCTGCCAACGATGCATTCGCCCGGCAGGCGGGGCTTTTTACCATCGGCTCATCGCCTGTCGCCGGACAGGCATCGACCCACAGAGGCTCAGCATGATCTACGCACAACCCGGAACCCCAGGCGCCGTCGTGTCCTTCAAACCACGCTACGGCAACTTCATCAACGGTGAATTCGTGCCGCCGCTGGGCGGCCAGTACTTCACCAACAGCTCGCCGGTCAATGGCCAGCCGATTGCCGAGTTCCCGCGCTCCGGCGCCCAGGACATCGAGCAGGCCCTGGACGCTGCGCATGCCGCTGCCGAGGCCTGGGGCAAGACCTCGGTGCAGGACCGCGCCCTGGTACTGCTGAAGATCGCCGACCGCATCGAACAGAATCTCGAAGTACTGGCCGTTACCGAGAGCTGGGACAACGGCAAGGCCGTGCGCGAAACCCTCAACGCCGACGTGCCGCTGGCGGCGGACCACTTCCGCTACTTCGCCGGCTGCATCCGTGCCCAGGAAGGCGGCGCCGCCGAGATCAACGAAGGCACCGTGGCCTACCATATCCATGAGCCGCTGGGCGTGGTCGGGCAAATCATCCCGTGGAACTTCCCGCTGCTGATGGCCGCCTGGAAGCTCGCCCCGGCCCTGGCCGCCGGCAACTGTGTGGTTCTCAAGCCGGCGGAGCAAACGCCACTGTCGATCACCATTTTCGCCGAGCTGATCGCCGACCTGCTGCCGGCAGGCGTGCTGAACATCGTCCAGGGCTTTGGCCGCGAAGCCGGCGAAGCCCTGGCCACCAGCAAGCGCATCGCCAAGATCGCCTTCACCGGTTCCACCCCGGTGGGCTCGCACATCATGAAGTGCGCGGCCGAGAACATCATCCCGTCCACCGTCGAACTGGGCGGCAAGTCGCCGAACATCTTCTTCGAAGACATCATGCAGGCCGAGCCCGCGTTCATCGAAAAGGCAGCCGAAGGCCTGGTGCTGGCGTTCTTCAACCAGGGTGAAGTGTGCACCTGCCCGTCGCGGGCGCTGATCCAGGAATCGATCTACGAGCCGTTCATGGCCGAGGTGATGAAGAAGATCGCCAAGATCACCCGTGGCAACCCGCTGGACACCGCGACCATGGTCGGCGCCCAGGCCTCGGAGCAGCAATACGACAAGATTCTTTCCTACTTGCAGATTGCCCGGGAGGAGGGCGCGCAGCTGCTCACCGGTGGCGCTGCCGAGCGGCTCGACGGCGACCTGGCCAGCGGTTACTACATCCAGCCGACCCTGCTCAAGGGCAACAACAAGATGCGCGTGTTCCAGGAGGAGATCTTCGGCCCGGTGGTGGGCGTGACCACCTTCAAGGACGAAGCCGAAGCGCTGGCGATCGCCAACGACAGCGAGTTTGGCCTGGGCGCGGGGCTGTGGACCCGTGACATCAACCGTGCCTACCGCATGGGCCGCGGGATCAAGGCCGGGCGCGTGTGGACCAACTGCTACCACCTGTACCCGGCGCATGCCGCGTTCGGTGGCTACAAGAAGTCCGGGGTGGGCCGCGAGACGCACAAGATGATGCTCGATCACTACCAGCAGACCAAGAACCTGCTGGTGAGCTACGACATCAACCCGCTGGGCTTCTTCTAAAGCCTGAGCTGGCCTCGGGGGCTGCCTTGCAGCCCATCGCCGGCAAGCCAGCTCCCACAGGTACTGCACAAGGTTCAAGGCCCATGCAGTACCTGTGGGAGCTGGCTTGCCGGCGATGAGGCCAGCACAGCAACACATTACTCCTCGGCTTGTCGCTGCCTTCCTACCAACGCACCCCGCAAACCTGTCCCAAAGTAGCATTCGGCCCCGCCGCCGCTCGTGCATTAATGCCTCTACCGGAATCGCCCGGCACCAAGAAGAGGAATGCCCCATGTGGACTAAACCCGCCTTTACCGACCTGCGCATCGGCTTCGAAGTGACGATGTACTTCGCCAATCGTTGATGCCTGTCCGGCCATCAGCGCGATGGCCGGTTCTTCATTGAGCATGCCCGTTGTGAACCTGATCGATCGCGAACAAGCCCTGGCCTTGCGCAAGGGCTTCCGCCTGCGCTGGGAGCCGCGCCAGGCCTGCCATGTGCTGCTGTACCCGGAGGGCACCATCGAACTCAATGCCAGTGCCGGCTGGGTGCTCGAGTTGCTGGACGGCCGGCGCAGCGTGGCGGCGGTCATCGACCGCCTTGCACAGCGCTTCCCCGGGGTGCCGGGGCTGGACGAGGACATCCTGGCGTTCCTGGAGGTGGCCCGTGCCAAGTACTGGATCGAATGAGCCGTGGCCAGGCTTTGGTCTGGTTGCTTTCGCTGCGGGATGCTTTACGCTGGCGGTTACCTTCCAGAACAATAAGAACAGGCTTCCCGATGAGCCAGAGTTTCAGCCCGCTTCGCAAGTTCGTTTCGCCCGAGATCATCTTTGGTGCCGGCTGCCGGCATAATGTCGCCAATTACGCCAAGACCTTCGGTGCGCGCAAGGTGCTGGTGGTCAGCGACCCCGGTGTGATTGCCGCCGGTTGGGTGGCGGACGTGGAGGCCAGCCTGCAGGCCCAGGGCATCGACTACTGCCTGTACAGCGCCGTATCGCCCAACCCGCGTGTGGAAGAGGTGATGCTTGGCGCCGAGATCTACCGGCAAAACCACTGTGATGTGATCGTCGCGGTCGGCGGCGGCAGCCCGATGGATTGCGGCAAGGCCATCGGCATCGTGGTCGCCCACGGGCGCAGCATCCTCGAATTCGAAGGCGTTGACATGATCCGCGTGCCCAGCCCGCCGCTGATCCTGATCCCGACCACGGCCGGCACCTCGGCGGACGTGTCGCAGTTCGTGATCATTTCCAACCAGCAGGAGCGCATGAAGTTCTCCATTGTCAGCAAGGCGGTGGTGCCGGACGTGTCGCTGATCGACCCGCAGACCACCCTGAGCATGGACCCGTTCCTGTCGGCCTGTACCGGTATCGATGCGCTGGTGCATGCCATCGAAGCCTTCGTTTCCACCGGCCACGGCCCGCTGACCGACCCCCATGCGCTGGAGGCCATGCGCCTGATCAACGGCAACCTGGTGGAAATGATCGCCAACCCCACCGATATCGCCCTGCGCGAGAAGATCATGCTGGGCAGCATGCAGGCAGGGCTGGCGTTTTCCAATGCGATCCTGGGTGCGGTCCACGCCATGTCGCACAGCCTGGGCGGGTTCCTCGACCTGCCGCATGGCCTGTGCAATGCGGTGCTGGTGGAGCACGTGGTGGCGTTCAACTACAGCTCGGCACCGGAGCGTTTCAAGGTGATTGCCGAAGTGCTAGGTATCGACTGCCGCGGCCTCAACCACCGGCAGATCTGCGCACGCCTGGTGGAGCACCTGATCGCGCTCAAGCGTGCCATCGGCTTCCATGAAACCCTGGGCCTGCACGGCGTGCGCACGGCCGATATCCCGTTCCTGTCGCAACATGCGATGGATGACCCGTGCATCCTCACCAACCCGCGTGCGTCGAGCCAGCGTGATGTCGAGGTGGTCTATGGCGAGGCCCTCTGACGAGCAGCAACGGGCGCTGGCCGGGCTGCTGGGGCTGGGCGACCACTCGGCGCGCAAGAGCCATTACCCGGAGCTGGCGGCGCGCCTGGACGAACTGGAGGCCGAACGCAACCGCTACAAATGGTTGTTCGAAAACGCCGTGCACGGGATTTTCCAGGCCAGCCTGCAAGACGGCATGCGTGCCGCCAACCCGGCGTTGGCACGCATGCTCGGTTACGACAACCCGCAAGCGTTGCTGTTTCCGCTGACGGACCTTGCCGCCAACCTGTTTGTCGGCGGGGCTGAAGAACTGCACGCCATCACCGCGACCCTCGCCCGTGAACGCAGCCTGCACGGTTATGAAACCCGCTTGCGGCGCAAGGACGGCAGCCACCTCGATGTGTTGATGAACCTGTTGCTCAAGCCAGGTCAGGAAGGGCTGGTGGAAGGGTTTGTCGCCGACATCACCGAACGCAAGCTGGCCCAGCAGCGCCTGCAGCAACTGAATGACGAGCTCGAGCAACGGGTGGCTGCCCGTACCGATGAGCTGCTGGAGGCCAACCGCAATCTGCAACAGCAGATCGCCGAGCGCAAACAGATCGCCCGCGCCCTGCGCGATGCCCGCGACGCCGCGGAAACCGCCAACCGCAGCAAGGACAAGTACCTCGCTGCCGCCAGCCATGACCTGCTGCAACCGCTGAATGCCGCGCGGCTGCTGATCTCGACTTTGCGCGAAAGACCGCTGCCAGAAGCGGAAAAAGTGCTGGTGGAGCGTACCCATCAGGCGCTGGAGGGCGCTGAAGACCTGCTGACCGACCTGCTGGACATTTCCCGGCTCGACCAGGCGGCGGTCAAGCCGGACGTAGCGCTGTACCGCCTCGACGAGCTGTTCGGGCCACTGGTCTCGGAGTTCCGCACGGTGGCCGATGCGGCAGGCCTGAAGTTGCGTGCGCGCATTGCCGACTACGCCATCAGCACCGACCTGCGGCTGATGACGCGTATCCTGCGCAACTTTCTCAGCAACGCCTGCCGTTATACCGATGAGGGCAGGATTCTGCTGGGCGCCAGGCGCCGCGGCGATCACTTGCGCCTGGAGGTGTGGGATACCGGGCGGGGCATCGCGGCCGATCGGCTGCAGGCCATTTTCCTCGAGTTCAACCAACTTGACGTAGGCCGTGCCGCCGATCGCAAGGGTGTGGGCCTGGGGCTGGCCATCGTCGAGCGGATCGCCAAGATTCTCGGCTATCGCGTCGAGGTGCGTTCATGGCCGGGGCGTGGCTCGATGTTCAGTATCGACGTGCCGATCGGCGAAGCCATGCCGTTGCCTATCCACCAGGCCGCGCCGCAGCCTGGCGCCGGCAACCCGTTGCCGGGCCGCCGCCTGCTGGTACTGGACAACGAAGTGAGCATCCTCGAGAGCATGGGCGCGCTGCTCGGGCAGTGGGGCTGCGAAGTGGTTACCGCGACCGACCAGGCCGGGGCCTTGCTGGCCTTGCAGGGGCGGGCACCGGAATTGATCCTGGCGGACTTTCACCTGGACCACGGTGTTGTCGGCTGCGAGGTGGTCAGGCACTTGCGTGAACATTTCGGCGCCGCCATTCCTGCGGTGATCATCACTGCCGACCGCAGCGATCAGTGCCGACGCTCCTTGAACAAGCTCGGTGCGCCGCTGCTGAACAAGCCCGTCAAACCGGGGAAGTTGCGTGCGGTGTTGAGCCAGTTGCTGGGCTGAAGTCTCAACCCCATGGCCTTGCGCGTACCTCTGTAGGAGCAGCCTTGTGCTGCGAAGAGGCCCGTACTGATTATGCATATCTGTTGCTTGTACCGGCCTCTTCGCAGCACAAGGCTGCTCCTACAGGGGGGGGCCGCGCAGTGCCAGGTGGCTGTTCCTGAAATGGGACTCTGTATGGCCTTTCAATACAAGCGACTGGACAAGAATAACGCCGCTTTACTGCTGGTGGATCACAAATCAGTTGTGTGCCGCCGGTGCCTTTGCCTCCAGCAGGGCGGTACCGAGCGTTTGGTGATAGTGCCCGGGGCCAAGCAGGCGCAAGATTCCGGCCTTTTCGAGCTTGCCAAGCACCTTGCCGTTGGCTTCGCACAGTTTCACAACGATCTGGCGTTCATGCAGTTGCTGGATCACTTCCTCCAGGGTCTGCAGCCCGGTGATATCCATGAAGGGCACCCGCTTCAGGCAAATTACCAGCAGTTCAGGGTCGGTATGCGTTTGTGACAGGGCGCGCTCGAAGGTTTCAGCGGCGCCAAAGAACAGCGGGCCTTCGATGGTGTACACCAGCACGCCGGGGGGCAGCGATTTCTGGCCGTTGCTGTGCAGTTGATTGGCCAGTTCCTCTTCGACCACCTGCTGGACTTCAACGGACGATGCCATGCGGCGCATGAACTGAAGCATGGCGAGGATGACGCCGATATTCACGGCGATTACCAGGTCGCTGAACACCGTCAAGGTGAAGGTGACGAGCAGGATGGCGATGTCGGCTCTCGGTGCGCGCTGCAGCATGCGCTTGAAATGCTTCAGCTCGCTCATGTTGTAGGCGACGACGAACAGAATCGCCGCCAGTGCGCAGAGTGGAATGTTCGACGCCAGTGGCGCCAGGAACAGGATGATCAGTACCAGTGTCAGCGCATGGATGATGCCGGCCAACGGCCCGGTAGCACCATTGCGGATGTTGGTTGCTGTCCGGGCAATGGCACCTGTGGCGGCAAAGCCCCCGAACAGCGGCACTACCAGGTTGGCGATCCCTTGGCCGATCAGTTCCTGGTTCGAGTCGTGCCTGGTCCCTGCCATGCCGTCGGCGACGACAGCCGAGAGCAATGATTCGATGGCCCCCAGCATGGCGATCGCAAACGCTGGCCCGATCAGTTCGATCACCCGCGCCAGGGAGACTTCGGGCCAGGTCAGTGACGGCAAACCTTGTGGGATCGCCCCGAAGGCGGTGCCGATGGTAGCCACACCGTCAAAATGGAACAGGGATTGGACGAGCGTCGCGAACACCATGGCTACCAGTGGCCCGGGCAGGCGTTTCAGCACGGGCAGCCTTGGCGCCAGGATCAGCAAAGCAAGGCTGCATGTCGCGAGCAGCGTCGTGGCAATGTGGAGGTCCGGCAGGGCTAGCAACAGATGCCACAGTTTTTCGTGGAAGTGCCCACCTTCGATTACGGGCAGGCCGAAGAAGTCACGCCATTGCCCAACCCAGATGATGATGCCGATGCCGGCGGTGAAACCCACGATCACCGGGTCGGGAATGAACTTGATGACTGCACCCAGGCGGGTAATGCCAAGCACCAGCAGTATGGCGCCAGCCATCATCGTGGCCAGTTGAAGGCCTTCCACTCCGTACTTCGCCGTCACCCCTGCGAGGATCACGATGAAGGCCCCGGTCGGTCCGGCGATCTGCAATCGACTGCCGCCCAGCAAGGAAACCAGCAGCCCGCCTATGATCGCCGTGTAGATGCCTTGCTCCGGCTTGACCCCGGAAGCGATGGCGAAGGCCATGGCGAGGGGCAGCGCAACAACCCCGACGATGAGGCCGGAGACAAGGTTGCGCATCCAGTGTTCACGCTTGAACAGGCCGGCGTTCCAGGCTTCGCGAACCGCGATCATTGCAGGCTCCTTGATAAGGTGCATGCACATAGTATTTAGCATGCCATGGGCCTGTTGTGCCTCTGAACGAACTGATCGAGCTGAACGAGGCGGAGCAGGGCAGGCGCGGCATCTGCACCCTCAAATGTGAAGGCGTTGTGCGGGTCCAGATTCACGATGTCTCGCACGCTTCCTTCCGACCGCCCGTGATGATCGGAATGTAGCTTGCCGGGCCTGACTGATGGCACTTCAGGCACGGTCACCTGCAAAGCGATAACTGCGAAACAGCGGGATAGAGCTTCCAAAGACACTTGCGAAGTTTGGATCCAGTTGTCGATAAAACTTTCCATTCGGTCAAATTACAACAACTTAGCAAACTAACTAACTTGGTTTGGCGTGCCGCCTGTCGGTCGTTTTGCTCGAGAAATGAACGATTTGGATGACGCTGACTCCTATTTGCCAGCAGGTGCCTTCAATGTGATTGCACTTCGCGCCTTTCCCCAGAACTTATGGACGTTCAACCTCATCGGCATTGCAGGGATGCTCATGGGGCTTTTTTATTCCTGAATAGTGGAGTATTGCCATGCCCAACCGAGGCTCTTCGGGTGAGCCACCGCGTGTATTGAGTGACAATCTGCTTTTTCATTTAACGATTCGAATTTGGCTCTGTCGTTGCGATTAAATCGTTCGCACACCTATTTCAAAGCCATCTAGCGCTAACGCATTGCGTGGAGAAAATGTCGTGGAGATTAATACAATTATTAGCCTGTTCGGGCAGAAAGAATCCATGGAGCTGGTGCGGTTGTCTGTTATTTACGTTCATTTATTGGCCTGTTGCATTGCCATCGGCATGGTATTCGCCAGTGACGCCGAGATGGTCAGGAACTTGTTGAAAGGTCATAAAGAAACCGGGCATGACAGTAAGCATATGACGAGCTTGCAGAAGTCCGTGGCCAATGCCCTGATATTCCTGTGGCTCACGGGTGCCGCAGTGATTGGAATTGACTACCTTGATAAAGGTATGAACTATTTTGCCAATCCTAAACTTCAAGCGAAGGTCATTATTGTCATGTTGCTGACCTTTAACGGCATGTTGTTGCATCGCTATGTATTGCCGGCCCTGCTCAAAGCAGGCAACTTGCTGGACCTTAATTTTGGCGTGCGGATGTTCGCACTGTTCTCCGGCGCACTGTCGGGTGTGTCCTGGTTGTATGCGGCGATGCTGGGTGTTGGCCGCCCACTGGCCTGGAAATACTCGCTGACCGAGTTGCTGCTGGCCTATCCGGTACTGATCCTGCTGGGCTTTGCCATGATGGCTGCCCTGACCCAGTGGGCACGCAAACGCAGCCAGGCCGAACCGGCTCCAGCGCCTGTCTGGCGACTGGCAGGCATTCCTACCTGATTGCCTGAGTAACGCTTCGGTTGCGCCGCGAACCGGGAAACCTGGTTCGCGGCGAGCTCGTTTCATGCGCAGCCTCTGGGCGGTTCGACTGGCGGCATTGAATTTGAACGTCGCCCAATGGTGGGGCTCTTAATGCAAAGGACACCGTGAGGGTTCCATCATGAGCATTGAACGCAGCATCCCCGAGCTCGAAGCCTGGTACGCCCAATACGACGACATCAGTTACCGCCGTGAGTCGCCGGATGCCTACCACCATGAACTGCTACGCACGGCCGAGGCGCTGCGTGACGATGGTGCCATTGACTGGGACGACTGGCTCGCACTCAAGGCATTGGCCGATGACGCCCATGTGCGCGCCCTGGAAGATGCCGTGCAGGCCCACGTCAGCGACCCCGACGCATGAAAGCGCTTAAGATTGCCACGTTCAACATCAACGGCATTCGTAGCCGACTGCCGGCACTGCTGGCCTGGCTGGAGCGGGAAAGGCCTGACATTGCCTGCCTGCAGGAGCTCAAGGCGGCGGATCAGCAGTTTCCTCACCAGGCGCTGGAAGCGGCGGGGTACGGCAGCCTCTATCAAGGGCAGCCTTCGTGGAACGGTGTGGCCATTCTGTCGCGAGGCAGCGAACCACTGGAAGTACGGCGTGGCCTGCCTGGCATGGAGGACGACAACCACAGCCGCTACCTCGAAGCCGCGGTGCACGGGGTGCTGGTGGCTTGCCTGTACCTGCCGAACGGCAACCCGCAACCGGGGCCGAAATTCGATTACAAGCTCCGCTGGTTCGAGAGCCTGATCGAGCATGTCAAAGGGCTGCATGACGGTGGCCATCCCGCGGTGCTGGCGGGCGATTTCAATGTGGTGCCAACCGATATGGATATCTACGACACACGCTCCTGGATGAAGGACGCGCTGCTGCAGCCCGAATCACGTGCGTGCTACCAGAAACTGCTGAATCAAGGCTGGCTCGACGCCATTCGCCATCTGTATCCGGACGAGCGCATTTACACCTTCTGGGATTATTTCCGCAACCACTGGGCACGCAACGCCGGGTTGCGTATCGACCACCTGCTGCTCAACCCCGAGCTCGCGCCTTACCTGAAGCGGGCTGGTGTCGATGCCTGGGTGCGTAACGAACCCAAGGCCAGCGACCATGCGCCCGTCTGGATCGAGCTGGGCACGCGTCGCCGGCCATAGGGCAGTTCGAGTGAACCTTCAACTACCGGAACCACCGCTGGAGCCCGAACCACCAGAGCCTCCGGTCCCGGTGCCCGTCCCGGTGCCGCGTTCCGATCCACTGCGGTCACTACCGGATCGGTCGGTGGTGCCATCGCCACCGGTATTGTCAGTGTCATTGCCATCGGTTCCGCCGGAACCTGTCCCCATGGCATCCGCAGGCGTGCCGGAGCCGGTCGCTCCGCCTTGGTTGTTCATGTGCCCGCTGTCATGCGGCTGCGTGCCAGGAGCACGCTGATCGTTCAGGTCGGTGGCTGCCAGCACCACAGGTGCGCTGAGCCCCAGGCACAGCGCGAGCAGTAACGAATGAGGCTTCATGATCTTCATGGCGATACTCCGTTGCGGGTTGGTCACCTTCTGTTCGGCCTGCGTCACCCACGGGCGTGCCGTGAAATCGACGGAATGCATGGAGCGCTGACATGCACGGGGGCGGGTTACCCCACGTGAATACTTTGAGGCCCGCGCTTCGATTCCTCTGGCAAGGCCGTGACCTTGATCGCGCGTACCGGTACGGCGAATTTTGCACCTGCCTTCGAAAAGCGCTCGAGCAGGTGGAAATTGATGGCTTGCTGGATGTCCATGTACAGGTTGTAGCCCGGGTCCTTGACGATATACACGCACTCGAATTCCAGCGCCTCCTTGCCGAAGCCGCGCAGGTGGGCACGGTCGAAGCGCACCTGCTGTTGTGCCTTGATCGCTTCCTCGACGATGGCGGGTGCCTTTTTCACGGCCTCGGTTGGCGTGTCATACGACAGGCCGAACTCGAACACGATCCGTCGTTCCTGCAGGCGCTTGTAGTTCTGGATGGTGCTGCTGATCATGCTGGCATTGGCCATGACGATCTGCTCGCCGCCCAGGCTGCGGATGCGTGTGGTCTTCAGCCCCACGTGCTCCACCGTGCCGGCCAGCGGGCCGATGACGATGAAGTCGCCCACCTCGAACGGCTTGTCGACGGCGATGGACAACGAGGCGAACAGGTCGCCGAGGATGTTCTGCACGGCCAGTGCAACAGCGATACCGCCTACCCCCAGGCTGGCGACGAAGGCGGTGATATTCACGCCCAGGTTGGACAGCATCGCCAGCAGCACCACTGACCACAACAGTACCCGCGCACCCCATGCCGACAGCGTGGCCAGCGCGCTGCCCTGGTTCAAGCCGTCGGTGCGATGCCGGGCGAAGTAGCGACTCAGGCCCAGGCCGATGGCGCGGTTGGCCCACAGCCCGATCTGCAATGCCGCGACCACGAACCACAGGCTACCGACCCGGGTCAGCCAGCGCTCGGGCAGGTCGAGCATGCTCAGGCCCACCAGCAGCGAGGCAAGGAACAGCAGAAAATTGCTGGTCCCGGCGAGCACCTTGGCCAGCACCTGGCTGAGCGCGCCGTCATGCTCGGACCAGCGCCTGACCCGATGCAGCATGAAACTGATGGCCGCCCGCGCCACGACGAATGTCAGCAGCGCTACCGTCAGTGCCAGCAACAAATTGAGAACGGAAACTCCGAACAGTGTGGTATCGGTGAACAAGGCGATGATGCGATCACTCATGAGACACTTGCCTCCTTCCATAGGATTGGGTGACTGGTGGAGCGGCATTGCCGGCGAAGCAGGCAATGCCGCTCGCCAGGTGAGCCTCAGCCGTCGGACTGCTCCTCTGGCGGCACCTGGCCTTCGGGCCAGTCGGGTGCTTCCTTCTCCTGTTCCTGTTCAGGCACAGGCTCGCCCGGGTTGTGGGGTACTTCGTCCACGTACGGGTCGGGTTGGTTGGGGTCGATCATGGTCTGGCTCCTCGCCGTTGGGCTTTCAGGCATGTGTCCGGGCGTTCAGCCCGACTCCACGGCAGTGTTTTTCTTCCAGCCCCGCAGGTTCATGGCGCACAGGCAACCCTGCAGGATGATCAGCGCCCAGGCTTGCGCCTGCCACCCCCAGGCGGCCCACAGCACGTTGCTGGCAATGAAGCAGCAGAAACCCAGCTTGCGCCGGCCTGGGCGCCGTGAGCCGATGCACCAGGCGGCAAGTACCGTCAGGGCCATGGCAGGCCATTCAAGAAAGTCGATCCAGGCTTCCATCACGCAGCACGCTGTTCGCCCTTGAGCAGTTTTTTCTGCGCTTCCATGGCCTGGCCGAGCTCATCCAGTTGCTGCTTGCCCAGCAACTTGCGGGCGGTCGGAAACAGCTCGCTTTCTTCTTCCTCGATATGGTGTTCCAGCAGTTCCTTCATCACTTTGACCCGCCCGGCGAACTCGACGGTGCCGGTTTCGGTTTGCAGCAGGTCCGGCAGCACCAGGGAGTCGACGGTGCGGTGTTCCTCCTTGGCTTCGTAGTACATCTTCGCTTCTTCCTTGCCGCCGGCCTGCTTGATGGCCGGGTACAGGATTTCTTCTTCCAGGGCAGTATGGATGCTTACCTCCTGCTTGATGCGTTCGAGCAACTCGGCGCGCTTTTTCACCGCGCGCTCAGTGGTGGAGGAGAGTTCCTCCAGCAGCTTCTTCACCAGCTCATGGTCCTGGATCAACAAATCGATAGCGTTCATGCGACACCTCTTCGGGGCTGAAAAAATCACGATTGCCTTCGATGGAGTAGGGGCCGCGCGCCAAGGTTCAAAGCGGATGATCAGCGTACTGCTGTCGCGAAAGGCGGCTCTCACCGGAATCCGTGCAGGTTGCGCCGGCCAGGCAGGGTCACTCCTGCGGAATGAAAATGCACTGCGCTGCCTGGGCCGGCGCAACACCTTCGAGAGTGCCGACATGTTCGCTGCGCAGGGTCAGGTATGAGCGGACCGTTGCCGAACAGCCCGGCCAGGCCCAGCAGCACCACCAGCACCAGCGCGTACCATCCGACCCGTTCGAATCGCCAGACCCGCTGCTGCATGCGCATGTCTTCCTCGACGGGGTAATGCCTTGAAGCCAGCTCGTCTTCGTCCATGCTCGCAGCCTCTCACGCAGCCCCTTACGTTGCCCCTCAGGCGCGCTCACCGCGCAGCCAGCGTTGGTGGTAATGGGCCAGGTGCGACAACCCGTACAGCGCGCCCTGGCGGATTACATCCGCGCGCTCGCCAAAAAAGCGCTGGCTGCGTGTGAATACCGCCAAAGGCTCGCCGGCAAAGGCCCAGGCAAAGCACACAGTGCCCGGGGCGATGCCATCCTGCGGCTGTGGCCCGGCGACACCCGTGCTGGCGATGGCGACGGTGGCGTCGCTGTCTTTCAATGCGCCGAGGGCCATCTCCCAGGCTACCGCCTCGCTGGTCAGGCCGTAGCGTTCGATAGTCTGTGGGCTGACGCCGAGCAGGCGTTTCTTGGCGCTTGGCGAGTACACCACGTAGCCGCTTTCCAGAACCTCGCCGGTCCCCGGCACTGCTGCCAACAGCGCAACCATGGCACCTGCCGTGCAGGATTCTGCGGTGGTCAGTACCAGCTTGTGGGCCTTGAGGTAATCAAGGGCCTCGAGTACGGGGTCGGTCGTCATGGCCGGTCACTCGTGCGTTGTTTTTTGGTGGACGTGTTTCCTGCGGGATTGGTTCATTGCTTGTGTGCCACCCATCAAGGGTGGGGAAAGCTTCCTGAACTTTGTTCCGTTTGCCGGCTTCCTCTAGGTAGGAGGGCGGCGGTGCGGGCCTCGCGCTGCGGCCGGACTAACAGAGGAGAAGCGATCATGACCGAGCCTGTGACATATTTCTGGATCGCTGTTGCAGCGATCATCGTGTTGCTCGATCTGTGGGCCATCGTCAGTGTTTTCCGCAGTGACAAGAGCGACGTGACGAAGGCGATGTGGGCACTGTTGCTGTTGGCGTTGCCCATTGTCGGCCTGGCCATCTGGGGCGTACTTGGGCCGCGTGGGATCAAACGCGGTACCGGGCCGTCGTCGCCTGAACATAGCAAGGGGTAGGAGGGGAGATGAAGAAAGGATCGGAGGCACCTCGCAGCGGAACCCGAGGTGAAGAGGAACGGGACAATGATGCGCAGCGTCCTGATGGGTCAACTGGCACGTCCCATGATTCCACTGCGCAGAAAACAGCTCGTGATGAAACGCGACGCAAGCGCTGAGCAGGTCGGTGTGAAGAACTGAATTCGCAAGCGGTCCGCATAGCCTGTGGGAGCGGCTTTAGCCGCGAAGAATCCAACGCGGTGCATGGCACCGGCTGCGCCGGTGTTCGCGGCTAAAGCCGCTCCCACAGGGTCCCTGCTAATGGTCAGGTCCCAATGTACCGGCAGCAGCGCCCGGCACGAGGATGACCTTGCGACAGTCGTCCTGTTTCTGGTCGAACAACTTGTAACCCAAAGCCGCTTCTTCCAGGGCCAGGCGGTGGGTGACGATGAGCTCCGGTTCCAGACGTCCGGCCTCGATATGTTCGAGCAGTTCAGGAAGGAACTTCTGCACGTGGGTCTGGCCCATCTTGAACGTCAGGCCCTTGTCGAAGGCATCACCAAACATGAAGGCGTGGATAAAACCCGCATAGACCCCAGGCACGCTGACCACGCCGCCCCGGCGCACCGCGGCGATACTCTGGCGCAGCGCCTTGCCGCTGCTGCTCTCGATCTTCAGAGTGGTCAGTACCGTTTCGGTGGTACTGCCCTTGGCCTCGAAACCGACCGCATCGATGACGGCGTCCACGCCGCGCATGCCGGGGGTCAAGCGGATGATGGTGTCGGCCGGGTCGTCATCCTGCTCGAAGTTGATCGGCACCACGCCGTAGGCATCGCGGGCAAACGCCAGGCGGTAGTCATTGTCGTCGACCATGAAGATCGTCTGGGCGCCCAGCATGCGCGCGCAGGCTGCGCTCAGCAGGCCGACCGGCCCGGCGCCATAAATCGCAACTGTCGAGCCTGAGCCGACCTGCGCATTGGTGACGGCCTGCCAGGCTGTGGGCAGGATATCCGAGAGGAACAGCACCTTGTCGTCCGGCAGGGCGGTAGGCACCTTGAACGGGCCGACGTTGGCCTTGGGCACCCGCACGAAATCCGCCTGGCCACCGGGCACGCCGCCATACAGATGGCTATAGCCGAATAGCGCGGCCCCTGGCGGGATGCCCTTCTTGTTGATGATTGCACCACGGCCGGTGTTGGTCGTTTCGCAAGCGGCGAACTGGTCGAGTTGGCAGAAGAAACAGCTGCCGCAGGCGATCACGAAGGGAATCACCACGCGGTCACCGACCTGCAGGTTGGTTACCCCGCGGCCGGTATCCTCGACGATACCCATGAACTCGTGGCCGAAGATATCTCCCGGCTCGGTCTGTGGAATCTTGCCATGGTAGAGGTGCAGGTCGGAGCCGCAGATGGCGGTAGCGGTGACCCGGAGGATTATATCGTCGTCGTCCTGGATGAGTGGGTCGGGGACATTGTCGACCCTGACGTCCTGGGTTCCGTGGTATGTCAGTGCTCTCATTGGTTCATCTCCTGCAGAGGCGGGTCCGGGTGGTCTATGCAGGGGAAGCCAAGGAGGGAGGTAAAGTTCAGGTGGAATCATCCATCGGTAATTTTCAGTGCTACTGGCCCCACCAACATCATGAAGAACTGTCGTTGAGGTGGCATGGCATCAGGTGAAGCCGGCGCCCGGAGGAAACTTTAGCTGCCCTGCGAGGCTCAACCGTGCTCAAGCCGAGCGTAAAACCATGAACAGGAATCCAGCATTGCAAACAAGCTTTGCCCCTTCGGCCACGCCACGCCAAGCCGCGGGCTTGCTGACATCGGCCATGTTGCTGATGCTTGCCTCGGGGGTTGCGCCGCTTGATCGTGCGGATTGGTGGCTCGAAAACGTTTTGCCGCTGGCGCTTCTGCTCACCTTGGCTGCGACCAGCCGTTATTGGCGCTTTTCTCGGCATGCTTACCTGGCAATCGTGGTGATGCTGGCGATTCACGAGCTAGGAGCGCATTTTACCTATGCCAAAGTCCCCTATGACGCTTGGCTGCGTGCGCTTACCGACCACTCTCTGAATGCCTGGATGGGCTGGCAGCGCAACCAGTTCGATCGTCTGGTGCATCTGAGTTACGGCCTTTTGTTCGTCCTGCCGATCAGGGAGCTGCTCCAGCGCCAGGCCCGGTTGCGAGGCGGTTGGTTGGCGTTGTGTACTGTTTCCTTCGTCCTCGCCACATCGGCGCTTTACGAGCTGCTGGAGTGGATAGGTGGCCAATACCTGGGTGATGACCAGGCACAAGCCTTTGTCGCGACCCAGCAAGACCCTTGGGATGCACAAAAGGACATGGCCCTGGCTTTGCTTGGTGCACTTGTCACCTTGTTGATCCAGCGGTTTGGGGCAAGCAAGGTCTGGGGCAGAAGGGTAGTGAGTTTGGAGGGGGAGCACGGGTGACGGGTAGAAATAAAAGGCTTCTCCACCACTGGAAAAGCTTTTTGCAATCAGCCTGTGACCGTTGAAAATCCCTTAAGTTTCCATCGGGAAAACAATAACTTGGAGAATTTTTCCAAGTCGTGTCACTCGTCGGATTTCCATTGTAAGCCCCTGTCCAGAGCCTCAGGATCGCCTCCGTATCCCTCTGAGGCTTTCACAAATGAAGTACTCCTCGATTCTGTTGTTGTCACTTGGCCTGCTGAGCGGCGTTGCGTCGGCAGGCGGCAATACCGGAGCAGGTATAGGTGGCGCATTGGGTGGAGTATTGGGCTCGGTAGTCGGCCAGTCGATCGGCGGCAGCACCGGCTCGGCAATCGGCGCCGGCCTGGGTGGCGCGGCCGGTGGTGCGGTGGGTGCCGACAAGCACAGCCGTGGCGAGGCGGCCATTGGCGGCGCACTGGGTGCAGCTGGCGGCAACGTGGTGGGTCGCAAGATGGGCGGCACCACTGGCAGCATGATCGGCGCAGCAGCCGGTGGCGGTGTGGGTGGTGCCTTGGGCAACCACATGGGCAGGGAATACGATGACGAGAGCGGGCATCGCTACCGTGATTATGATGACGATGACGACGACCGGGGCTGGCGCCGTCACCGCCACGACCGTGGCCATCATTATGGCTGGCGCAACAATCACCGCTACGACGACTGATCCCCGCGTTACTGGCCCATCGCCGGGCTGGCCGCAGCTGTCTCTCGGCTAGGCATCATGCGTGCTCTGCTGTAGCCACTCCCTCGGGCTTGCACCCACCTTGCGGCGAAAGGTGCGGGCCAACGCAGACGGGCTTTCGTAGCCGACCTCATCGGCAATCAGGGCGATGGGGCGGCCTTCGCGCAGCCGTTTCTGGGCAAGGCTGATTCGCCAGTTCGCCAGGTAATCGGCAGGAGTGATACCCACGGTCTCGCGAAAGTGCGCAGCAAAGCTCGCGCGCGACATGCCTGAGCGGTCAGCCAACTCTGCCACGGTCCAATTGTGCTGTGGCTCGTTATGGATACCCACGAGCGCACGGGACAGCTGTGCATTGGCCAGCCCGGCCATCATCCCCGAAGCAATGCTGCGGCTGGCGATCAGATGGCGAAGTAGCTGAATCACCATCAACTCGAACAGCCGATTGAGAATGACATCCCGTCCACACTCGTCGCCGAAGGCTTCTTCGAACAGCCATTCGAGGGTGCCATCGAGGCCCTGCAATTCGCCCAACGGCTTGATGATGAAGTCCGGCAAGGCCTGGGTCAGCGGATTGTTGGCGCCACCATCGAACTGCAAGGTGGCGCACACCAACTCCGCTTCGTCTGCTTCGATCGCCAGCAACTGATGCTCCTGCGGACGTACCGCAAGTATCAGGCTTGGCTCCGCCAGCTCCATGAGCTGACCACGTTTGTCACTGAAGGTCAGGCGACCCGAACGAAGCAGGTGCGCGTGGCCGGAACTTTGCTGCCCATGAAAGCGGGTCGTTCCACAAAAACCACCGTGGTGGAAGGTGGACGCATGCAGGTTGAAGTGCTTGAGCAGTGTCGATAGTCGGTCCATTGGGCGCTCAGGTTTGGACGATCGGTTGCATAGATTCGACGATCTGAAGCCGAAAGGATAGTCGTCTTCCCTAGTATTGACTCCAGGCTTGATCGACAAGCTGGTTAATCACCCTACTGGAGAAACTACCATGACTCGTATCGCTGCTCTCTCGCTGGACCAGGCCCCTGCTGGCTCGCGCACTGCCCTTGAAGGCATTCAGAAAGGCCTTGGTTTCATACCCAACGCCTTCAAGACCCTGGCTCACTCCCCAGCCGCTCTCAATGGATACCTGGGCCTCGCCCAGGCTCTGGGCAAGAGCTCACTGAGCGCCGCGGAGCGTGAAGTGGTTGCGCTTGCCACCTCGGAAATCAATGGTTGCGACTATTGCCTGGCCGCACACAGCTTTTTTGGTGCCAAAGCCGGCTTGAGCGATGAGGCCATTAGCCAGGCGCGTAGTGGCACGCTCAGCGCGGTCGCCGCGCTGGCGCATCAGATCACCGAAAGCCGCGGCCAATTGAATGACGATCAGGTCGCCGCAGCACGCGAGGCTGGTCTCAGCGATGGCAAGATCGTGGAGGTGGTGGCACAGGTCACGCTGTTGACCCTGACCAACTACCTGAACAACATCGCCACCACCGATATCGACTTCCCGCCGTCGGCACACTAGGAGGGCAACCGACATGAGCCAAGTGACAATCTATACCACCCAACACTGCCCTTACTGCGTAAGCGCCAAGCGACTGCTGGCGCACAAGGGGGTCAGTGCCGTGGAAATCGATATCGAGGCTTCGCCGAACCATCTGGCCGAGATGCTGCTGCGATCCAGGCGCAGGACCGTGCCGCAGGTCTTTGTGGGGAGTGTCCATGTGGGCGGTTTTGATGATCTGAAACGCCTCGATCAAAAGGGCGAGCTCGAAGCACTGCTCAGTGCCTGAAGGGCTGATTCAGCGATATTTGCCTTTGGCCGTTAGCCGCCCTTGGCAAGGGCAGCTAACGGTTCAAAGCGGTCACTTGCGATCCCTGTTTCACCGACGCTTCGTTGCACTCGTCGATGATCAGCACTGAGCCGCGGCAACCTGCTTGCGTTCACCCATGGGAGAGACGCCGAAGAAACGGCTGTAGCATTTGGAGAAATGCGCCGGCGAAACGAAACCACAGGCAAGGGCGATATCCCGTACTTGCGATTCGCTGTGCAGTAACAGTTGTCGGGCGCGCGACAGGCGTAATTCAAGGTAGTACTGGCTAGGGGTACTTTGCAGGTGCTTGTGGAACAGGCGCTCCAACTGCCGAACTGAGATGTCGTTCAATTGCGCCAGTTCCTCCAGGGTCACAGGGTCTTCGAGATTGGCCTCCATGATGCTGACTACCTGGCTGAGCTTGGGTTGGGACGTCCCTAGCCGCTGTCGCAGGGGCACGCGCTGGCGCTCTTGCGAACTGCGAACGCGGTCGCACAACAGCAATTCGGCCGCATGTTCGGCAATCTCTCGCCCGCCGGGTTCGCGTGCGATCAGTTGCAGGAACATGTCCATTGATGCCACTCCACCCGAGCTGGTGTACCGGTCACGGTCAAGTTCAAACAACTGGCTGGAAATGATGATCCCGGGAAAGCGCTCTTTCAGCGCTTCGATATCTTCCCAGTGGATGGTGCAACGGTAACCCGTGAGCAGATTGGCACGCGCCAACAAATGGCTACCCGTGCAAATGCCACCCAATGCCACTTGGTCATGGGCGAGCTTGCGCAGCCAGTTCAGGATGGCGCGGGTATTGTGGTCGGAGACGATGGGGTTTGGCCCTACCACAAACAGCATGTCCAGCTTGGGCGCATCCTTGATGGTGTATTCAGGCAGGATGCGCATGCCGTTGCTGGCGCTCACCGGCTCCATGTCGGCGGCGATGATCAGTGTCTGGAACATGGCCCTGCGCGCAGCCAGGTTAGCCATGCGCAAGGTCTCCACCGCAGAGGCGAACCCGATGGTGGTGAAATTGGGGATCACCAGAAACCCGACGATCTTGGGTGTGGGGGCATCGACAGGGTAACCCGTGGCCAGCGGGGAGGATCTCGGCGTAGCCATCAATACGACTCCTACAATGCAAGATGACGTGTTCAGCGCCTGTCTCCCGATACAGGCAATTTTTTGTGAAAAAGGGCTCCAAGCCTGCGGCGGCATACTACACGCAGCAATCAGTCTACAGGGTGCGCACTGGCCGATATTCGCCCCCTGTTTTCGGTTTGACGCAAAAAGGCGACACCCTGCGAACGCATAGCCTTCGCAGGGCGAAGCGGCTGAGCCAGCCTCAGGCCGATTTGGTTGCGACACGGGGCAGTGGGCGCTTCCTGGGCGAGAAGATCGAACTCATGCACACGATGGCAATTGCCAGCGCGCCGGTTGTCATTACTTCCATGCGGTGGCCGGGCATGATCAGCATCATTGCCAGAATCCCGATGATGGAGGCGACGACCAAGTAGCTCAGCCAGGGGAACAACCACATCTTGAAGGCCATGACCTCACCTCGACGAGCCATCTGCTTGCGCAGGATCAGTTGCGATACCGCGATGGCCAGGTAGACCAGCAGTGCCACGGCACCGGAACTCGCCAGCAGGAAGGAGAACACCTCGTCCGGCGCAAAGTAGTTCAACGCGGTGGTAAGGAAGCCTACAGCAGTGCTGGCCATGACCGCGACGAATGGCACACCGGCCGATGAGGTGCGCTGGAGAACGGCAGGGCCGTCGCCACGTCTGCTCAGCGAGTAGACCATGCGCGATGCGGTGTAGATTGCCGAGTTGAGGCAGCTGGCCACGGCAATCAGCACGACGACATCCACGATCATCTTGGCGTGAGGGATGTTCATCAGCTCAAGGGCCCTCTGATAGGAGCCGACCTGCACCAGCATGGGGTCGTTCCAGGGCACGATCGAGACGATCAGGAACACCGAGACGATGTAGAAGATGCCCATGCGCCACACGACCGAGTTGGTAGCGCGGGTGATCTGTCTGGAGGGGTTCTTGGATTCTGCGGCGGCGATGGTGACGATTTCGGTGCCCATGAAACTGAACACCGTGGTCAGCATGGCGCCAATCACCGCTGCCATGCCGTTGGGCATGAAACCGCCGAAGTCGTTGCTCAGCTTGGCCACGCCACTGACGCTGAGGTTTGGCACCACGCCGGTCAGGGCCAGCGCACCCAAGGCGATGAAGGCCAGTACGGCGATAACCTTGAGCATGGCGAACCAGAACTCGAACTCCCCGTAGCGCGCAACGCTGAACAAGTTGGTCAAGGTCAGCAGGGCAGTAACGGCCAGTGCGAATTCCCAGGTTTCGATCGCGGGGAACCAGGCATGCAGAATTGCCGCTGCGGCAATTGCCTCGATGGGAATGACCAGCACCCAGAACCACCAGTACAACCATCCAATGGTAAAACCGGCCGAACGACCCATTGCGCGTTCGGCATAGGTGGAAAACGAACCGGTATCAGGGGAAGCAACTGCCATTTCACCGAGCATGCGCATGACCAGCACAACCAGTGTGCCGGACATGATGTAGGCCAGGATGGCCGCTGGGCCGGCCGCTGCAATTGCATGCCCCGATCCGATGAAAAGGCCGGCACCGATAGCGCCGGCTATCGAGAGCATGGTGACGTGGCGCTGCTTGAGGCCGGGGGCCAGAGTTGAATGGCTGGACATTATCATTACCCTTGTTGTTATAGATGGCGGGTTAACAGCTAATGCGAATCGTGCTCTGGTAGATCAATGCGGTGTTGTGGCGCTTAACTGAATGCCTCGCGGACAGCGTTGCTGATGCCTTCGGTGCAGACACGCAGAATCAGTTCGCCTTTCTCGCGGCTGGCGCCTTTTGGCGATGACAAGGTTCCACACGCCGGCGTGCGCTCGGCAATGATCGGGAACACATCGTAGGGGGGGAAGGTGGCTGGCGGATGATCGATGGCACGGGCCAGGTCGACTTTCTCGGGGTGCAGGGCCAGCATCAACGAAGTCTCGAAGACGCCACCGTGTTCAATGTCCCAGCCGAGGAATCCGTCAGGGTAGAGTTCCTGGATGACCTCAGGTGCATTGACGAAGTCCCAGTAGGACAGGACCACGACCTTGAAATCGGTGATGCCGGCATAACGGAGTTCGCGCAGCGCCAGGTCGATGCCTTCCACGATGAACATGGAGTTCTCGTAGTGCCCGTTCATCATCACCAGCTGACGCGCGCCGTGCCGGGCCAGCTCCCTGATGATGTCCTGGATGGTATGTGTCAGTGTTGCGCCATCCAGGCTGGTGGTGCCGGGAAAGTGGTTTCCGCCGCCCGATTTTTGCTGCGACTTGTAGCCGTAGGCCAATGCGGGGAGCACCAGGCCGTCGACATTGCGCGCTACGGCCTTGCACAGCGCGGTCGGTAGCAGTACATCCACTTCCATGCACATGTGGTGGCCGTGTTGCTCCAGGGCGCCTACAGGCAAGAATATCGGGCTGCCGGATGCAACACGCCGGGCGTACTCGGGCCAGGTGAGTTCGCCAATTACAACGCTATCGTTCATCGGGTGGTCTCTCTATGTTCTTGTAATTGCAAAAGCTCGTCCGGTTTGCAGCAGTAGCAGATGTCCCAATTTGATCAGATCGCCATCGGCTGGAATTGTCAGTTTCCGACCTGGAATTGACAAAAGCTGCCGTGGCTCTATCCCGTAGGTCACGGCATGCGTTGATTCACGAGTTCAGGGGCGGCGGAAACGTTCATGTCGGACGAACTGATTTGCTTGCCCATTCTGCCTGGCAATTAGGGGTCGAAATCTGACATATCTGGCCAATCAACTACCGGGACAATATTACTGTTCGCAGTAGACGCTGCGTGGGTAAAGTTGGAGGTAGTACATGCAGCAATTGACCGAAGTGGGCCAGCCATTGGCAAGCACAGTGCGCATTGGTTTCCTGTTGAGTGAAGGGTTTGATTTCTATGCGTTGGCCGCCGCATTGGAGCCGTTGCGCATCGCCAATGAAATTGCCCGGTGCGAAGTGTGCCAGTGGCAGATCATCAGCCTTGGCGGCCGGCCGTTGAGGGCCAGCAACGGCATTTCCACGGCCACCGTGGAACTGAGCCAGGCAAAACCGCTGGATATACTCATTGTCTGCCCGGGTGATGAAATGCGTTCACGCACAGGCACCCAGCATCTGCGCCACCGTGTATCGGGGCCGAAGGTGCGGTGTGCGGCAAAACAGATGACGTGGTGGTTGCCCACCGTTGACGATCACGCAGACCTGCCTGTCGGCCAGATCAAATGTGTGCATGCACCGGCCAGTGTTTCGGAACAGGTCAAGAAGACCCTGGCTTTGTTCCCGCCGTCTACATCCCACCTGCTTGGAATCAGCGAACTGGCAACGCTGATCGGCGTTTCGCGGCAGCTTCTCGAGCGCTTGTTCGCGCACCGACCCCACTGAATCCTCACTATCGGTTGATTGCGCTGGCGCCTCGGATTCTGCGTCGCCTTTGCGGTGTTTGGCCTCGTTTACATGGCGACGGATCTGGTCATTTACGGGTCGGGTTCGCGCAAAAAAACATTCGGCTTATCTGGTCGAATGGTCACCAGTGGCACCGATAAACAAGTTTCTCCGCTGTTAACTACAAGGAATAAAAAACATGCAAATGCCAAAAACCATTCAGATCAAGAACGGCGAAAAAGTCAAACCGACGTTCTCGCAACAGGAATATGCCAACCGTCAGTCCAAGTTGCGCACTTACTTGGCACAAAACAATATCGATGCTGCGGTCTTTACCTCCTACCACAATATCAACTACTACAGCGACTTCCTGTACTGCTCGTTTGGCCGCCCCTATGCACTGGTTGTCACTCAGGAAGCCGTCGTGTCGATCAGTGCCAACATCGATGGTGGCCAGCCATGGCGCCGTACGGTCGGTACCGACAACATCATCTACACCGACTGGCAGCGTGATAACTATTTCGTCGCGATTCAGCAGGCACTGCCCAAGGCCGGGCGCATCGGCATCGAGTTCGACCACCTGAACCTGATGAACCGGGACAAACTGGCCAGCCGTTACCCGCAGGCCGAGCTGGTGGACATCGCCGCGCCGTGCATGCGCATGCGCATGATCAAGTCGGCTGAAGAACACGCGATCATCCGCCAGGGCGCCCGGGTAGCCGACATCGGTGGCGCTGCGGTGGTGGAGGCCCTGCGTGACCAGGTACCTGAGTACGAAGTGGCATTGCACGCTACCCAGGCGATGGTGCGTGAGATCGCCCGCACCTACCCGGACTCCGAGCTGATGGATACCTGGACCTGGTTCCAGTCGGGCATCAATACCGACGGCGCCCACAACCCGGTGACCTCGCGCAAGGTCAACAAGGGCGACATCCTCAGCCTCAACTGCTTCCCGATGATCGCGGGTTACTACACCGCACTGGAGCGTACGCTTTTCCTGGACCACTGTTCCGATGAGCACCTGCGCCTGTGGGAGGTCAACGTCAAGGTGCATGAGGCTGGCCTTGAACTGGTCAAGCCCGGCATGCGTTGCAGCGACATCGCGCTGCAGCTGAACGAGATCTTCCTGGAGCACGATCTGCTGCAATACCGTACGTTCGGTTACGGCCACTCGTTCGGTACGCTTAGCCATTACTATGGTCGCGAGGCAGGCCTGGAGTTGCGTGAGGACATCGACACCGTACTCGAGCCGGGTATGGTGGTGTCGATCGAGCCGATGATCATGCTGCCCGAAGGCCTGCCGGGAGCTGGCGGTTACCGTGAACACGACATCCTGATCGTCAATGAGCACGGTAGTGAAAACATCACCAAGTTCCCGTACGGTCCGGAACACAACATCATCAAAAAGTGACTGAACCCGCCGCACAGTCACCCTGTGCGGCTTTCTCCCTGCACCGGCGATTTGCGCGGTGCGCCTGAAGGCGTGAACCGCGGTTGACTGAGTTACGCCGGATATAACTGCTCATCTATCGAAACCGTGAGTGATGAAGTCTCTGCACCGGTGTGGAGGGTGGTATCCGTTTCGATCAGCATGACCGCACATTCTTCCTCGGCAATCGGCCGGTGTCGCATTTGCTTTGGAATCACGCAGAATTCTCCTGCGTTCAGGACAATGGTGCGGCTTTCGAGCTCGATGCGAAGCGTGCCAGAGACCACCGTAAACATTTCGTCTTCATGTTCATGGGCATGCCAGACGAACGCGCCTTTCAATTTCGCAATCTTGATGAAATGGTTGTTGACGCGGCCGATGACCTTGGGCTTCCAGTATCCGGTCAGCGTATCCAGTTCATGTTGCAGGTTGATGCTGTCTACCGTGTTGATCATGCGCGTACTCCCTTCTGCAAGTCAGTCTGAGGCTTGCAATCTAGAGCGGCGCGTGGCTTTTGCGTAGCGACGAATTACAATACCGGTATTAACACTGCTAATGGCCTGGCATGAACAAGAACCACACCCTTGATCTGGCGCTGCTCAGGGCCTTTGTCGAAGTGGCGGATACCGGAAGCATGAGTGTTGCATCGGTAGGGCTGCACCTGACACAAGGGGCTGTCAGCCAGCGAATCAAGCGACTAGAGGCATTCCTCGGCTGCCCATTGCTGATGCGTGACACTCAAGGCAGTAGCCTGACCTGGCAGGGGAGGTCGTTGTTGCCTGACGCTCGTCGCCTGCTGCGGATGCATGATGCATTTTGCTCCAGTGTCGGGGCCAGGGAATCAGACGCCCCGGTGCGTCTCGGGCTCCCGTTCGATATGGCCGGCGCGCCGCTTGCTCCCGTGCTGAAGGCGTTCGGTGATGCCTTCCCCAAGGCCGAGGTAAAGATCTTCAGTGCTTCGTCCGTGGACCTCGACCAGGTGTTCGCCACGGGCGAACTCGATCTGGTGCTCAGCCAAGGCCCGGTTGATGTCGAGTTGGGCGAACGCCTGGCTGTTGATCAGCTGGTGTGGCTGGGCAACGAGACCGCATCGGCACGGCGCCCATTGGCTCTGTGCTTCCTGACGGCGAATTGCGCCTTTCGCGACACCGTTTTCCGGTGTCTTGGCAAAGCAGGTATCGAGGCAAAGGCGGTATTTGAAAATGCGTCGGTCGATACCACGTTGACCATGGTTCGCAACGGGCTGGCGGTTACGCCATGGCTGCAAAGTCTCGTTCCTGAAGATATCAGCCTGGCTGCCCCCGAATGTGGGTTACCGACACTGCCCGCGTTCGCCGTGCGGTTGCAGACGGTCGAGGATGCCAGTCGTTCCGTTTCTGGCCTCGCGGACATTATCCGGGAACATTTCAAGCGCTGAGACGGCTGCGTTTCTCATCACTGCGAAGCCGGTCCAAAATGAGCAGGGCCAGATTGTTTGTTGACGTTGCTCCACGCCTGTGTACCCGACTGACGCAGGCCTACGGCTCTTGCGCAAGACCGTGCAGGTGCTCGCGCAGAAAGTCGATGAAGGCCATCGCCCGTGCCGAATGTCGCCGCTCGCGGCTGAACACCGCGCTGACGGGCAGTGCCGTGGCTTTGTAATCGTCAAGCACGCTTAGCACGCTGCCGCGTTCAACGTCTGCTTTGAAAAGCCATTGTGGCGAGAGGGAGATGCCCAAACCGCACCGTCTTGCGCCGCTCTCGTTCAGAAGCGCCACTTATTCGGGGGTGTTCACCCTGGCCCCGTTGCTCACGGGCCAGGGCCGCGAACACCATGGCGCAATCCTGCGCGAGGCGGCCGAGCTGGCAGATGCGGGGCAACTGACGATACGGGTGGACCGGCAACGGTTCGCACTGGACGAGGTAAACGACGCCTTCCGCCAGGTCGCAGAAGGCCGCGCCGAGGGCAAGACGATCATCCAGTTGTTGAGCGAATAGAATCGAGAACGTTGAACGCCAAGGTATCCGCCGATGGGGGCCGCTTTACCGAGCGGCCCCCTGACTTTGTCGTGCTGGAGAGCAGATTTCGGGGGCGCGATTCTATGGCACACGCTGAGTGGGTCAATTGCAATCGCTGGCATGCCTTGGCAATGCACTCGATATCAGTGCTGCCAGCAGAACAAATACCGTGGAGATCCACAGGCAGGCCTCCAACCCGTAAGCCTGGAATACCCAGCCGGAAAGCAGCGTACCGACCAGCCGTCCTAGCGCGTTGGACATGTAGTAGAAGCCCACATCCAGCGATACGCCGTCTTCCTTGGCATAGCTGACGATCAGGTAGCTATGCAGCGACGAATTCACGGCGAACAGCACGCCGAACAGCATCAGCCCGCCAAGCACCATCACCTGGGCCGACCAGCCTGCCGACAGGCCCACGGCGATGAGCGCCGGCAGCCCGGCAAGGGCGATCGCCCAGATGAAAGCCGCGCGACCGTCGGGCACATGGCCGCGTTTCTTGCCAGTGATGTGGGGGGCAAGCGACTGGACGATGCCGTAGCCGATTATCCATGCAGCCAGGAAACCGCCGACCACCCAGAAGTCCCAGCCAAAAGCCGTGCTCAGGTACACAGGCAAAGCCACGACGAACCAGACGTCACGGGCGCCAAAGAGAAACAGCCGTGCGGCCGAGAGAATGTTGATGGCCCGGCTCTTGGACAGCATGTCGCGGAACTTCGGCTTGGCCTTGGCCTTGCCCAGGTCCTTCTTCAGCAGGATCAGGCTGCCGACCCAGATCAACGCCAGTACCGTCGCCATGGCCAGCACCGCCAGGGTGAAGCCGAGCAGGGCGAGCAGGGCGCCACCAAGGAAGAAGCCCACACCCTTTAGCGCGTTTTTCGAACCGGTGAGAATGGCTACCCACTTGTACAGGGTGCCTTGCTGGCTGTCCGGCACCAGGAGCTTGATGGAGCTCTTGGCGCTCATCTTGTTCAGGTCCTTGGCGATGCCGGACAGCGCCTGTGCCGCCATCACCCAGGGCACTGTCAGCAAGGCTGCCGGCACCGTGAGCATCAGCAGGGCCAGAACCTGCAGGCCCAGGCCTATGTTCATGGTGCGATTCAGCCCCAGGCGGGCGCCGAGGTAGCCGCCCACCAGGTTGGTGATCACGCCGAACACTTCGTAGAACAGGAACAGCGCCGCGATTTGCAACGGCGTGTAGCCCAGTGAATGGAAGTGCAGTACTACCAACATGCGCAATGCGCCGTCGGTGAGGGTGAAGGCCCAGTAGTTGCCGGTAACCAGCAGGTACTGACGCACTTCCATGGACAGGGCTGACAACGCCTTCATGATTGCCGTCTACTCCGCCATGCCGACCATTCGGGCCAGTTCCGCCGCACGGTTGGCGTAGCCCCACTCGTTGTCGTACCAGGCATAGATTTTTACCTGGGTGCCATTGACCACCAGGGTCGACAGCGCATCGATGATCGAGGACCGTGGGTCGGTTCGGTAGTCGATGGACACCAGTGGCCGTTCTTCGTAGCCGAGGATTCCGTTCAACGGGCCTTCGGCAGCAACCTTCAACAACGCATTTACCTCTTCGGCCGTGGTCTCGCGTGCCACTTCGAACACGCAGTCGGTCAGCGAGGCGTTGGCCAGCGGTACACGTACGGCGTGCCCATTCAGCTTGCCGCGCAGTTCAGGAAAGATCTCGGCGATTGCGGTAGCCGAGCCCGTGGTGGTCGGGATCAGGCTCATGCCCGAGGCGCGGGCGCGACGCAGGTCCTTGTGCGGTGTATCGAGGATGCTCTGGGTATTGGTCAGGTCGTGGATGGTGGTGATCGAGCCGTGGCGGATGCCCAGGTTCTCGTGAATCACCTTGACCACTGGGGCCAGGCAGTTGGTGGTGCAGGAAGCGGCGGTGACGATACGGTGCTGCGCCGGGTCGAACAGGTGCTGGTTGACGCCCATCACCACGTTCAGCGCGCCTTTCTCCTTCACTGGCGCGCAGACCACCACGCGTTTGACGCCCTGGTCCAGGTAGGCCTGGAGCACGGCTACCGACTTCATCTTGCCGCTGGCTTCGATGACCAGGTCGCAGCCCGACCAGTCGGTGTCCGCAATGTTCTTGTTCGCGGTGACCTTGATGCGCTTGCCCTCGATCACCACCGAGTCGCCTTCTGCCCCGGCTTCACGCTGCCAGCGGCCGTGGACCGAATCGAAGTTGATCAGGTGGGCGTGGGTCTCGGCGTCGCCGGCCGGGTCATTGATCTGGACGAATTCGAATTCCGGCCAGCCCCAGGACGCGCGCAGCGCCAGGCGACCGATACGGCCAAACCCATTGATGCCTACTTTGATTGCCATGGTCTTGTTCTCGAGTTGTGACTTCAGATGGATCGTTGATTGACACGCCTGGACAGTTCCTCGGCCGACTCCTTGCGCTCGGAGTAGCGGTCGACAAGGTAGTCGGCGCGGTCGCGCAACAGCAGGGTGAACTTCACCAGTTCTTCCATGACGTCGACGACACGGTCGTAGTACGGGGACGGTTTCATGCGGCCCGTTTCGTCGAACTCCAGGTAGGCCTTGGGCACGGACGACTGGTTAGGGATGGTGAACATGCGCATCCAGCGGCCAAGCACGCGCAACTGGTTGACCACGTTGAACGACTGCGAACCACCGCATACCTGCATGACCGCAAGGGTCTTTCCCTGGGTCGGCCGTACGGCGCCCATGCTCAGGGGGATCCAGTCGATCTGCGACTTGAACACGCCGGTCATTGCACCGTGGCGTTCCGGCGAGCACCAGACCATGCCTTCGGACCACAACACCAGATCGCGCAGTTCCTTGACCATGGGGTGGTCATCGGGCACGTCATCCGCCAGTGGCAGGCCGGACGGGTTGAAGATGCGCGTCTCGGCACCGAAATGCTCCAGCAGGCGGGCGGCTTCTTCGGTCAGCAGGCGGCTGAAGGAGCGTTCGCGGGTCGATCCGTACAGCAGCAGGATGCGAGGCTTGTGGGTGGACTGTTGCGCGATTGCCAGTTTCTCGGCTGTCGGCAGATCGACCAGGTCGTTGTCGATGTTGGGAATGTGGTGTTCGGTCATGGTTTCACTCTGCAGGGTAGTGATGGATCGTGGCGCACTTCGCTCTATAGCTGGCTGCCGCCACTGAAGGCCTTCATCTCGACCGGTGCCTGGTGATTGAAATTGGCATGGGACAGGATGCTGCGGCAGCGATTGGCGGTGCAGAGGAACAGGGCTTTCAGCGTATTTCCTCGCAATGATCAGCAGCAGGCAGCGACGCGCTGAGGGCGGTCACCCATGGTGTCCAGTCGTTTGGCGCTGGTGCTCAACCATTCGCGATTGGCTTCCAGCGTGGTTACCAGGACATCGCGTACCCAGGCGGGCAGTTCTGGATGCAGGCGGTAGTAAACCCATTGGCCCTGCCTGCGGTCTTCAAGCAGGCCGCAGGTGCGCAGTTGTGCGAGGTGGCGAGAAACCTTGGGTTGGCTTTCTTCCAGGGCGCAGATCAGTTCACAGACGCACAGCTCTTCCTCACGAGTGATCAGCAGCATCATCCGAATGCGGTTCTCGTCGGCGAGGCATTTGAAGACCTGGGTCGGGGTCAGCGAGTCAGTCATGGCAGTTCTCGGTGTTTGCTTTTCATGCTTGATATATATGGTTTTTCAAATATACGATTTTTCGCATGTATTGCAAGGCCTGCCAGATTGATTCCTGCAGACGAAAAGAAGGCCTTGCAGGAGATCGCCCAGCCCTTTGGGCTGCGCTGTCGCGCAGAGAACTCAATTCGCAAGCGCGACGCGGCCTCTGCGGGAGCGGGCGTGCCCGCGAAAAATTCAACGCGGTGGTTGGCACCGGCTGCGCCGGTGTTCGCGGCGGTTCGACGCCTCGACACGCCCGCTCCCACAGAGGCCCTGCTCAATCATCCAGCTATATGCAGTTCCATGAGGGCGGGCCAGTCCGTTCCACCGTAGCGTCCTGTCGATCAAGGCTTGACCGCCCACGCTGTGCAAATACGTTTAACATGCTCCAGGCCTGCCCCCATCGTTGAAGAGATCTGTATGGAGTTACGTCAGCTTCGCTATTTCCTGAGTGTTCTGGAGTACGGCAGCCTTGGCAGGGCTGCGCTCGAGCTAGGGGTTGGCGCCTCGGCTTTGAGCCAGCAGTTGTCGAAGCTGGAGAGCGAGGTGAGTACCCGGCTTTTGACGCGTTCGAGCACCGGCGTAGCGCCGACCGCAGCCGGACTGGCCTTCGAATACCATGCGCGTCTTGCGCTTCGTCAGGCGGAACATGCTGTCCTGGCGGCACAAAGTGGTCGCATGAGCGGCTATGCCAGCGTGGGGCTGGCACCGACCACTGCATCGATCCTTGGCTTGGCGTTGATCGACAGGATGCGCGAACGCTATCCCGACATCCGGCTGCACCTGGTGGAGATGCTGTCTGGTTACCTGATGAACCAGCTCAATGCCAGGCACCTTGACCTGGCGGTGCTGTTCCAGGCTGAGACGGGGCCGCGCCTGGAGGTGCGGGGGCTGCTGACGGAGCGGCTGTTCGTGCTGGTTCCCGCACCGCTGGTCAAGGACGGCTGGGGCGAGTCGCTCACGTTGCAACAGATCGCGACGTTGCCGTTGGTGATGCCCAGCAACCAGCATGGATTGCGCACGACGTTGCGCTCGATTTTCGAGCGGGCAGGGCTGGAGGCCAGCATCGTCATGGAAGTCGATGGCCTGTCGCTGTTGATGGATTGCGTGTGTGCGGGCCATGCCGCCACCATCCAGCCCGGCGCGACGGTGGCCCGGGCGCATCAGGCGGGCCTGCGCGTGTTTGCTGTCGACGAAGCCCTGGCGCAGCGTCGCAATGTGATTGTCAGCCTGACTGATGACGAGCTCTCACCGGCGGCGCTGGCTACGCGGATCGTACTGCAGGACGTTGCCCGGGAGCTGGTGGAGCAGGGCCGATGGCCAGGCGCACGGCTGCTTTGACCCAGGCGCCGGGGGCGCTTGTTCCGACCCTTTAGAAAAACTGAATGCCTCCCCCCGACCATCGCGTTTCGCGGTCTGCGGGCGCTCATTAAAGTCCCCGGTCACGAGGAGCAGCCGAACATTCGGCTCTTCGTGATCTGGAGGCGAAATGATCGATGTGCTAGTCATCGGAGGGGGCAATGCCGCCCTCTGTGCCGCGCTGATGGCGCGAGAGGCCGGAGCCAGCGTGCTGCTGCTCGAGGCCGCACCCCGCGCCTGGCGTGGTGGCAACTCACAACACACGCGCAACCTGAGGTGCATGCATGATGGACCGCAGGATGTGCTGGTCGAGGCGTACCCGGAAGAAGAATTCTGGCAGGACCTGCTGAAGGTTACCGGTGGCCAGACCGACGAAAAGCTTGCGCGGCTGGTGATTCGCGCGTCCTCCAGTTGTCGCGGGTGGATGCGCCGCCATGGCGTGCATTTTCAGCCCTCATTGTCGGGTGCGCTGCACACAGCAAGGACCAACGCCTTCTTCATGGGCGGCGGCAAGGCACTGGTCAATGCCTACTTTCGCAGCGCCGAAAACCTTGGCGTACAGATACGCTACGACACGCCAGTAGCCGACATCGAACTGCAGGGCGGACGCTTCGTCGCGGCCCATGTGCCGGCGCGTGAGGTTCAGGGGCGACACCTGCCTGCCGAGCGCATCGAGGCGCGTACCTGTGTGCTTGCCGCCGGCGGCTTCGAGTCCAACCGTGAGTGGTTGCGCGAGGCGTGGGGGCAGAACGAGCGAGGGGAGTGGCCTTCGGACAATTTCCTGATCCGTGGCACGCGCTTCAATGACGGGGTGCTGTTGCGCCGCATGATCGAACAGGGCGCCGACACGATTGGCGACCCGACCCAGGCGCACATGGTGGCGATCGATGCTCGTGCGCCGTTGTACGACGGCGGCATCTGCACGCGCATCGATTGTGTGTCGCTGGGCGTGGTGGTCAACCGCGACGGCCAGCGCTTCTACGATGAAGGCGAGGATTTCTGGCCCAAGCGCTATGCCATCTGGGGGCGCCTGGTGGCGCATCAGCCTGGGCAGGTGGGGTTCTCTATCATCGACCAGAAAGCCCTCGGGCGCTTCATGCCACCGGTTTTTCCGGGCGCTACTGCCGATAGCCTGGAGGCGTTGGCCGGCCTGCTCGGTTTGCCTGTGCAGGCCTTCCTCGAAACCGTGCATGCCTACAACCGAGCCTGCCAGGTGGGCACTTTCGACCACACCCGGCTGGACGACTGCCACACCGCAGGCCTGGAGCCGGCGAAAAGCCACTGGGCGCGCCCGATCGATACGCCGCCTTACTACGGCTACCCGCTGCGCCCTGGCGTGACTTTCACCTACCTGGGGCTGCGCACCGATGAAACCGCCGCCGTCCATTTCGACGGGCGTCCCAGCCCGAACCTGTTCGTTGCCGGTGAAATGATGGCGGGCAATGTACTGGGCAAGGGCTACACCGCAGGCGTCGGCATGTCCATCGGCACCGCCTTCGGCCGTATCGCCGGGACCAGCGCTGCTGCGGCGGCGGGTTACGAACATCCAGAAAAAGAGAAGAGCCATGACTGCGCAACTGCCTGAGCCACGCCAGCCTGACACCGCCGGGCCGGCCCTCGAACTGATCCCGGTGTTGAACGTCGAGGAGCAGGAAGTGGACCGGCAAATGCGGATCTGCAATGCCTGCCGTTACTGCGAGGGCTTTTGCGCGGTTTTCCCGGCGATGACCCGCAGGCTGGAGTTCGGCAAGGCCGATATCCATTACCTGGCCAACCTGTGCCACAACTGCGGCGCCTGCCTGCATGCCTGCCAGTACGCGCAGCCCCACGAATTCGCGGTGAACGTGCCCCAGGCGATGGCCAAGGTGCGCGGGCAGACATACGCCGAGTACGCCTGGCCGGCCCTCTTCGGGCGGCTGTACAGGCACAACGGCACCTATGTCGCCAGTGCATTGGCCGTAGCCTTGTCGCTGTTCCTGCTGCTGACCTTGTTCGTCAACGGCACGCTGCTGCCCGGGCGGTTGGCTGGGAATTTCTATGCGGTCTTCCCGCACAACACCCTGGCACTGATGTTCGGTAGCGTCTTTGCCGCTGCAGCGCTGGCCCTGGCGGTGGCGGTACGTCGCTTCTGGCGCTCGGTCTCGCCTGCCGAGGCGCTGGCGCAACCGGCCAAAGGGGCGGTGTTCGAGGCATCAAGCGCGGTGTTGACCCTGAAATACCTCGACGGTGGGCACGGCCAAGGTTGCAACAATGCCGATGATCGCTACACGCTCTGGCGCCGTCGCTTCCATCACTTCACCTTCTACGGCTTCATGCTGTGCTTTGCCGCCACGGTGGTCGCCACCGGTTATCACTACCTGCTGGGCCAGCAGGCGCCGTACCCGCTGCTGAGTGCACCGGTGTTGCTCGGAACCCTGGGCGGAATTGGCTTGATTGTCGGGCCGGCCGGGTTGCTGGCGCTGAACCTGCGCAGGGCGCCGGAGCAGGGCGATGTGGCCCAGCGCCCCATGGACCGGGCCTTCATTCTGCTTCTGCTGTTGGTCAGCGCCACAGGCCTCGCCTTGCTGGGCCTGCGTGATACCGCAGCGATGGCGATCGTGCTGGCGCTTCACCTGGGGACGGTGATGGCGCTGTTCATCACGCTGCCCTATGGCAAGTTTGCCCATGGCCTGTTCCGCAGCGCGGCACTGCTCAAGTTTGCAATCGAGAAGCGCCGGCCCAACAAGCTGGGCCTGGGCGGGGAGTGAACCATGAACTCAGCCCGTATTTCCCCTGCGCCGTGCCGAGCCGGAAGCAAGGCATTTCGTTCAACGGTTGGGCCACTTGTCCAGCAGGATCGACACGAACTTCTCCGCTGCCGGCGACAGCGACGCCCCTCTGCGGTAGACCAACCCCAGGGTGCGGGTTACCTGGGGCTCGATCAGCGGCACGCTGACCAGGGTCGGGTGGTCGGCGCTGGGCATGGCCAGGCTGGGCATGGCCGACACGCCCAGCCCGGCCTCGACCATGCCCAGCGAGGTCGACAGGTGCTGAACCTCATAGAACCACTTGGGCCGCAGGTTGAGCCCGGACAGGGCATGGTCCAGCAGCATCCGGTTACCGCTAAGCCGGCCTACGCCGATCAGGCGGTAGTCGGCCAGTTCTGTCCAGGTGACGGCCTCACGGTTCGCCAGCTTGTGGTCCCTGCGGCAGGCCAGCACGAAGTGCTCCTGTACCAGGGAGACGAACTCGATGTCCGGGTGCTGGCCACTCATCATGTTGATGCCGAAATCGGCTTCACCCCGCAGCACGGCTTCGAGCCCGTCGTTGGCACTGAGGTCCAGCAGACGAATGCGGATCTTGGGGTATTGCTCGTTGTAGTCGCGGATCACCGATGGCAGGAAATAAAACGCTGCGGTCGGAATACAGGCGAGGGTTACCTGGCCGGTCTGTCGTTCTGCGAGTTCGCGAATGCTCAGGATCGAGTCTTCGAAGTCATCCAGCAGGCGCCTGGCCTTGGGCAGGAAGTCACGCCCGACGCTGGTCAGGCTGACCCGACGAGTAGTGCGTTCCAGCAACGAAGTGCCCAAGCCTTCCTCGAGCTTCTTGATCCGTCGGCTCAAGGCGGGCTGGGACAGGTGCAGCGCTTCTGCGGCTTCGTGGAAGCTGCCGAGTTCGGCGATTTTCACGAAAGATCGTATGTCTTGCAGCTCATATTCCATCTCGGATCGCTCTTGGCATTGGGTTCGGTATTGATGCTCAAATCGGAACAATAACTACGATATTTGCATTGGATTGATTTATCCATCCCTGTCAATCTTTTGTCCACAGCATCAATGATGTCCATTGATCAACAAGAGTGCGAAATCATGCAACGAATTCCTTGCGTACTCATGCGCGGTGGCACCTCCAAGGGCCCCTTTTTCCATGCATGGGACCTTCCTGCCAATGTGGTCGAACGCGACGAATTGCTGATCAACCTGATGGGTTCCGGGCATGAACTGGAAATCGACGGCATCGGTGGCGGTAGCCCGCAGACCAGCAAGGTAGCGATTGTCAGCCCCTCGCTGCATGCCGACGCCGATGTCGACTACCTGTTCGTGCAGGTCATGGTCGCCCAGCGCCGGGTCGATACCGCGCCCAACTGCGGCAACATGCTGTGCGCCGTTGGCCCGTTCGCCATCGAGCAAGGTCTTGTCAAAGGCCAGGACGGCAAGACGCTGGTGCGTATTCGCAACCTGAACACCGGCACTTTCGTCAATTCGCTGGTGGAAACCCCCGGCGGCATCGTGCGCTATGAAGGCCGCACGGCGATCGATGGCGTACCGGGCACTGCCGCCCCCGTACACCTGACCTTCCTCGATGCGGTCGGCAGCAAGACCGGCAAACTGTTCCCGACTGGCAAGGCCAAGGATGTGATCGACGGCGTTGCAGTCACCTGCATCGACATGGCCATGCCGATGATGGTGGTGGAGGCCAGCCAGCTGGGCGTCACCGGCTCGGAATCCCCGGCCGAACTCGACGCCAACGGCGAGCTGCTCGAGCGCCTCGAGGCGTTGCGCCTGAAGGCCGGCAAGGCCATGGGCCTGGGTGATGTCAGCGGCATGGTCATCCCCAAGCCTGTTCTGGTGTCCAAGCCCCGTTATGACGGCACGTTGCAGGTTCGCTACTTCATGCCACACAACTGCCACCGCGCCTTGGCCATCACCGGAGCGATAGGGCTGGCGACTGCCTGCGTCAGCCCAGGTACGGTGATCGGCGATCTGCTGGGCGAGGGCGCCGTGCAGTTGACCGAAGTGCGTCTGGAACATCCAAGCGGCGGTATCGATGTCGCGCTGTCGCGCAGTGGCGCAGATGGCAAGACGATCCAGGCCTCTGTGGTGCGAACTGCCCGGCGGTTGTTCTCAGGCTTCGTTTACGCGCCTACATTCCGCAGGTTGGCGGGGTAGGCCCAGGCGGTAGTCCAGACCTGTACATTCGCAACAAGCGCATCCGCACAATTTCAACAATGGGTGATGCCTCATGAGACTCGCCAAATCGCTGTACTTCCAGATCCTCTGCGCCGTCCTGCTGGGCGTGGTGGTCGGTCACTTCTGGGCGCAACAGGCCGTTGCGCTCAAGCCCCTGGGTGATGCGTTCATCAAGCTGATCAAGATGATGATCGCGCCGGTGGTCTTCTGCACCATCGTCACCGGTATCGCCGGGATGACCGACAAGCGCTCCCTCGGGCGTTTGATGAGCAAGACCTTGCTGCTGTTCCTGGTATTGACTGTCATCAGCCTGATGATCGGCCTGGCAGCGGTATACCTGTTCCGTCCTGGTGTCGGCATGAACATCGACCCTGCCACTCTCAGCACTGCGGGGCTCGGCCAGTACGCCGCATCTGCGGCGAAGCTCAGCGTGGTCGACTTCTTCATGCATATCATTCCCGACACGTTCATCGGGGCGTTCAACAAGGGTGAAGTGTTGCCGGTGCTGTTCATCGCGGTGCTCAGCGGCTTCGCCTTGTCTTCGATGGGCGAGAAGGGCAAGCCGGTACTCGATGTGCTGGAGTCTGCCTCGACCATGGTGTTTCGCATCTTTGGCTACCTGATGCGCTTCGCCCCGGTCGGCGCCTTCGGTGCGCTGGCCTTTACCGTCGGGCAGTACGGCGTGACGTCCCTGGGGGCACTGGCCAAGCTGGTCGGTACGCTCTACATCGCCTGTGCGTTTTTCGTGCTGGTGGTGCTTGGCGGCATCTGCCGTGCCCATGGCTTCAGCTTGTGGAAGCTGCTGCGCTATTTCCGCGAGGAGTTTCTGGTGGTGCTCGGCACCTCGTCCACCGAGCCTGTACTGCCGCGCATGCTGGAAAAGCTGGAGAAACTGGGCTGCAAGAAAGGTGTGGTCGGGCTGGTACTGCCAACCGGTTACTCCTTCAACCTCGACGGTACTGCCATCTACCTGTCGTTGGCGGCGGTCTTCATCGCTCAAGCTTGCAACATCGACCTGAGCCTTGGCCAGACGGTGACGATGCTGGCGATCATGCTGTTGTCGTCAAAAGGCGCGGCGGGTGTGACCGGTAGTGGTTTCGTTGCGCTGGCTTCGACCTTGACCGTCATTCACGACATCCCGTTGGCAGGGCTTGCCTTGCTGATCGGCATCGATCGCTTCATGTCCGAGGCGCGTGCCCTGACCAGCCTGGCCAGCAATGCCGTGGCCACGGTGGTCATCTCGCTGTCGGAGAATGCCTGTGAGCGGGAAACCTTGCTGCGCCGCCTGAACGGCATTCCGGCTGCACCGGACGAGGCGGATATTGCGCAGGCCGACTGGTCTGCCGAGCCCCGGCATCACGGCTGAAAAGCCTCTTCACCTTCCCTAGTTGACTTAGAATCCCACTCAGCATCCCAGCGATGCCGAGTGGGGTAGGGGGCCGTCTGCCTTGCCGATGGCCGCAATAGAATAAAAACAAGAGAAAAGACCATGCTCGCACTCCTGGGCCTGATCATGGTGGTGACCTTCACCTACCTGATCATGAGCAAACGCCTGTCGCCAATCGTTGCGCTCACCGTGGTACCCATTGTCTTTGCAGTGATCGGCGGCTTCGCCCCCGAGTTGGGCAAGATGATGCTCGATGGCTTGAAAATGGTGGCGCCCTCGGCGGCCCTGTTGTTGTTCGCCATCCTGTTCTTCGGCCTGATGATCGATGCCGGCCTGTTCGACCCGCTGATCCGCAAGATCCTCAAGCGCGTCAATGGCGACCCGGTCAAGATCGCCATCGGTACCGCGCTGCTCTCGCTGTTGGTGGCGCTCGACGGTGATGGCACCACCACCTACATGATTACCTGTGCGGCCATGCTGCCGCTGTACAAGCGCATCGGCATGAACCCGATGATCCTGGCCACGGTATCCATGCTGTCGCTGAGCATCATGAGTGGCATGAGCCCTTGGGGTGGGCCGGCCACCCGGGCCATTGCCGCGCTCGGGCTGGATGCGACCGAGTATTTCATCCCGATGCTGCCCACCGTGATCGGCGGTGCGGCCTGGGTGGTGTTTACCGCGTTCCTGCTGGGCCGCGCCGAGCGCCGACGCATCGGCAACATCGCCCTGGAGTCGGGTGGCGGCAACTGCTACATCAAGGAAATCCTCGGCGAGAGCCCACATAAGCGCCCACGCCTGGCGTATGTGAACCTGGTGCTGGTGATTGCCGTCATGGCAGCGCTGGTGATGGGCGTGATGCATTCCGCACTGTTGTTCATGATCGGTTTCGTCGCGGCGCTGATGATCAACTACCCGCAGCTGGATCTGCAGAAAGAGCGCATCCTCGCCCATTCTGGCAATGCCATGACAGTGGTACTGTTGGTATTCGCCGCAGGCATCTTCGCGGGGATCTTCTCGGGTACCAAGATGGTCGATGCGCTGGCTCAGACCCTGGTCGACTGGATTCCCGAGGCGTGGAGCCACTGGTTCCCGCTGGTGGTGGCGCTGACCAGCATGCCGCTGACCTTCGTACTTTCCAACGACGCTTACTACTTTGGCGTGGTGCCGATCCTTGCCAACGCTGCGGCCGCCTACGGCATCGACCCGGTTGAAATCGCCCGCGCCTCGGTGCTGGGGCAGCCAGTGCACCTGATGAGCCCGCTGGTGGCCTCGACCTTGCTGCTGGTGGGCATGGTCGATCGCGACATCGGCGACTTCCAGAAGGCCACCGTGAAATGGGCGGTGCTGACATCACTGGTCATCACCGCACTGGCCTTGGTCACGGGTGCCTTGTCCTTCTTCGTCTGATCTGCTTCGGGCGCCGCTGGCGCCCACCTCATCCAAGAACAACAACAGAGTATCGAAAATGTCCCGAATTGTTTTCCGCCGGGCCACCTGTGGCCTGCTTTGCGGCTGGCTGCCTGTGGCCGGCGCTGCCGGATTCATCGACGACGGCAAGCTCAAGCTGCAGCTGCGCAACGTTTACTTCAACGAAAACTTCCGCGACGAACAAGGCATGAGCGCCCGCGCTGCTGCAACTGCAAAGAGCGAGCGGGTGGAATGGGCGCAGGGTTTTCTGCTCGACTACCAATCAGGGTTCACCCAAGGCCCGCTGGGCCTGGGGCTCGATGCCTTGGGGCTTGTAGGCGTACGGCTCGATTCGGGCCGCGGCCGCAGCGGTACCGGCTTGCTGCCGGTGCATGACGATGGCCGTGCCGCGGACGAGTTCGCCAGTGCCGGGGTAACCGCCAAGGCGCGACTGGGGCAGACCATCGTCAAGCATGGCACCTTGCTGCCCAAGACACCGGTGCTGGTGTACAACGATGCACGATTGTTGCCTCAGACCTACCAGGGTACGCAGCTGACCAGTACCGATGTCGATGGCCTGACCCTGACCGCCGGCCACCTGGACCGCTTCAAGCAGCGGGACTCCTCGGACAGCACCGGTCTGTTCCTGGATGGTTATGGTGGCGGCGAGTCTGGCGATTTCAACTTTGCCGGTGCCGACTATGCCGTCAGCAAGCAGCTGCGCCTGAGCTATTTCCACGGCCAGCTCGAACACTTCTATCGCCAGGACTATGCCGGCCTGGTACACGACCTGCCGTTGGGTGGAGGGGTGTTCACCACCGACTTGCGCTATTTCAAGAGCCGCGACAGCGGAGCCGCTCATGGCGGCCAGATCGACAATGACATGTTCAGCGGGCAGTTGTCCTATACCCACTCCGGGCACACTGTCGGTGCCGGTTACCAGGTGCTCGACGGCGAGGCAGGGCTGCCGTACATCAGCGGCGCGACGGTTTACTCGTTCAGTAACGTTGGCATAGGCAAGTTCATCGAGGAGGAAGAGAAAACCTGGATGGCGAGCTACGCCTACAACTTTGCAGCGGCCGGTGTGCCCGGGCTGACCTTCATGGCGCGTTACCTGAGCGGGGACAACGGTCGTTCCGGTGAAGCCGGGCTCAGCGAGTGGGAGCGTGATGTGGAGCTTGCCTACGTGGTGCAATCCGGGCCTGTGAAAGGTCTGGGTGTGAAGCTTCGCAACTACGTCTACCGCTCTGACTTTTCCCGAGGGCGCGACAGCAACCGGATCTACCTGACCTACGATATTGCGATCTGGTAATGCGGCCGTGCGAGCATGCATGCCTCGAGGTGCTTGCTCGCACGCGTTTCATGCTTTGGACGGCTGTGGCGCTTTCCTGCCCAGTCGGATCAGCTCATTGGAGAAGCACAGGCCGAAGAGAATTAGCCCGGCCCCCAGGTACAACGTGTCCCGCGGTACTTCATTGAGCACCACGAACGCCAGCAGTGCGGCAAACAGCGGCTCGGTCAGCTCCAGCGCCTGGACTTGCGAGGGTTTCAGGTACTCGATGGCCTTGGTGGTACAGAAGAAGCCGAGGATAGTCGGCAACGCAGCCAGCGCCAGCAATGCCAGGACCGCTCCCAGCGACAGTTCACCAATGATGAACCCATCGGTTGCAGCCGGCATCAGCAGGTAGAGGCTGCCGAAAAACAAGAGTTGCCGAGTGAAATGCAGCCCCCCGGAAACGCCCATGCGCTTCATGGCAACTGAAAATGCACCGTAGCCGCAGCCCCCAGTCGCAGCGAGCATTGCGCCTTGCAGCGTGAAGCCTTGTTCCAGATCGGCTCCAAAAATCACGGCAATACCAGCTATGGTCAAACCGGCGCCTACTGTCGCATTGGCGGTGATTGGATCCTTGAGGACTATCCGTCCCAGTAATATCGAAGAAATGGAGGCGCTTGCCATCAGGATCACCACGACGCCTGCCGCGGCGTAATGGCTATAGGCCGAAGTCTCAAAGTGGAACAGCACAAAAATGCCAAGAAAGGCGCAAACGGCGGCATGGAACCATTTGGCTGTATGCAGTGGCCGCTTGAGGAACAGTAGCAGTGCTGACAGCAACAGGCAGCCGAGGACTGTTTTTATCAGGGCGATGCTGCTGGAGCTGAATCCACTGTTCATCAATACCTTGCTGAGTACACCGATCGTTGCATTCAGTGCAGCGGCGCAGAGTGCAAAGAGCAAGCCTTTGCTGAAATGAGATTGCATTTATACATTCCTTGTTATTTGGCTTTATGTCTTCGCCCGGTCGACATGCAGGCGATTGCGGCCGGCCTGCTTGGCGATATAGAGCGCCCGGTCGGCGCGCTCAATCAGTGATGGCGCGCTGTCCAGGGCCGTACCATCGGAGCAGGCGATACCGATACTGGCGGTTATGTGTCCGAATGGGCTGCCTTTGTGAGGGATGGCTTGCAAGGCCAGGCGCTCGAGCATCAGCCTGGCGACGACGGCCGCTCCATCGTTGTCGGTATCGGGCAGGATTACCGCCATTTCCTCACCCCCGTAGCGTGCCAGCAGGTCGCGAGGGCGGCGAATGCAGGAGGAGAGCAGGGAGGCTATCTGCTGCAGGCAGGCATCGCCCGCCGGATGCCCGTAGGTGTCGTTGTAGGGTTTGAAATGATCGATGTCGATCATCAGCAAAGCCAGCGTGGTGCCATTGCGATGGGCCGTGCGGATTTCCTGAGTCAGCGCTTCGTCAAAGCAGCGCCGGTTGGCAAGCCCCGTGAGCGCATCGTGCATCGCCAGGCTCTCGAGCTGCTGGTTGCTGTCGAGTAGCCGTTGCTGGGTCAGTCGAAGCTCGCTTTCGATCGCATTTCGCCGGCTCATGGCGCGAATCAACAGCCAGCCAATGGCCCCGGTCAGTGCCAGCAGCACAGCGACCACCAGCGTTGACAGCAGCGCCTCGAGCCGCCAGGCCGAGAGTGCCTCCTGCTTGCCCAGCGCGACCGTTGTCACCAAAGGTAGCTTGTCGCTCTTGCGAAACGCATAGAGGCGCTCCACGCCGTCCAGGCTGGAGGTGAACGATGCAGTGCCTGCTGACTGGTCGACGAGATACTTGGTAAAGATGGGCGACTTCGAAAAGTTGCGACCCATGTCCTGTTCCCGAAACGGGTAGCGCACCAGCATGGAACCGTCGGTATAGGCCAGCCCGATGGCACCCTCATGGCCGACATCGAGTTTGCCGAATAGCTGCAGGAAGTTCTCCACGCCAAGCGTCATGGCGACAACGCCGGCGAATTCGCCATGGTCATCGTTGAACCGTCGGCTGATGGTGATCACCCATTCCTGGTTGACGCGGCTACGGATTGGCAGGCCGATGAAAGGCTCGCGGGACGGGTCGTCACGATGGTGTATGAAAAAGGCGCGGTCGCTGCTGTTGGCACCGACGGGGGTCGGCTGGTTGGACGACATCAGCCAGCGTCCGTCCCTGGCGTAGATCATGATGCCGCTCATTGGCGGCATCAATGGTTGCTGGCGCTTGACCAGTTGATCCAGCCGCTCGATCTGCGCAGGTCCGGAGCCTTCGGTTTCCAGGCGCTCGACCAGCCCGAGCAGTAGCATTGAGCTCTGACGGACAATACCTTCCGAATAGGTGGACAATGCCTGGGTCAGGTTAAGGCCATGGACATTGACGTCTTCCAGGGCACGCTCGCGAGAAGCCATGACCTTCCACAGCGTTAGCGAGGCGAGAGAGCAACCGATGACCGATAGCAGTAGCACAACGAGGTGGATGTCACGCTTCACGTCAATTCACACGCCTTTTTCCCTAAAGACCAAGTTGAGCGTCGGCACGCTTTAACTAACCAGACGGTCAGGAAGTAACCATCCGGTTCATGTGCAACAATATAACACCGAAGTTGCTGGAATGTTCGACAGAATCACGCGTTCTATCAGAACCCGTTTGTTATCTTCCGGCAGGGTATGCAGAAGTATCAACATGACGATTGGGCAAGTAACCCTCAACGTAGCGCACCGTCTTTTCCAAAGTTCGCGTCATGTCGGGATGGGCCAACTGATACTTTCGTTCCAGTTGCTGGCTGTCGTTCATGTCGAACCGCTGCGTCTGGATGAAGTTCAGTGACTCCGCGCTGATCGATAATCGGTTGGCCAGTCCTGGAATCGCCAACAGCCACTTCAGCAACCCTATGGGTACATGGCGGCGGGGGGGCTCTATATCCAGCGTTTGTGCCATTTGCTCAAGCATACCCTGCAGGTTCGGCGTGTGCTCATACAGCGCCAGGACCTGCCGGTTGACCATTGATGGGTCGAACGCCACGCAGGTCATCATCTTTACCAGGTAATCAACGCTGACCAGCGGCAACCAGTGCCTGGCGGAGCCGGGGACAGCCTTGAACCGGCCCAGTGCCAGGTTTCTGATGAGGTCCACCAGAGGTTGACCTTCAGGGATATGCCCACTCTCGCTGTGACCACATACCGTAGCAGGATGAACGATCGAGTAATCTGCGCCTACCTCCTGCATGTAACGGACGACCGAGAAATGGGACTCCAGCTTGCTGCCTTCGTAGCCCCCGACACGGCCGTATACTGCAGGCCAATTGGTGTTTTCAGGGTGCGCGTTATCAACCCCGATACTTGCAAGATGGGTAAGGTTCTGCAGCATATAACCGCCAGCCATCAGCAAGCGGATACGCTGGCTCGCCGCAAGCCTGGCGACCCTCAGCGCCCCGTGTACGTTGACTGCGCGGGCCTGTTCCATTGTAAGGCCCCAGGTAAACTGCGCCGCGAGGTGAAAGACCACGGCGGCCGAAGTTACGCATTGCCTGTCTGCTTCGCTGAGTCCAAGCCCATCCCTGCTGATGTCTCCTTCAACTGCGTTTAAATACGCGGGATTACCTCCCAGTTGGCCTACCTGCTCTTTGAGGCGTTCGATGTTTGCAGGGTTGCGCATGAGCACCCAGGTCTTGTGCCCTGTCGCGGTAAGATGGGCCAGCAGATGTTGACCCACAAACCCACTGCCGCCAGTGACGAAGCATTCCACGCTCATATCTGAATCCTTGTCTGGATGATCGGCGCAGGCTAAGGTGTAGAGCCTACTCTACAGTCAAGGAATTTTTATCGTGAATGTCGGAGAGTTGGAGCGCCGGAGTGGGGTGGGCCGCCATACATTGCGTTATTACGAGCAACTCGGGCTTATCGTGGCCCATCGCCAAGCCAACAATTACCGCAGCTACAGCGACCAGACCGTTGTCGATCTGGCCTTTATTCAAAGTGCCCAGAGCGGCGGTTTTTCGCTCGCCGAGATTGGCGAAATCCTTGCGGCCAAGCGCGGTAACACGATCGATTGCGCCCAAGGCGCGATGTTGGTAGCCGGCAAGATGGCCGAAATTCAAGCGAAGATCACCACGCTGCAAGCCGCCTATGTGTTTCTGGATGCGGAGCGTGCAAAGCTGGAAGCCAGTGCCATTGCCAACGGTCTGACCATTCCTCGCCCTCTCTCGGTTTAGCATGGCTCGATGCTGTAGCTTGTTTATTCGCAATTATTTCTCATTTACACTTGTGTCTTGTTTTCGAGGCCTACCTCTTATCCAGGATGCATCGTGTCGTTCGATCCCGCCAAACCGTCGCTGCTGTCTACATTGGTCCGTCACTATGACGAGCTGGTGGACCACATTCGCCGACGCTTCGGCGACAGAAGCGTGGCGCGCGATGTAGTGCATGACGTGTGTGTGCAGTTGCTTGAGCGCGGTGAGAAAGAAGACGTCAGAACCCCACTGGCCCTGCTACGAAAAATCTCCCACGACACCGCCGTGAGCCGCTATCGTAGCGATCGCCGCCGAGGCGCCTGGGTAGAGGCAATTTCCGAGCTGCCAGAGGTGGCCTGCCCGGCAGCCACCCCGGTGACCAGGTATGACAGCGCGCGCGAGTTTCAACTGCTCGTCAACGCTATCGCAGACCTCCCACCACGCTGCCAGGCTGTTTTCGTCATGCACAAGATTCACGAAATCCCCCAGGCAGAAGTAGCTGCGCGCCTCGGTATTTCCCTGAAGACTGTGGAAAAGCATCTGCGCCTGGGGTTGGCGGCGTGCAGGCAACGGCTTGGGCGCGATGAGGTGCATCCATGACCAAGCAGCCCGAACAGGCGCCATTGGACGAGGCACTGGGGCGACATCGTGAAGAGCTCAAGCAGCTGTTCCCCATGCCGCCGTTCAGGCCAGCGCCCTCCAAAGCGGTGAAGTCGGCCGGCATTACACTAGCGGTTGCGATCGCCTTTGCGGCCCTGGCGTGGCTGAACCCTGCCTACAAGAGCGAGCGTTTCGCTACCGCCATTGGTGAGCGGCGCGCTGTGCTGCTGAGCGATGGAAGCAAGCTGCTGCTCGACAGTGGCACGCATGTCGATATCAGTTGGCGTCTGCTCAGCCGCGAAGTCGACCTGCGCGCAGGGCAGGCGCTTTTCGATGTGTCCTCGGCCGTGTACCGCCCCTTCGTAGTGTCCGCTGGCATGGCGAAAGTCGAGGTGCTCGGTACGCTGTTCAATGTCCGCCGGCTGGATAATGACGCGGTGCGTGTGACCCTGGCCCGTGGGCGCGTGGACGTCACCGCTGCAACTGCAGCACAGGCGCCTGTCACCCTGAGGCCAGGGCAACAGGTCGACTCGATTGGCGGGCAACTGATGCCGGTTGCAAAGGCTGGCGCCTCCAAGGCGATGGCATGGAAAGATGATCGCATCGTGTTCGAGCAGACGCCGCTGGATGAAGCGGTGTCGTTGTTGCGCCACTATCGCAAGGCCCCCATCGAGCTGAGCGACCCAAGCCTGGCCGCACTCAAGGTGACGGGGGTGTTCGAAGCGCGCAATGTCGACCTGCTACTGGATCTGCTGCCCAGCATCCTGCCTGTCGCCGTGCTGCAGGTAGGGGACGGCAGCGTCCGGATTCAACGCAAACCGACAAGAAAATAATTCTCAGGCGCAGGTAGGGTTTCTCGATCCCCATGGCGGCTACTGAAAAAGCCCAACCACAAAAAGGAACTCGAGAAGTGCATTTTCCCCTCCGCAGTCGCCAGCTACGCCTGTCATTGCTTGCCAGTAGCCTGCTCATCGCAATGTCGGCCCAGGGCCGGGAAAAGGTGAACGTGGATCTCCCCGCTGCACCGCTGGGCGAGGCCATCAACGCGCTCGCACAGCAGTCTTCGGTACAGATCATCTTCGCCAGCGATCTTGGTGCAGGCCGAAACGCGCCTGCGGTGAAGGGGCGGTTCACACCCGAGGAAGCACTTCAAACGCTGCTCAAGGATACTGGCTTGCAGGTACAGGCCAAGGATGAGCGCACGTTCGTCATCGTCGCGCAGGGGGGCCCTGCATCAAGTGCTGGAATCCAGAGCGGACCCGTGGAAATGGCCCAGACGGAAATCACCGCCTCGCGCACCAGCAGCAGCCTGGTTTCCGCGACGCGGCAATCCACCATTCTCGAGCATGAACAACTGCAGGAGCTGCGCCAGGGGTCAGAGAGCCTGGCTACGGTACTGGCCAAGGCGGTTCCCGGCATGTCCGACTCCAGCCGCACCGTCACCGAGTATGGCCAGACCCTGCGCGGGCGCAGCATGCTGGTCATGGTCGACGGGGTGCCGCTCAATACCAACCGCGACTCCTCGCGCAACCTGGCCAACATCGACCCGGCACTGATCGAACGGGTCGAAGTCATTCGTGGCAGCAGCGCCATCTACGGCAGCGGCGCCACGGGGGGCATCATCTCCATTACCACACGGCCCGCGGGTGGTGAAAACCGCGCCGAAACCAGCCTGAGCGCGACCTCGCCGCTGACCCGCCTTGGCAGCGATGGCCTGGGGGGGCAGTTCCAGCAATATTTCGCCGGCTCTCAGGGCGCGGTGGACTACTCGTTCGACTTCGGTACCCGCCATATCGGTGCCTCGTATGATGCGCACGGTGACCGGATCGCCCCGGAGCCAAGCCAAGGCGACCTGTTCGATTCGAACATCTACAACATTGGCGGCAAGCTGGGGCTGCACATTGACGAGAACCAGCGAGTGCAGCTTGCAGTCAGCCACTACGATGCCCGCCAGGACACCGATTACGCTACCGACCCAAGCGTCGCGAAACTCCCTGCTGGCTCTGTGCCGGCCAATGCGATCAAGGGCCTGGATCTTGACGAGCAGAACCGCATTCGCAACACGCTGGTGAACCTGGAGTATGAAAATCTCGACATCCTCGGGAGCCGGCTTTCTGCCCAGATGTACTACCGGGACTACTTCACACGCTTCACCCCGTTCGATGCCCGTGCCGTTGCCACCCGCGGCGGCAATGTTGACCAGATCATGCAAAACAGCGAAGTCTTCGGAAGCCGCCTGACGCTGCGCACGCCAATTGGCGACAGCGGCAGTACCGAACTGGTGTGGGGTGGTGACTATAACCAGGAGCGCAGCGACATGCCGCTCGATGTCTTCGACCCGGCGGCTTATGACGCCAGTGGCGGCCTGGTTTTCGACAAGACCGGCAAGCTCACCTACATGCCCCCGCTGAGGACGCGAAGCGCTGGCGCCTTCGCCCAGCTGCAGCATCGCTTCGATGAGCATTGGTCGGTCGACGGCGGCCTGCGCTACGAATACTCCACCGCCGAATTCGATGACTTCGTTCCGTTGTCCGAATCCACGTCTGCCTCCCCGGTGGCGGTGAAGGGTGGCGACATTCATTACGATGCGGTGCTGTCGAACCTGGGCATCGTCTACTCGCCGGTACTCGGCCAGGAAATCTACGCCTCCTTCAGCCAGGGCTTCCAGTTGCCCGACGTGGGCATCCAACTGCGCAATGCGCGCCGTGGCTTCGACATCGGCGCATCGAACCTGGAACCGGTCAAGACCAACAACTATGAGCTTGGCTGGCGAGGAGACCTGGGCAGCAACACACTCGGCACCCTGGCGCTGTTCTACACCACCTCCAAACTGGGGGATGTACAAAGTTTCAACAACGGCCTGATTCTGACCCGCACCAAGGAGCGTATCTACGGTGCTGAAGCCAGTGCCGATTGGCTGTCGGACGATGCGGTGTGGGGCGCAGGGGGGAGTGCGACCTGGATGCGCGGACGAGAAAAACCGGACGGTAAAGACTGGCAAGACATGACCGGCTATCGCGTTCCGCCGCTGAAGCTGACCGCCTACGTGCAATACAAGCCGACCCTGGATTGGAGCAACCGCTTGCAAGCCACGTTCTTCGATGCCAAGGACTACAGGCTCGATGGGTTGGACAGCTTTGGTCGACATCAGGTTAGCAGTTATACGACAGTCGACCTGGTCAGCCAGTACCAGATCACCGCAGACGACAAGGTGAGCGTCGGCATCCAGAACCTGTTCAACCGCGACTACTACCCGCTCTACAGCCAGTTGCTGCGCAATAACAACAACACCAGCCACTTGCCGGCACCCGGCACGGTATTGACTGCCAGTTACACGCACAATTGGTAAGGTAGTGAAAAACCACCGGGCTCGATGTCGGCCCCGGTGGTCATTGTCATGTTTCACACCAATAGCTGGCTTGTAGGGTAGGGAGTCTACGATGGAACGGTCTTGCACCACTTATTATCTGGAAATGGTCTCGGCATCCGAGCTGAAGGAAAAACCACAGCCTCACGAACTCCAGATCATTGAATGTGAAGTGCCTCAGGCGGAATTCAATCGGTTTCTGTACAAGCTGGTAGGCACACCTTGGGAGTGGGGCGATCTTGACACCTGGGGGATTTCTGACTGGCAGGCACTCGTCGAACAGGATTGCCACCGTACCTGGGTTGCCTATTACCGTGGTGCGATAGCCGGCTATTACGAGCTCTATCGCCCCGATGGCAGTAACGCAGAGATACGCTACTTCGGGCTGGCACCTCAATTCCTGGGTTGTGGTTTCGGCGGAGCGCTCCTGAGCCATGCTGTCCGATCTGCGTGGGGATGGAGCGGTACAGAGCGGGTGTGGGTACATACCTGCACCTTCGACCATCCTGCCGCGCTTCGAAATTATCAGGCGCGAGGGTTCCGTATCTTCAAGCAGGAGGAGACGGAAGCAAGCTAATAAGCGCTTTTTCATGAAGGCGCATTCGCCTTTGCCAGATTTTGGGGCTGTAGCTTCCGACGGGATGGTGCTAAGGCAGTCTGTGGCTGCCTATTTTCATTTTTCGATATAAAAATCCATTTTTTCATTGTTTGTAACAATAAATGTTCGCAAGTTACCGAATTGATGCTGAATAACGCAATCGAGGTAAGCCAGGTTCTGTGTAAATTGGATCCAATATTTTGGCTTGTCCATCACGGGCAAGCACAAGGTGTTACACAGGCCCAGGAGAAAGCCGCCATGATGCTTAAGGATCCATCAATCAAATATCGCCATTTCGCCACAGTCGACCTGCCAGACCGCCAGTGGCCCAATCAGGTCCAGAAGGTCGCTCCCACCTGGTGCAGCGTCGACATGCGAGACGGTAACCAGGCACTGATCGAGCCGATGAACGCCGAACGCAAGCGTCGATTCTTCGACCTTTTGGTGAAGGTCGGTTTCAAGCAGATCGAGGTTGGCTTCCCGGCAGCATCGCAAACCGATTTCGACTATGTGCGTGAATTGATCGAGAGCGGTCGGATCCCCGAAGATGTGACTATCCAGGTCATGACACAGGCCCGTACACACTTGATCGAGCGTACCTTCGAAGCGCTCAAGGGGGCGCCACGGGCCATCGTTCATGTGTACAACGCAACGGCTCCCGTATTTCGTGATGTGGTGTTCGGCGTGGATCGCGCAGGTTGCATCGGCATCGCCACGCAGGCTACCCGGGAGATCAAGGCGCTGATGCAGGCCAATCCGCAGACGCAGTGGACTTACCAGTATTCACCAGAAACCTTCTGCTTCACCGAGCTCGATTTTGGCCTGGAAATTTGCGAAGCGGTGATCGACGTATTCGAACCGTCTCCCACCAACAAGATGATCCTGAACCTGCCTACCACCGTGGAGGTTTCGACCGCCAACGTGTTCGCCGACCAGATCGAATGGTTCTGCCGCCACGTACGCAAGCGCGACAGCGTGATCATCAGTATCCACCCGCACAATGACCGTGGCACAGGTGTGTCTACCGCCGAGCAGGCCTGCCTGGCAGGCGCCGAGCGGGTCGAGGGCACCTTGTTCGGCAATGGTGAGCGCACCGGTAATGTCGATATCCTGACCTTGGCCATGAACCTCTACACCAGTGGCATCAGCCCGGAGCTGGATTTCTCTGACATCATCCATGTCCAGCGTGAGGTCGAGTTCTGCAACCAGTTGCCGACCCATCCACGCCATCCCTATGCGGGAGAGCTGGTGTTCACGGCATTTTCCGGCTCTCACCAGGACGCCATCAAGAAGGGCTTCGCCCAACGGCGGAAAAAACCCGACGGTTTCTGGGAGGTGCCGTACCTGCCGATCGACCCGGCCGACATGGGGCGCAGCTACGAGGCAGTCATCCGGGTCAACAGCCAGTCGGGCAAGGGTGGTGTGGCCTATCTCCTGGAGCAGCAGGGTATCGTCCTGCCGCGCCGGTTACAGATGGAGTTCAGCGGCCTGGTGCAGCAGGTCGCCGATAGTGAAGGGAGGGAGATCACCAGCGAAATGATCTTGTCGTGCTTCACCAGAAACTACCTGGAGCAGGGTATTCCCTACGCCTTGCTGCACCCCATGGTCACCACTGACGAAGCCTGCACTTACCTTGACGCTCAACTGCTGGTCGAGGGTGAACGCCTGGCGTTCGCTGGCAAGGGTAATGGCCCAGTGGCCGCACTGGTCCATGCGTTCGCCCAGCAGGGGCTGGTCTTCGATATTGCCGATTACCACGAGCACGCCGTGCGTGATGGTGCTGAGGCCGAAGCCATTGCCTACATCGAAATACGTGTCAAGAACCAGTTGCTGTTTGGCGTGGGCAGGGACGGCAGCACACTCCAGGCATCACTCAAGGCTGTGGTGAGTGCTGTCTGCCGGGCCACGCGCCTGGGGCTGCTCGATACAGTGAAAAGCACGGTCGCCACGGCTTGAGGGATACTGGCTGGCGCTGCTCGGCGGTGTGGTGACCAATGCTGCTGCGGCCACGGCGGAAAAGGTGAAATGCCAGCCTTGTAACCCTGAACCTCCCCGGCCGCAGTTGATCCTCACCGGCTCGACTTCGGCTCTATCAAAGGTACCGCTGAACGGTCAGTGGTTGCCAAACTGCGCACGATACCTCATGGGCGCCAACCCCACGGTCTTGCGAAATGCTGCCCGGAAACTTTCCGCCGAGGCGAACCCGCAGCGTTCGGCGATTTGCTCATTGCTCAATGGGCTGCTTTCCAGCAACTCACGCGCCACGTTCATGCGCACCTGAAGCAGCCAGGTTTTCGGCGTGATGCCTGTCGCTTCGATGAAGCGACGCAGGAAGGTACGTTCGCTCATCAGTGCCTTCGCTGCCAGCTGCTTGACCGTAAGCGGCCTGCCCACATGCAAGGTCGCCCACTCCAGCACCGCGGCAAGATCATCGCGAGGCTTCTGGGCAACGGGTGCGGGGAGGAACTGTGTTTGCCCTCCGGAACGCTGGGGTGCCATAACCAGGCGACGGGCAACGGTGTTGGCAACGTGGGTACCAAAGTCTCGACTCACCAGGTGTAGGCAGGCATCTATACCGGCAGCGCTGCCTGCCGAGGTAATCAGCTGGCCGCAGTCTACGTAAAGCACGCCAGGGTCTACTTCAATGAGTGGATAGCGTGCCGCGAGTTCGTCCGTATAGCGCCAGTGGGTGGTGGCACGCTTGCCGTCCAGAAGGCCCGCAGCCGCGAGCACGAACACCCCTGAACAGATGGAGAGCAGCCGCGCCCCGCGTTGATACGCGGCGCGCAAGGCGTCCAGCAGGACCTGCGGCGGGCGCTCATCGCGGCTACGCCAGCCCGGAATGATGATGGTATGGGCATCAACGAGCGACTCCAAGCCGAACTCGGCAATGACCTGCATGCCACCTGCCGCGTGCATTGGTGCGGGATCGACGGCGACGATGCGATGCGTGTACCAGGCGAATTCGAACTCCGGGCGTGGCAGCCCGAAGATCTCCACGGCAATGCCGAACTCGAAGGTGCACAGCCCGTCATAGGCCAGCACGGCGACCAAACCAGGGTTCGTGAGCATTGGCGGAAAACTACCGGTGACTGTCGAATGCGCCACTGTAGCGATACAGGCGTGCTTCCTACAATGAGCGCACCTTCAACCGAGGAGTGAAATCCATGCCAAGCCTGGTCAGCGAATATCCTGCCGCAAGCCCATCCGATGCCCTGCTTCATTTCAGCCGCCGTCTGGCGTTCGAGACGGATTGTTCGGATGTTGAACGTAGCCAGCGGTCGGGTGATGTCGACTATGTGCTGGTAGATGTAAGGAGCAGCGAGGCGTTTGCGCAGGGCCATGTGCCGGGCGCGATCAATATTCCTGGCCGCACCATCAGCGCAGAACGCATGGCTGACTATGCGCGCCAGACGCTTTTCGTTGTTTATTGCGCGGGGCCGCATTGCAATGGCGTACATCGGGCGGCGGTTCGTTTGACTGAGCTGGGTTTTCCGGTGAAAGAAATGATTGGCGGGGTTACCGGCTGGCTTGACGAAGGGTTTTCGTTGGAGGGTGCGGACGTTGCTGCACAGGGTAACGGCGTTTCATGTGCATGTTGAGTCGAGAGGGCACAGTTCGAGCGGCATCACCCGAGGACGTACCCAGCCTGATCGAGCACATGCGAGCATCGGAAAGTTTTTCCGAATATCGATGAGCAGCTCTCTCTGCATTGATGAGCCTTCCCACAGATAGTGTTATCTCGCTAGCCTCTGTTGAATGTCCGCAATGGGGCCAGGCTGTGTGAAAACGCTAATAAGTACGTCGAGTAGCGAAAGAAGCTGGGGCACCCTGTCAATTCAGCAGATCTGAGTGCTGATCTACCTCAGTCGGGCCCGGACGCGGCCTGCGCTATTTGGGCCGCGGCAGCAGCCCGAATAGCCGTATACGGACGCAAAAAATGCGTGGCCTCAAGTCCTGATCGCTTCAATCAGCCCAGCAATGCCAAAGATGCTCATCATTCGTTTGAGATTGTAGGCAAGCACGTGAAGGCTCATTTCGGTGCTTACCCTCGGTAGGGTTTTGGTCAGGAAGTGAGTGCTTCCCATCCAGTATTTGAGCGTTCCGAAGGGATGCTCCACCGTCTGCCGACGAACCTTCATCTTTCCTGGGTCATACTCCAATCGGATCTGCACGGCTTCGACTACCGTTTCATGCTCCCAGCGCTTCAATCGGCGTTCCTTACCCGTCGTACTCTGCTTCTGCATGGAGCAACTTTGGCAGCCAGAGAACCAGTAGGAGTGCAGCAACATGCCGTCTTCCACCGAAGAGTGCCTGCGGGTCAGTAGTTGATCCGCAGGGCATCGGTATTCATCCGATGCAGCGATGTAGATGAAGTCCTGCTTGCCGAATCGGCCTTCCGCTTTGCTGCTTGATGTCAGCGGCTTCGGGACAAAAGTGGTGTTCCTTGCCTGCTCGCAAGCAAGGATCTCCGGACCTTTGTAATTGCCTCGGTCGGCGACCACTGTCAGCGACTCAGCGCCGATCTCTTCGCGTGCCTGGTTCGCCATATTGCTCAGCTGCGTTCGGTCATTGCCAACATTAGTGACTTCATGAGCAATGATCAGATGGTATTTGTCATCGACTGCTGTTTGTACGTTGTAGCCAACCGTGCCAGTACCTCGGCCACTCGTGGCCATTGAGCGTGCATCAGGATCGGTAAGAGAGATTTGCTGATCTGGGCTGGCGTGAAGCTGCGCTTCAATGTCCTTTAGCTTTGTCATCTGCTGTTTCAGCTTTTCTATTTTTTCGCTCAGCCGTTCAGCCTTGGCCTCGGCGACCTCGGGCGCCGCCCGATCCGCCGAATCCAGCGCCGCAAGATAGCGGTCAATGCTCTGCTCGATCTGTTGCATGCGCGCCTTGATCTTGCCCTGGGTGAAGTTGCGGTCGCGGTTATTTACGGCTTTGAATTTGCTGCCGTCGATGGCAATGATCGACTGGGAGAAAAGATTGAGGTTGCGGCACAGCACTACGAATTGCCGGCACACGCCGCGAATAGCTTTACCGTTGTCTCGCCGAAAGTCGGCAATCGTTTTGAAGTCAGGAGCCAACCGGCCCGTTAACCACATCAGCTCGACGTTGCGCTCTGCCTCGCGCTCAAGCCGGCGGCTGGACTGAATCCGATTGAGGTAGCCATAGATGTAGATTTTCAGCAGGACTGCTGGATGGTAGGCCGGACGACCCGTAGCAGCCGGATCGACACCCTCGAATCCGAGCGCTCCGAGGTCGAGTTCATCGACGAAAACGTCAACTACCCGAATAGGGTTTTCTTCGGTGATGTAATCATCCAGGCACTCCGGCAGCAGCGTGACTTGCATCCGGGCCTCACCCTCAATGAACCGCTTCATGATCGTCCCCGCCACGATCTCGACGATCAGAAGGTTAGATAATCGCAGGTTTTTTTCACAGCCTGGACCCGAAGCTGCCGGTCTGTAACGTTACCTCTCGCGCATGGAGGTGTCTGTTAGCAGAGGCGTTGTTGCATATCTCTAAGTCGGATGTTCTGGTATAAAAATACCCCTACCCAAGTCACGGACGACGACCATGCAGATACGCAAGATGACTCAGGAAGACCTGCCAAGCGCCAACGCCCTGTGCTTGGAGGCGTTCATGCTAGCGGTTGCGCCATCGCTGTCGGCCCAGGGCGTGGAAACCTTCGCAAAAGTGGTTGCTCAGAAGGCGTTTGCCGAACGAATGGTAAGTGACAACCTGATGCTGGTTTGTGTCGCGGAGGGAACCCTGGTCGGGCTGATCGAGCTGAAGGAAGGGCGCCATGTGGCGATGCTGTTCGTTGCGCCGGCCTGGCAGCGCCACGGCGTTGGGAGGCGCTTGATGAATGCGGCTCTGGAGCAGGCCAGGGCCAATGTAGTAACAGTTAGAGCGTCGCTATCTTCAGTGGCCGCTTATGAACGTTACGGTTTTGCGTTGGCAGGGGAAGTGGGCGAGCTTGCCGGGCTGATCTACCAACCGATGGAGAAGCGGTTGACCATTTGAAGCGCTGTCTACGACCCAGGCTGCTGTTCTTAATGACTTCAAATGGCCGTTAGGGGCCTTGCGCCAAGGGCCGTAATGGGTCGTTAGTCGCCGTTCGTGGACAATTGCTGTCGGCCCAGAGACCGGCCGCTTCGCGGCCCCATCGCCTTCGACCCGCGCCCGGCGCGGTCGGCAAATAGGCGGCACGCTATGCCCGTTGAACGGCGGGTCAGCCCAGACTCATGGAGCGATGAGGCGAGCGAAGGTTTCGCTGTGTGTGCTAACCGGCCCCTGTTTGAAACAAGCCCCGCACCACCTCCCTGATCCAGCGATTCCCGCTGTCTTGCTGGTACCGTGCGTGCCAGTGCTGCTTGACCGTGAAACCTTCCACTGCAAACGGGCAATCGTGCACGTGCAAACCATGCATGTCGGCGAGTGTCTGGCCGATGTGCCGTGGCAACGTAGCCACCAGGTCGGTCGACCCGACAATCATCCCCAACCCCAGAAACGCCGGCAGCTCCAGCATGATCCTGCGTTCGATGCCGGCCCGCGCCAGGCCAGCCTCCAGCAACTTCTGCCCGGTCCCGGCACTGATTTGTACATGCCCCTCGGCCTGGTAACCCGCCACGCTCATGCCGTTGCTCAAACGAGGGTGTAGCGGGTTGCTCAGGCAGACCCAGTCCTGCTCGAACAACACTTGCTGATACATCCCCGCACCCAGCCAGGGCACGAAGCCGATGGCCAGGTCCGCCTCGCCCGACTCCAGCGCGCTCTCGGTATTGCCATCGATGCGTGCAGCTTCCAGGCGAATACCCGGCGCGTGGGTGCGCAGGTGGTTGAGGATGCTGGGCAGCAGGGTGATGTGGCTGGCATCACTGACGCACAGGCGAAAGCGCCGCTGCGCCGTGGCCGGAACGAACTGCGGCTCCCAGGTAGTCAGGCGCCGCAGCGATTCCAGCACCTCGCGGCATGGCCCGATCAGCTGGTCTGCCCGCGGGGTTGGCGCCATGCCGCCTGGCGTACGTACGAACAGTGGGTCGTTCAACTCTTCACGCAAGCGCCCCAACCAGATGCTCACGGTAGGTTGGCTCTGGCCGAGCTGTTCAGCACTGCGGGTGACGCTGCGGCATTGGTACAGCACATCGAACAGTTGCAGCAGCTTGGGGTCGGGCAAAGCGTCGAGCGCACTCATTATTGCGAAATCCAATAAGTGTATTGAACCCATTGTATAGCCGAAATAAGGCTCGCTGCATAAGGTAGTCGCAAACCACAGGAGGTCAGCGATTTGAAAATCTGCATTCTGGGCGCCGGCGCCCTGGGTTGTGCCATTGGTGCGGCCTTGAGCGAAGCGGGGCACGAAACCTGGCTGTTGAACCGTGGCCATGCACATGTCGAGGCGATGAACTTGTACGGGCTGCGGGTGCAGGACGAACGCGGCGAGCGGCAGGTCCGGGTGAAGGCAGCCTGCGACGCGGCAACCGTGGGCGTGGCCGACCTGGTGGTGGTGCTGGTCAAGTCATTCCACACCGGCGAGGCGATTGCCGGGGCCAAGGCGCTGATCGGGCCGCAGACGCTGGTGCTGTCACTGCAGAACGGTCTTGGCCATGAAGACATCCTGGCCGAGGCCGTGGGCCGTGAGCGGGTGCTGGCTGGCAAGACCTACGTCGGTGGCGTGCTGCTGGCGCCGGGTTCGATCCGCGCCGGTGTTGCGGGCAAGCAGACTTTCATCGGCGAGCTCGACGGCCAAAGGACGCTGCGTGTGCAGGCCATCGCCGAGGTCTTCAATGGCGCCGGGCTCGCCACCACGGTCAGTGACAACATTCTCGGCACCATGTGGGACAAGCTGCTGGTCAACGTCGCGACAGGCGCGCTCAGCGGCATCACCAGGCTCGGTTATGGCCAGTTGTACAGCGAGCCGCTGCTGGAAAGCACCGCCAAGGCAGCGGTGACTGAAGCCATTGCCGTCGCTGAACGAGCAGGCATCCGCCTGAGCCTCACCAGCCCGGATTCTGCATGGCGGCTGGCCGCCGAAGGCCTGCCGGCAAGCTTCCGTACCTCGATGCTGCAGAGCCTGGAAAAGGGTTCGGTCACCGAGATCGATTTCATCAATGGCTCCGTCGTGCGCTGGGGCCAGCGCCATGGCGTGGCCACGCCGGTCAACGCGACCCTGGTGGCCTGCATCAAGGGCATCGAACGCGCCATGGCCGATCAGCAGAAGGGGAGTAATCCATGAGCCAGCCGAAAGCCTACCTTGAACACGTGGCGTTCTGGGTGCGCGACATCCAGTGGCACATCCGCTTTTTCAGCGAGGTGTGTGGCATGACCATGCGTGAAATACAGGGTGACGTCGAGCAGCCTGCACAGTACTGGACCCTTGGTGGCCTGCAGTTCATCCACCAGCCCGACTTTGCCGGCCCGGAAGGGCGCATGGCGCACCTGGGCATCATGTGCGAGGACCTCGAAGCTACCCTGGCCGCCGCACAGCGTTTCGGCGTGAGCGAAATGCCCCAGGGCCGCAACTGGCTGCGCCTGCCTGACGGCCTTGCGGTCGAGTTCATTCAGGCATCGCCGGCGAAATGCGTCGCCCAGGCACTGGCCATCGACCCACGTGCAGAGGTGGTGGCATGAGCGTAGTGGAAAGATACTGGGACGATGCCCGCGAAGGCGATGAATGCATCAGCCCCACCTACACGGTGACCCGCGAACGTATCCTGGCCTACGCAGACCTCACCGGCGACCACACCCCGGTGCATGTCGACGAGGCCTACGCCAACGCCAGTCATTTCGGCTGCCTGGTTGCCCACGGCCTGTTCGGCCTGTCGATCGCCGACGGCCTGAAGACCCAGTGCGAATACCGCTTTGTACCGGGCATGTCGCTGGGCTGGACCTGGGACTTCGTGCTGCCGATCAAGGTCGACGATGTGCTGCACGTGCGCATGCGCGTGGGGGCGATGCGCCCGAGCAACAGCCGACCGGGCTGGGGTATCGTGGTCTTGCCGTCGGAGCTGATCAACCAGCACGGCGAAGTCGTGCAGCGTGGCGAGCACCGGCTGATGGTGCCCCGGAGGGTGCAGGCATGAGCCAGGCATTGCCATTGGCAGGTATCCGCGTCATCGACTACAGCCACTTCCTGGCCGGGCCCTATGTGGGCCGCTGCCTGGCAGCACTCGGCGCCGAGGTGATCAAGGTCGAACGGCCGGGCAGCGGCGATGCCGGGCGCCAGCATGCATTTACCCTTGATGAGCAGCAGAGCGGTTACTTCCTGCAGCTGAACATGGGCAAGCAGGGCGTCAGCGTGAACATGAAGGACCCGCGTGGCAAAGCGTTCATGCAGCGCCTGACCGACTCGGCCGATGTGTTCATCGAAAACTATCGCCCCGGCGCCCTGGACAAACTGGGCCTGGGCTATGCCGAGCTGTCGGCGCGCAACCCGCGTCTGGTGTACTGCTCCATCTCCGCCTATGGCCATACCGGGCCGGATGCCCACCGCGCCGGTTTCGGGCTGATCGCCGAGGCCAAGAGCGGGATCATGCAGATGGTCGGCGTGCCGGGCGAAGCGCCGCCGTTGCTGCGCATTTCCCTTGGCGACATGTACACCGGCATTCATGCCGTGGCGGCGATCAATGCGGCATTGCTGGGCCGGGTGAACAGTGGTCGCGGCCAGCACATCGACATGGCCCTGTACGACACGCTGGTGTCGATGCATGAATATGCGGTGCAGTGCTACACCTTGTCCGACGGCACTGTCCTGCCCGTGCAGACCGGCCATGACATGCCCACCTCCACCCTGTACGGCGTGTTTCGCGCGGCCGATGGCGACCTGGTAATCGCCGCCCAGGTCGACGATGCCTGGAAGCGCTTTGCCGCGATGCTGGAAGCCAACGGTGGCCCGGCCGGGTTCGGCAGCGACAGCCGCTACCACAGCCTCAATGGCCGCAACGCCCATCGCCAGGCGATTCTGGCCGTGGTTCGCGACTGGGTCGGCGCGCGCCAGGTGGCGGATATCCTGCAGTTGCTCGATGACATCGACATCCCCAGCGCCAAGGTGCAGCGCATCGACGAGGTGGTGGCCGACCCGCAGATTCAGGCGCGCAACATGGTCATCGAGCAGCAGCACCCGCGCTACGGTACCTTGCGCCTGCCCAACCTGCCGTTTCGCTTTTCCGACTGCGACACCACGATCCACCAGGTGGCCCCGGACCTCGGTCAGCACAATGCCGAAGTGGCCGCCGGCCTAGGTTTCACCCCTGAAGAAATCACCGCCATGCAGGCAGACGGTGTGCTGTTCACCCACGGAGATGCACGATGAGCGACCGCTATGCAGTGATCGGCCGGCCGATCAACCACACCAAGTCCCCGTTGATTCATGGCCTGTTCGCCCAGGTCGCCGGCCAGTGCCTGGAGTATGGCGCGCTGGAGGGCGAGCTCGAGGGCTTCGAGGCTCAGGTACTGCAGTTTCGCAGTGATGGCGGGTTGGGCATGAACATCACCGCGCCGTTCAAGCTGCGAGCCTTCGAGCTGGCCGACCAGCGCAGCGAGCGCGCCCAGTTGGCGCGGGCGGCCAATGCGTTGAAGTTCGAGGATGGCCGTATCTTTGCCGAAAACTTCGACGGCATCGGCTTGCTGCGGGATATCGAGGAAAACCTCGGTGAGCCGCTGGCCAATCGACGGGTACTGTTGCTCGGCGCCGGTGGCGCGGTACGCGGTGCATTGCTGCCGTTCCTGCAGGCGGGGCCGAGCGAGCTGGTGCTTGCCAACCGTGACATGGCCAAGGCGCTCGCCCTGCGCAACGAACTGGATCATCCAAGGCTGCGCATCAGCCGTTATGAGGAGCTGGAGGGACAGTCCTTCGACATCGTGGTCAACGCCACCTCTGCCAGCCTCACCGGCGAGCTGCCGCCACTGCCTGAAGGCGTGCTGGGCGCGACGCAGCTGGCTTACGAGCTGGCGTATGGCAAAGGCCTTACGCCGTTCCTGCGCATGGCCCAGGCGCAGGGGGTGGTGCGCCTGGCCGACGGTGTCGGCATGTTGGTCGAGCAGGCGGCGGAGGCTTTCGCCTGGTGGCGCGGGGTACGGCCAGAAACCCGCGCCGTCATCGATCGCCTGACTATTCCGCTGGAGTAGGACCAAGGCCACTGTGGGAACGGGCATGCCCGCTTCCACAGTGGCCCTGCCTATCAGTACGGCGGCGCTGGCAGTTCGGCCAACAGTCTTTTGAGCCCGTCGCTCCACTGCCTGCGTATCTGCTCGTAATACACATCGTCGCTGGCGATACGCTGGCGTTTCGGTGTTTCCAGGCTGTCCTTCTGATACACCAACAGGTCCAACGGCATGCCCACCGACAAGTTGCTGCGAATGGTCGAGTCGAACGAAATCAGGCCGCAGCGCAACGCTTCATCGAGTGGCATATGGTAGCCGAGGTTGCGGTCGAGAATCGGCCGCCCGTACTTGCTTTCGCCCAGTTGCAGGAACGGGGTGTCCGGCGTGGCCTGGAAGAAATTGCCCTGCGCATAGACGTTGTATATGCCCATGGGGCCGCCGGCAATCTGGCCGCCGACGATGAACGAACTGCTCAGGTCGATTCCGGCCGACAGCTTGCTGCGATCACGGCTGACCACCTCGCGCAAGGTGTCGGCGACCAGTACCGTTGCATCGTAGAGCGTCGCAACGTTCAACAGGTGGGGGCCGGGGCCCTTCGTACGTTGCTGGAGCAGGTTCACCACCGATTGCGAGGTCGCCAGGTTGCCGGCGGTCTGCAGGACGATCAGGCGCTCCCCGGGCACGCCGAACACGAACAGCTTGGCAAAGCTGGCGATCTGGTCGATGCCCGCATTGGTGCGTGAGTCGCTGATGAAGACAAGCCCGTCCGCCAGGTGCATGGCGACACAATAGGTCATGCTGTTTCCCTTGTTTTTTTCATGAACGGATGCCGCACCTGTCATTGGCGGTGCACGTGTACGCTGGCCTGCATCGATTCGGCGCCGCCCCCGCGGCGCACGCCCCTGACCGGGCAGGCATCGAGGTAGTCCAGGCCCACTGCCAGCTTCAGGTGGCGTTCTGGCCGGGTCAGGCGGTTGGTGATGTCGAAGCTGTACCAGGCGTCATCGACCCAGGCTTCCGCCCAGGCATGGCTGGCCAGGTGCTGCTCGTCTTCGGTACATAGGTAACCGGACACATAGCGTGCCGGAATACCCAGGCTGCGCGCGCAGGCGAGGAACGCATGGGTATGGTCCTGGCACACCCCGGCAGCGCCGCTGAACGCTTCGATGGCAGTTGTGCCCACCGATGTGGCACCGGGGCTGTATGGCATGTGCTCCGCCAGGCCTTGCATCAGCCCGATCAGCGCGGCCCGGTCACGGTGCTCGCCACAATGTCGGCTGGCGAAGGCCTTGAGTGTGTCATCGGCCTGGGTCAGATGGCTGCCGCGCAGGAAGGGCAGGGGTGAATGTTCGCCGGCCTCTTGCTCGCGATCCGGGTCGATTTCTACCTGGCCGCTGGCGGTCAGTGCCAGGTGGCCATGGGGTTTGTCCAGGGTCAATACATGCAGGATGTTGCCATACGGGTCGATCTGGCCGTTGACCTTGCAGGGCAGGTCGAGTTGCCATTCAGTGATGCGCTGGCGCTCGCTGCTGCGTGGCGTCAGGCGCAGGAACTGGATGCTGTTGCACACATCGCTTGCATAGCTGTAGGTAGTGTCGTGGCGAATGGACAGTTTCATACGACCTCCAGATAGGAGTGGTGGACCGCCTGGCCCAGTTGATTGATGCGCCCGATGAAGTCGCTCAACCACGGGTGCAACCCTGCTTCGAGTATTTCGTCGATCGCGGTGTAGCGAAGGCGAGCATTGAGTTCGGCGGCCATGCGCTGGGCGGCGCGCCCGGTGCTGCCCGGCAGGCTGGCAAGGATCTGGTCCAGCTCCTCGATGCAGGCATGCAGCGAGCGGGGCACATCGACCCGCAGCAATAGCAGCTCGGACACCGGTCGTGCACTGGGTGCGGCGCGATACAGTTCGTTGAAGGCTTCGTAGGAGGTCAGCGCGCGCAGCAAGGCGCTCCATTGGTAATAGCCGCGGGCAGAATCATCGCTGACTTCCTCGGAGGCCTCCCCGAACATTTCATAGCGTGCATCGAGCAGGCGCAGGGTGTTGTCAGCCCGCTCCAGGAAGGTCCCCAGGCGGATGAAGCTGTAAGCGTCGTTGCGCATGATGGTGCCTGAAGTAGCACCGCGGAACAGGTGCGAGCGTTCCTTGACCCAGTCGCAGAACTGGCTGATGCCATAACGGCCGAGACCATTGCTGGCAATGTTGCGCATCTCGATCCAGGTAGCGTTGATGTTCTCCCACATGTCGGCAGTGATGCGGCCACGCACTGCGTGGGCATTGGTCCTGGCCGCCTGCAGGCAGCAATAGATGCTGCCGGGGTTGGTCGCATCGAGGGCGAAGAAGTGCAGCATGCGCTCGGTGTCCAGCTCGGTGTGCCGGCGGCGGTAGTCGTCCAGCGTTCCGGATGCCAGCAGTGACATGGCCAGCTCGGCATGGCCGTCGCTGCGGCCAGCCTGGGGCATCAGCGATAGCGAATAACTGACCTCGAGCATGCGCGCAAGGTTTTCTGCACGCTCCAGGTAGCGCGACATCCAGTAAAGGTCGGAAGCAGTTCTCGAAAGCATGGTTCAGTCCTCCACCACCCAGGTGTCCTTGGTACCGCCGCCTTGCGACGAGTTGACCACCAGCGAACCTTCCTGAAGGGCCACGCGGGTAAGGCCGCCTGGCACCAGTCGGGTTTCACTGCCGGACAGCACGAACGGGCGCAGGTCGATGTGGCGCGGCGCGATGCCGCTGTCGACGAAGGTCGGGCATGTGGAAAGGCACAGGGTAGGTTGAGCGATGTAGGCGTGCGGGCGGGCCTTGATGCGGGCGCGGAAGTCCTCGATCTGTGCGCTGGTCGCCGCAGGCCCGACCAACATGCCGTAGCCACCGGACCCCTGGGTTTCCTTGACCACCAGCTCGGGCAGGTGGGCCAGGACATGGGAAAGCTCTGCAGGCCTGCGGCACTGCCAGGTAGGGACATTGTTCAGGACCGGCTCTTCGCTCAGATAGAAGCGGATCATGTCGTCGACATAGGGGTAGATCGACTTGTCGTCTGCCACCCCGGTGCCTACCGCATTGGCCAGCACCACGTTGCCAGCGCGGTACACCGAAATCAGCCCCGGCACGCCCAGCATCGAGTCAGGGTTGAACGACAGCGGGTCGAGGTAGTCGTCGTCCAGACGGCGATAGATCACATCCACCTGTTTTGGACCAGCGGTAGTACGCATGTAGACGTGCTCGTCACGGATGAACAGGTCCGCACCCTCGACCAGTTCGATGCCCATTTCCCGGGCCAGGAAGGCGTGCTCGAAATAGGCACTGTTGAAGCGGCCAGGGGTGAGCAACACGGCAGTGGGGTTGTCCAGTGGGCTGGCGCTCTTGAGCGTGTCCAGCAGCAGGTTGGGGTAGTGGTCGATGGGCGCGATACGCTGTGCGGCGAACAGCTCGGGGAACAGCCGCATCATCATCTTGCGGTCTTCGAGCATGTAGCTGACCCCGCTGGGGGTGCGCAGGTTGTCCTCCAGCACGAAGTAGCTGCCATCCCCGTCACGGACCAGGTCGACGCCAGCGATATGGGCATAGAGCCCACGGTGTAGGCCCAGGCCCTGCATGGCGATCTGGTAGCCTTCGTTGGCCAGCACTTGTTCCGGCGGGATGATGCCGGCCTTTAGGATGCGCTGGTCGTGGTAGATGTCCTGCAGGAACAGGTTCAACGCCTGAACCCGCTGGATACAGCCGCGCTCGACCATGCGCCATTCGCTGGCGCGAATGCTGCGCGGGATGATGTCAAAGGGGATCAGGCGCTCGGTGTCCTCTTTGTCACCGTACAAGGTGAAGGTGATACCGGCGCGGTGAAACAGCAGGTCAGCTTCGCGTCGGCGTTGCTCCAGCAACTCCAGCGGGGTGTTTGCCAACCAGCGGGCGAACTCCTGGTAATGCGGGCGGCAACTTCCGTTCGTATCATACATTTCATTGAAAAATGCCCGGGACATACCCACTCCTTGCCACCGTTGCCGGCAGCTTCATTGCGGTTCATCTACGTGTTTCAGGGTGCGGCCTTGCGGGTCGGTGGGTGTTTTGTCTGCGGTGAGCCTCGAATCCGATCAATTGCTGTGCGTTATGCACGCAAGAGGCCATTGCAATGAAGGTGCCGAAAGCCAGGCACAGTTCTGGAGTGGCAACGGGCTGGCGGTAACACCTTGAAACTCTTGGGTTTTATTGCTGCATTCGATGACTGCGCCGCATGCAGCCGTGCGGGAACGTTGGGAGGGGGGAGCAGGCGCGCCTCGAAAAAAGGCGCGCTATGCACCGAGCTGCAGCTTTTGCTCCGAATTGGAGCGAGTCCATGGCGAGGCGGCACTCCGGCCGCGCAAGCAAGGAGTAGTGCGTTTCGTTCCGAGTGTCAGGTTATGACGCAGTCACCGACGCAGAACGCTCTGGACGTCGCTTGCAGATCGAAAACGGTCACTATCATTCAATGGATTTGGCCATTTCCGACGTTCCAGTCCAGCCGGTCTGCTCATAGACCGGTTTACCCGTCTCGGTGGCATGCAGGACAGCGAAGGTGATACCTCGGCGAGCGAACTCGGCGTCAGCAGCCTGCATCAAGGCCGAAGCCAGGCCGCGGCGGCGGTAGGCCGGCTGGACGAACACATTCAGCACGTACCCACGTTTGTCCAGGGTTGGGTGCGATGGATGGGGAGGCCAGTCAATGCTCATCAGGCCGATGGCTGCAACCGGTTGGTCGCCATCCAGGAGCTTGAAACCGTAATACCGACCGTCACCGAGCCGCTCTTCCAGCCATGGGCGAAAGTGCTGAGTCATGACTTGCAGTTTTTCAGGGTCGCCACCTGCCTCAAGAAACATCTCCTGGCGATGCGAGCAGATCATTGCTGCGTCAGCGGGCCCGACTGGCCGACACTCCAGGCCTGAAGACGCTCCACATCCTTGTAGCTCGATCATCGTTTATCCAACGTAAGTGGCCGATTCATGAGAAGGCAGCCTATGGCCTCTTCAGGCCTGCTTGCAATGGCTTGGTTCAACGCCTGGCCCGCCAGACGAAACAAGACCCAATGGCTAACGATCGACCTTGGCAAGCAACTCAGCTTTTGTCATCTCTCATGGAACTGCACATAACTCATTGAATCAGCAGGGCCCATGTAGGAGCAGCCTTGTGTCGCGATGGGGCGCGCAGCGGCCCCGGCAATTTCAACTGTTGCGCATCAATCCTGGGGCCGCGATGCGGCCCTTTCGCGACACAAGGCCGCTCCTACAGGTACAGCCACAACCTCGAGAGCAACGCTGTACCTGTGGGGTTTTAGCCGCGAACACCGGCGTTGTGGGCGGAGGAGGGCTCGGCATGATGGACGAACCCTCCTCCTGAAGCCCATGGCGACGATCAGGCTTGTACCGCGTCGGCCCCGCCAGAGAGCACGTTTTTTTTGCGTACCGCTTGATAGAGAAGGCTGGACACCATGAAGCCTGCAATGGCCAGCACGCTCATCAGAATGAACACATAGTTGTAGCCCTGTTGACCAGGGAAGTGGTCGAGGATCGCGCCATAGATGACGTAGGCAAACATGCCGGGGGCATAGCCGATCAGGCAACCGATGCCGAAGGCCGAGCCGGTGATGTGCTGGGGAATGCCGACTTCGCCCATGGGGGCCCAGAACACGCCGCGCATCGAGAAAACAATCAGGGCGAAGGATAGGGTGGCCGCCATCCCCGCATAGATGAAGCCCGGGCTTTTAGGAATCAGCATGATCACGGCCATCAGCGGCAATAGCGCCAGAAATGCCCACTTCAGGTAACGGCTGGTACTCTTGAACTGCTTGTCGGCAATGAAACCGCCGGTAGGCCCGCCGAGGATTTTCAGGAAGTATTGATTGATGATGCCGTAGGCGCCTACCAACGCTACTGGCAACCCGTACATTTCCTTGAGGTAGGGGATGAAATAGGTCAGGCCGCAGTAGACGATGTAGACCATGAACACATTGAGGCTGACCAACCAGATACCGGGTACCTTGATAGCCTCCATCAGGTTTGCCAGACCGTTTTTCGGCTTGGTGGCCGATTGCGCATTACCGCCCTTGAGCAGGACCCAGGTCAGGGTGCCGGCCAGAATGTCGATGACCGAGTAGAACAGGATTGCCGATTTCAGGCCGGCTTCCCCCGAGCCCATGGCGACGAACACGCCCAGTGCGGAAAAGGCCACCAGCGTATCAACCACGCCGCGCCCGCCTTCCAGCAGGCCGAACAACCGGCCTTGCTCCTGATCGTCACCCAGATTGCGGATGGCCTTGAGCAGCGATGGCCAGAACAGGCAGTCGGCACAGACGGCCAACAGACTGAACACGATCAGCAAACTGCTGAAGGGCGGAAAGGTCGCCAGGTACAACCCCAGGCTCCCGGTCCCGATCAGGCCGAGGGGGATCAGTTTGCGCGTGTCGTAGCGATCGGCGAGCAGGCCACCAACCACGAACAGTGCAGTCGCGATGATCGCGTTGGCACTCAACAGCATGCCGATTTCAGTGTGGCTCAGGCCCATGAATTCCTGCATGGGGACATAGAAGGCGTCCTTGAGGTTCGCCAGCTTGTAAATGGTGCCGCCACCAAGGATGAGAATCAGGAATCTGAGCCATTTGGCCTTGTTTTGAGTTGTCATTATTGTTCTCCGGGCGTAATCGGGTCGTCAGGTTCAGGCGTTGGAAGGAGCGGCCCGGGTCAGTTCAGCCAAGGTGCGCAGTTCGCCCAGCAAACCTCGGACATAGGCCACCTGATTGTTCGCCCAGCGGTGTTCGTCGGCCAGCATGCGCTCGAGCGAGTAGCCTTTCGGGAGCGGCGTTTCGCTCATCTCCCGGTAAGCAATGAATGGATCGGCTGCTTCGAGGCTCTGGCGGAAGGCCGGGGCCACGTAGTGATTTTCCTGCTCGAGAATGAACGCGATCACTTGCGGGGTTGCTTCGCCCAGCATCAACAGTTCGAACAGCATGCGGGCGCTGGGCAGATCGTCTTCGTCGCTGCCTTGCAACACGCCGTAATGGCCGAAGCCGTTTTGTTCGGGGACGATGCGTACGCCCTTGAGGTGAGCCTGGCGGATGTGCGGCGCCAGGTTGTGCAGGGCCTGCAGAGGCTGTTCGCAGGCATTGATCATGTTGCCGAAGTCGAACAGGGCATGCAGGCGAGGGTGGTTGACACGGTTGAGCAGCTGCGCAATTTCGCTGCTCTTGAGTTCTTCATGCTGCTCGAAGTCAAAGTACAGATCGTTGGCATCGGCCTGTTGTGCGAGGTAGTGCAGGTCGGTCTCGATCACGTCCATGACCCGCGACAGCGGACCCTCGTAACGTGAGTAGACACGGATGTTGCGCACCCCCAGTTGCTTGGCGATGGCGATCACCTGGTCGACATCCTTTTTCAGCGTGCTGCTGATTTCCAGGTGCACATCCAGCCCCAGCGCCTTGGCCTTGCTGGCAAATGCCTGGAGCTGCTCTGGCGACATCTGGCTCAGGCTGTTTTCCTCGCCGTCGAGCAAGTGCAGGCTCAGGCCTTGCAGCTCGTGGCGATAGGCGAAGTCCAGCATGTCCGCGGGTGTGACACGACCGTGGGTGAGGTTGGTCAGTAGCGGGTAGGCGTGGGCAAACAGGCGCAATTGCCCGAGACGCTCAAGCAGCCGCTGGGCCAGTGCCGCTGTCAGCACTGGAGCAGCCACGTGTTCGACCACCTTGTGGCTCAGCAAGGCGTTGAATCGTTCCTGGATCTTGTTGTTCATTAGAGTTGTTCCTGGTTCAGGCACCGGTCTACCGGCGCAGCCTTTATCGCGCCAGCCAGGAACTCTCGATAGATCCATTATCAATAAATTGATAAGGCCACTTTCCACGCATCAAGTGGTCGGCGGAAGATAACCCAGCGTGCGCAAAGCCTGGGCCAGCTCCTCGACACGCTCCCGGGCCTGCTTTTCAGGCGTGCCGGCAAAGCCGATCAACAGGGCAGGCGGCAGGTCATGCTTGATGCGGTAGTCGCTCAAGGCGTAGGTGTGGATGTTGTGTCGGGCCAGTTGCCGGGCGATTTCAGTGTCACTGAGTTCGGGGGGCAGCCAGGCGATCAGGTGCATGCCGGCATCCGTCGGAGTGATCCTGAAAAAGCTGCCGATCTGCTTTTCAAGTTGTTCGATCAACGCCTGCTGGCGCGCCTTGTACAGTGCACGCATGCGGCGGATGTGCCCCAGGAAGTGGCCTTCGCTCATGAAGTCGGCCGTTGTGGCCTGAAGCAGTGTGGGCGGGCTGCGATCCATGACCGCGCGCAGGGTGCAGAAGGGCTCGACCAGAGCCTGCGGCAGAATCACGTAGCCCAGTCTCAGTGACGGGAAGAGCACTTTGCTGAACGTGCCGACGTAGATCACTCGGGCCATCTGGTCCATGGCATACAGTGCCGGAAGAAGTCGACCACTGTAGCGAAACTCGCTGTCGCAATCGTCCTCGATGATCCAGCTCTGATGCTTCGCAGCCCAGTCGATGAGTGCCTGGCGCCGCACATAACTCAGGGTGACACCCAAAGGATGCTGACGCGAAGGCGTACAGAATACCAGGCGCGCATCAGGGCACTCGGCAAGGCCTTGCTGGACATCGATCCCCTGTTCATCAATACGCAACGGAATGATCTGGGCCCCCTGGGCTTGCAACGCAATTCGCGCGGCGATGTGCCCAGGGTCTTCCATCCAGACACTGTCCTGCGGATTGAGCAGCAGCATGCCCAGCAGGTTGAATGCTTGCTGCGCGCCGGAAACGATCACCACTTGCCCGGCATTGCAGTCGATACCTCGCGCATCGAAGACATACTCGGCAATCGCTGTGCGAAACGCCTGCAAGCCTTGCAACTCGCCATAACCCAGGATCGCCTTGGTTGGCTTTAGCAAATGACGGTTCATCAGGCGCCGCCAGATTGCTTGCGGAAATCCTTCATAGGTGCTGTGACTGGGCAGGAAGGAGGTCGGCGTCGCCGGATCCCAGTCGGCATAGGACACCCCGCGAAAATGATCGCTGCGCAGCGACAGCATCGACTGGCTTAGTTCGGACAGGCGCGGTGGCTGGCGCGGTTGCTCGTCCTCGATACTCCGGTTTTCCCACTCAGTACCGACATACGTACCTGCACCCGTGCGCGAGGCCAGGAAACCTTCGGCAATCAACTGATCGAAAGCATTGAGGATGGTGATCCGCGACAGCCCCAGCTCGATGCTCAAGGTCCGCGTCGACGGCAGGCGCACGCCCCCCTGAATTCTGCCGTTGAGTATCTGTTTGCGAATTTGCAGATACAGTTGACGGTACAGAGGTATGGCACTGGCACGGTCCAGTTCGATAGCCGACAGCAGCAAACCTGTGGGGGATTTCATGACATGCTCGTCTGGGTGAAACGGGATTTGACCCGGAAACCGTCAGGCGACGGGATTTCAGGGTAGCGAGCGATACCCAATAAGTCATCTGTCCGGTGTTGATGTCCGGCACAGTCCGGGGCTGGATAATGAAAAGGACCGATTCACGTCAACTGGAAAGCGTTTGCTTTGGGCCAACAAACAGCCGGTTACGGCTGACCGCTATCGGCCCATTGCAGCCGTTCAGCACTGCCAGAATTGGTCCCATAACGGACGGTGGAGGTGTGTAACCTTCCGTATGCCCGACGCCTGATCAATATCCACCGTTCACTTGAGGTACTCCACCACTTTTGATTAGCAATCGAACTAAGTTTTTATGTGTTTAGGGAACCGAAATTGATCAGCACGAAAATATTTCACTAACCCCAGTAACTGCTTTTCACCTAAAATTAGCCATGCCGCTGAAAAATTGATAGCTGCTTGAATTTAATATGTTTTTCCATTATAGAGTCGCCAACCCTGTCATGCATTCAGCGTTTAATGTAATCGCCTCTTAAAGGAATGAGCGATGAAAATCAACATGTATCGGGAGCTTGAGGTTTTTCGTGCCGTAATGCTTGCCGGAAGTACAAGCATGGCCTCGAAAATGCTGGAGATTACCCAGCCAGCTGTAAGTCAGCAAATAAAGAAGCTTGAAAGCAAGTACGATGTTGTGTTGTTTGAGCGTAATCGCGGGCGTTTGGTTCCTACCCGCGAAGCACATGCCTTAATGGAGGAGGTTGAGACTTTCTTCAACGGCTTGGCGATGATTGATCACAAACTTCGGTCGCTGAAAAGCAGTGTAAAGTCGAGTCTGCGTCTTGCTGTGCATCCCGCGTATGGAAATTTCTTGGCTCCAATGGCCATTGCACGCTTTCGTCAGAAGTTTGATGTGCCGGTGTTCTTTGAGGTATGCAGCTCAGCCAGCGCTTACCAACGGGTACACTCTGGTGAGATTGACTTCGGCATAATTGCAAACGAAATCGAAACGAAAGATTGTGAGCAGTACAACTTCTGCAGTGCTAGAGGATTAATTGTTTCACCACCTGGCCTTATAGGTGGACACGTTAAGGAGCTAACGACATCTGATTTGCTAAAGTACCCATTCGTGGCCATGAACGCTGAGGATCACACGCGCCTAGAGCTTGAAGCACATATGGGCGCTGCGGCAACGCAACTTGATATTGCCGTACAAACCCCCTATGCCCTGACGGTTTGTGAGCTGGTGGCTCAAGGCGTTGGCGTCGGCTTGGCGCATCCTATTGTGGCGTCTAGCTACCTGCCTGACAAACTAGAAGCAAGGTTGCTTGATAAAGAAGTGCGTTTTACGTCAAAGTTGATTTTTCGGAAAGACTCAAGGCTGTCTTTGGAAGCAAAGGAGCTGATACGCCTACTGAGGATCCAATTGGAAGGCGATATCAAGCGCTTGGATAATCTACTTGGATTCAGCGTGTTGGATTGAAAAGGAAGTCCGTTTCCTTTTGCTGGGTTTAGTGCAGGAGGTATTTGATGATATTCTGTACGCCGTTGAACAGACAAAGCAGGCCGATGGTCAGTACGAAGTAGTTAACCAATCCGCCTCGCAGGTGTTGGATTTTTGGCGACTTGTAAAACGCATACTGTGGCAGGAAGTACACCACAAATACGCTGACCGGCACCATGAAGTATTTGATCAACATGATGATGTCGAGGTTTGGAATGGCGGGGATCACGGTAATCGCGAAGACCAGCGTCAGGATAATGGCCTTCATCATCCCACCGTCGACAAACTCGGTGCTGCTGCCGAAGTAGTTTTTCGCAATGCCCTTCAGGCTTTCTCGGGTAGCCAGGTACTGAGCCAGGTACGCCTTCAAGGCTGCAAAGAAGATGATGATCTGGGAGCTGATTGCCAGCCACGGATTATCAAATTTTCTCGCCATGTAGGACAAGGCTGTCAGGTTCTCGCCGCGAGCTGCCTGAAGCTCCTGTGGCGAGAGGGCGAAAATGCAGCTCCATGCAAAGAACACCACAGTCACCACGACCACAACGATTGCGATCAGCAAGGTACGTCCGATTCGCTGCTGAGCTTCAGAGCCATAATGCTTCTTGTAGTGCGCAACGAAGCTCGAAACGATTGGCGTGAAGCTGAATGCGTAGATCACCATCGGCAACGACGACCACACCGAGCCCATGATGCCGCTCACTCCACCATAGTCATGCGCCGTGACCATGAACGATGTGTTCCAGTGTGGAATACCCATCAGGCCAAAGAAGATGAGGGAGAAAATGAACGGGAATACGATGAGCCCGATGGCTTTAACAACGAAGGTTGTTTTGCCTTGAGCGATCAGAAGCGCCGTTAACGTAACTCCGATTACGACCAGCGGGCGGTTCAACCCAGGGATACCGAGCTGAGTATTGAAGAAGTCGATGAAGGTGTTCGACATGGTGATTGCGTAGACGACAAGTGATGGGAAAATCATCATGAAGTACGCAATACTCAGCACTCTAACGGCGCGATCCCCGAGCAATTCCCTTGTAGTGTCGACGATATTACTGGTGGATTCGGCTGTTACGGTACCACTTGAAATATACTGGCAAAGCACTCGATAGCTGTAGTAGGTAATCGGGAATGCGATTAGCGTCAGAATAAGCATTGCCCAAAAGCCCGACAGCCCAAGGCTGATAGGCCAGAACAACGAACCTCCCCCGACGGCGCAGCCATAGATGCCGAGAACCCAAAGGAAATCATCTTTCGTGAAGCTTTTCTTACGGATTTCAGGTTTTACCGCCTGCATCGTAATTTCGGTCATTTTATGTCGTCTCTTGTTCTTTTTGTGGTCATATGATCAAAGCTTTTTTGGTAAAGCTTACTGAGTTTGATTGAGTGCCTTTTCCAAATCCTCCAAGAGCACATCTACTGGCTCCAGGCCGATAGATAGCCGAATCAATGAACTGTTGATTTTATTGTGTTGCCGACCAGCCATAACTTGCTGTGGGTAATATGCAGCTAGGCTATGTGTACCGCCCCAACTTGCACCAATTGCAAAGGTGCGAAGGGCATCAAAGAAGTTGCCAATACGCTCGTCTGATTTGAGCGAGAAGGAAAACAGCGATCCTGGGCCGTTGAAGAGGGTTTTGTACAACTGGTGATCTTCAGCACTTTCCAATGCTGGGTAGTACACCTTTTCAACCAGCGGGTGGGATTCCAGCCAGTTGGCGATAGCGAGTGTGCTCTTGCCCTGGTGCTCGAGCCTCAGTGGATAAGTCTCCAGGCCCCGTAGGGTCAGATAGCAATCATCCGGACTCACGTACATACCCAGTAGGTCTTGCTGCAGACGCATGCGTTTGTAGAGCTCTGTGTCGTTGGTCGTGACGCTTCCCATCAGGAGGTCGGAGTGCCCGCTGATTACCTTCGAAAGCGCCTCGACAACCAGGTCGACCCCATGCGCAATGGGCTGGAAGTTCAGGGGGCTCGCCCAGGAGTTATCGATCAGCGTGAAGATGGAATGCTTCTTCGCAGTCCGCACGATGCTGTGAACGTCCTGCATCTCCATGGTGATCGACCCAGGAGATTCCACGAGGATCAGCTTGGTGTTGGGCTTGACAAAGTCCTCGATGGCCTGTGGCGATCCATCTGGGAGGAAAGTGACGTCGATACCGAACGAGCGAATGTTGTTGGCGAGGAACTCGCGAGTGGGCCCATAGCAGTTGTCTGGTGCGATCACGTGATCGCCAGCCTTCAGGAAGCTCAGCAGGACAAGTACCAGGGCGGCCTGCCCAGAAGGCAAAGCCACGGTATGTGCTGCACCGTGCAGCATAGAGATTGCCTGCTCCAGCTCACGGTTCGTCGGGGTTCCGGTCAGGCCGTAGCTGAAACCATCAGGCTGACGCTCGCGACGGTTTGCAAAGTCGGCGAAGTTGTCAAAGACGACTGTGGACGCCCGGTGAATGGCTGGCACGAGGCTTTTAAACGGTTGGGTTTTCATTTTTTTCATTCGTTTCGAAGGGGTGGGCAGAGGCTATTCCCCGACCTAGAACGAATCAATATTCTGTGCTTATAGGGTGATAAGCGTGGCTTATTGAATGTCGATGTTTTTGAATGAAGTCAGAAGGTAGAGTTATCCACCTGAACACTCAGGTACTACCTATGCTTCTTTACATATATCTAATGGCGATCACCGCAGAAGCGATGACAGGGGCGTTGTCTGCAGGACGGAGAGGCATGGATTGGTTTGGCGTAATACTGGTGGCTTGTGTAACAGCGCTAGGCGGTGGGTCGGTACGAGACATTTTACTCGGTCATTATCCGCTTACTTGGGTGAAACACCCCGAGTATCTGATTCTCACCAGTATTGCAGCACTTTTCACGGTCATGATCGCACCATTAATGAGACGCTTGAGATCTCTATTTCTGGTTCTGGATGCAGTTGGCCTTATTGCCTTTACTTTGATCGGATGCCAGACCGCTCTCGATATGGGGCACGGTTTATTAATTGCTTCCTTGAGTGGCGTTGTGACAGGTGTTTTTGGTGGCGTACTTCGCGATATCTTTTGCAATGATATTCCACTGGTGTTCAGGCGTGAGCTCTATGCCGGTGTTGCATTCGTTGCTTCTTGGTTCTACTTCGCCTGTGACTACTTAGGGTTTTCACATAATCAAGCGATTCTCCTCACCTTCCTGGGAGGTTTTGCTCTCCGGCTTTTGGCTATTCGCTTCCACTGGGAAATGCCAAAGTTTCAATATAGCGATGAAAGATAGTAAACATGTCCAATCTGAGGGTTTTATGCTAAAGCATTTAGTGTCAGAAAACGCACCTAGAGCCGTCGGCGCATATTCTCATGCCGTCAAGGCCGGTGACATGCTGTACCTCTCTGGTCAGTTGCCTTTGGATGCCAGCACCATGCAGCTGGTTTCGGGCATCGAAGCGCAGATCCGCCAAGCTTTCAAAAATGCCGAGACGCTTATTTTAGAGTCCGGCGCCGAGATGAAAGACGTGGTTAAAGTGAACGTTTTTTTAACTGATCTTTCATGTTTTGCGCTGGTAAACTCGGTTATGGCTGAGTTTTTTGCCGCGCCGTATCCCGCTCGTGCTGCAATAGGTGTCGCAGCTCTGCCCCTGGGGGCTGAAGTAGAAATCGAAATGATCGCGCTGGTCAGGAGCTAACATTGTGCCCTAGTTAATCCATGTATTAGGCGTAGCCACGAATCTACGCCTTTATGCCATGCTATATGCGCATCGGTAACTAATCTCAAATTTTAGAGTCTGGCGCTATTCGATACAGGCCGCATAACGGACGCACAGATGAGCATTGGCCTTCATTCCCTGCATGGCTTCAACAAAGTCTGCATAGAATGCCGTTAGGAATGAAGTTTCGCTGTGTCATATTTTTACCCTTTGCTGCCCTCAGCGAAGGGCAGCTTCGGGTCGATAGCTGCCTTACCTGACATACAGCTCCATACCGAGGCAAACCTGTTCTGATTCCGGCCATCCCGTCATGGAAGCACAGGTCGCCCCGCTTTTCGCCTCAGCAACTCCTGCAACTGCACGATCGATTCCCCAGGCATGCGCCTTTGTTCGGCCACGTGCCTCCAAGCATGGGGCGGCGTCGCACGCCGTGCTGACGGTGTTCGCCCAGAGCATGATGGGAACCGCTAAACCTGCTTACCCTGCCACCCTGTCAAAGGCGTAATCCTTGAAAACTAACCACCCGATCCCATGGGAGCACTGTAAATGTCTGTCGACTTCAGACCCGCTCAAGCCTCGGACGCGCACCATATTGCGCGCTTTTTTCAACTGACATCGGAAGGTATGGCCGATTACATATGGAGCAAGCTTGCCGCACCTGGAGAAGCATTGCTGAGTGTCGGCGCGTCTCGCTATGCCAGGGAGCAGGGCGACTTTTCCTATAAGAACTGCCTGATGGCCACTTTCGAAGGGCGCGTCATCGGCATGATGCATAGCTATGCCTTGCGCGAGACCCCTGACAGGCCTGTCGAGACAGACCCGGTCCTGGCGCCTTATTCCGACATGGAAATACCCGATACCTTGTACATATCCAGCCTGGCCCTGGACGAAGCCTGGCGCAGCCAGGGGCTGGGCGTCCAGTTTCTTCGCCACGCCCAGCAGCGCGCCGAGGAGTCTGGCCTGAATGGGCTATGCCTGATCGATTATGCAGAAAACCACGGTGCACGCCGCTTCTACGAGCGTCACGGTTTTCAAATTGTAAAAACCTGCCAGATCGTCCCGCACCCGATGCTGGGCGTGACCGGTGAAGCCTATTTGATGTACCGCCCTAACCACAACGTGCTCGAGAAAAAACCATGAACAAGAAACTGACCGTGTTCCGCGAACTGGATATCCAGCCGGTACGTGACCTTCCTTTTTTTGAAGAGGTCCTTGAAGGCACCCCTCATACGCTGACGTCCAAGTACTATCACGACGAGCAGCAAGGTCGCATTTCCGGAGAATGGGAAGCCAGCACCGGAGCGTGGCGCATCGATTACAAAGTTTGGGAGTTCTGCCATGTCCTGAGTGGACGCTGCGTCATCGAGCTTGAGGGATGCGCTCCCATCACATTGGCCGCTGGCGACACGTTCATTATCGAACCGGGCGCCAAAGGCAAATGGACCGTGCTGGAAGACATGAAAAAGAACTTCGTGATCCTCTTGCCCGCGAACTAAGACTCGCGTTTCATCGAGCGCAGCGCAGGGTCAGTTAGCATGCTTGCCTGCTGGCGGCGCTCGAATGTTCTTTGGCAGGCCACAACAGTCCTCTGAACCTCATGTCTGCGCTGTCGCGCATGGAACTGAGCCTTTGTGGGGACGGCCTTGTGTCGCGAAAGGGGCTCAGCACAGCCTCAGGACCTTGAGTCCGCCTCAAACTGCCAACCACCGATCGTCAGCTCCATCGACCTCCAGTCCTGCTGCCCGGTCAACCGGGAGACCCTAGGCCGCGATGGTGAACCAATGGACGTCCTTGCTGCAATGGGCATGACGGTGACTGCCAAAGGTGTCGAGACCGCCGAGCAATTGGCCTTGCTCTGCGATGACCAATGCCATGAAGTACAAGGCTTCCTGCTCAGCAAACCGCTGGAAAACGAGGCACTGATGGGGATGATGAAAGACCAGGTGTCGTTAGCGCAATGACACCTCGCAGAGGAGGGCAGTTTCATTCGGATGCAAACGACGGCCGTTCCGCGAACCATGCCACCGCCAGCTCCTTGAACGCCTCAGCCGAAGGCGTCAGCGGATAGCGTTGATCATGCGCCAGCACGATGCTGTGCGTTGGCAATTTCTCCTCGGTCGGCCGACATACCAGCGCTTGACCATCATAACTGCGGTCACCAAATGGCCGGGTGTAGATCAGCGCCACGCCAAACCCGTTGGCGACCAGGCTACGCTGCATCTCGAAGGTGCGCACACGGTGCACAGCGGCGGGCGAAAGATCGTAGAAGCTGAACAGATCCAGCACATGCTGCCAGCTGTGGACCTGATCGGTGACTACCAATGTGTATTCGGATAGCGCTTTGAGGCTGACGCGCGATTCCTTGGCCAACGGGTGATCGGCAGCCAGCAGTACCTGAGCGGTCAGCTGGCACAACTGGGTGCATTGAGTGTTCGGCGGCAGACCCAGATCGTAGGTGATCGCCAGCTCTATCGCACCCTCACTCAGCCGCTTGCCAACATAATCGAAGCTGCCTTCGCGCATATCGACCGTGACCCTCGGGCAGGACTCCTGCATCCGTCGCACAATTTGTGGCAGGCAATAGGGCGCCAGGTCTTCAAAACATCCGACCACCAACTCTCCGACACACTCTCCTGCATTGGCATTGATCTCGGCAAAGGTCCGAGCTTCGCTCAGAACGCGGCGGGCCTGGACCATGACGGTACGCCCGAACGGGGTCAGCGATATGCCGAGGCCACGTTGGCGCACGAAAATCGATTGGCCCAGCACCTCTTCCAATTCGCTGATGGCCGCCGAAATGGAGGGCTGTGAAACATGAAGCTCCATGGCGGCAGTCGTCAGGTTCCCGTGCTTGGCCGCTGCGAGCGCGTAGCGCAGTTGTCGCAGTGTGAACTTCATAGGTTTTTCCGTTGTGATACATCAGGACATATTATTTTATCCTTTTTTGAGGTTGTGAAATATTTCCTCTGTGCAGTGGCCACCGATCACAGGTGCCACGCCGATGCCGATTGCAAGGCTGATCAGCCAGTTTGGCGACCCTCTTTGGGCCGGATGCCCTCGACTACTGCAATCCATGTTCTTGTTTGGGAGCGTCACAATGAAAATTACAAAGGCTCTGCTGACCACCACACTATCTTTCGGGCTGCTGGCGGCCGCTGGTGCCAGCCAGGCGGCCGGCTGGTGCGAGTCTGGCAAACCGGTGAAATTCGCCGGATTGAACTGGGAAAGCGGGATGCTGCTCACGGACGTGATGCAGTTCGTGCTGAAAAATGGTTATGGCTGTGAAACCGACAGCCTGCCGGGTAACTCCATCTCCATGGAAAACGCCCTGAGCAGCAACGACATTCAGGTGTTTGCCGAAGAGTGGGTAGGGCGAAGCGAGGTCTGGAACAAGGCGGCGGCCGCCGGCAAGGTGGTTGGCGTCGGCGCGCCGGTCGTTGGCGCAGTCGAAGGCTGGTATGTGCCGCGTTACGTGATCGAAGGCGACCCCAAGCGCAAACTCGAAGCCAAGGCACCGAACCTCAAGACCATCGCTGATCTTGGGCAATACGCCCAGGTATTCAAGGACCCGGAAGAACCGGACAAGGGGCGCTTCTACAATTGCCCGGCCGGCTGGACCTGCGAGCTGGACAACAGCGAGATGCTCAAGCACTACGGCCTGGAAAGCAGCTACACCAACTTCCGCCCGGGCACCGGCCCGGCACTGGATGCCGCCGTGCTGTCGAGCTACAAGCGTGGCGAGCCGATCCTGTTCTACTACTGGTCGCCGACGCCGCTGATGGGCCTGGTCGACCTGGTCAAGCTGGACGAGAAGCCAGGCGTGGATAAATCCCTGACCATCAAGGTGGGCCTGTCGAAGGCCTTCCACGAGCAGGCGCCGGAACTGGTGGCGGTGCTGGAAAAGGTCAATCTGCCGATCGACCTGCTGAACCAGAACCTGGCACGCATGAGCAAAGATCGCATCGAGTCGCCGGAGCTGGCCAAGTTGTTCCTCAAGGAGCACCCCGAGGTCTGGCACAGCTGGGTCAGCGAAGACGCAGCCAAAAAGGTGGACGCGGCACTCTGAGCGTATGGGCTTGTCCGGCTCCTGCCGGACAAGGCACGCGACAGTCCGTTTCATGCACTTGCTCGAGAGAATTCCATGTTTCCCAAGAACTTCACGTTTTCCATTGCCGACTGGGTCAATGGCTGGGTCGATGCGCTTGTAACCAACTACGGTGACGTGTTCCGGCACATCTCCGACACCCTGCTGTGGGCCATCGTCAACCTCGAAGGCCTGCTGCGCGCAGTACCCTGGTGGCTGATGCTGGCCATCGTCGCCGGTATCGCCTGGCACGCCACCCGTAAAGTCGTGACCACTGCCGTGATCGTCGGCTTGCTGTTCCTGGTCGGCGCGGTCGGCCTCTGGGACAAGCTGATGCAGACCCTGGCGCTGATGCTGGTCGCAACGCTGATATCGGTCCTGGTCGGCATTCCGCTGGGTGTGCTGTCGGCGCGCAACGATCGCCTGCGGGCGGTGTTGATGCCGCTGCTCGACATCATGCAGACCATGCCCAGCTTCGTGTACCTGATACCGGTGCTGATGCTGTTCGGCCTGGGCAAGGTGCCGGCGATCTTCGCCACCGTCATCTATGCCGCGCCGCCGTTGATTCGCCTGACCGACCTGGGCATTCGCCAGGTGGATGGCGAGGTCATGGAGGCGATCAACGCTTTCGGTGCCAATCGCATGCAACAACTGTTCGGCGTGCAGCTGCCACTGGCGTTGCCGAGCATCATGGCCGGCATCAACCAGACCACCATGATGGCCCTGTCGATGGTGGTCATCGCCTCGATGATCGGTGCCCGTGGCCTGGGTGAAGACGTTTTGGTCGGCATCCAGACCCTGAATGTGGGCCGCGGCCTCGAAGCGGGCCTGGCCATCGTGATTCTGGCGGTCGTGATCGACCGCATTACCCAGGCCTATGGCCGACCACGGCATGGGGTGGGCAAATGAGCGCCAAACAGACAATGAACAAGATCGAAGTCAAGAATGTCTTCAAGATATTCGGTGCTCGCGCCGAAGATGCCCTGAAACTGATCCGCCAGCAAAAAGCCAAGGATCAGGTCCTGGCCGAAACCGGCTGCGTGGTCGGGGTCAACGATCTCTCGTTGTCCATCGGCAGCGGCGAGATCTTCGTGATCATGGGGCTGTCGGGCTCGGGCAAGTCGACCCTTGTGCGCCACTTCAACCGCCTGATCGACCCGACCAGCGGCCAGATCCTGGTCGATGGCGAAGACATTCTGCAGTACGACATGCAAGCCCTGCGCGAATTCCGCCGGCACAAGATCAGCATGGTGTTCCAGAGCTTCGGCCTGTTGCCGCACCGCACCGTGCTGGACAACGTCGCCTACGGCCTGAAAGTCCGTGGCGAGAGCAAGGCCATGTGCACAGAGCGTGCCCTGCACTGGATCAACACCGTGGGCCTCAAGGGTTACGAAAAGTCGTACCCGCACCAGTTGTCGGGTGGCATGCGTCAGCGCGTCGGCCTGGCCCGCGCGCTGGCTGCCGACACCGACATCATCCTGATGGACGAAGCCTTCAGTGCGCTCGACCCGCTGATTCGCGCCGAAATGCAGGACCAGTTGCTGGAGCTGCAGAAGACCCTGCACAAGACCATCGTCTTCATCACGCATGACCTGGACGAAGCAATGCGTATCGGCAACCGGATTGCCATTCTCAAGGACGGTCGCCTGGTCCAGGTCGGCACACCGAAAGAAATCCTCTACCAGCCTGCGGACGAATACGTCGATCGTTTCGTGCAGCGTCGCGTAGCTTCGCTTTAAGGAACGCGTGTATGTCGTTTGCCGAAAGAATCATCATCGCCGAGGCGCCAGTGCGTTGGCAGGACGTGGTGGCAGTGGCCCGGCATGGCGCGAAGCTTGAGCTGGCCCCATCGGCCTGGGCGCGGATCGAGAACGCCCAGGCCATTGTCCAGCGCATCGTTTCCAGCGGTGACCGCGCCTATGGCGTCAACACCGGGCTTGGCGCCTTGTGCAATGTCTCGTTGCAGGACGAACAACTCAGCCAGCTGTCGCACAACACTTTGCTCAGCCATGCCTGTGGCGTGGGTACGGCGCTGTCGGACGAACAGACCCGGGCGATCATGTGCGCGGCGATCATCAATTTCTGCCAGGGCCGTTCCGGCCTGCAGCGCAAGGTGGTCGAGGCGCTGCTGACCTTGCTCAACCAGCACATCACCCCGCAGGTGCCGAAGCAGGGGTCGGTGGGGTACCTGACCCACATGGCGCATATCAGCATCACCTTGCTGGGCGTCGGCCAGGTCAGCTATCGCGGCCAGATCATGCCGGCGCAGCAGGCCTTGGCCGAGGTCGGCCTGGCGCCGGTCAAACTGGGTGCCAAGGATGGCCTGTGCCTGGTCAACGGTACCCCTTGCATGACCGGCCTGAGCTGCCTGTCCCTGGACGACGCCACTCGGTTGAGCCAATGGGCGGACGTTATCAGCGCCATGAGTTTCGAGGCCCTGCGCGGCCAGCTCGATGCCTTCGACCCTGAAATCATCGCGATGAAACCGCACCCCGGCATGCAGCGCGTGGGCAGTAACCTGCGGCGCCTGCTCGACGGCAGCGAAATCATTGCCAGCAGCCAAGGCATTCGCACCCAGGACGCCTTGAGCATTCGCTCGATTCCGCAGGTTCATGGCGCCGCGCGCGATCAGTTGGAACACGCTGCGCGGCAGATCGAAACCGAACTCAACTCCACCACCGACAACCCGATGCTGCTGGGTACACCCGAGTCGTATAGGGTGGTTTCCCAGGCGAATCCGCACGGCCAGTCGGTGGCCATGGCGGCCGACTTGCTGGCCATCGCGGTGGCCGAGATCGGGGCGATTGCCGAGCGTCGTCTCGATCGCCTGATCAACCCGTTGGTCAGCGGCTTGCCGGCCTTCCTGGTCAGCCAGCCGGGGGTGAATTCGGGCATGATGATTGTCCAGTACGTGGCCGCTTCACTGTGTGCGGAAAACCGTCAGCTGGCACAACCGGCAGTCGTCGACAACTACGTCACCTCCGGCCTGCAGGAGGACCATCTGAGCATGGGCACCAATGCCGGGTTGAAGCTGCACCGCGCCCTGGAGAACTGCACGCAGATTCTCGCCATCGAGTATCTGTTGGCGGCCCAGGCATTCGAGTTCCTCAAGGAGCAGCGCTTTGGCGCGGGTACCAACGTTGCCTGGCGGTTGTTGCGCGAACGGGTCCCGGCGTATGCCCAGGACCGTTGGCTGGCCCCGGATATCGCCAGCAGCGCATCGATCCTGAAGGATCCGGGCCTGCTTGGCGCTGCATTCCCCGAGCTGTTATGAGCGATGCAAGGGCCGCTCATGGCTTCGGCTCCTGAGGCGCAAGACCTGTGCAATCGGGGGGCAAATGCCCCCTTGATTGTGAACGACCAATATTCAGAAAAAAGGCCAGGGTGCCATGCACCCTGGCCGAGCTCATTTCAAGTTAGCGATTTTCGCTACCACGACCGCCGCCGTGGCTGTCCTGTCCGCCTTTACGTCCAGCCTCAGAGTCGCGTTCATCACCTCATGTCGTCACACAGGAAAGTCTGTGTTCAACTCGGACGTCAGGCAGAGGGGCGTTTGCTCTAATGCATTTTGCTCGGCCCGACGGGTTGCGCGAACGAACCCGTGCGGGCGCCTGTGGTGCAGCAGAGCTTTGTTCGCCAACCTTTGGGAAGGATCGGGCTTGCATCGACTTTGACGGCACGGTCGTTCAGCTCCTGCGTCGTGAATGGGTGATTGCAAAACCTACGATCATTCCAAGCGCCGCTGCGCCGATCAGTAGAGGCGTCTTGTCTTTTGACTTCCTCCAACCCCCGTCGATACTCCTCCTGCCACTCGGCGGCTCAAAGAGGTTGCCTGATGATGTTTCGGCTTTCGGGCTGCGGTTTATCCCGCGACGCGTCAGCCACCCCGATAACAGAGGCAGGCCTGGTACCAGGTAACTGGCCAGATGCGCCAGGCGGGCCGTGGCACCGACCGTGGTGTGAGCGCGTGGTGAGATTGCACAGGCCACCATGGCCTTCGCCACAAGTTCGGGATCATATACAGGGCCCGGAGGCGTCAGCGCATGGCCTGTGTAGTTGCCGCCGTCTCGGAAGCCCGGTGTGTCCATGACGGCCGGATAGATATCGCAAACATGGATATCGGGAAACTCCGTCAATTCCCCCCGCAGCGCCTCGGTCAGGCCACGCAAGCCGAACTTGCTCGCCGAGTACGCGGCTGCATAGGGTTGGGCCACCCAGCTGCCCAGTGACAGCGTGTTGATCAGGATGCCGCTGCCCTGGGCTTTGAAGAGGGGGAGGGCTACGAACGCACCGCGCAGGTAACCCATCAGGTCGGTCTGAATGACCTGCTCGTGGGCCTCCAGCGGTGTTTCCTCGAAATTGCCGACCGCCCCAACGCCGGCGTTGTTGATCCAGATATCGATTCGCCCGTGGCCGAACTCTGCTGCCTGTGCGGCCAGCGCTTGCACCTGGTCGTTGCGGGTGACGTCGGTCGTGATTGCTATGGCATCGGTACCGCAGTCGGTGCATTCATCCAGTACCTCGAACAACGCCTCTTCATCGCGCGCAGCGAGCACCAGGCGAGCACCCTTGCAGGCAAATGCGTGCGCGGCGGCCCGGCCGATACCGCTGGAAGCGCCAGTGATCACCACGACTTTGCCGCGCAGTGGCCCTCTGCTCTGAACGCCCCCGCGGGGCGCTTCCTGTTCTGTGCCAGATTTCTTGTGGTCGTCAAGTGGCGCGATCGTTTCGCTGGCCTCGATCCGAGAAAGCTCAAGAGCGGTGCCATCGACCAGGGTCAACCTCAGCCCTTCAATCGTGCCAGCCTCCCGGTTCGGAAACACGGGTTCACCCTCGGCATCCACGCTGTCGTAGATGAAGCGCGTGCCTTCGATCCACCCTACGGCGGTCAAAAGCTCAGGGCCGAGATAATACTTCCCGTCTTGAAAGAAGCCAGGGAACTGATGAGCCCGCTCCACGTTTTCCACGCGATAGCGTTCACCTGGTTTCATACCTGTCGCTTGATCGATCATTTTGCGAACCCCTGTAGTTGGACCTCGGAAATGCCAGCCTTTGCTGTGCTAGTCAGAAGCAGGCCCGGTGCGCTTGACGCCGCGCGGGCCAGCAACGCTCCGGATACCAAAGCGCTCGTTGGCACCTGCCCCGGCAGGCGCATCTTTGCGTGTTGGATATGCAGGGGAAGCCAGGGCGGACGGCAAAGTTCAGACCAACAAGTCCGGTGGTACCAAACGGTGCTTCGCTGCATCCGTGTGTCACAGGATGATGTCCTGAACCGCCGCGCCCGTATTTCCGCTGGTTCCTCAGCCCTGAGCAGTAAACGCTGTGCTATCACTACCTGCATGGTTTTCGCCATAGGGGCCCGGGGATTTCATGATGAAGCGCCTTTATTGCCTGCTGTTGATTCTTTTCACCCTGCAGCCCATGGCCGGGCACGGTATCGACGTTGCAGGCAGTGCCACAGATGGCGTGCCCGGTGAACCGGCCGAGCTGACCATCGCCAATCGCAGCATCTTCATCTTCCACGCCACCTTGCTGGGGGAAACGCCGGCGGCGCGGGTGCAACGGGCCACAGCCGTGATCGACGAGGCCTTGCGCGGGACTGATGAGCTGAAGGTCAGCGTCGACCCCATCCTGAATAGCCACCTGGTGCTATTGGGAGGGCGGCGTGCCTTCATCATTGCGCCGCAGGACCTGGGCCTGGCCGGTGGCGATACTCGCGAAGCCGCCGAGCAGGCAGCCGCTATGCTGCGCCTGGTGGTCGACGAGACCGGTCAGGCCCGCAGCCTGCGCTTTCTGCTCAAGGCAGCAGGCTACTCGGTGCTGGCCACGTTGATCTACGTGGTGCTCATCAAGGGCACCAACCTGGCTCGGCGCAAGCTCCAAGGCCTGTTGCCGCAGCTGATGCGCGAGCGCGCCCGGCAGATACGGCTCGGGCAGATGCCGCTGTTGGACATGCAGCTGGTCTACACCGTGATCGAACGCCTGTTGCGGCTGCTGCACTGGGGCGTAGTACTGTTGCTGAGCTATCAGTGGCTGAGCTTCGTGCTGTCGCAATTCCCCTACACCCGGCCTTGGGGGGAAAGCCTCAACGTCCACTTGATCGACCTGTTACGTTATCTGCTCGACGGCATTTTGCAGGCAATTCCCGGCATCGCCGTGGCTATCATCATTTTTTTCATCGCCCGCGGTATCAGTGGCTTCAGTCGGCGCCTGCTGGAGCGCATGGCTCGGCCGGGCACCCTCAAGTGGCTGACCGAGGAAACCCTGCAGCCAACCACACGCCTGACCTCACTTGCCATCTGGCTGTTCGCCCTGGTGATGGCGTACCCGTACCTGCCGGGTTCCGGCACCGACGCCTTCAAGGGGCTGTCGGTGCTGCTCGGGCTGATGATTTCTCTCGGCGCCTCCAGCATTGTCGGGCAGGCGGCAGCGGGCCTGATCCTGACCTATTCACGCACCTTGAAGGCTGGCGAGTATGTGCGGGTAGGTGACCACGAGGGCACGGTGACCGAAGTCGGCATGTTCAACACCACGATCCGCACTGGACTGGGCGAAGTGTTGACCTTGCCCAATTCGATGATCACCGGCTCGGTGACACGCAATTTTTCACGTGTTGTACAGGGGCAGGGCTACATCGTCGATACTGTGGTCACCATCGGTTACGACACGCCGTGGCGCCAAGTGGAGGCGATGCTGGTGGAGGCGGCCAAGCGTACCGACGGCATACTGGAAAAACCCAGGCCGCAGGTGTTTCAGACCGGGCTTTCGGATTTCTACCCCGAGTATCGCCTGGTGGCGCAGGCGGTGCCGAGTGAGCCACGGCCACGGGCAGAACTGCTGAGCCTGTTGCACGGCAACATTCAGGATGTGTTCAACGAGTACGGGGTGCAGATCATGTCGCCGCATTACCTGGGCGACCCCGCGCAGGAAAAGTGGGTGCCGCACGAGCGCTGGTTCACGGCACCTGCGCGGAAACCTGAGGTTGGCCAGCCGGGGGAATAGCGTCATAACCGGCGATCACAGGGTCGCCATGCTGCCGACGGTGCTCCAGTGGCGTCATGTCGAACCAGCGCAGATGGGCGCGGCACCAACTCTTGAGCAAGGTTGATTGGATATGTCGTGGTCATGGTCCCTGTAGCTTTTCAGTTCCTCAAGCTTGTCCTCATCCAGGGGGTAGAGGTTGCCGATACAACCTCATATCAAAAGCCCCAGCCACATTGCACCGAGGATGACCAGTTGGCCGGGAACAAGGTATCTCCCGAAGCTGCAGCCGCCGCTACCGAGGGACAGAATGCATTTGGTCAAGGTGTTGCCGGTCAGGGCGACGGTGATGATCAGCGCTGTGAAGAGATCGAAGGCACCATCGCCCTGATGCGCTGTTGAAGTGCCTTGGTCGCTGCGCCAGGGCGCAAGCAACAAAGTGCCGTAAACCACCGTACCCACGGTACCGAGCCCGATCGAGGCCACGAAAGGCTTCAACAGGTGTCGGTCGACGATGCCTAGCACCAGGGCGAATTGCGCGATGCTGGCGAGGTTCGACAGTACGGCAGCGGCGGCCAAGGGCCTCACGGCTGTGACTTGCCGACGTGCCTCATGGGCAAGCAGCGCAATGGTTGCCGTGCCGGAGGCGAAACCGGAGGCGATCGCGCTCAGGGGCAAGCCGTAGCGTGGGCCCACCAGACGCATTGCGATTCGCCCCAGTGCACCGACGGTCATCAGCAGGACGACCAGCGTACAGATGGTGCGAGGGTTGAGTGCGCCATACGGCCCCATGAACCTGTCCGGTGTCAACGGCAGCACCACCAGCGCTACCGTCAGCAGCATCAAACCATCGCGCAGCTCTTCCTCGCTCAGCTGCTGGAGCACGAAATGGTGCAGCTCGCGGCGCAGTGCCAGCAGCACGGTCAGCACCACGCCGACCGCCGTGGCAAGTTCTGGCTCGTCCGTGGCTGACATTTACCGCGTCGAGCATGGCGCCTTCGGGGTGTCCTTGGGGCTGACTTCCGCGCCGCCTTGCTCAAGGGCTATCAAGGCTGGCAGATCGAGTATCTCGACAAGCCTGCCACGCATGCTGACGATGCCCAGCGCGCGCATGCGGGCGACTGAGCGACACACGGTTTCCAGGCGCAGGCCCAGGTACGAAGCCATGTCTTCCCGGGACATGCGCAGCATGAAGCCGTGGGCAGAGTAGCCGCGGCTGACGAAGCGCTGTGACAACCCAACCAGGAAGCTTGCCAGGCGCTGTTCGGCGGTGAGGTTGCACAGCATCAGCACCCGCTCATGCTCACGCACGATTTCTCGGCTCATCAAACGGTTCAGGCTTTGCTGCAGGACGGGAAAGTCACGCGCCAATGCCTGCAGCCGGCGATAGGGGACAGGGCACACCTCGCTGTCTTCCAGGGCAATGGCATCGCATACGTGATGTTCGGTGGCGATGGCGTCGAGCCCAAGTACATCGCCCGGCATCCAGAAATTGATCACCACGCCCTGGCCTTCGGCGCTGTTCAGGCTGGTCTTGAAGCTGCCACAGCGCACGGCATAAAGCGTCGTCAGCGGATCGTTGGCGTTGAACAGCGCGGCGCCTTTGCGAATACGCATGCGCGGGCCGATCAGTGCGCCCAGGCAACTGTTGTCATGCACGGGCAGACCGGTGGGCAGGCACAGCCCGCTGACACGGCACTCTGTGCACAGGGTCGTCAGCGGTTTCAGGTGAATCGGGGTTGCCGGGCTCGACGCTGCAGGTTGGTCGAGCAAGGTCACTTTCAGTAGGCCAGTCATTTTCAGGCCTCCTTCGGGCATCGGAGACCTGCCTGGGCTGCCATCCCTGCATTGGCTTTGCCAACGCTGCCCATACCTGGGCGTGGTGACCAGTCGGCGAGCATGTCCCGCGAGTGGGGCGCGTTGAGGCGCGCATTCAACCGGTCGACAAAGGCTTGCGCTTCGGTGGACGTAACGAAGCTCACCCGGCAGTCGTCCATGCGGACCCACCAGCGGTTCTGCTGAGGGCTATTTTCGACGTAGATGTTCATGGAAGCCTCCAAAAGCATGCATGAGCAAACCAACTGCAAATCCATGCGAAAACGAAGGCATCCCTGCCGGCAACAGGGGTGTTCAGGGTGTGATTGCCATTTTCATCGCGCTATCGCGCTGGTTGGCGAACGACCATAGGCGACGTTCGATGGTTTTCATGAGCGCCATGGCACGCCTCCGGGGCATTCGATGATTGTTGTTGGTGTAGGGTCAGATTGCGCCGTTAACGGCCAGGAGCTTTGACCAGCATCAAATTTTCGCCCAGCGGGCGTTGCCGTTTGTCCGCCCAGTGGTTCAGTTGATAAACATCAAATCCGCCAGGTGCGGGTGATGGATGATCCAGAAACACTTCCCAACCGCTGAGGTGCGCCATGGACAACCCGCAAAGACTCTTGCTGATCGCCTCGCCCCTGATGCGGCGCACCCCGGTCTACGACCGTGCGGCTGCGCTGGCCAAGGCCAAGGGCATGGCCCTGCATATCGTTGCTTTCGACTATCTCGAAGGCCTTGCCACGGCGGGCCTGGTCAACGACCAGGCACTGGCTGTGATGCGTGAAGGTTATGTACAGCAACACCGTGGATGGCTTGAAACCCAAGCGCTTTCGATGCGCCGTAACGGGGTCACGGTCACCACCGAAGTGGTATGGGTGCAGCATCCGCTGGACGAGATCCTCGTCCACCTGCGCGAGCAGCCGTTCGCCATGCTGATCAAAGCTTTCGAGCATGAACCCTGGTGGGCGCGGGCGATGTTCACCTCGCTCGACATTCAGTTGCTGCGGGAAACCCGCATCCCCCTGCACCTGGTGCATCAGGCCAGCCACGCGCTGCCGCGCAAGATTCTGGCTGCCGTGGACCTGTCCCGCCCCGAGGACCAGTTTGAGGGGTTCAACGACCAGATCATCAGTGAAGCGCTGAAACTGGCATTACAGTGCAACGCCCAGATCGAACTGCTATATGCCTACGACCTGGGGTCCATGTACCTGGACTCAGGCGGCAGCCGCGAGCATTCGTTTCTGTTCGACTCCAACCTCGCCCAGACACTGCACGAGGCGCAAAGCGAGGCATTTCAGGCACTGGCCGAACGTAACGGTATCGCCGCCGAACACCGCCACCTGCGGCTGGGAGACCCGGCCAAGGTGTTGGCGCTGTTCATGGAGAACAATGATATCGATGTGCTGGTCATGGGCAGTTACCACCATCGCGGCATTGGCTGGTTCATCGGTAGCACTGCGGAGCGGGTATTGCATCGGTTGTCCAGCAGCGTGCTGGTGATATCACCAGAGCATTCCCAAGGCTGAGAGACAAGGCCCGAAAGGGCCTTGCTTTCAGGCGTGAAGATCGAGTTCGTGAAGGATTTCGCTGACATCGCCACCCAGGTAGCGGGAGGTGAACCCCAGGGTCTTGGTAAGCCGGTGCATGGCGTAGTTGTTCGCCAGGTCCCTGGAGATCATGCAGTGGAAGCCATTGCGCTTCGCGGCCGCGATCAGGTGCTGCATCAGCAGCCGGCCCAGCCCCTTGCGTTGCCATTCTTCATTTACGGCTACCGCGCATTCGCACTGGAGGCTGCCGGGAACACTGGCATACCGGCTGACCCCGATCTGGCGCAACTGGCCATCTGCATGGACCAGGGCAACGTAGGCTTCGCACTGGTGATGATCCACTGGCATATGCTGCGCATCCAGGCTCGGCACACCGCCACTGAGCCCGGCAATGAAGCGGAAACGCCGGGCCTCGTAGGCGATCGTGCTGAGAAAGCGGCGGTCCCTTTCGCGGTCTTCCTCGCGCAGGGGGCGGATCAGTACGGCAGAGCCATCAGAAAGCTTGTCGATCCAATGCTCGCACGCGTCTGGCTTTTCAGTCTGCTGCCTGTTCATGTCGCCTCCCGGTCACCTGGTCGATGCTTGCCAGAGCTGTTGTACCGTGCTGGGCGGCGCCGGTTCTGACAATCGTCAAGTTCCGGCTCGGATGGTGGTTTTCTGATCTGCATCAAGCGCGAACAGGCCTGCTTTCGGACAATCGCCTACATCATCACGCCAGCCGCGCAAGCCCGGAGGTTCGCCATGGGTCAATATCGACAACTGCTGGTGCTGCTCACCGAGCTCGATCCGCATTCGGCCGCGCTGCGCCGGGCCCTGGCGCTGGCGCATGTCAGTGGTGCCAGTGTGCATGTACTGGGCTTGTTCGAACCGACGCAGGAGCACCTGCTGCGCGAAGAGCGATTGAACGAGGCCGATATCCAGCGTCAGTTCGACCACTACGGTTTGCGGCCGGCGGGGTTGGTCGAGCGTCACCGTGGCAGCGGCATCGCTCTGACGGTCGACACCTTGCAGGCAGATGACATCCGCAGCCAGGCCATCGACTACATCAGCGAACTGCACCCCGATATGGTCATCAAGGACAGCGAAGTGACGCCAACCATGGTGCGCCTGTTCAGCACGCCCCTGGATTGCGCGTTGATGCGGGGCTTGAAGGGCATCACGCACTTCGTACCGGAGGCGGCGGTGTCGCTGCCCCGGCGCGTGCTGGTCGCCGTGGACACCTCCTTCAGCGAAACCCCCGAGGACCAGGCGTCCTTCAACCGCAGGCTGATTCGTGCCGCGCAGGCGCTGGCACTGCAATGTGATGCACAGCTGCACCTGCTCTCGGCCTACAACCTGGCGGGCGTGTTCGCCTCGGACATGAACGTTACCCAGGCGTGGATCGATGAGATGCGCAATGCCTTGAAGGAGCCGTTCGACACCTTGGCGGATGCCGAGGGGGTCCCGGCCGATTGCCGCCACTTCCTGGAAGGTGGCCCGGTTCAGGTGATTCGCGAGCAAGTCGCTGTGCTGGATATCGACGCCGTGGTCATGGGCGTCGTGCAACCAAAGGGCCTGGACAAACTGCTCGGCGACACCACAGAACGCATCGTCAGCCGCCCGCCGTGCAGCGTCCTTGCGGTTCACCCTCAAGCGGCCGAAACCTTGGAGCCCTAGCCATGCAACTGACATTCCTCGGTGGTACCGGCACCGTGACGGGCAGCAAGTTCCTGTTGACCCGCGACAGCAGCCGCGTGCTGATCGACTGCGGGCTGTTCCAAGGCTACAAGCAACTGCGCCTGCGCAACTGGGAACCGTTATCGGCGGCGCTGCGCGCGCTCGATACCGTGGTGCTGACCCACGCCCACCTCGACCATAGCGGTTATCTTCCGGTGCTCGCGAAGGAAGGCTATACCGGGCCGATCTACGCAACACCGGCCACCTGTGCCTTGGCCGAAATCCTGTTGCTCGACAGTGCCCGGCTGCAAGAAGAGCAGGCAGAGCATGCCAACCGGCACGGCTACTCGAAGCATTCGCCGGCACGCCCGCTTTACACCGAACAGGATGCAAAGCGTGCCTTGGCATTGTTGCGCCCTGTGGAGTTGCATCACCCGACCATGATTGCGCCAGGGATGGAGCTGCTGTTGCGCACGGCTGGGCACATACTCGGCGCGGCGACGATACAGATCAAGGTCGACGGCCAGACCTTGGTCTTCTCTGGCGACCTGGGCCGGCCACAAGACCCGATCATGCGCGCGCCGGAACTGATCAGGACGGCAGACGTGCTGCTGGTGGAGTCCACCTATGGCGATCGCCAGCATCCAAGCGAATCGACCGAGCAGTTTCTGGCCCAGGTCATCAACCAGACTCTCCTGCGCCACGGCATCACCTTGGTGCCCTCATTCGCGGTTGGCCGGGCCCAGTTGCTGATGTATTACCTGTACAAGCTCAAGCGCGATGGCCTGATACCGGACATTCCGGTCTACCTCAACAGCCCGATGGCCACAGACGCAACCACCCTTTACCAGCAGTTCCGGAGCGAGCATCGCCTGACGTTGGCGGAATGCGCCGACATGTGCAGGGGCACGCATATTATTCGTACCGTCGATGAATCCCGGCATCTGGATCAGCTGCGTGAGCCCGCGGTCATTATCGCCGCCAGTGGCATGGCGACCGGTGGACGAGTCTTGCACCATCTCAAGGCGCTGGCCCCCAACCCACGCAACAGCATTCTATTCTCTGGTTTCCAGGCCGGTGGTACGCGCGGTGCCGACATCGTCGCCGGTGCGCGCAGTGTCCGCCTGCACGGTGAAGACGTGCCTATCCGGGCCCAGGTGCATGCGATGGATAATCTCTCTGCGCACGCCGATGCCGACGAGATCATGGAGTGGTTGCGCGGTTTCGCCCGCCCGCCACGCCAGACCTATGTCATCCATGGTGAGCCGCATGCCGCCGACACGTTGCGGCGGCGGATCAGCATCGAGCTCGGTTGGCAGGTGTACGTACCCGAGTACCACGAAACGGTTGCTATTGACCCAGTGCGCTAGCCTGGGCCGGGAGGCTGTCATGGATACACAAGCAAGGGCGAAACTCCGGGCCTGGATGCATCGGCCACGGGGTAGCCTGGGGTTTATCGTGGCAATCTTCGCACTGCTCGTCGTGGTCGCTGCCTACCGGTCGTTGAACCCGAACTGGCGCCTGCCGATGCAACATCCACTTATGCTGCTGGCCTTGCTCGCCTTGTGCGTGGCGTTGGGGTGGGTGGTGCAGCGGGGCGTGAAACGCACGGTAGGCAAGACCATATTCAACGGCCAGGCCACGGGCTGGCAGGCTCGGCTTGCCTTCCTGCGCTCGGTAACCCAGGAGTCGAACGTGCTCTTGGGCATGTTGCTGTTCCTGGCGTTGCTCGCTGGCGGCACGGTTTGGCTAGCGGGGCGCTCGGTGGACCGAATCGTGGAGAATTGCACAGACAGCCTGCAGGCCCGGGTGAACACCCCTGAGGATGAAAAGCTCACGGCATTGGTCGGCAAGCCGGTGTGTACCTGCCTGGCGCAAACGTTTCTGGACCGTAATGGGGTGATACGCCTGGCCTTGTTCGAAACGCCGATGCGGGAAGTGAGCGCATACAAGGCGTTGACGGCAGACGATGAACAGCGCTGCCTCGAGCAGTTCGACCTGCTGCCTGAAGAGGCCCGGGCGACGCTGCCTTGAATGGCAGTAGTGCTTGCCAGTAGCTGAAACGACAGGCGCCCGTCGCGGCGCGGGAGGTTTCCATGTCGCATGATCTTGCTCCTTGTTCATGGATACCTCCTTGTGCGGATAGGGCCGGAGGTCGTGGGCTTGCAGCGGGCGGGGCAGCACGGTGGCTGCCCCAGGCGCTGGCGCAGCGGCGCTTCAGGTCAGGTTGAGGCGATGGATGACCTGGGCCGGATCATCCGGATCGGTAGTGGTGGTGAATCCTGCCGCCTTGGCCAGGTCGCGCATCGCCAGGTTGGCGGCTGAGTCGATCGAGTACATCTGCCGCAGGCCCTTTGCCCGGGCATGATCGGTCAGGTGCTTGAGCAGCAGGCGGCCCAGGCCATGGTGCTGCCAGCTGTCGAGTACTGTCACGGCGCATTCGCATTCATCCTTGCCGGCAATGGCGGCATAACGCGATATGCCCACCTCCTGCAGCTCGCCGTCCACATGGGCGAGGGCGACATAAGCGGCTTGTCGGTCCTGGTCGACCGCCATCAACTGGTCGAGCATCGCCTCACCGGGCTCTTTGATCTGGCACAGCAAGCGAAAATGCCGCGACTGCGGTGACAGCCGTTCGATGAAGGCCCTCTCGCGCTCCCGGTCCTTGGCTTGCAGCGGCCTGATCAGTACATGGGTGCCATTGTCGAGGGCTTCGATCCAATGTTCGCCCGCAGGCTTGGGAAACGAGGGCGCGGTATGTTGACGGGAAGTATCAGCAGAAGCCATGGCAGTATCCTCGTGTGATTGAGATGGGGCGGTTGGGCGCTTGAATTTGCACTCCAGTTAATGCCATTGATGTTTTATTTCCAGCCATTGACTGTTTGAAAGCCATTTGTCTGCAGCTGGAAAGAATATGTTTTCCTCCGACTCCATGTGGTCGTAATATTTTTCGATATAGTCATCGACAGTGTCAGCGATTACTTTCGTGTCTTTTGTCGTAGCCGCTAATGTCTTCAATTGCCCAGCAATGCGCGCAAATGCCTGGTGATCTCGCTCGATATCCAGGATCCGCGGGTGGATCGGCGCCTCCGTGGCCAGCAAGGCTCGCCGAATGATTTCTTCATTCTCATGGTGGTGCCGCTCTGCATTGCTGTGCAAGGCCTCCAACATTTCGAACAAAAGCTTACAGTCATCAGTGGCATCGGGTTCATGCTTTAGCTTTTTCAGCAACTTCCTGATCTGGCTTATCTTATTGCCCATGTCATGATGATAGGCGTGAAGTTCGTTCAGTAAGGTATTCATGACACATCCTCTTCACGTTACCAGACAATGCAGATTTATAAGGCCCAGGGGCCTTCAGACAGGAACACGGGTTGAAGGCTGTCTAAGTCGAGCATGAGGGCAGCGCACTGGCCTGACTTGATCTTGATCAAGCTTTAGTGGGGCACAGCCATGACCCTTGGTCAGTTGCCTCAGAAACTTCGGGCGAAGCGGCTAGCGTTTATAGAGCCCGCAAGAAAAAGCGGAGACATCGTCATGTCAGGCCCTGAAGATATGGGTATAAAGCCCCAGGTAAAGTGCCTTGCGTGCTCTTTGAGCCGACTTTGCCTGCCCGCCAGCCTAAGCGTCGATGAAGTGGAAAAGCTGGAGCGTATCATTCGCCGTAACCGCCCTTTGAAGAGGGGCGAGTATCTGTTCAAGGCCGATGAGCCCATGGAGCATGTGTTTGCCCTGCGCTCAGGGGTCATCAAGAATTTTCTGATTGATACCGAGGGCAACGAGCGGGTCACCGGCTTCGTTCTGCCGGGCGAAATCTTGGGGCTGGACGCTATCGGGGCAAGTCATTATCGGAGCTATGCGTTGGCGCTGGACGTTTCGCTGGTCTGCTCGATCCGGCTGGACCAGTTGGTTGATCTGTCGGGGCAGATACCCGGATTGCGCTATCAACTGTTGCACATGCTCAGCCTGGGTATTCAAGGCAAGGACGAACACCTGCGCTGCTGCCACGGGCGAGCCGAGCAGCGCCTTTCGCTTTTCCTGTTGGGCATGGCGGCGCGTTATCAAGAAAGAGGTTTGCGTGCAGACGTCCTTAATCTGCCCATGTCGCGAGGAGATATCGCAAACTACCTGGACCTTACCCTGGAAACTGTCTCCCGGCTGTTCAGCCGGTTCAATCAGGCTGGGCTCCTGCAATGCGTTGGCCGGGAAGTCCGACTCATCGATCAACAAGGCCTGCTCAAGCTCAGTCGGATGGAGGAGCCGAATTGAGGGCCTCGAGAATCCTGTCATAACGTTGCACAGGCCCATTCAGAGGAAATTGACAATTCCAGGATGGACGCGACACATGGTCTGCCCGCAACCAGATACGCTGTATCGGGACCCCTTTTTGCCAACAGATGCGCGCGGCATGCCTTGCCACCAAGGATGGCGCGCAGCAGTAGACAGTGTCCGGCTTGAAATCCTCCAGCTGTTCAGTCAGTTGACTCCAAACGCTTCTGCTGTTGCGCGGCACCGAGGTAAACGCTGAGATCCATGGCTTACATTCAGCGGGCAGGTGCTCCTGCTCAAAGCTTTCGTGCAACAGCCTCACCTCTACCCAAGGTAGCCAACAGCGAACCTCATCCAGTGTGCAAAGTAGCGCCAAAACCCCCTCACCGTGAGTGATAGCCAGCAGTCGCACACTCTGCAAGGGCACCGGCCATGCGCTGCCCAGAGGGCCTGAGTACTCGAGCAGATCTCCGACCTTCAATGCCAGGACGCTGCGGGTGGCGACAATGAACCGACCTGCTGCGCCAGGCATGCTGATGTAGTTGCAGGTCCAGCGCTGGGTTTGATTCGTCAGTTGGCAATACTGGCCTGGCATCGCCTCGCTGCGTTGCGGGTTGCACAGCATCAGGCGAAGGTACTGTATGCCGGGCCCCGGCAATGTTTCCAGCAAACGGACACACTCACTGTCATCCTGGTCCATATGCGCCTCGAACAGGTTTGGGCGGGCCACGTTCCATATAAGCTAAGCCCCTGCGATGGCAACACTTTGATCAGGATCAAACCGACAGAGGATGGTGGCCGCATCCTGATTGATAAAGGTCAAACGGGGGCTTGCCTGCCAGCGCAATATCGAGGCGTCTCCCAGGGAGGCATTACTTATTAGAGGAGGTCGCCATGTCCGAAACAGCGAAGAAAGTACCTGTCACTTCCGCAACCACCCAACCTGCCAAGGCTACGCCACCAAGTACCGAGGCATCGGACCTGTGGCGCCCATTCCAGCAGTTGCGGCGTCAGATCGACAGCCTGTTCGACGATTTCGGTCGCCGGCCATTGCGCATGCCGTTCAGCCATACCCCGTTCGATGTCGAGCCATTCTGGCGCCGTGAACTGTTCAGCCATGGCATGCCGGCGATGGATATCAGCGAACTGGCCGATGAGTTTCGCATCAGCGCCGAACTGCCTGGAGTGGACGACAAGGACATCGAGATCAAGCTGGTCAATGGCAACGTTGTGATCCGCGGCGAGAAACAGGAAGAGGTTGACGAAAAACGCAAGGAGTACCACCTTTCAGAGCGTCACTACGGCAGCTTCGAGCGGGTCTTCCAGTTGCCCCGTGAAGTCGACGCTGAAAAGATCACTGCCCAGTTTGCCAAGGGCGTGCTGCTGGTGCACTTGCCCAAACGCGCCGAAGCGATTCACCCTGAAAAAGTGATTCCCATCACCAAATGAGCGACCCGGCCGCGTTCAGGAGCATGGACGCTCCCTTCTCGTGTTACAGCGCAACGGTGCTCCAACCAACTGCCCCAGGTGACCTTCGCAAGCCGTCTGTTTGTGGCACTGGACGCCACACCCAGACGCCTGAACAGGCGCTATTTGGCTTTCCAGTATTTCTGCATTTCGAGGAACAGGAACGACGCGGTCCAGGTGATCAGCACCAGGCCTGTCAACGCTTGCAGGCCGGTGAGGTACTTCAGATGGCCGTTAGGCGCTATGTCGCCAAAGCCTATCGTGGTGTAGGTGGTGAAGGAAAAGTACACGCAATCCAGGAAGCTGCCGTCGAAGTTGCCACTGAGCGTGCCCCAGCCTTCGGCGTGAATCATCCGGTAATACACCAGGGCGAAACACCAGACCTCCAGCGCATGAGCCAGCAGCGCGCCGAATACGCCTGCGACGATCCGGAATCGGTTCCACAGTTTCAACCGCGGTAGCCAGTCGTTCAGGCGCAGCAGGCATTCGTAGTGGATGATCACCACCAGGATCACCACCAGCATGTTGATCAATGTGACGGTGAGCATGGTCGGTACTCGGACTGGATCGGAGTGTCATTTGGCCGCATCGACCAGATTATAGGTGGCAGGGTCCTTGGCCACCGGCAGCAGCGCCGGGAATTCTTCCGGGGTGATGGTTTCCCTGGCCAACAACAGGCGTGCCCCAGTGTCCAGGTCGGCGCGTCGTTGCTCGAGCAAGGTCCGGGCACGGGCGTAAGCGTTTTCCACCAGGCCTCGAATACCCAGGTCGATTTCGCGCGCGGTCTGCTCTGAGTAGTCCTTGCGCTCCTGGCGCAACAACGATTCGCCCAGGTAACTGGCCTGTTGGCGCTCCAGCACTGCCTGGCCCAGTTCCGTGCTCATGCCGAATCGGGTGATCAACTGGCGGGCGATGTCGGTGGCGCGTCCCAGGTCGTCGGCAGCCCCGGTGGACACCTGGCCGAATACCAGGCTTTCGGCGGCTCGTCCGGCCATCAGCACGACGATCCGGTCGCGGAGCATCTGCGCGCTGATCAGGTAGCGGTCATCGGTCGGCCGTTGCAGGGTGAACCCCAGCGAGCCAGCGGCCCTGGGGATGATCGACACCTTGTGCACCGGGTCCATCGCCGGCAGGCTGCTTGCGGCCAGCGCGTGGCCCATCTCATGGTACGCCACGACCTGGCGTTCATCGTCGCGCAGCACGTTGCCCTTGCGCTCCACGCCTGCCACCAGGCGCTCGACGGCAGCGGTGAAGTCCTGCAGCTCGACCCATTGGCTGGCACGTCGGGTGGCGACGATGGCGGCTTCGTTCACCAGGTTGGCCAGGTCGGCGCCGGTCAGGCCGGGGGTGATGTCGGCGATGCGTTCGCAGTCCAGGTCGTTCTTGTAGACGATCTTGTGCAGGTGCACCTTGAGGATCGCCAGGCGACCCTTGCGGTCAGGCCGGTCGATCAGGATCTGCCGGTCGAACCGTCCGGCTCGCAGCAGCGCGGGGTCCAGTATCTCAGGGCGGTTGGTCGCCGCCAGCAGCACGACGCCTTCGCGTGGGTCGAAGCCATCCAGTTCGGCCAGCAGTTGATTGAGCGTCTGTTCCTTCTCGTCATTGCCACCCAGGCTGCCGATGCCACGCATCTTGCCCAGGGCGTCCAGTTCGTCGATGAAAATGATGCAGGGCGCGGCGCGTCGGGCCTGGTCGAACAGGTCGCGCACGCGCGCCGCGCCCACGCCGACGAACATCTCGACGAACTCGGACCCGGAGATCGAGAAAAAGGGTACCGCCGCTTCGCCGGCGATCGCCTTGGCCACCAGGGTCTTGCCGGTGCCCGGCGGGCCGACCAGCAATGTGCCCTTGGGCACATGCGCCCCCAGACGGGCATAGAACGCCTGGTTCTTGAGGAAGGACACCACTTCGGTGAGTTCGCCCTTGACGTCGTCTATGCCCGCCACATCGGCGAAGGTGACCTTGATGTCACGCTCGACGTAGACCCGGGCGCGCGACTTCCCCACACCCATCAGACCGCCCAGGCCTTGTTTATCGGTTACCCCACGAAACAGGAAGAACTACAGTGCCAGCATCATTATCAGCGGCATGAGCCAACCCACCATGGCAGCCAGGTTGCTGTCCTCGGCTACTCCGGTGAAGGTCACGCCCGTGCGGCCCAGTTGCTCGCTCAGTTGCGGGTCGATCCGCACCGTGGAGAACATCGAGCGGCCTGCGATGGGTTCCTGCAGCTTGCCCAGGATACGGTCGTGTTCGACCCGAAGGTCGCTGACCTTTTGCTGCTCCAGCAATTGCAGGAACTGGCTATAGGAGATGGTCTGCACGGCCGCACGGTCGAATAGGCCGAACTGAATGGCGGCGAGCACGGAAAGCCCGATCGCCAGCAAGTACAGCTTCCAGGGCTGATCTTTGTTCATGACCATATCTCGTGGTGGGCAGCCGGGTCAGGCGATCAACAAGTAGTCTTCGACCTTGCTCACGTCCAGGCAGCGCGCTCGACCAATTTCCGTTCGCGAAGCAAATGCACCTTGGCTTCCAGCCCACCGTTGACGGTGTCGCGCAAATCAAGGTCGTTCGGGTGGTCTTCGCTATCCGTTGGAAAGGTGGGCTGAGATGTTCTCAGCCCATGTTTTTACCCCCCAGCGGTATTACGTGATTGACAAAGGTCAAAACCGGCGCGCTATCGCACGCTGGGCGAGATTGATAAATGTCAGGCTGCGCTGAGTGGCGATGCCGATACTGAGGGTGTCTTGGGCATGCGCGAGGGCACCAACATGCAACGCTATCTGCTTGCCGGATTGTCCAGTCTGCTGCTGGCATCGGCTTCGGGCTGTACCCCTTGGCACGCTGAAGAATACGACGCGCGCCTGGAGTCGGCCGAGAACAACGCGGCTACGTCAACGCCTTGCGTGCGCTGGGCCCCTTGACGGCCGGGCGACGCAGCGGGCTTGCCGTCGAGGACCTGGATCGGTTGCAGGATGAGCATCGGCAACTCGACGGGTTGCTGACGGAGCTGAGCCAGATGGCCTGCGATTTCGCCAAACGCCCCATCGAGCAGGCGCGGGACGACCTGGGCAAACTGGTCACCGGCCTGCATGACCTTCTGGAGCGCCACGAGCGCGATGACGAGCGTCGTTTGTATCCGCTGCTGAGCCGCTTCATGCAGGGCGAAGATCCGCTCTCGGCGATGAGCCATACCCACCGGGAAATCTTCCGCCTCATCCATCTTCTTTCCTGCATGAGCCAGGATTTCAACCGGGCGGCAGCGAGCCCGAGCCGTGATGACATCCAGCACCAGCTGATACGCCTGGACACCTTGGCCAAGTTGCATTTCGACCAGGAAGAAGCCCTTTACCGGTATTTGGATCACCGCTGAGAGCATTCAGCGCCTGACAGGGTTGATAAAAATCAAGCGTTCAACTCCCCCCGAGGCAACCATGACCGATATCCCGGAAAAGCCAGTACCTTTGATGCAACCCCCGATCCCGATCATTGGAGGCTACCATGAGCCACTATCAACGCCTGTTGCTGATCCTGCGCCCGGCACTGTGCCAGTCCTGTGCCTTGGAACAGGCTGCCGCCCTGGCCAGGTCAAGTTCGGCAAGCCTGCACATAGTGGGTTTGCTGGAGTCGCTGGACAAGCTCAGGTTCCTGGAGACAGGTGACCCTCGGAGCGAGCGGCAGGCTTACCTGCAATCCCAGCAAGACCAGCTCGAGGCCCAGGCCAAGGTGCTACGAGCCTCGGGTGTGCAAGTGACGACGGAAGTCGCCTGGAGCAGCGATCTGCAGGCGGATATTCTCGAACATGCCCTGGAGATGCAGCCGGATGTACTGCTCAAGCAGGTCGAGCACGAGCCGGTGCTCAAGCGGGCCTTCTTTACCCCGTTGGACTGGCAGTTGCTGCGCCATTGCCCGATCCCGGTCTACCTGTTGGGCGCCGCCAGACCGGCCTTGCCTCGCCAGATCGTCGCGGCGGTGGACGTGGCCGATCAATCGCCCGAGGGCCAGGCGCGCAATAACAGCATCGTCCAGCAGGCCAATGCGCTGGCCTTGCAGACCGGCGCGCAACTGGACCTGCTGTTCGCCTGTGACCTGACCATGGCCTACATGGGCGACATGGGATATGGCGCCTGGGCCATTGGCGACGTCGGCGAGTCCTTGCGCCATGCCCTGGAGGACGATTTCAAGGCGCTGGCCGACCGCTACGGTGCGCCGGCCGAACGCAGGCACTTCCTGCTGGGCCGCCCGGTCGCGGTGCTGAGTGAATATGTCGAGACCCACCCGGTGGACGTGATCGTCATGGGCAGGCCGCTTGCCCGTGGGCTGGACCGACTGTTCGGCAGCACCACGGAGCATGTGTTGTACCAGATACCCTGCAATATCCTGGCGGTGTAGGGCCATGCCTGGGGTTCATGCGCCCCAGCCCCGGCGGTTGGCAAGCAACTCGGCGACCAGGGCGCTGGTATCGACGATATCCAGCTGCTGCAGGCATCGCACGGGCAGGCGAAAGGGCGCGATGCTGTCGGCCACCAGTACCCGTTCGAATACCCCGCTGTCGAATAGCTCGCCACCAGTGGTGAACAGGCCATGGGTGGCAGCGGCCAGCATGCGGCTGGCTCCGGCCTGCCGGCAGGCCTGGGCTGCGCGCAGCAGCGTCTGCCCCGTGCTGATCAGGTCGTCGAACACGATGACAGTGCTACTTGCCACGTCACCCACCAGGTGTTCGCCGCTCAGGCCCGCCTGCTGGCGGTGCTTTTCCATCATGGCCACAGATACCGGGCGCCCGAGCAGGTCCGCCAGAACCTGGCGAAACTGCTCGGCGCGTTTGATGCCGCCAATATCCGGCGACACGACCGTGACTGTCTGCTCACCGAGCAGCGGGGCCAGGTGTTGGGCGAACAGCTCGGTGCATTGCAGGTTCCAGCTCGGGATTCGGTAGGCGTTGTCGAAGGCGCTGGGGTTGTGTACGTCCAGCGCCACCACGCGGTCGACACCGATGCTTTCCATCAGGCAAGCCACATGGCGGGTGATGGTCGCATCCTGAAACTCCACCTTGCGGTCCTTGCGGCCATAACACAGGTAAGGCGTGACTGCTGTCACCTGGCTGGCACCGGCGTCCTTGAGCGCACCACAGAAGAACAGCAACCGGCACAGCTTGTCGTGTGCGCTTTGGTGCGCGTCGCCATAGAGCGAGTGAAAGACGATGACCGATCGACCGTCGACCGATTCGCCAGGCCAGCATTTGTGTTCTCCATCCTCGTAGTCACGCTCTTCATGTGCTGACAGTGTCCAGCCCAGGCGTTGCGCCACGGCATTCCCATAGGCCTGGCTGCCTCGCAGGGCGAACAGTAACGGCGGTGTGTCATTCATGCCCTGCGCTCCATTGGTCGTACATAGCAACATAAGCTGAGTTGGACTGTGGGGTTTGACGTTTATCAAGTCGAGCATAGCCAGCAGGCGGACACTGGGCAGTGTCAGAGCATGCCAAGGTCTGCGCACCTATACCCTGCACGGAGAGTGGAGAAGGTGAAACCAGGCAGGTGATGGTTCAACCGTGGATCGCCAGAATGCTGGAGTGAACCTTGTACAGGGTTTGCTCTGTAGTACTGCCAACGACCTTGCTCACCCCCTCGTGGTAGAGCGTACCCATCACCACCACATCGAAGCCATGCTTGTTCGCGTAGTCGCTGACCACGTTACGGGCAGCGCCTCGCACCAGGTGCAGATTATCTGGCTTGATGCCGTAGCGGCCGCCGAACGTCGCCATGCGCTCGCGCGCGCGACCAGATATTTCCTCTACCAGCCTGTCAGTCCAGGCCACGGGTGCGGCGGCATAGGCAACGAAGCTGGTGCTGGGTTCATAGGCCTGCAGCAGGTGCAGTTGCGCCTTGCATCGCTGTGCCAGTGCCTGTGCCGATTGCAGGATGTGGTCGTTGAGCCTGTCGATCACCGGGTCGTGCTCGACAAGATCCACGGCGACAAGGATGCGCGCTGGCAGCTTGGTTTCAGCCTGGGCCACCAGATGCATCGGGATCGGGCAACCGCGCAGCAGTTGCCAGTCCAAGGGGGTGAGCAGGGCACGGCTCAAGGCGGTTTCGTGCCTGATGTCCTTGATTACCATCTCCACCCGGTGCAGTTGGGCCAGCCGGATCAAGTCCTTGAGCGGGTCTTCATCGTCCAGTGTCTCGGCGTAGGCGGTAATGCCCAGTTCGCCCAGCGCCTTCACCTGGTCGGCGAGCCAAGCCTTGCGGTGCTCGGCGTCCTGCTTGCGGGCATTACTGCGCAGCACCTGGTCCAGGGTGGCCAGGCGTGAGGGCAGTTGACTGAGCACCACCAGGTGCAAGGTGGCGCCTGCCGTACTGGCCAGCGCCTGAGCACGCGTCAAGGCAGGCGAGGGGTGCAGGTCTGGATGGCAGATCAGTAGCAGTCGCGAGTAAGCGTTCATGATGGCCTCCACGGCGATGGCAGCCTCGATGAAGGCCCACCGGTACAGGCCAAGGGTGACGCACTGGGGCTTGATGGCCTTGATATTTATCAAGATTGGCTGAGCGGCAGCTTCGATAATGACAGCGGTGCGGCACCCCATATTCGCGCCAGGAGGTGGCTGATGAGCCCGTACCGCCGGATTCTTCTGGTCATGACCAAGGTCCAGGCCCATGCCGCGATGCATCGGGCCATGGCATTGGCTCGAGCGTCAGGTGCCTTGTTGCACGTACTGGGCATCCACACCACCACTGAGCCTGGCCTGCCCGAGCCAGGGCAGCAAGCTTCACAACCTTCAGCCGCGTTCGCGCACTTCAGTGCCGGGCTCAAGGCATTGCTCGACGAGCAGGCGCCCGCAGGGTTGCACACCACCTTCGAAGCGCTGGAAAGCTCCATGGCGCGTGACCTCGTACCGGCATGTATTGCACGCTTTGCGCCTGACTTGGTGATCAAGGGGCTCCCCGCCAGTCCGGTACCTGGCCTGAACGACAAATCCTCGGTTGACCATGTGTTGCTGCATACCAGTAAGGTGCCATTGCTGCTCGTGCCTGCCGAGGCCAGGGCCATGCCCGCGAACATACTGGTGGCCGTGGATGTGGCCAAGGCGGACCTTGCGCAGCAAGCGCTGAACCACGCACTGGTGGAGGCAGGCCGGCAACTGGCGAGCCCATGCAACGGCCAGGTCCATCTGCTGTCGGTTTACGATCTGCCGTTGGCCATGCTGGCCAATCCCGACATGGCAGCGCCATGGGCGGAGCAAGTGCGCGAGTCACTCCAGCTACCATTCGATGAACTGGCCGATATCCATGGCATTCCCTATGCGCAGCGCTACTTTATCGAAGGTGCGCCGCTGTGCGTCATTCAGTCTCTCGTCCCCACGCTGAAGGTCGATGTGGTGGTGGTCGGCGTGGTGCAGCCCAGACGTTGGGCCAAGCTGATCGGCGATACTACCGAACGGCTCGTCAATCATGCCCCGTGCAGCGTTCTGACAGTCAGGCCCCCGTCAGCCGATTGATTCAGGCGGTGTCGCCGGCTCGGCCGTGGCGAATCACTTCCACGCTGAAATCCGCTTCGAAAGGCGGCACATGACATTCGACGATGTCCTGCTCGGCGACTTGCAGGTGTATGCCCACGATGTGTGCATGCACGGGTTGGCGGCAGGCGTGACGGTCAACGAGCACCGCGCTGAGTACCCGTCGCGCCCCAATCTCAGCCAGGTAAGCGCAGGTGCGCAGCAGGGAGTGCCCTTCGTACAGCACGTCATCGACCACCAGCAAGGTGGTTTCGGCCAGATTCAGGTTGGCCAGCTCAGGGTTCTCGGTGAGCTGCGTATGGGCATGCAGGAGGCTGAGGTCGTCGGCGTAGCGCTTGACCTTGATCGGGTAGAGCGGCAGTGGCGCGGCAGTTCCGGTCAGTTGCTGCAAGTGCAGTTGCAGGCGCCGCGCCAAAGGCTCACCTCGGCGTTGAATTCCCACCAGTACCAGGGGCTGCGCAGGCATCAGCGCCAGGGCCTGATACGCCATTGTACGCAGCACGCTATCGAGATCTTGTTCGTCATACAGGCGAACGCGTGAGGGAGCGGGGCGGTTCATGATTCTTGTCCGTAGCCGGGCAATGTTCATTGGCAAATTACGCTGCCACCGCCAATTGGACTTGATAAAAGCCAAGCACAGGTCAGTTCCATGACGATGCTTGCGGTCGATGTCGAGGGCATTGGGGCTGGCACCGCCCGATGCGCAGCGGTCTTGCAGGTTAATGACTTCAACTGTTGACCTTAGATAACTTCTGCCGCCTTTGGGATCGCCGCGCCACGGACGCAGTGGTAGCGTTTGTATACAGTCGTGTCGATCACGGTGGGTTGTCATGTGCTCAGTTACGCCGCAACCGGAGCCTGCCGCTGCGCCTGCTGGCGATCGGCTTGCCGCTGTCCCTGGTCGCCGGTTGGCTAGCTGCGTGGCTGATGTTTCCACGCATGCCCTGGCTGGAAATGGCCCTGTTGTCGACAATCCTGGCCCCCACCGATGCTGATGGTGGGAGGGTTGTTGCGTCTTTCGCAGCGCCGCTGCCTGCAGGTGGAGTCATGGCAACAACTGGTAATGCCCGCCCTGGCGTTGCTGAGTTTCGCCAGTGCCCAGGCAATGGGCGGAAGCGGTTTCATCGCGGCATTCTGCGCAGGATTGCTTACGGGGTACCTGTTCAATCGGGAAACGCAACTGCTGCTCAAGACCGGCGAATCCTGCGGTGAAGCGCTTTCGCTGCTGACCTGGGTGGTGTTCGGTGCCTACGCTGCGCCCAAGGCCTCGCAAATCCTGTCGCCCTCGGTATGGTTCTACGCGCTGCTGAGCCTGTCGCTGGTGCGTATGGTGCCTGTCTGGGTCAGCCTTGCCGGGAGCGAACTGACTGCCGATAGCCGTCTGTTCATTGGCTGGTTCGGGCCGCGTGGTCTAGCGTCTATCGTTTTCGCTGTGCTGGTACTCGATGCACGGTTGCAAGAGGGCAGCACGATCATCGCCACGACTATCGCTTGCGTCGTGCTCAGCGAGGTATTGCACGGCATAAGCGCTGCACCTGGGGCCCGTCGGTTGGGACGCAGCGTTGGAAAGTGACGATCGGTTCTTCGACAGGCTTTCGCGGAGGTTGCCGCCATGCGTGAAAAAGCAAAGAAAATGGGCCTGGTCGGACTGACGACACTGGTCACGGTGAACATGATGGGGTCCGGCATCATCATGCTGCCGGCGAGCATGGCGCAGATCGGCGCTGTCTCGCTGTTGTCCTGGGTGATCACGGCCATAGGCTCGATGGCTATCGCCTACTGTTTCGCGCAATGCGGCATCTACTGCACGCAATCGGGTGGCATGTCTGCCTACAGTGAACAAGCCCATGGCAAGTCTGCTTTCTTTCTGTGCTCCTACCTTTACTTTCTGTCACTGATGATTGGCAACGTGGCCATCGCCATTTCCGCCGTGGGCTACCTCACGCCTTTCATACCCTGGCTTGGCAGTGGCGGCGGGCCGCTACTGGCAGGAGCGGTGACGTTGATCTGGTTTACCACCTTGTCCAACCTGGGTGGCGCCGAGGTTACCGGTCGTATTGGCGCGGTCAGCGTGTGGGGTGTCATCGTCCCGGTTGCCGGCTTGAGCTTGATCGGCTGGTACTGGTTCAGCCTCGCAACCTTCCAGGACGCCTGGAACCCAGGTCAAATGCCGGTGGCTCAGGCCATAACCAACAGCATTCCACTGACCTTGTGGGCGTTTCTGGGTATGGAATCAGCTGCGCAGAACTCCGACGCGGTGGAAAATCCGAAGCGCAATGTGCCTCTGGCATGCTTGCTCGGCACCCTTGGCGCGGCGGTGATCTATATCCTCTCGACCAGTGTCATCCAGGGCATCGTGCCGAATCCGGAGCTTGCCAACGCCAGCGCGCCCTTCGCCATGGTCTATGCACAGATGTTCAACGACTCCGTCGGCAACGTGATCATGGCATTGGCGGTGATCGCTTGCGTCGGTTCGTTGCTTGGCTGGCAGTTCACCTTGGCTGAAACCGCCAGGGTCACCGCCGGGCAGGGGCTTTTCCCAACGCTGTTTACACGCACCACGGCCCGTGGCGTGCCACTGGCGGGCATGCTGACCTGCGCGGTGCTGCAGAGCCTCATTGCCCTGTCGACGCTCTCGCCCAATGCCAGCGCCCAGTTCAGCAAACTGGTGAACCTGGCTGCCGTGACCAACATCATCCCCTACATCACCTCGCTGACCGGGCTGTTGGTGATCATGTACAAGGCCCAGGTACAGGCAGCCATTTTTCGCCGTAACAGCGCAATCATGGTGGTCGCGGTTTGCTATTGCTTCTACGCACTGTACGCCTCGGGCCTGGAAGCCGTATTCGGTGCGGCACTGATCATGGCGCTGGGTTACCTGCTGTTCGGCTTCATTGCCAAACGTTTCGTCAAGGCGCTGGACATGATCGGAGGTGCGCCATGAAGCGCGGATCGAAAGTGACCGGTTGGTTTCTTGTCAGTTTGCTGTCGTGCGCGTCAGCGGACAGCACCGTCGCCGCTGCCGACACGTTGGGCCGGTTACGCCAGGAGCAGGTGCTGAACCTCGGATTCATGGAGGGGTTCGCACCCTTCTCATCAGGCAGCGATCAGGCTCCGGAGGGGTATTCCATCGACCTTTGCCAAGCAGTCGTCGCACGTATTCGGGAATTGCCAGGGCTCGCTGGCTTGCAGGTGCGCTGGCACTCACTGGCAGAGCCAGAGGCTGTTCGGGCCGTGGGCAACGGGCAGGTCGACCTGCTGTGTACACCTATTGTGGAAACCAAAACCAGACGAGGCACGTTGGATTTTTCCATTCCGGTGTTTACCTCCGGCCTCGCGGCTTTGGTCAGGCGCGATGCACCTGCCAGCTTGCTCAGCCCCCTCAGCGGTAGCACGGACAATACCGGCCCGCGCTGGCGCGCGACGATCAATGCAGGGCTGAGCAAGCACAGTTTCGCCGTATTGCGTGGCACCTTGAGCAGCCGCTGGGCCCATGAGCGGATTCGCCAGCTTGGCTTGCAATCCACGCTCGAGGAAGTGTCGACGTACGAGGAGGGGGTGCAACGGGTGGCCGACCGCAAGGTCGACGCATTCCTCGGAGACAGGGTGGTCCTGCTGGCCCACCAGGCCCGGCAAGCCGAACGCGACCAGCTGTGGGTTCCGGATCACCTGTTCGTCATGAGCCGGGTGGCGTTGTCGATGCCAAGGGGAGATGCAGATTTTCGCTTGTTGGTGGATACCGCCTTGAGTCAGGCCCTTTCGGGGCCGCAAGGTGAGGCGCTGTTCGTTCGCTACCTAGGTCCACAGTCCGCACAGGACCTCTTGCTGCAAAGCCTGTATCCGCTGCCGGACTAGTTGGCGGGGATGGTGATGACTGGTGTTTCCGGCGCGACGCCGGTTTCGCAAGGGACAAGAGCACAAGGATGAACAGAAACTCGGACTTGGAGCCATGCGCTGACCTTGATTGGCAAATTCGCTCTTGCCGGCATAGGGCGCCAGCACTGATGGGCAGGCTTCCTTGAATTGCAGCAGCAGCGGATGGTTTTCAGCCGAAAAGAACAAGCCAACGAAGCAGAACGTGCCCACGCTGCCGATGCCTACGGCTTTTACTGCAAAGTCCTCGAGGCGATAACGGTCGTAGAGAAATCTGCGCTCGGGTAGCAATGAGCTGCGGTAATCCTCAAGAGCCAGCTTCACGCGCTTGGCAAAACCGGCTTCATGGATATGGAACAGGATTGGCGGCTGGTCGACCAAGCGCCGCCTACCGCCCACTTCATCACTGATCTGGGGATACAGGTAGTCCCCAATGCGCGTCCTGGCCCTGGCTATCAACTCTTGCCGCGCTTTGCGGTATTTCATGCTGGCGAACAAAGTGGCGAATACGCCTACGAAGAAGATGTACCAGCCGATCGGGCCGAAGAACAGTTCTAACGCCTTGCCCGGGTCGCCGAGCGTTTTCACCTCGATGCCGTTGGGCTGCAGGATTTCCGCGCCGACGATCCAGATCGCCAGGTTGATGACGATAGCGACGAATACCGCAAACAGCAGGTCGTTGCGCATGATGCCTCTGGTGCTTGCGGGCACGGTTATATCCCACTTTTGGAACTATCGTGCTGTTTCAAGTAATCGATTTTGTCATTTTACGATCCCTCTCCAAGCACCATTGAACTGCATAAATCAAAGGTTCCAGGGCGCGTCGGGATTTCTCGCAAAAAGCGATGATGGCACGTTGACTCTCCCCTTAGGGGGAGACTTTAGACTCCCGGCCCTCGATATATCTGGCCTGAAAACAGCATTTTTTGGCCCGATGAATTTATTCATTCAATGCGGCTTTTGTAGGGAAACAATCAATGAACAATCCCTTGGAATTGGACAGCGTTATCAGCAGTACACAGGAGATTCTTGCGCAGTTGCTGGTGTTGGACCGGGCCGACGTGGCAGAGCACAGCAGTATCGTTGACGACCTCGGCGCCGACTCGCTGGATATCGTCGACCTGAGCTTCCAGCTGGGCCGTCAGTACGGTTGCACCTTGCCGAAAACCAGCGTGCTGGATCACGCGGTAGCGGTGTTCGGCGACGCCACCCGGTTTGTCGAAAAAGGCCGAATCACGCAGGACGGCGTGGCCTTGCTGGAACAGAGCCTCAGCGCTTATGTGCCGGGCCAGTTGCACGCGGGCATGCAGCCGGGCGATGTCTTCTCGGCCACCACCGTGCGTAACTGGGCGCAGCAATGCCATAACGTTTTCAACTACCTCCCCGAGACCTGCCCTGAGTGTGGCGCGGTGCATGCCCAACTCAATGAACGCAAACAAGTGGTGTGTGGCGGTTGCAGTGCTCGTCTGACCCCTCTGGACGGTGACTCGATCTCGCGTCTGTTGGTTGAGCAGTACGCAGCCACCCAGTTGAAGGCTTCGGTGTAGGGGTTGCCTTGATGCAGGCCCGAGAGGTTCTGGTCACCGGCTATGGCCTGGTGGCTCCCACGGCACTGGATGCAGCCTCGCTGTTCACGACGATCAGCGAAAACCGTTCCTGCATTCGCCAGCACCCGGCGTTTGTCGAACTGGGCTTTGCGAACCCGGCGGCCGGGTTTATCGATGAGCAACAATGGCAGGTGATCGCTGCGGCCTTTCCGGGTGATCTGCAGACCACCTCCCGCCAGGAATGGCTGGCGCATTACGTGGCCCGTCAGGCGTTGGCCCATGCCGGGTTGGCCGACGGCGCATTTGCCCGGGTCGCCAGCGGTATTTTCGTCGGGGCCAATAAATACTGCATGAGCGGTGATTTGCGGGACGCCAGCCGTTACATGGACGATCAGGGGCGGGTCGATCTTGACCAGTACCTGGATAACCACACCCTCAGCGGTGGGGCGTTCGCTCGGCGGGTTGATCAGCAAACCCGCCATCTCGCCGAATGGCTGGGTGTACGTGACCATATCTCCACACATTCCGATGCCTGTGCCGCTGGCACCATGGCCATCGGCAGCGCCTATCGAGCGATCGCCCGTGGCGAGATCGACCTGGCGTTGTGTGGCGCGGTGGAGTTGATGGCCCATGAATTGTCCTACTACAGCTTTGATGGGCTGGGCGCACTCTGCCAGCGAGTGGACTTTTCCCCACAAGAACAGAGCCGGCCGTTCATGCCAGACCGCTGCGGTTTTGTGCTGAGTGAAGGGGCGGCGCTGTTGGTGCTGGAATCCCGCGAGCATGCCGAGCGTCGTCAGGCCCGCTCGCTGGGCCGGGTGCTGGGTTACGCGAATCTGTGCGAGGCAGAGAAAATCACCTCCAGCAGCCGCGATGGCAGCAAGTACGCCGCCTGCATGACCGCGGCCCTGGCCGATGCCGAACTGCCCAGTGCGGCTGTGGACCATGTGAATGTTCACGGTACGTCGACACAGGCCAATGACCGTTGCGAGGCCCTGGGCATGGCGCAGGTGTTCGGCGAAACCCTGGAGCAGATGACGTTCACCGCCAACAAATCTGCCGTAGGGCATTCGTTGGCCGGCAGTGGTGCCATTGAGGCGGTGCTGTCGTTGATGAGCATTCAGTCGGGCGTGGCTTTGCCGACCCTCAATTTTCAGCCGGAAAAATCCGAATTTCCGGAGTTGAAATTCCTTTGCGAACCGTTGCAGCAACCGATCAATGTCGTGCTCTCAAACTCCTTCGGGTTTGGTGGCGTGAACAGTTCGTTGGTGCTGGGCAGGGCATGACATGACCAGATCCAATTCAACTGCTGTTTATATCACTGCAGCGTCGGTACTCAACGCCGCCGGTACTGAATGTGCGCCTCGTGACAGTCAACCTCAGGCCGCGCAACCGCTGGATTTCGACCCGGCACGCCTGGCCCGTTGTGTTGCAGCGCCCGCCTTGCCGGCTGGTGTGTACGACCGCAAATTGTCCCGCAGCCTCGAGCCTCAGGGCGCCCGCCTGCTGTATTGCGCCGGCCGTCTCGCCGAGGCCTTGCGTGGGCTGGAACTGCCCGATGAGCGGATCGCATTGACCGCTGCCATTCCGGAAGTGGATGGCCCCAGTTCGTGCTGGGATGCAGTGCAGGCCATTGGCGCACAACCGGCGGATCTGTTGGCGCAATTCTTTGCCCACACACCGCCGCTGCATGCGCTGATGATGCTCAACAGCAGCGTTATGGCCCACGCGGCTGAGGCCTTGCATTGCAAGGGCCCCATGGGCGGTTTTTGCTCCCAGGGCAATGCAGGACTGGATGCTTTGATGGAGGCCGCCGCCCATCTGAGCGAAGGCCGTGCCGATGCTGCCGTCGTCGTCAGTAGCAGCCCGAACATCACCCCGGCGTTGTACCTGCGTGACGCTACACACCCACCTGTGAACCCCGGCCCGTGGGTTTTCGGCGAAGGTGCTGCGGCACTGTTGCTGACGACCAAGCCGGGCCGCGGTGCTCAATCTGCGTTGCGCATTGCCGGGTTTGCCCGTGGTTACAGCGCGCAACCCGAGCGTGGGCTGGCTGTTGGTCGCGACGTCATCGAGCGTGCTTTGAGCAACGAAAAACTGTGTCTCAGTGATGTCGGGCAAGTCGTCGCTGATGCACAGGACCCGCAGATTGCCGCGTTGTTCACCCTATCGGGGCACACCCTCGAACACTCCAGGGCGTTGGTAGGTGACTTGGGCGCCAGCGCCTTGCTCAGCGAAATCGCTGTGACCTGGGCACTGGATTGCAGCCGTTACACGCTGTTGCTCGAACATAGCCGAGGTGGGCATTGGGGCGCGGTGCTGCTGGCCAGAACGTCGTCGGACACAGAGACAATGGAGAGTTACCCATGAGCCCCAGACGGATCGTGATCACGGGCATGGGCGCCGTCACCGGCTTCGGTTTCGAGTGGCAGTCCATGTGGCAAAAAATGTTGGCCGGCGAGCATTGCATTCGGCCATGGCAACCGGAAGGCGTCGAGGCGGGTGCGTTCCCTGTGCGTTACGCAGCACCCGTGGATATGGGCTTGATGCCGGCACACTTGAAAGACCATCCGGCCTGGGGGTTGTCGCTGGAAAAACGCACCCGTTTTGGTTGGGTCGCGGCCACCCAAGCCATTTCCGACAGTGGCCTGAGCCCCGAACAGTTGCGTGGCGCGGCGGTATTGTCAGCGTCCGGCGCACCTGCTCATCGTTTGCAGGACATGCTGCTCAGCCTGGCGGATGACCCGGCGCAGGCACCGTCCTGGGCTCAATTGATGGCGCGACAGGCGCAGGTCGATCCTGACAGTTCACTGTGTCAGAGCAACGACCGCCTTGCGCGGGTGATTGCCGATGGTATCGGCAGTGAAGGCCCGGTGATCAATATCAGCAGCGCCTGCGCGGGAGCATCCCAGGCCATCGGCAATGCATTCCAGATGATCCGTCGCGGCGAGGTCGAGCTGGCCATTGCCGGGGGCGCCGATTCGGTGCTGAGCCTGGACACCATGACCGCGTTGTATCTGCTCGGCGCCGCCAGCAGCGAGCAGCGTTGGGGCACCGAACTGTGTCGGCCGTTCGACCGCCATCGCAGTGGCTTGATTGCGGGTGAAGGCGGTGGTTTTGTCGTGCTCGAAACCCTCGAACGGGCGCTCGCCCGAGGGGCAACGCCGTACGCCGAAGTGCTGGGTTTCGGCAGCAGCCTGGATGCCTACAAAATCACCGCACCCGACCCGCAGGGCCGGGGAGCGGTGCTGGCGATGCAGGCGGCCCTGACAGATGCCGGGCTGAAGCCGCAACAGGTCGATCTGATCAATGCCCACGGTACGTCGACACCCCTCAACGATGCCGCCGAAACCCTGGCGATCAAGACCCTGTTCGCCGAGCGCGAACATTATCGGCGGTTGCTGGTGACGGCCAACAAATCCCAGTTCGGCCACCTGATTGCGGCCGCCGGAGCACCGGAGTTCATGCTCACGGCCCTGGCCTGCCGGGATGATCGGGTCACGCCGACCCTGAACCTGCATGATGCCGATGAACAATGCGACCTCGACTACTGCGCCCATCAAGCGGTCAAGCGCAAGGTCGACGTTGCCCTGAGCAACTCCTTCGGTTTCGGCGGCCTCAACACTTCACTGGCGCTGGGCAAGTACCGGGAGGCGCCGCGATGAAACAGGCGGTCGCGATTGCCGGTGCGGGTTGCGTGTTGCCCAGCGGCTGGGGTGTCGAATCTTTCTGGGCAGCTGCGAACGAGGGGCGCAGTGCAATTACGGCGCTGAACGCCCGAAGGTTCAGCAGCGAACGCGTGGTGGCGTTCGGGCAAATTCAGGATCAGGACCACCAACGCAGCCGACAAGACCTTGCGCAAAACCTTCAGCGTTACTGCACGCCGGCAGTGATCTGGGGTGTCAGCGCGGTACGTCAGGCGTTGGAAGAAGCAGGCCTGGCCGATGAGCAGCCGGATGTCCGTTTCGGTTTGTATTGCTGTCAGGGCGGCTACACCCATCCGTCTCTGGAATCCTATGCCGAGTTGTTGCTCGGCTGTCGGCAGGACGGCGTCGCCGACATGGCGGCGTTCGCCAAACGGATCCTGCAAGACCGTGCCCAGGACCCTTTTCTGGTGCTCAAAGGCTTGAGCAACTGCTTGCTGGGTGTCACCAGCCTGGCGCTGAGACTGGTGGGTGAGTGCAACGCCTATATGCAAGGTGTCGCCGGCAACCTGGCAGCCTTGCGTGAGGCTACGGCCGCTTTGCAGGATGGCCGAATCGACGCGGCAATCGTTGTCGGTGCGGGCAGCGAACTGGATGCCCTGGCGCTGTCCGGGTTGGTCCAGGCGGGGGTCATCAGCGCCAACGGCTCGAACACTCTGCTGCCGTTTGACCTTCGGGGCACCGGTGGCATTGCCGGGGAGGGCGCGGCAGCATTGGTGCTGCGCCGGCGCGAAGACCTGCCGGCCGGCCCTCAGGCGTGCCTCGCCGACATGACGGCCCATGCCACCCTCGGTCGCTTGAGCCTGCCCGACAGCCCAACCGATCTATTGGTGTGCAGCGGCACCGGCGATGCGCACAAAGACCGCGTGTTGTGCCAGACGCTGGCCCTTGCGCGCGCTTCGCACATCACCAGCGGGTTGGCGATAAACGGCATTCTCAGCGCAGCGCCGAGCCTGGTGGATCTGATGCTTGCGCGTTGCGCATTGCAGGCCCAAAGCGTGCCGCCGATTGCCGGTTTGCAGCAGCCAGTGGCAAACCTGCCGTTTATTCAGGGCGCGCCCCACGCCGCGAGCCTTGAGCATTGCCTGGTGCTGAACCGCGACGACAACGGATTCAGCGCCGCCTATCAAGTGCTCTACAGCGCAAAGGTCACTCAAGACTGACGCTGACTACCGCCTATTTTTTACTTTCAGGGATATGACAGTCATGGATTATCGCGATTTCGTTCGGCCCAAATTCGTCGGCCTGCTCCAGGCACTGGGCCTGGAGTGTGAGTTTCAGCGCGCCCTCGGTAGCCAGTTGTTCTACCGCAACCCCAAGGGCGACATGGTCACGGTCACCGACTTTCTCGGCGGTTACGGTGCGGCACTGTTCGGCCACAACGACCCACAGTTTGTCGATCAGCTCTGTGCGCTGCTGCGCAGTGACGTGCCGTTCAACGCACAAATGTCGATCCGCGGTGCGGCCGGGCAATTGGGGCGAGAGCTCAGCGACGCCTTCAATCGCGAACTGAAGAACACCGAACGTTACATTTCGACTTTCTCCAACAGTGGCGCGGAGGCGGTGGAAATTGCCGTCAAGCACGCGGAGTTCCGTCGCCAGAAGAGCCTGCAAAAGCAGTTCGACGACATCGATTTCACCCTGGCCAGCCTGACCGCCAGCGAACGCGCTTATCGCGAGCTGGATGTGGCCGACCTCGACCTGCCTGCAGGTGTCCTGCCAGCCACTCTGAACAGCGTGACCTTGCGTCAGGTGGTTGAAGCCGTTCGCCAACACAACCTGGCGCAGTTGCACATCGAACCGGTATTCATCGCCCTGCGCGGCAGCTTCCACGGCAAATTGGTCAATACCGTGCAACTGACCTATGGCCGTCAGTACCGCGCGCCGTTTGCCCGTTTTGGTCTGAACGTCGAGTTCATCGACCCCCAGCAGCCCCATCAGTTGCAGGAATTGCCGGCCCGGCACACGCACCATTGGCTGAGCCTGCAATGGGACGGCGAACACCTGAACGTGCTGAAACTGCCGTTCAGCGCGATTACCGCCGTGTTGATGGAGCCGATTCAGGGCGAAGGCGGTATCAACGAGTTCGCGGCCGAGTTCTACCTGGGGCTGCGCAAGCTGTGTAACGAGCAACAGTGCCCGCTGGTGATCGATGAAGTGCAGTCAGGTTTTGGTCGCGCCGGGACGTTTCTTGCCAGCAGCCAGTTCAACCTGCAAGGCGACTATTACTGCCTGTCCAAGGCCCTCGGCGGCGGCTTGATGAAAATCGCCGCGACGGTGATCCGCAGCAGCCACTACGAAGGCGAGTTCAGCTACATCCATAGCTCGACCTTCGCCGAGGACGATCCGTCCTGCCATATCGCGCTGTCGGCATTGCGCCGGTTGTTCGCCAATGACGACGCGATGCTCAAAGACATACGCACCAAGGGCGCCTACCTCAAAGCCTCGCTCAATGAACTGAAGATGGCCTATCCGGATGTGATCGCCGATGTGCGCGGGCGCGGCTTGCTGGTGGGTTTGGAATTGCACGACCTGAGTGTCAGCAGCTCGCTGGTACAGGCGTCGGCCCAGTACAACGATGCCTTGGGTTACTTGATCGCCGGCTACCTGTTGCAATTCGAAGCGTTGCGGGTAGCACCGTCGGGCAGCAACTCCAACGTGATTCGCCTGGAGCCTCCAGCCTGTATCACCCTGGGCGAAATCGACGGGCTGATCGGTGCCTTGCAACGGGTCTGTGACATGCTGCGCCGTGGCGATGCGTTGCCGTTGGCGGCGGGTATCTGCGCGGACTCGATTCCCGCTGTGCCAGCCCGTCAGGACGATTTTCGGATGGCCGAGCCCGTTGAAAACATCGATGCCAAGGTCGAAGTCGTCGCTCGGGTAGCGTTCATCAACCACCTGATCGATGCCGATATCCTCGGTGACGTCGATCCCTCGCTGGCAGCCCTGAGCCCGGAACAGAAACGCACGTTCATCAACCGCACCAAGCCTGAACGCCGCGCTGCGCCAGTCGGCCCGGTGATCATTCGGTCGCGCCTCGGCATGGCGGTGGAGTTCACGTTGTACCCGCTGTGCATGGATTCGGATGCCATGGCCGAGTACATCCTCAGCGGTGACCTGGACAGCATTCGCGAAGAAGTCGGCAGGCGTGTCACCGATGCCCGCGCCGACGGCTGCAGCATCGCCGGTCTCGGGATGTACACCTCGATCGTCACCAACAATTGTCAGGCGCTGAAGATTGCCGACATGGCGCTGACGTCCGGCAATGCCCTGACCATCGGCATGGGGCTCGAAGCCATCGAGCAAGGCTGTGTTCAGCAAGGCCTGGCACTGCGCGAGCAAACCGCTGCCGTTGTTGGTGCCGCCGGTAACGTTGCCTCGACCTATGCCTCGGTGCTGTCCGCCACCGTCGATCACCTGATTCTGATTGGCAGCGGTCGTGACGGCTCGGTTCGGCGCCTGGAGAAAACTGCCCAACTGATTTACGCCGACGCGGCCCGTTCGATCCTCAAGGGCACAGCCGAAAACGACCGGTTGGCGCAGCGACTGCTGAGCCTTGATGGTTTTTGTGACTTGTTGCGCTCACATGGACAAAAAGCCGACCTCGGTTTGCACATCGCCCGTCTGGTGGATGAGCGCCTTGGCGCGAACGCTTTCATCACGGTCACCAACGATCTCGACGCCCTCAAGGGCGCACGGGTTGTCCTGTGCGCGGCCAATGCGCCTCAGCCATTCCTCGGCGCCGAACATTTCGCCGAGCGCAGCGTGATTTGCGATATCGCCGTGCCGCTGAACGTTCATCAAGACATGCCGAGCCAACGCGAGGACGTGCTCTACATGCACGGCGGCATCGTCCAGACGCCGTTCGACGACGGCCTGGCGCCCAACGTGCGGGCCTACCTGAAAAAAGGTCAGCTGTATGCGTGCATGGCCGAGTCGGTGTTGATGGGCTTGTCTGGCATGAGCCAGCACGGCTCCTACGGCGATATCAGCCGTGAGCAAGTTCAGCAGGTCCGCGCACTGGCCGCGACCCACGGCTTCACCCTCGCGCAATTCAAAACTCAAAACTCGCTTTAAGGAGCGGTCATGACTCAGAAAATAGCTGTCGTGACCGGCGGCAGTCGCGGCATTGGCAAGTCCGTCGTGCTGGCCCTGGCCGGCGCGGGTTATCAGGTTGCCTTCAGTTATGTCCGTGACGAGGCGTCAGCTGCTGCCTTGCAGGCACAGGTCGAAGGGCTCGGCCGGGAGTGCCTGGCTGTGCAGTGTGATGTCAAGGATGCGCAGAGCATTCAGGCGTTTTTTGAACGGGTCGAGCAGCGTTTCGAGCGTATCGACTTGTTGGTCAACAACGCCGGTATTACCCGTGACGGTTTGCTCGCCACGCAGTCGTTGAGCGACATCACCGAGGTCATCCAGACCAACCTGATCGGCACGTTGTTGTGCTGTCAGCAGGTGCTGCCCTGCATGATGCGCCAACGCAGCGGGTGCATCGTCAACCTCAGTTCGGTAGCCGCGCAAAAGCCCGGCAAGGGCCAGAGCAACTACGCCGCGGCCAAAGGCGGTGTAGAAGCATTGACGCGCGCACTGGCGGTGGAGTTGGCGCCGCGCAACATCCGGGTCAACGCGGTGGCGCCCGGCATCGTCAGCACCGACATGAGCGAAGCCCTGGTCGGCGCCCATGAGCAGGAAATCCAGTCGCGGCTGTTGATCAAACGGTTCGCCCGGCCTGAAGAAATTGCCGACGCGGTACTGTATCTGGCCGAGCGCGGCCTGTACGTCACGGGCGAAGTCTTGCCCGTCAACGGCGGATTGAAAATGCTATGAGCCAGGCACGCACGATTGTGATTACCGGCGCGGCCAATGGTATTGGCCGCGCCGTCGCGGAAAGTTTTGCAACCCAGGCCGAGCACCTTTTGATCTTGCTTGATCGGGATCTGGCAACCTTGCAGCGGTGGGTCACCGAGGGCGAATTTGCCGCTCGCATCGAAACCCATCAAGCGGACATCGCCGATCTGGCCAGCCTGCAACTTCTGTTCAAGGGCCTGGCCAACCGGGTCGGCTTTGTCGATGTGCTGGTCAACAGCGCCGGGGTCTGCGACGAGAACGAGCCCGAAGACCTGGACAACTGGCACAAGGTGATTTCGATCAACCTCAACGGCACTTTTTACGTCACCTCGTTGTGCCTGCCACTGATGGCGGATGGTGGGCGGATCGTCAACATGTCGTCGATCCTCGGCCGAGCGGGCAAGGTCCGCAACACCGCTTACTGCGCCTCCAAGCACGGCATCATCGGCATGACCAAGGCCTTGGCGCTGGACCTGGCGCCACGGCGAATCACCGTCAATGCCATCCTGCCCGCCTGGATCGATACCCCGATGCTGCAAGGCGAATTGGCGGCTCAGGCGCGCATCGCCGGAATCACCCATGAGCAAATCCTGCGCAATGCCAAGAAGAAGTTGCCCCTGCGGCGCTTCATTCAGGGCGACGAAGTGGCGGCCATGGTCCGTTATCTGGCGAGCCCGCAGGCGAGTGGTGTCACAGCGCAAAGCCTGATGATCGACGGCGGTGCCGGGTTGGGAATGTAGCCATGGCTCGACTGGGATTGAACCGCGGCCTTTTGGCCGCGCTGGTCAGCCTCGGCTCGCCGGTGGCGATCGCCGAGTGGTTGCCGGAGCATCATGAAGCGGAGATCGGCGTAGCCACGGCCGTGCGTCTGCACGGTGACGACCAGGTCACGCAAAAGGCCGTGTACCTCAAGTTCAGCCTGGAGGATGCCTGGGACAGCGGCTACTACAAGGCCAAGGGCCGAGCCCGTTATGACTTCCGTTACGACGGCAACAATCCCTACAGTGCGCAAGCCCGGGACGATTACCGGGCGACCGCCGATTGGCGGCACCTTTACTGGGGGCTCTACGTTGGCGACGGCGAGCTGACGGTGGGCTGGCAGCAGGTGGTGTGGGGGCGTGCAGATGAATTACGAGTGCTCGACCAGATCAATCCGCTGGACTATCGCGAGGGTGTGATCGGTCTGTTGGAAGACAGCCGCATCGCGGTGCCGATGATTCGCCTGGTGCAGCCGGTCGCCGAGTGGGAGCTCGAAGCGCTGGTGATCACTGATTTCGTGAAAAACCAGGCGCCGGCCGTCGGCAGCGAGTTCGATGCACCGATCTTTGCCACACCCGATCCGCAGATGTTTGTGGTCGATTCGCGGCCCGGTTATGACGGTCACAGTGGCTTCGGTTATGGCGCCAGTGCCAACGGCCGGGTCGGCACGGTGGATGTCAGCTTCGTTGTCCTCAACGCCCGCCAGCAGGACCCGGTTTACGCCGTCGAAGGCCAGACCGAAGAGGGCCTGATTCGCCTCGAACGGCAATTCCCGCGCTATTCCATGGGCGGCGCCAGTGTGGCCATCGATGCCGGCCACAGCATCGTGGTACGCAGTGAAGTCGCTTACTTCGACAATTGGCGCGTCACCAATCCTTACCGCGCTTACGGCAGCGACCAGACGGCGATGACCAAGTCGCTGCTGGGCGTCGATTACCTGTTGCGGGACTGGCTGATCTCGACGCAGTGGCAACATCAGCGGCTGCTCGACTGGCAGCCCGGCATGGTCCAGGACAAACGCGACGACCTGTTCACCGTGTCTGCCGAGGGCTCGCAGTTCCAGGATCGCCTCAAGACTCGTCTGGTTTTCGGCATGTCGCCGCCAGCGCAGGACGATAGCTTCGTTCAGGGGATCTTCACCTACAAACCGGTGGACTGGCTCAAGTTGGGGCTCGAAGTCGATGTGTTCTTCGGCAAGCCCGACCGCCAGTTCGGTGCTTACGCCAACCGCGATCAGGTGCGCTTGTCCGCGGGTTATCTGTTCTGACCACACCGGTGCCGGTGTGCGAACCACTCAAACAATGAAAAGGAAATCGCAATGATGCCCATCTTCAAGACCCTGACTGTAAGCGCACTGTTGCTGAGCACCGCTGCCGCCATGGCAGCTGAAACACGCACGGCCGACGACATCATTCGCCAGGCCCGGGACCGCGATGACGGCAAGAGCTTCATGTCCCAGGTGTCCCTGATTCTGATCGACAAGCAAGGTAACAGCCGCATCCGCGAGTTCAGCTACCTGCAAAAGGATTACCCGGACAGCGACAAATTCACCATGTATTTCTCCGCGCCGAGTGATGTGCGTGACGTCGCCTTCCACATCGAAAACCCGCGCGAGGCCCTGGGCCTCGAAGACAGCCAATGGATGTATTTGCCGGTCAGCCGACAGACCCGAAGGATTTCCACCACCGACAAACGCGGGGCGTTCATGGGTAGCGACTACTCCTATGCCGACCTCGACAAGATTCGCGCCGAAGACTATCGCCAAACGCTGGTTGGCGAAGAGCAGTTGCAGGGCCGCGATTGCTACGTGATCGAGCGTGAGCCGGCGACGCCTGCCGTGCTGGCCAAGACCGGCTACAACAAGCTCAAGGTCTGGGTTGACAAGAAAAACTCACTGGTGCTGCGCCAGGACTTCTTCGATGTAAAAGGAGTGATGTTCAAGCAGATGCGCACTCTGAAGACTGAAACCATCGACCAGATCGACAGCATTACCTTCAGCGAAACCGAAGACTTCATCGCCGGTACGCGCTCTCAGCTGCGCTTCAACCAGTTGCAGTACAACGTCGCACTGGACGACCGCCTGTTCACGCAGACCGCGATCAAGCGTGGGCTGAAAGCCGGCGACTTGCCCGAATACACCGTGTCTGCCCGCTAAGCGCCGCGCTCGATTCATCTGGAACCCTCATTCATGGAAAGATACCTGAACTTCGTCGAGCGCTATGCGCGGGCAATTGTGTTCGTGCTGGTGGCGATCACCGCCTACTTCACCTACACCCTCGGCGCGCTGATGTCGGACACCAATCCGTATCTGCTCAAGGACACTCACCCGGCGCGCAAGACGATCATTGATTTGCAGCGCGAGTTCACCGGCACATATGACTCGGTCATGGTGGCGCTGAGCAACCCCGAGAGTGTCTTCAACACCACGTCGCTGAACGCGCAGTTCGAGTTGTCCCAGGCCATACGCCGGCTGATGCTGGCGAACGATGAGGACCGTGTAGAACTGCAGCGCATCGTTGGCCTCCACAGTGGCGATCCCGATGCCCAGGCCTTGCTGGTGCAGATCCTCGCCGAAGGTTTTTCGCAGAACGATTACGCTGCCGCCAAAGCGCTGCGCGACCATGGGATTGCCCGGCACTGGGACAGCCACGACCTGCAGTTCCTGAGCTTTCTTGCCGAGCGGCTCAACCCGATCCAGGAAATGGCCTCGATGGCTGACCTGGAAAACATCAGCTTGAGTGCCGATGGCGAGTTGTGGATCCACAAGACCCTGCACGCCCTGGATATGGACCCGAGCAAGGTCGAAGCGCAGATCATGGGCAACGAGCAGATGGTTGGTGGCGTCGTCTCGGCGGACAAGAAAGTCGCCATGGTCGTCGCCGAACTGGGTACCAAACAGGACGACGCTCAGGCCCAGTTGCGTGCCTATCACCAGGTCCGCGAGATCATCGCGAAGTACCAGGCCGCTCACCCGGAGTTCACCGATGAGGTATTCATCGCCGGCATGCCGATCTTCATTGCGGCCCAGCAGGAGATCATCGATCACGACCTGGCGATGCTGTTCCCGATCGTGTTCCTGTTGGTGACTTCTCTGCTGGTTTTCTTCTTTCGCAAACCACTTGGCGTGGTGCTGCCGCTGTTCAATATCCTGTTCTGCACCATCTGGACCCTTGGCCTGATGGCGCTGCTGCGTGTACCGATGGACTTGCTCACCAGTGTGTTGCCGGTGTTCCTGTTCACCATCTGTTGTGCCGACGCGATCCACGTCATGGCCGAGTATTACGAACAGCTCAATTCGGGCAAGTCTTTCCGCGAAGCCAACCGAGAAACCCAGCGCCTGATGGTCACGCCCGTCGTTCTGACAACGGTCACGACTATTGCGACGTTCTTGATTTCCACCACCAACAACATTGTCAGCATCCGCAACTTTGGCGTGTTCATGTCCATCGGCCTGACGGCGGCGCTGATCATTTCGTTGCTACTGATCCCGGCGTGGATTTCGATCTGGGGCAAAGATGCCGTCCCGCGCAAAGTGCAACTCAAAGAGTCGCTGATCTCCCACTATCTGGTGGTGTTCTGTGCCTGGCTGATTCGCTGGCGCAAGCCGGTATTGCTGGTGACCCTGCCGTTGTTGGCGATGATGACGGTGTTCACGTTCAAGGTGGATATCGAAGACTCGGGCATTGCCTACTTCAAGAAGGACAGCCCGGTGCGGATGTCCGACGAGTTCATCAACCGGGCCGGGGTCGCGGGTACGTCGCCGGGCTGGATCGCTTTCGACACCAAGACTCCGCGTGGTGCGCTGACCACTGAAACCGTGCAGTTCCTGGAACGTCTGGACCAGTTCATCAGGGCCCAGCCGAACGTGAGTTACACCTATTCGGTGGCGACCTACATCAAGCGCATGAACCTCGTGCTCAACGACATGAACCCTGCTTTCCTGCGGGTGCCGCAGGCGGTGGAGCAGGTGACGGTGGTCGATGATGACGGGAAACCGGAGACCTTCGAAGTCGATGGCAACTCGCTCATCGAGCAACACATCATGATGTTCGAGAACGGTGGCGGCACCGACTTGCAGAACGTGCTCAATGCCGATTACTCGAAGGCGGTGACGCTGTTCACCATGACCTCCTCTGTGGCGGGCGATTACCAGGCGATGCTCGATAAACTGGACGCCTGGCTGGCGATCAACAAACCGGCCAACCTGCAAGTCACCCATGCCGGTACGCCGTACATATGGACCGGGGTGTTGCAGGAAATCACCCAGGGTCAGGTGCTGAGCTTCTCGCTGGCGTTGCTGGCCGTGACCTTGATGATGATGTTCTGGCTCAAGTCAGTACGCCTGGGCATCCTCGGCATGCTGACGTTGCTGACCACGTCGGTGACGGTGTACGGCAGCATGTACCTGTTGGATATCGAGTTGAACATCGGTACCACACTGGTGACGTTCCTGGTGGTGGGCGTCGTGGATTACGCCGTTCACCTGCTGTCACGGATCAAGATGCTGGTGCAGAAGGGCGCCGAGATCGACGAAGCCATCCTGGCGGCCATGCAGGGCGTCGGGCGTTCGACGGTGGTCAATGTCGTGATCTTCTCGATGGGCTTTGTCGCGCTGCTGTTCTCCGCCTACAAACCCGTCATCGACCTGGGTGTACTGGTGATACTGGCGCTGTCATCCAGTGGCTTCATGACCATTTTGTTGGTCACGCTGATTTCGCCGTGGTTCTTTGCCTCGATTGTGCCGCAACCAGCAGTGCAAGAGGGCGAGCAGCCGCGGGGTGAGGCTGTGCCAGGCTAAATCGCCGGGGCGCCTGCGTGTTGAAAACGGCACGGGGCGCCATGGCCGTTCAGCGGCGGCGGTGCGGATTCAGCGGGCTTTTTCCAGGTGTTCGAACTGGCATTGCATCTGAGCATCTTTGAGGCTCAGCTCAAACTCGACCAAGCCGTCATGCACTTTCTGCAACGCCTGGATCTGCCCCATCAATTCCTGCTTTTTGTTATCGATGGCCTGCATGGCCAGATCCCAGGGCAGCTCCTGGCCGCGATGATCCTGCAGAATGGCCTGCATTTCCTTGAGTTTGAAACCGAGTTGCTGAGCACATTTGATGAAGGTCAGCAGCTCTACGCTTTGCTGGCTGTAGATGCGGTACTTGCCTTCGCGTTGCGGGGGGGGCAACAGGCCGATTTCTTCGTAATGTCGAATGCTTTTGACGGTGGTGCCCGACAGCTGGGCGGCTTTGCCGATGTACATGAAAATCCCTTTTTGACGCATCAGAAGCGAAAAGATGTCGCGCGCTCGCACAGGCGCGCGACATCTTTGCACAAGCGTCAGGGGGTTGGAAGCCAGTTTGGACAAGGTGTCGCAGCAGGTAGGCTCGGCTGGGCAGTGCAGGGGCACGGCACGACCGGGGCCGATCAGCGGCTGGCGACTGCCTGGACTTGTTTGAGCCAGGCTTCACGCTGTTCCGGCTTGGAGCCCAATACCGGACCGAAGGTCAGGGTTTTCAGGGGCTTTATGCCGCAGAACTCCAGGGTGGTCTTGCGCATTTGGTGCAGGCCCGGCATGCGATACACCCATCGGTAGTACCACGGCGGCGTGTCCATGGTCACCAAAAGGTGAGCCGTGCGGCCCTTGAGCAGCTTATCCGGGAAGGGCGAGCCCTTGCGGTACTTGAAGGCAAAACCGGGCAGAAACACGCGGTCGAAGAACCCCTTGAGCAACGCCGGAATGCCGCCCCACCAGATCGGATACACAAATGTCAGGTGTTCGGCCCAGGTAATGTCGTTCTGTGCGGCGATCAGATCGGGCTCAAGCAACTGGACCTGGTTATAGCCATCGTGCAGGACCGGATCGAAATCCAGGGTGTCCAGGCGCAGCAAGCGCACCTCATGGCCTGCTTGCGTGGCGGCCTCGACGTAACGTTCGGACACAGCGCCGCAAAAGCTGTCGTTCGAAGGGTGGCCGAGGATTACGAGCATGCGTTTGCTCTTCATGACAAACTCCAGGTAATGAAGTGCCAAGGGTAAAGTCTGCCCCTTACGGTAGAGTCAAGCGTTGCCGGTTAGCGGTAATGTACCCCCAGAAATACCCTTCGATACCCTCATCAGAATGCGCGATCGAGAACGGCGATTTATGACAGCTTTCGAACAGGCCCTCGCTGGACTTTAGTGCACCTCCACGGTTGCGTGGCCGATAACGGGACAGGGCTGGGTCCGTTTGGGAATGCTTTCACGAACGGCTGCTATCGACCCATTGCGGACATTGAATACAACGAAGTTAACCAAGATTCAGCAGCAAAAGAGGTCCAAAGCGGTCAGTCGCCTTCCTCGGTTCAATGTGGCAGTTCGGAGGGGACGTCAGACATCAATAATCGGTATATCCCTTTTCTCCAGGGGTGTAAAAGGTAGAGCTATCAGGTTCTACCAAGTTCTGTCCCGATGCTAGCTTGGTGACCAAGTCTGGATTCGAGATAAACGGACGACCGAAAGCCACCAGGTCGCCACGCTGCGCGTCGAGGTCTGCATTGGCGCGAGCGACATCGTAGCCACCGGAGAGTATGTACAAGCCGTTGAACGCGTCACGGATAGCGGATTTCAACTCTGGGCTGACTTCCGGCGCCCCTATGGCGCTGTGATCGACGATGTGAATATAGACCAGACCGAGCGCATTCAATTCCTTGATTAGGTGCAGGTACAGCGCGTCCATATCGGGATCTGGCAGTTGGCCGTTGAAGACCCCATACGGCGAGATACGCATGCCAACCCGCTCCGCGCCAATTGCGTTGACAGTTGCCCTTGCGACTTCGACCGCGAAGCGGATGCGGTTTTCGACCGGGCCTCCCCAGCGATCATCACGCTGGTTGGATGCGGTATTGAGGAATTGGTCAATCAAGTAGCCATTCGCTGCATGCAGCTCGACGCCATCGAAACCCGCCTGTATCGCCAGTTTGGCTGAGGCTGCATATTCGCGGATGCTCTGGGCAATGTCCGCCTCGCTCATGACGTGGGGCACTGGGTGCGGCTGCATGCCTTCGCTGTCGGTCCACATCTCGCCAGGAGCTGCGATCGCCGAAGGTCCCAAGACGCGGGCGCCTGCCGGCAGGTTCGCGGGGTGGCTGATCCGCCCTGTGTGCATCAATTGCACAAAAATCCTGCCCCCGGCCTGATGGACACCATCGGTCACGCTTCGCCAGCCTTGCACGTGCTCGTCGTTGAAAAGGCCAGGGATACGTGGGTACCCCAGGCCATTGTGTGATGGAGAGGTACCTTCGGTAATGATCAGTCCGGCGTCCGCCCGAAGGCGGTAGTACTCTGCCATCAGTTCATTGGGCAGGTTTCCGATCGCGCGGCTGCGGGTCAGCGGCGCCATGACAATGCGGTTCTTCAGCGTGAGGTTGCCGAGCTGGGCAGATGTGAACAAGCGGTCGTTCATAGTGGTTTCCTTGGTGATGGATTCGATCATTCGTACACAATCACGCGCTCAAGGTTGTAGCTGATATCGTTCAGCTGCGTGGGCTTGCCGAATGTCAGACATCAGGCCTTGGCGCGCACCTTCCAGCGCACTCCAGCGTTCAGCAATATGAAGCGGCGGGATGGTTACTAACTCGCGACGGTCAAAACCGATCAGTGCAGCATCGACCAGCTCACCGACCTCCATCACCTCCGGGAGAGTATTGACGTCAACGCCGGCACGCTCCCAAATCTCGGTGCGGGTCGCTGCCGGAAGCACCGCTTGCACGTACACACCCTTGGGTGACAGCTCCTGGCTCAGACCCTGTGACAGAAAAAGCACGAAGGCTTTGGTCGCTCCATAGATCGACATGCCAAACTCGGGCGCAAAACCCACCACCGAACCCACGTTGACGATTGCACCGGTGCCCGACTGCGTGAAGCGCGGCGCGATCGCAGCAGCGAGCCGCGTCAGCGCGGTGATGTTGAGCGTGATAAGGCGTTCGATGGCGTCGGCAGACTGGTCCAGGAACCCACCCGATTGGGCCATCCCCGCGTTATTGATCAATACCCCGATATTCGCGTCATCGCGCAGTCGATTTTCAAGGACGGACAGGTCTGCCGAGCTTGTCAGGTCAGCTGGCAGCACCTCAACGGCCACTTTGCTTTCCTTACGCAAGCGAAATGCAAGCTCATCCATGCGCGATTTGTCGCGCGCAACAAGGATGAGATCGTGGCCGCGACGGGCGAACCGCTCGGCGTAGGTGGCGCCGATGCCACTAGAGGCACCGGTTATAAGTACGGTCGGACGTGTGATCATTGAGATTACCTTTATGTCGATGGTTTTGTGAGCAACAGGGCGGCAATCACATTTGGATTACGACCTTGCCTTTGGAGCGCCCTTGAGCAAGGTACTCAAGCGCATCCTTTGCTTCCTCGAACGGGAATATCCGATCGATCACCGGCTGAATTTGCTGAGCTTCCAGAAGCTTGCCGATTTCGGCGAGTTGGCTACCGTTGGGATGCACGAAAAGAAACGAGTATTTAAGGCTCCGCCTCTTTGCCAGACGCATGATCTTGCGGCTCATCAGCCCGAATACGAAGGTCAAAAAGACATTCAGCCGTTTGGCACGCGCGAATGCAGCATCCAATGGGCCAATGAGTGAGACGATCTGGCTTCCTGGTCTGAGGATGGACATGGATTTTTCAATCGCATCCCCCCTTACGGTTCCGAGTACCGCGTCATAGTCGCGCAGCACCGTCTCAAATTCCTGCGTCTTGTAGTCCACAACTTCGTCCGCACCCAGAGCGCGCACCAGTTCAACGTTGCCTGTACTGGTGGTGGTTCCCACCTTTGCCCCAAGATGTTTCGCCAGTTGGATTGCAAACGTACCAATCCCGCCCGAACCAGCAGGAATGAATACCTTCTGTCCAGGGTGAAGATTGATGCGCTCCTTCAGCGCTTGCCATGAGGTGAGGCCGACCATTGGGATCGACGCGGCCTGCACGAAGCTCAGATTGGCCGGTTTCAGCGCGGCAGCGCACTCTGGCACAACTGCGAAATCAGCAATCGCCCCTGTGCCAAGATCGAAGATGCTGGCGAAGACAGCATCGCCTGGCTTGAAGCGGGTCACGCTACTACCAACCTCGGTCACTATGCCGGCCAGATCGCTACCCAGTGTGGCTGGCAGTTGGAAATGCAATACAGGCTTGAACATCCCCGTCGGAATCATGTTGTCGATCGGGTTCAGGCCGGCAGCGTGGACCTGTACCAATAATTCGTCAGCCTTCAACGTGGGCCGGGGAATGTCGGCTAACCCGATGTCGGGTGATTTGCCATAGCGCTTGAAGGTTAGTGCTTTCATAGTTCGGTTATTCATCATGGTTTTTAATACTTACTGTTCAGAACCGTCAGATAGAAAATCCCGTACCGCAGATACAAAAGCCTGGTGGTGTTGAAAGACGCCTCCATGACCGGAATTGGGATATTTCGTCAGTTGGGCATTCGGTAGGCGGCGCGCCATATCAGCCGAGAGGCTGCTGTCGACCATAAGGTCGTTGTCACCGTTTGCTACGAAAACTGGCTGTTTGATAAGGGTGAGATCGTGAGGTGGGCTCAAGCCCCATTGACGGATAGCTTTCAGCTGGGCGTTGCGCGCCTGAAGTGATATTGCCTTGTCGAGATTCCCACTCCTCGTTTTCAGCGAGGCGAGATAATCGCTTGCAGCACGCTTGCCTTCGGGGGTGCGAGGGAAAAACAGAAAGTTCCTTGGATCGGTCCAGGTCAGCGCGGCCTTGATGTAGGCAAGCGCAGCGACTTTGGTGACCTTATCGATACCACCACCACCCCGTGGGCCCGTTCCAGCGAGGATAATCCGCCGTACGAGATCGGGAGCCTGGAGAGCCACGGCCTGTGCCACACCACCGCCCATCGAGAAACCGAGCAGATCGACCTTGTCGAAACCCAATGTACGGATGAAGGCAATAGCATCCCGTCCCATTTCCTCAATGGTGTGAGGAACTGAGCCTCCCGAAGCCCCGACACCGCGATTATCGAAAGCAATCACCCGACGATGGACCGCTATACCGTCGATAACACGCGGGTCCCAGTCGTCCAGGACTGCCATCAGGTGGTGCAATAAAACCAACGGCACACCAGACTCGACGCCAAGATCACGGTAAGCGAATGCCACCCCGCCAACGTCAATTGTATGGGTGGTGGCATCTTTCCATTTCGCAGCCTCCAGCGGCCGCGCCATTTGGGTGGGGCCGGTGCCCGAAGACGCTGAGTCTGCCGGAGCGTAGGCCGGATTTTTCGCGCTCATCAAGGAAGTCTCCCGAACGGGTGGATGGCTCATCATCGGAGTGTTACTATCAATTTGATACAGACAATACTACCCTTTTGAAGGCAGGTCACTATCAAAATAGTATGGACATGAAAAATAGCTGCGATAACCCATGCCCGATCGCCCGCAGCCTGGCTGTCGCTGGTGACTCCTGGAGCGTGCTGATTCTGCGGGATGCCCATGCGGGCCTCTCTCGCTTTGACCAATTCCGAAAAAGCCTAGGTATTGCACCGACGATGCTGACCCGCCGACTGGCGACATTGACGGAGGAGGGGTTACTGGAGAAGCGACGCTATTCGGAGCACCCTCCACGGGAGGAGTATCTGCTAACCGCTGCGGGTCGCGATTTTCTGCCTGTGCTTTTCATGATCGGTGCATGGGGGCGGCAGCACCGAGGCGGTGGCAAGCTGACTCGCTTCTTTGACGCCGAAACAGGCACGGAAATCAAAGCGGTTGCCGTGGATGAGGTGACAGGCGCAAAGATCGGCACGCGCCCCATGCGCATTGTTGTACCTGACGAAAGCTGACATGACCTCTGAGCCCGTCGGTAGATCATTGGGCTATTATCAGATCGAATATCGACCATCTAGCGATGGCGTACTCCCTCTCAGCAACTGTTAATTGGTGAGAAGCTTTGCTTTGTCACCGCAGCCCAAAGCTCTCTCCTCGCGCGCATAACCCAGTCGTGGATAGCCGCAGTTCCTTAGCAGTACTTTGTAAATTGCTGCTACTGCCGGTTTCCAACCAAGGCATCACGAGCGGTAGGTCTTGTACCCAATAATTATGATCGACATCAAAAAGTTGACTTTATTGATGATGATCGTAATCATTAGGCCGATGGTTTCTGAACCTTAGGACGCTCGATGCGAAAGCCTGTACCTGGTACTACCGAATGTGTAGATGCCCTCCATCCGACTGAGATGACAACTGCTCAGTCATGTGGTGAGAGCGAGGAGAAGGTCAAGCTTGGGGAATTGGCTGAGGACTCCGCAGACGCGGGCGGCATGATCTCCATTCCGGGGCACCCACCTTTCAAGTGGAACGGACTCATGCTTGAGCAGTGATACTCGTGGGAATGAATGACCTACAGTGATCGCCTTTACGGCGTATCTTATCCAGGATCTGCTCACGACATTGGCTGAGCACCTCATCAGCAAGTGGAGAGTCGTCCGGGCAGGCTCGAGACAGAATCAAGGCGCCGAGAGCGTGTGCGAAGGTATTGATGATTTCGGCACGGCCCGCTCCAGCCTCCTCATCCTTGCCTTGTAATACCTCCAGTAATTCTTCGATCCCAGCTTCATAAGCTGCTTTGATGTCATCGGACTGGCGAGCGGCGTCTGCGCCCAGTGCTGCTACCGTGCAACCGTTGCCTCTCTCATCGCGGTGCTCTCGGGATAAGTAAAATTTGACGAAGTCAGCCAACTGGATGCCCTGCATCTGCTCGACCGTCCTGCTGATTCCACAAGTGGTTGCTTCGCCCATCAAATCCGCCTTGGACTTGAAGTGCTTATAAAACCCGCCGTGGGTGAAGCCGGCGGCAGCCATGAGGTCTGCAACACCGACACCGTCGTAGCCGCGCTCACGGAACAGTCTCGAAGAAGTCTCTACGATGTGGGCCCTGTTAGCTTGCACCTGGTCCTTTGTGACCTTCATGTCTCTTCTCTCTTTGATGGCAAGGCAACCAATACCTTACATTGATGACGCGCATCATCAAAGGCGCTTTGGGGTTTGATCTCGATCATCATCTGAATCGCACCTGGTTTCGTAGACACGTCGAACGGTTGCTTTGGGTCGATAGCGGCCTGTCGCGTACGGCAGTTTTCGACCTAAAGCGGATAACTGTCCAATCCTCTGTGGTCAGTACCGGCCTCATCGCTGGCAACAGCGGCTGCCACCGGTACCGCACAGGAATGGCAGCCGCTCAGGGGATTGCAGCCACGCCGTCATTGTTGCACCCTCATCACTCATTCTGGCACGGGAGGGCAGCATGGACTGGAGTGACATGCGGATCTTCCTGGCGATTGCTCGCAGTGGCTCGTTGGGAGGGGCCGCCAGGGCGCTGGAGGTCAGTCACCCGACGGTCGGGCGACGCTTGCAGGTGCTCGAACAGGCCAGTGGGCAAGCGTTCTTCCTGCGCACTGCCCAGGGGCTGGTGCTCACCGACAATGGCGAGCGGATTCTCGACCTGGCGCTGGCCATGGAGCACAGTGCGCTGGCCATCGAACGTCGCCTGGCGGGGCATGGCGATCAGCCGGAGGGGCTGTTGCGCATCTCCTCGGCCGACTGGTTCGCCTGCCATGTCCTGTCGCCGGTGCTGGCCGAACTGGCACGACGGTATCCATTGATCGTGCCCGAAGTCATTGCCGGGCATCGGCTGTTCGACCTTGCCCGCCGCGATGCCGACATCGCTTTCCGGATCGTGCCCTTCACCGAGCCTGACATCGTCCAGCGCAAGTTGACGACCTTGCCGTACGGGCTCTACACCGCAGTGCATGCCCCAGCGCCACACCCGGACGGCGAGGGCCTGGGGTTGATCCTGATGAACATTGCCCAGGCCCATTACCCGGATGTGCACTGGCTGCAGCAGCGTTACCCGCAGGCCCGCACCGTGTTCACCAGCAGCAGCCGGACGGTTCAGGCACAGATGTGCGCGCAAGGGCTGGGGGTCGCCGTGTTGCCACGTATGCTCGGCGACTCGGTACCCGGCCTGCGGCTGCTGGACGAGCACCAGCCACCACCGGGGCGGGACATCTGGATGGGCTATCACCGCGACATGCGTCAACTGGACCGGCTGCGTGCACTGGCCGACCTTGCCTCCAGCATGATCGGCGCAGGGTAGCAGGTTGCCGCCGCTCAGCTCGGGCGCATCGACGCTGCCTCCGCCAGCGGTGCCGGCTGCCGCGCCAACGTCAGGCTCAGCGCAACCCCTACAGCCAGGCAGGCGGCCATGCACAGCACGGCGACCGTGAAGGCGTGGCTGATGCGGGCTGCGGTTGCCTGCTCCCCCAGCACGGTATAGAACACGCCACCGATGACAGCCACGCTCAGCGAGGTGCTGATCTGCAAGGTCGCGCTGGTGATGCCTGCGATCATCCCGGCATACGCCGGTGCGACCCGGCCCGTGACCAGGCGCATCAACGTCGGCAGGGCCAGGCCCTGTCCCAGCCCGATCAGGAACAGGATGACCGCCAGGGACGTGAAGGGCGGGGCAAGGCCAGGGGGAGTCACTGACATCAGCCAACCCAGCCAGAGCAAGCCGATGACCTCCAGCGCCATGCCTACCGGGTTCACGTAACCGCCGAGCACGCGCCTGAGCAGGGGAACCGAGAGTGGTCCGATCAGGAAGCCGGCGCCGAACGGCAGGAAGACCAGGCCGGCATGCAGTGCGGTCATATGCAGTGCACCTTGCAGGTAGATCGAAAACAGCAGGAAGAACACGCCAATGGCGTAGAAGCACAGCGCTATGGATAACGCCCGGCCCAGCCCGGGGGCTTGCAGCGCGGCCGGTGCCAGCAAAGGGGTTCCGCCGGCGCGGTGCAGGCGCGCCTCGTAGCGCCAGAACAACGCCCCCAGTACAGGCGCAGCGGCGAGCGACAGCCACGCCCACCACGGCCATCCCGCTTCGCGGCCCTCGATCAACGGCACGACCAAGGCGCCGAGGGCCAGCATCGACAACGCCGTACCCACCAGGTCCAGTTTGCTTGCCTGCAGCGCACGGGTGTCCTTGAGCACGGGGATACCGAATGCAATCACCAGCAGTGCAATTGGCAGGTTGACCAGGAATATCGCGCGCCAGCCCATGCCGAAGAGGTCGAGCGCTATCAGCACGCCACCCAGCGCCTGGCCGATCACTGACGCCAGGCCAAACACAGCCCCGTACAGGCTCAGGGCCAATGACTTTTCCGCTGCCGGAAAAATCGTCTGTACCGAGGCGAGTGCCTGCGGCGCCATCACGGCAGCGCTAACGCCCTGCAAGGCGCGCCCGAGCACCAGTACCCATGGCGCAGTCGCCACGCCGCACAGCAGCGAGGCAGCGGCGAAGCCCAGCAGGCCGACGAAGAACATCCGCCCGCGCCCATACAGGTCGCCAAGGCGCCCGCCAGTGATCAGCGTCACGGCATAGAGCGTCGCGTAGGATGCGATCACCAGCTGCTCGGCAGAGGCACCTGTGCCCAGGTCGGCCTGTATCGAGGGCAGCGCGACGTTGACGATGAAGAAATCCAGCGGAGGCAGAAACGCACCGACCAGCAAGATGGCGAACATCAACCAGCGCCGGGGTTCGCTGGCTTCGTTTTCGATTCGAGACATGACAGGCATCCTGTGTGGCAACTCAGGTTCGATACGCGTGCAGGCCAGGTTTCCTGGAGCAGGGTTGTCGCCCCGCTCGTGCCTGGCCGATGGGCCACACTCTAGGGAATCACATCCCGGCGCGCGCCTTACGAAACTGCACGGGCAACGTTCATTGCTGTCAGTCTCGCTGGCACCTCAGCGTGGGGTAGGGTGGTTGGGCTTGCGCTCATCGCGGCTGGCTTGCCGGGCCCCGGCGCGTACCACCAGGCAGATGCCGACCGCCGATAGCGCCATCCCCGCTGCCATGGGCCAGGACAACGGCTCATCGAACATCGCCCAGGCCCAGAGCAGGGTGATCGGCGGGCTGAGGTACAGCACGCTGGCGACGCGGGTGGCCGAGGGCCTGCGCAGGCAGACCCAGTACAACCCATAGCCGCCAAGCGTCGACAGGACTGCGGTCCACGACACGCTCAGTGCAAAGCCTGCGCTGGTAACCGGTGCCAGGCTGCGTTGGCTGCCTTCGAGGGCGGCGAAGGCGAAACTGGAGACGAAACACTGCAGCCAGAGGTTGGGCAACAAGCCCATCGCCTGCACCTCGCTGCGTTTTTGCCACAACGTGGCGACCGCCAGCGAGCACATGCCGGCCATGGGCAGGCCATAGGCCCACACCGGTGCAGTGCCCAGCATCAGCGCATCGTGGGTCACCCACAGCACCCCCAACAGCCCGACGATCAGGCCGACCCACACCTGCAGCGGCAGGCGCTCGCCCAGTACCAGCGCTGCGAGCAGCGCCATGCCCAGTGGCAACAGGTCGGCACATAACGCGGCCAGGCCGGCGGGCACACCCAGGGCAATGCCCTGCGTCACGCCGGTCAGGTAGCCCGCCATGGCCAGCAGGCCGATGCCCGCGTGGCTCAGCAACACGGCAAACGGCGTATGGCGCAGGGCGCGCCAGACGAACGGGAACAACAGCAGGCTCACCACCAGGCAGCGCCAGAACACCACCAGCAGGGCGGGGGCATGATCGATGGAAAAGCGTGCACCGATGAAGCCGGAACTCCAGGTCAGCAGCAGCGCGGCTTCAAGCAAGGGCAGCGGCAAGGCCCGCTGCCAGGGGCGACGGGTCGGCGTGGCGGGCGGGATCGGCGGGGGCTGGTTCATACCCCGACACATGATCAGGTGCTGGCAGAGCTGCACGGGCCGGATCTGGCCGGGCGTATCACGCTCGGTGTCCCTGACGAATACGCGGCTCATGTGATTCGCGATATCTTGCCGATGTTCAGCGCTGCCTGGCCGAATGTGGTGCTCGAACTCAGGACCGGGCCGAGCCATGCCCTGAGGGAGCTGGTGCAGCGCGGCAAATTGCAGGCAGCAGTGGTCGCCCAGGCCGAAGGCACGCTCGGGCCCGATGCCGAGCGACTGCTGTCGACCACGCCGGTCTGGGTCGGGCCGATGAACGCGGCGGCGGTCCTGCGCGACCCGTTGCCGCTGGCTGCCCATGCCTTGCAATGCCCCTACCGTGAGGCCATGGTCGAATCACTCAAGGCCTCGGGACGCCGCTCGCGCATTATCCTTGAAAGCCACTCCAACCAGGCCGTCAAGGCCTGTGTGGAGGCCGGCTTGGCCATCAGTGTGATCGACCGGGCCAAGGTCACCGAGCGCATGCAGATCCTCGAGGGGCTGCCGGCCATTCCCGACCACGACATCCTGTTCGTGCGCAGCCCGGCATCGGGCGGGGACGGCGCCGTGACTTTGCTGGCGCGGGCGATGCGGCAATCGTTTCGGTTGTAAGCAAGGGGCGGACGCTTCGATGCGCCGCCAGCGGGTATTGACTTATCGAAGAATCTCGATATCCTCGCGTCATGGAATTGCTAGAAGTCTTCAAAGCCCTGTCGAACCCGATACGCCTTCAGATACTGAAGGGGTTGAAGGATCCCGCAAAGAACTTCCCTCCCCAAGACGAAGGGGACGTTCTGACGGTGGGCGTGTGCGTCAGCAGTATCCAGGAAGGCATAGGGCTTTCGCAGTCTACGGTGTCGAGTTACCTCGCAACGCTGCAACGGGTGGGTTTGGTTGAGGTCCGGCGCATAGGCCAGTGGACATATTACAAACGCAATGAAGCCGCCATCAGCGCGCTTGCCGAGATCATCGGGAAAGACCTGTAACTTTTTTTGCTGCATTATATCGAAATATCTCGATATCCCTTATTCCAGATATGGAGGTTTACCGTGAAGGCGATGTTGCTCAAATCCTACGGCGGGGTAGATGCCTTCGAGCTCTGCGAGGTGCCGAAGCCTGTACCGCTGGCGGGACAGGTGCTGGTCCGGGTACACGCAACATCCATCAACCCGTTGGATTATCAAGTCCGCCGTGGTGACTATCACGACCTGGTGCAGCTGCCCGCAATTACCGGGCATGATGTGTCGGGGGTTGTAGAAGCCGTTGGTGCGGGCGTGACGGCCTTCGCTCCAGGAGACGAAGTCTGGTACACGCCGCAGATATTCGGCGGGCCGGGGAGTTATGCCGAGTACCACGTGGCAGCCGAAAGCATTATCGCCCGGAAGCCTGCGTCACTGAGCCATCTGCAGGCGGCTAGCCTGAGCCTGGTCGGTGGCACGGTGTGGGAAGCACTGGTCGTGCGTGCGGCGCTTCGAGTGGGGGAAAGCATCCTCATACACGGCGGTGCAGGGGGCGTCGGTCATGTGGCGATCCAGCTGGCAAAAGCCATGGGCGCACGGGTGTTCACCACGGTGCGCGAGACCAACGCTGAATTCGTACGTGGGCTGGGCGCCGACGTGGTCATCGATTACGAAAAAGAAGACTACGTTGCTGCCGTGATGCGGGAGACTAACGGACAAGGTGTCGATGTGGTGTTCGACAGCATCGGAGGCAACACCTTGGCAGGTAGCCCTGATGTGCTTGCACAACTGGGCCGCGTCGTGTCGATCGTGGATACGGCACAACCACAGAACCTCATCCAGGCCTGGGGCAAGAACGCCAGTTACCACTTCGTGTTCACCCGCCAGAACCGCGGCAAGCTCGATGAGTTGAGTGCGTTGGTGGCGCGTGGGCAACTGCGGCCGCATATCGGCGCCGTCTACTCCCTTCGCGACATAGCGCTGGCCCATGCCCGTCTGGAGAGCCCCAATAACGGTATCCAGGGAAAGATCGCCATCGCCGTTGTCGAGGAATTGCCATGATCTATGAAATCGCTCTGCTTCCCGTTCATTCGCAACACATCCAAGCGTTCAGGGAGGCATTTGCCGAGGTCGCGCCTTTGCTCACTCGCGCCAAGGGCTACGGCGGGCACATGCTGGCGCAGGGGGTAGAGACGCCACACGTATTCAACCTGATCGTGTATTGGGCGTCACTTGCAGACCACACGCCTGGTTTCGAAGCCAGTGAAGACCATCGCCTGTTCATGCTGGGGCTGGCGCCGTACTTGTCGGAAGAACCGCAGGTTTATCATGTCGACGGTGCCGGCTTTCCCACGGGTGTTTGATCGACTTACAGGGGGGGCGAGCAAGGCCGTCGGGTCAGGACGCACTTGGTTTTTTCTCGAATGCGGCCTCCAGTACTTGCTCGATCTCGGCCAGCTTGTGTTCGGTGCCTGCCACCACGACCGCAGTCTGATTGGCGCAATTCACCAATAGCTCCAGTGTCGCCGGATGGTGATCGCCCGGAAATTTCCGGAGCACGAAATGAACCGTCGCATGACTGCGCCAGGTGGCCTGATCCATGGACCAACGAGGGTCGGCGAATGCAAAAATGACCGCCTGGGTTTGCCTATCAAGGAGCGAGGGCACATACACCCATTGGCTGTTGCGCGCTTCCCAGGCGGCGACCTTGACCGCGAATCTGCCGCCTGGGGCGATGATTTTTTCCATTTCTTCCATTTGCCACAGCTCCTGGGGTAGGTTGTTCAGCGTCTGGAGGTAGGCTGCGGCAATTAGCCGGCAATGATTGCTGGCCTTTGCAACTGTCCGCTTTCGACCCATAGCGGACATTCACCAGAGGCTACAATACAGCCCCAAACCACCAGCGACTGCCTGCCCTAATCCGCAGGCTCATGAAAGGGAAGTCAAGCAAATGGATGTACGTTGCACCTCTCTGGACGAAGTCCGCCAAGGGATCGATGAAATCGACCGCAACCTCGTTTCGCTTCTCGCCAAACGGGGCCGGCTTGTGACGCAAGCAGCTGCCTTCAAGAAAACCACCGATGATGTGCGTGCGCCTGCTCGGGTTGAGCAAGTGATAAGGAAGGTTCGTGAAATGGCTGACGAAACCGGTGCTTCGGCTGAGGTCGTGGAGCAGGTCTACCGGGCAATGATTTCGGCCTTCATCACTGAAGAACTGAGTACCCATGCGAAGCTGACCAGCGAACCTTCAGCATTTTGATGACAACACGGGGCTCATCCGAAGCCCCGCCGCTTTTCCCTACCCACTACCTTTGACTCAAAGCCGCAATCGAAACACCAGATGCGACAAAGGTGAGGCCAGCGCCCACGTTTAGCCCATTTACCAGCCGCGGCCGCTGGTACAGGTAGCGAGATAACACCGTGGCGAAAATGCCCATCAAGGCAAAACCCAAGGCTGTGAGTACAGCAAACCACACCCCGTAAACCATCATCTGCACGCTGACCGATCCGCGAGCCGGATCGACGAACTGGGGAATGAATGCCAACACAAACAAGCCTGGTTTCGGGTTGAGTGCAGCCGAAAGCAGACCCGTCAGAAAAATGCTGGGCAACGATTGCCGGGACGCCGGCTGAAAGCTGATCAAACTGCGCGCGCGCAAGACCTTGATGCCGAGCCAGAGCAGATAGCCGGCACCAATGAGTTTGATCACCCAGAAAGCGACCGCCGAGGTTTGCATCAGAAGGGTCAACCCTAACGAAGCGGCTGCGACGTGAAACAGAATGCCCGCGCCTGATGCCATGCCGGATACGGCCGCTGCGACTTTGCCTTGGCTGAGACCACGACCAATGGCCAACAGGTTGTCAGGGCCCGGCGCCAATACCAACAGCACGCAGGCAGCAGTGTAGGCAAACCACACATTCATTGGAAACACGGCTCTCTCCTTAAGCCTGATGAAGCATCCATCCTGACGGTGGGGTGTACCAATGGCAAGGAGGAATCTCAAGGATTGTTGGCCCTGATGGGTTTAGACCTGCTCAGTTGTCCAAGTCAGCGACAAACGCTATGTCCGCTATGGGTCGAAAGCGGTCGGTCGCGATCAGCTACCTGCGACCTGTAGTCGGTCAGCGGCGACACAGGCGGGGACGTTGTAATCGACGACTCGCTTGACGTTTACCAATACCCTCATAGGTTCTCCAGTCATTGATGTTGGGGCGGCGGGCAGGGGGGCAACGACGGCAGCGCAGTATTGGCGGGTGGGGATCGTCCGTTTCGAGTAGCGGGGTGAATCAAAGGGAGCCGGGCTGGGAGGCGCAGGCATCGAGGTCTTCGAGGAACGCCTGCAGGATGGGTGGGCGCGATACGCCGCGGCGGGTGACCACATCGAACGGCGAGCAGAGATCCAGCAGGCTGGCACCCAGGCGACGCATGTCGCCCGTCTTGATCCATTGCTCGGCGAAGTGCACCGGCAAGAAGCCGATATAAGCGCCGGAAATGATCAGGATCGCCGCTGCCTCGATGTTCTCCACGGTCGCATCGGCCTTGGTGATGCCCAACTGCTCCAGGTCGTACTGCTGCATGTAGCCGCGCACCACGATCCGGCTCTGGCGCACGTCCTCCATCAGCCGACCGTTGCTCGCGTTGCTGGCGAACAGCGGGTGGCGCCGGCCACAGTAGAGTCCCAGGGCCTCGTCATACAGTGGCTGGTAGGACAACCCCGCGACCCGCAATGGGAAGTGGCCGATGGCCAGGTGCAGCCTGCCGTCGAGCACGCGCTCTTCGAGTTCCGCCGGGGCACCGATATAGATGTGCAGGTGGGCATCGTGCCCACGCGAAACAAAGCGCTGGGTGGTGCGCGGCAGGGGCGAGACGGGGTCGGTCAGGGTGGAGTCGATGATGCCCAGGTTGAGCTTGCCGCTGATGTGCTGCTTGAGCACGTCGGCGTCCATGCAGAAGCTTTCCACGGCACTGAGCAGGCGCAGGGTCGCTTCATGGATGGCCACCCCTTGCTCGGTCAGGCGAAAGCCACTGCGCCCGCGCTGGCAGAGCTTGACCCCCAGGCGGGTTTCCAGGTGCGACATCTGTTCGCTTATGGTCGATTGGCCGGCATTGAGCGCGGCCTGTGCCGCAGAAAAGCCGCCGCACCTGACGATCGTGGTGAATACCCTGAGCAGTTTAAGGTCGACATCGTGCAGCTGGATCACCGTAGCCTCCCGGCCGCGATGGCGGCGCCCGCCACTTCGCCGATTGCCTGCGCGAGATCCGCAGGCTGTCGCCGGGTATTCAGCTGGAAACCCTGGTGCCGGATTACCGTGGCCGTATGGACGTTGCTCTGGACATCACTGCGCAAGAGCCGCCAGACGTGTTCAACCACAACCTGGAAACCGTGCCGCGCCTGTACCGGGCGGCACGGCCGGGCTCGGACTTCGAGTGGTCGTTGGACCTGCTGGAGCGCTTCAAGCAACGCCTGCCGGCGGTACCGACAAAGTCCGGCCTGATGCTCGGCCTGGGCGAGACCGATGCCGAGGTGGTCGAGGTGATGCAGCGCATGCGTGAGCATCAGGTTGACATGCTGACCCTGGGGCAGTATCTGCAACCGTCTCGCAGCCACCTGCCGGTGCAGCGCTTCGTGCACCCTGACACCTTCGCCATGCTTGCCGAGCAGGCCTTGGCGATGGGGTTCAGAAACGTGGCCTCCGGGCCGCTGGTGCGCTCGTCTTACCACGCTGACCGGCAACTGCAAGCAGTTTAAGGGTTCAGATCACCATCATTCGCGGTAAGTGCCTTTTTGCTTGGAGGCGTGAACCGCGAGTGCATCCATGAGTGGGGGCGACAAGCAGTCGTAAGGTTCCAGGCCAAGTTCACGCAGACGCTCGCGAATTGCCGCCATCTGTGCCGGTGGCGTGCCGCTTTCGATCACCGAGGGCACGAAAGCGGCAAATGCCAGGATGAGGCCTTAGTTCACCATCACTTCGTCCAGTGCCTGCTCAAGGGTGCTGACCGTGCGCTCGATATTGTGCAGTTTTTCGAGCCCGAACAGACCGATGCGGAAGGTCTGGAAGTCGGCCGGCTCGTCACATTGCAACGGCACTCCGGCGGCTATCTGCAGGCCGTGCTCGACAAATTTCTTACCGCTCTTGATATCGGCATCATCGGTGTAGCTCACCACTACGCCCGGGGCCTGAAAGCCGGCTGCGGCCACGCTTTTGATGCCTTTGTCGGTCAACATGGCGCGCACCCGATCGCCCAGAGCCTGCTGTTCGCCGCGGACCTTGTCGAAACCGTAGGCTCGCATCTCGTTGATTACTTTGTTAAATCGCGCGAGAGAGTCGCTGGGCATGGTCGCATGGTAGGCATGCCCGCCCTGTTCGTAGGCCTGCATGATCTGCAGCCACTTTTTCAGGTCGCAGGCGAAACTGCTGCTTTGCGTCTGCTCGATGCGCTCCAGGGCCAAAGCACTGAGCATCACCAGGGCGCAGCAAGGGGAGGCGCTCCAGCCTTTCTGTGGAGCGCTGATCAGCAGGTCGACTGCGCACTTTTGCATATCAACCCATATCGTGCCTGAGGCGATGCAGTCGAGCACGAACAGGCCGCCCACCGCATGCACAGCGTCGCCGACGGCCCGCAGGTAATCGTCGGGCAGGATAATCCCGGATGAGGTTTCAACGTGGGGGGCGAAGACAATCTGCGGCTTGTGCGCCTTTATCGCCGCCAGCACTTCGTCCAGAGGGGGCGGAGCGTAGGCAGCCTGGCGACCAGTGTCGACCGGTCGGGCTTTCAGCACCGTGGTGGCCGCCGGGATGTTGCCCATCTCAAGGATCTGGCTCCAGCGATAACTGAACCAGCCGTTGCGTATCACCAGGCATTGCTGACCGGTGGCAAACTGGCGCGCTACCGATTCCATGCCGAATGTACCGCTGCCGGGCACTACCGCAACAGCCTGGGCGTTATAGACCTGTTTCAGGGTCTGGGAAATGTTCTTCATCACGCCTTGAAACGTCTGCGACATGTGATTGAGCGAGCGGTCGCTGTACACCACCGAGTACTCGACCAGCCCCTCAGGATCAATGCTGGGATAAAGCTTCGACATGGGTGACTCCTTTGGCAGAGATGTCATTGGTATCGACCCTGTCCTTAGCCTTGTCAAATGGCAAGATTGATCGGGACTGATGAAATCCATGTAATACCGCGGCGCCTGCTTCGCGGCTGAAGCCGCTCCCACACGGGGGCGTGGCGTTCTTGCCGGCCAAGCGTGAAAGCCTTGATCCATAGCTCCTGGGCCATTTGCGCGAGGAGGTGTTGGGGATCGTGCTCAGAGACTGTTTGGATCCCCGAAGAACATTTGGCCCCCCAGATGTACCCCTTTTTACAGCAGCTACGAGTGGATTACAGTGGACGCATCGGGGGCGGGGCTGGCGCAGAACGTGCAATCCCTCACCCATTTGCGCGACTTATGCTCTGGGCTCGTCCCAGTCGCTACGCGTCGCAGCAGTCAGCGCATCCCAGTCATCAGGAGGGTTGCCGCGGCCCAGCATCTTCTCGAATACGGCGTAGGGATCGGATTTGCTGCCTGCGGACCGTAGGGTATTTTCGTCGTTGACCCATGCATAGACGATGACCTTGGACCTTGAGTCGTAGCGAAAGAACAGCCGAAAGCGCCTGCCGATTTTTGCGCGGCGCCAATGTCTGTAGGCGGTGCCCAGCGTGTTGCCTTGGCGGAACTCATCACGGCCTGGGTCGGCAGGCACAGCCTCCATGATCAGATGGCTCAATGCCCGAAACAGCTTGACGTTGGCGTTGCTCTCAAAACCTTGCGGATCGTTCTGCTCGGCTCGGGCGGCGGCTTCTTGCAATTTGCGTAGCTGTAAAGTCACACCTTCATGGAACAACAGTGTCCAGCCATGTCGCAGCATCAGATCGCGACCTCACCGTCGATATCTTCGTCCAGGTTTACAGGGTGGTTTGCATTGGCGAGCATGGTTTGCGCCAAGTCTTCCGGCAGGGTGGTGAGGTTGCGTCCGTTTCGGATATCAGCCTCCAGCAAACCCAGGAACGCACCGATGGCAGGGTCTTCGTGGGTGGTTTCTACGCGGCTGACCACGATTTCACCGCCGCGCACGTCGAATGCAATCTTGCCACCTGTATCAATGCCAAGTAGTTGGCGAACGGATTTAGGCAGTGTGACCTGTCCCTTCGAGGTCAATGTGGCGATTTCGTGGATGGCAGGCATGAATGTTCTCCCGGATATGCTGAGTGGATGGTAAGGAATAATCCTTACTTGGTCAATCTCGGTTCATACGCTGATCAAGCAAAAGCAGGGCGAAGGCTCAGAAGCTTGCCAGGATACGCTACTCCACTCTCCGGGACACGATCCGAAACCGCTCATAAACCGTAGACCAAGGGCCGTATCGCTCAGGCATATCTCGCCAAACCGCGTATGAACTCTGTTCCCACCCGCTGCAGAGCAGGACCGCGCGGCTGCTCTGATAGCGCTTTTGAATTAAATGGCCATATGCCATTATCGCGACTTTTAATCGTTCTCTTCGGGGACGCTGGCCGCCGGAATCCAGTACAAGGACTGTCCTATGAATCAAGCCGTGAGTGAACGGTCGCTTGCCCCGCAATTGCCATTTGACGTGGAGGGTATCGCTGTCGCCTCCACGAGCCTCGACAACCTGTTCAACGGCAAGCGGATCCCCTCCAGCGACGGTGGGGTCATCTTCGGCCGGCTGCATCTTCCGGAGTATCAGCGGCCCTACCGCTGGAGCGAGGAGCAACTGGGGCGGCTGCTCGACGACTTGCGCAGCTTCTTTAGCAGCGATGCGCCGGCCCATGATTTCTACCTGGGCAGCATCATCTTGCATCAGGAGGGGGGCGACGGGCGCAAGCGTGGTCTGCTCAACATCATCGACGGACAGCAGCGAATCACCAGCCTGGCCTTGTTGCATTACCTGCAGCACGGTGAGAAGGGCGCGCCCGAGCTGAAGTTCAACGCACCGGAGAGTCATCGACGCATCCAGCTGAATCTTCGCTGGCTGGAGCAGCAACGGCTACCGCGGATCGACTTCACCCGTATCAACGTGACCCTGGTCGTCACTCGGCGTGAAGACGATGCCTACCGTTTCTTCGAAACCCAGAACACCTCGGGCGTGCGCCTGGGCGGCGCCGACATCGTCAAGGCCTATCACCTGCGCAGTATTGCCGCCGCGGAGCAAGACGATTTCGCCCGGACCTGGGAGGGGCTCGGCGACCTCAAACCGTTGGTCGCGGCTTTCATGAAGTCCCGGCACTGGCAACGTTTGCGCTGGCGCAACGTCGCCAGCGATCGCGATCCGCTGCAGGAGCGCAAGCAGATCGTTACGGAGCTTGCCGAGCGCACGCTCTCCGACACCGGCGACGTCGCTTATCGGTCTCTGCAACTGCACCGCGATGCCTGGGGCAAGGAAACACAGATCGTCCAGCCGGGTTATGCCATGCGCCAGCCGCTGGGCACCGGGGTCAATACCATGCGTGTCGTTAGCTACTTCCAGGGCTTGCGCAAGACCTTGCTTGAAGTCGACAAGACGGCCAAGAAACCCACGTTCTCCTACTACTACAAGCACTTGGCCCATGACGCGTGCGGCAGCGTGTTTCTCAGTCGTGCTTTTGATTGCGCGTTGCTGATGTACGCCAGCCAGTTCGGCACTTCCCGTCTGCTTGAGGCCAGCCTGTGGATGTTCCGGATGATCTTCTCCTATCGCCTGATCAAGGAGGTCAGCGTCCGGGAAGATGGCGTGCAGGCGCACCTCAAGGACAACCCGTTGCTGGACTGGATCGCCAGTGCCCACACCCACCAAGAACTGTTGAATTACTTGCGTGACTACACCTACACGGCCAGTGCTGAACACCTGGACAAGAACAGCATCAAGAAGCGCTTCGTGGAGTCGGTAGGCTTGACGCTGAACCTGCATCTGTCCTGGTCTGATCCGCAGCGGGTGGCCGGTGAATATGACGCGGAGTTGCGCAGTGCCATCGAACGCATCAGCCGAGATGACCTCGCCTACCAAGGAGGCAAATGATGAACGCCCAGGTCCAGTCCCATGTCCAGTCCGCCGCCACGCTGTGCGCGCAAGGCATTTCGTTGACCATTCCCTGCTACCAGCGCCCGTACGTGTGGCCCGGCGATGCCGTGGAGGAACTGCTCGAGCAGATCATCCAGGCCAGCGAACCGGACGCGGACGGCCAGCCGGTGCAGGCCCATTACTTCATCGGGACGGTGCTGAGCAGCGTGGTGCCACCCAACGCCAATCCTGCCGCGAGCATGACCTACGAACTCATCGATGGTCAGCAGCGAATGACCACCCTTATGATCCTGGCGCTTGCGTTCTGCGCGTTGAAAACCGACTCGCCGCTGCGGTCGCTGGTGGTGCTGGGCAATGTTCCGCGCCTCACCTTCAATATCCGCGACGAAGTCCAGGCCCGGTTGAGTGCCTGGGTCGGCTTGACCGAGGAAAAGCAGCTGGACAAGGAGGATGCTGCCAATCCTTATCTGATTCATCTGAGCGCCGCGCGCAAGGTCGCCAGCGATCGCCTCAAACTGTTGCGCGCCACGGGAGGTGAGCAGGCCTTGGAGCGGGTGGGCTATTACCTGTTCAACCAGGTAACGTGGGTCAACAACGTCATGCCGGCTGGCATGGACCTGAACAAGCTGTTCGCCACGCTCAACACCAGCGGCGTACAGCTTGAGCAGACGGATATCCTCAAGGCCCGCTTGATGTCGCGGATCAAACATCACCGCACTACGTATGAAGGGATCTGGCAGGCCTGCGAGAACATGGGCAACTACTTCGAAAGGAACCTGCGTGATGTCTTCGCCAATGTTCGCTGGAACATGGTGGGCATCAATGACCTGCTGAGCCATTCCTTCGATCTCTTCTCCCTCGATCGTCCTGCTGCCGGTATCACCAGAGGCCGGTCTATCGGCGAAATCTCGTCGATGAGAATCCAGGGCGAGCAGGTGGACGAAACCGAGAACAAGGATGAGGCTCGCTATCAATCGATCGTCAGTTTTGGCCTGTTGCTGATGCACGCCTACCGAATCTACCGCCATGCCCAAGGGGCTAAAGACATCGGTTTCCGTGTGAACGACGGTAACCTCAACGCCTGCTTCTCGCGCTTTGTTGAAACTGCCAGCGCAGCGCAAGCCAAGGCATTCATGGAATGCCTGTGGAGCGTGCGCTTCCAGTTCGACCGTTGGGTAGTCAAGTGGGTGCGCCTGGGCGAGGACGATGAGCGGACTTTGCGCCTGAGTTCGCTCAGTCCACGCAAGCGCATCATTTCGGAATGGCGCGCGCATCTCGAGACGTCCGACCTGAGCCAGTTGCAAAGCGTGCGCTACCTCACCGGCGAGCGCAGCGCTCAGTACTGGCTGACCCCCTTCTTGGGCAAGCTGATCGAAACGCCCGGAATGGGCGAGCAGCAGGTATTGAAGTTGCTGGAAAGCATCGACAACCAGCTTTCCCTCACGGAAATGACTCAGAAGGAGGCGAGTTATCAACTGCTCTCCAGCGACACTGCCGAACCCTTGCCAATCAAGGACAAGATCGCCTATCTGAAGGAACACCACGGCACGAGCTTCGAGCACTACTGGTTCCAGAAGCTGGAATACATTCTTTGGCGGGAGCGGCGCTCGTTCGATTGGTTGCACTCGGGACGACTGCACTCGTACCGGATCACATCGAAGAACTCGGTCGAGCATGTGCACCCTCAGAACGAAGAGTTCGGCAGCACACTGGGCGACCACTTACTGCACGGCTTTGGCAATCTGGTACTGCTCAGCCCGGGAGAGAACTCGTCGTACAGCAATCTGGCGGTGATCAAGAAGCAGGCGGCCTTCCGCGCCAAGCCGAAGTACGACTCCTTGAAACTGGCCCACATGTTCCATGTACTGGGGAATGGGGACGACTGGGGTCACACTCAGATCAATGACCATGTTGACGCGATGCTGGCGCTTATAGAAGCGCACTACCGCGGTTGAGCCCGAAGGAGCGGATGCTGGTAACGATAAAGTTCCTGAGGGTTGCAAATGGATGCACCGCAACGTCCTTTGGTGGAGCTCAGTCACAGACTCTCAGGGTCGCCGAAGAACATCTGTATCCGCGACCGCAACCACCGCTCCGCTGGGTCATTGTCCTGCGCCCCGCGCCAGGCCATGTGCAGTTCGAAACTGCGCACGTCCAATGGCAGATCCTCGGCCCGCAACCCACCCGCCGCGGTCAACGCATCCGCCGTGTAGTCCGGCACCGTAGCGACAATGTCGGTGCCCGCCAGCAAGCTCCCCAGCCCGTTGAACTGCGGCACCGCCAGCACCACATGGCGCTTGCGGCCAATCTCTTCCAGCGCCTCGTCGATGAACCCCGACAGGTCCCCGGCAAACGACACCAGCGCATGCGGCCGCGCGCAGAAGTCGTCCAGGGTGATGGCGCCGGGCACGCTGTCGGCGCGCAGCAGTTTCGGCATGCTGCGGCGCAGCACCTTGCGCTTGGCGTTGGCTGGCAGCTCGCTGGTGTAGCTGACCCCCACCGAGATCTCGCCCGAAGCCAGCAGCGTCGGCATCAGCAGGTAATTGACCCGGCGCACCACCAGCACGATACCCGGCGCTTCGGCGCGGATGCGCTTGAGCAGCTGCGGCAGCAGGGCGAATTCGGCGTCGTCCGACAGGCCGATGCGGAACACCGCGTTGCTGGTGGCCGGGTCGAATTCGGCGGCGCGGCTGACGGCGGTGGAAATCGAGTCCAGCGCCGGGGACAGCAGGGCGAAGATCTCGTGGGCCCGGGCCGAGGGCTCCATGCTGCGGCCGGTACGCACGAACAGCGGGTCGTCGAACAGGTTGCGCAGGCGCGACAGCGCCGCGCTGATGGCGGGCTGGCCGAGGAACAGTTTTTCCGCGGCACGGGTCACGCTGCGTTCGTGCATCAGCGTTTCGAACACGATCAGCAGGTTGAGGTCTACGCGACGCAGGTCGTTTCGATTCATCGGTGAGCTTCGCCTGAAGTGGGGCAGAGGTGAATCTTAAGGCCAAAGGCTGGTACCCTGCACGGGTTTAGGGGGACCAATCGCAGGGAAAGTCAGGTGCCCAATCGATGACAGGCATGTCGACTATTAATGACCACTGATGGTCTAACCGGCAAAGCCCGGATAAAGTCCGTGGTAATTAGAGGTTCACAAAGGCGAGGTATGCGATGTCCCGCATGATCCGTTTCCACAAGTTCGGCGCTGCCGATGTGCTCCGTTGCGAGGAGCAGGCCGAACCGTCACCTGCTGCCGACGAGGTGCAAATCCGCGTCGAGGCGGTTGGCGTCAGCTGGTATGACGTGCTCTGGCGCCAGAACCTGGCACCGTCCCAGGCACGTCTGCCGGCGGGTATCGGCCACGAGATGGCCGGGGTGGTGACCGCGGTCGGTGAAGGGGTCGAGGATATTGCGGTGGGTGACCGGGTTGCCAGCTTCCCGGCCACCAGTGCCAACGACCACCCGGTGTATGGCGATGTCATCGTGCTGCCGCGTTCGGCCATTACCCGTTATCCGGATGTGCTTACCCCGATCGAGGCCAGCGTGCACTACACGCCGCTGCTGATCGCCTATTTCGCCTACGTCGACCTGGCCCGGGCGAAAGCCGGGCAGACGGCGCTGGTCACCGATGCCAGCCACTGCGCGGGCCCTGCCTTCGTGCAACTGGGCAAGGCCCTGGGGCTGAAGGTGTTCGCCGCCACCAAGGAGCCGGAACAGCGTGAGTACCTGCTGGGCCTGGGCGCCGACAAGGTTATTGTCACCGAAGAGCAGGACCTGCTGCTGCAGGTTGGCAAGTACACCGATGGCCGTGGTGTGGACATGGTCCTGGATGGCATGGGTGGGCCGCAGATGTCGCTGCTCGGCGATGTGCTGGCACCGCGCGGCAGCCTGGTGCTGTATGGCCTGCAAGGCGGCAATCAGACGCCATTCCCGGCTTGCGCGGCGTTCCAGAAGAACATCCAGTTCTATGTGCACTGCATCGGCAACTTCACCGGCAAGCCGGAGCTGGGTATCAGCCAGGACCAGGTGGCGCTGCAGCGCGCCTTGCGCGATATCAACCAGTTCACTGCCGACCAGTTGCTGACACCGCAGATCATCAAGGTTTACCCGTTCGAGCAGGTGGTCGAGGCGCATCGCTACATGGACCAATGCCCATGCGGCGGGCGCGTGGTGCTGGACATGGCGCAACACTGACAGCGGTCTGCGTCATCAGGAAGCCCGGGCAGAGTCCCGGGTTTTTTGTGCCCGGTACAGAATGATTGATGTTTAAAAAAGGAATTTTCCTACAATAAAAAGAGATGCGGATTATATTTAAGCTATCACTCTGAGGGTGGTCGAAATATTCCGCCAAGCTTTTTGCCTTGAATTGTTATTCCCTCGCGGTCAATGTGTTTTCTCACTTCTTCTGAATGGTTTTTTTACCCTGATCTGTATCTTCTATTCGCCTTGCATCCCTCGATAATGGCTCAATGATAGTTTGCGCAAGGAGCGTGGAATGAGCATGGCTATGCCCAGGCCAGGGCGGTGTATGGCAGCGGCGGGGCGTCGCTACGATGCGTTTTTCTCGATGTCTTGGCGACAGTGACTGGTTACGTCATTACTTCCAATTAGTTGTAGGAAATTTCTTCTGGAAAAGTTCAGGGCATGTTGATGTTCAGGTTCTCTGATCAACGTGCGCTGGCTGCATGAAGTTGATGAGGTGATTTCGTGACTGCTATTCACGACCAGGCAATGCACTATATCTACCAGCAAGTGCTCGAGCGCTTGCTCAGTCATATGTCACAGGCGCAGCGTGCTTCCTTGCAGTTGCTGATACAACGGCTGCTGGTTGCTGCAGGCGGGCCAGAATACATCGGCACCTACCGCTTGCTGGTGCTGCAAGGCAACGATCACCGCAGCGCCCGGCTGCTGGCGATGCTGCGTGCCGCACAACTGAGTATCGCCCTGCGTGCGCCGGTAACCTTCCAGCTGCGGGTGCTGGTAGTGAGCCTGCCCGTGGCTGACAGTGCCACGCTCGAATGCCATGAGCGCGGCTTCAATGCGCTGTTCTTGCAGGATGACCCGCGGGTGCAACTGCAGATGATCAAGGGGCGTGAAGTAGTGCCGTTCAGCCGGCATGCCCCTGCCACACCCGAGAGCTGGCTGTTGGCGAGGGACGCCATGCTGATGTTCGGTCACCTGGTCGACGCCAGCCCCGAAGCGCTGCTAGGCAGTCGCCTGCACCTGGAGTTGGCGGCCGCGGTGGGCTTTGCGCTGCAGGCCCATACCCCTGCGGATGTATTGATCACCGCCATCCCGGCGTGCCAGCGCCGCCGGTACCTTGCCTGGGCACGGCGCAGCTTGCGCCTGGCAGGGGAGCGGGGTTCGCATGCGGTGCACCAGTGCCTGGCGACGCTGGCACAGGGGCTCAGTCGCCTGCACGGCAGCATCGGGGGCCCATCGAGCGCCTTGGCGGAACCGGCCGTGGGGGCGGTGCCGCAGAATACGCCGGTGCGGTTGATTGCCATTGACGACCTGCTGCCGCCGTTGCTCGAAGAACAGCAGCTTGACCTCATGCTCGGTTGCCGCTTCGAGGGGGGCCAGGACGCCCGGCCATTGGCCGCGTTCGTCGAGCCGTTGGCCCCGGCGCAGTTGCAGGAACTGCACGCGCGCAGTCTCGAACCGCAGGCAAGTCGCCCGGCATTGCGGCTGGCTGGCCAGCCGGGCGCCAACAAGCGGCGCGATGTGCATCAACTGCAGTTCGGCAGGGCATACGGCATCAACCAGATCCAACAGGTGTGCCTGCTGTTCAGCCCGTTTGCCAGGCAGGGGAAGAACCTGGAGCGTTTTCTGCAGTGCTGGCATGCCGACATGCTGGTGGCGCTGCCATATCTGCATCGGGCCTTGCAGGGTAAACCCTGCCCTGAAGCGGTGAAAAACTGGCTGGTGAACACCAGCGGCCTGCCGCTGGGGCAACTCAGGTTGATCTATGGCGGGGGCCTGCCGCTGGCCTCCTGGCGCCTGATGAGCCATCTGGCCCGTCGCGATGTACAGCTGAGGTTGCTGCCGCGGCGGGCAGCGGGGCGGCGGCGTGGTCATGCGGGGCCGCCTTGATGGAGCAATCGGGCGCCGGAGAGTTCGCCTATCGCAAGGTCTATCGCTACCTGGAAGCACTGATCGACCAGGCTCCACGAAGTGGCCCCTGCCGTTTGCCGTCGTTGCGCGAGTTGGCCCGGCGGTTGCGGGTATCGTTGGCCACCGTACAGAGTGCCTACAGCCTGCTGGAAGAAGAGGGCCGCGTGCAATGCCTGCCCAGGTCGGGCTATTACGTACAGGGCGCTGCCAAGGATGCTGCTGCAGCCCTGCCCCTGCAGGCACCCCTGCCGGCACAGCCGATGCTGGAGCGAACCCTGCTCAGCCACGAACGGCGCCTGGCACGTCAGCGCACGCACAATGGTGCCCCTTGGGACGCGCCCGGCAGCGCCCGCCTGCGCAATGCCGTCGCAGAACGCTATACCCGTTCCTCCAACCGGTACTGGCGTGCCGAGGACGTTCAGTTGGCTCCGGATGTGCAGGCGTTGCTGGAGACCATGCTGGCGGCGTTGGCCGTGCAAGGAGGAACCGTGGTGGTGCACTCGCCCTGTTGCTGGCAGGTACTGCGCGCGTTGGCCCGCGCCGGCATGCGAGTGTTGGAGGTACCACTGGATACCTGCGGCAACCCGGACCTGCGCGCCCTGGCCTGGCTACTGGATAGCGAGCCGGTGTGCATGCTCGTGATGCCGTCGTGCCTTGGCATGCCGCAGGGGCGGCTGGTATCACCGCACTATCAGCAGCAGCTTGGCCAGATGCTTGGGCAGCACTCTGTATGGGTGCTGGAAAACGACCTGGACAGTGAGCACTGTTACAGCGGGCCGCCGAATATGCGCCTGCGCGATTGGGTCGACCCCCGCTGGTTATTGGTGATGGGGGCGTTCGATGCCGCAGTGGGGAGCGAGGCGCCCTATGCCTACTTGCTGGGCCATGATGCCGGGCTGGCCAAGGCTTTCGCGGAGCGTGCGTTTCGGCTTGCACCGCTTCGCCTGCAAGCGCTGGCGCACATGTTGGGCAAAGGCGAGATCGAGACGCAACTGGTGCGGCTGCGCACGGACCTGCAAAAGCGTATGCAATGCCTGGCGCGTGAGCTGCACCTGCAGTTCGGCCAGCGGGTGGCATTGGAAACGCCGGAGGGCGGTCGGACCCTGTGGGTGCGCTTTCGCCAGCCACTGCCATGGGCGGATATTGCCGCGTCGTTGGCGGGTTCAGCGCTGCATGCAATGCCGGGCGAGCAGTTCAGCTTGCAGGGGCGCTACCAGCAGTGCCTGGCGATGGCGTGGCTGGGTGATCACCCGGGGGAGCTGCAACAAGCGGTAGAGCGCCTGGCCCAGGTGCTGGAACTGCGCTGTGGCCGGCCCGCCGGGGTTACACCTTGAGCCGTCGGGGGATGTCGGGCGGTGCTGTGCGCAAAGAACAGATATCGCTCGCCTGACGCATCCTTTGTAGGAGCAGCCTTGTGCTGCGATGAGGCCGACACCGCGATGTAGTCGAACAGGGCAATGTTCTGCACGTATTCGCACAGGCCGACACCGCCGCCGTGCGGGCCAGTTCGCCGGGGCTGCTGCGCAGCCCATCGCGACACAAGGCCGCTCCACAGACAGCGCCACCGAACTGACCCACGGCACTTGCCAGGCTTACTGGTCTGTATGTATAACCAGTATCCATTCCAGCCGCCTGACCCCAGCCCGTGATCGCCCATTCCGTCGACGACCCGTTCTACTACCTGCACAATTTCCGCCAGGTGCTGCTGTGGGTAGAACAGCGCTACGAAGACCTGCTCGACGATCAGGAACTCGCTTTCATTCACACCTTCAGCCAACTGGACGCCCCGGCGCAGGCCCTGATGGTGCGCATGGTCATGCGCAAGGGCGAGCTGTTTCGCAGCGACCGCCTCGACTATGCCGAAATCGGCGATACCGGGCAGGCCCTGCAACCGTTGCTGGCCCTCGGCTGGGTACGGGAGCCCGCGCAACTGGAACTGGAGCAACTGTTCGCCCTGTTGCGCAAGGACGAACTTGCCCGTTGTTTTGCCCCGCAGCTGAGCCGCCCTCGCGCCGCCAAGCATGACCTGCTTGCACAACTACAACCCTTGGGCCTGCAAGGCCGGTCACTGGCCGAGTGGTTCCCGGACAGTGGCATGCGCATCCTCCATTGGTGCCTGCAACCCTTGTGCGACCGCATGCGCCTGCTGTTCTTCGGCAACCTGTACCAGGACTGGTCGGACTTCGTCCTCGCCGACCTTGGCTTGTTGCGCTACGAACAGGTGCCGTTCAGCCCCGATTCGCGTGCCCTTCAACAACGTGCCGAAGTCGACCTGGCCATGGCCTTGCACCGTTGCGCCGAGCGCCTTGAGCAAGGCGACGACCCGCTGTCGATCCTGGCAGCCATGCAGGACCTGCACAGCGACAACCCATGGCTGGCCCGGCGCCATGCGCGCCTGCAATTCGCCTTGGGCCAGCAATGCGAGCGTCTGGGCGACTGGGCGCAGGCCATGGCTGTGTACACGCAGTGCAGCCACGCCCAGGCGCGCATCCGCCAGGTGCGGGTGCTGGAGCGCAGCGAGCAGTGGCACCAAGCCCATGCGCTGGCGCTGCAACTGGCCGCGGCACCGGCCAACGCCCTGGAAGTGCAGGCGCTGGAACGCATGTTGCCACGCCTGGCACGCAAGCTCGGTGGCCCGCCACAGCGGCGCCAGCGTGTCGCGCCGCTGGAGCTGATCGAGCTGGAGCTGCCCCGGGAACAGGCAGCGCTGGGCGTGGAGGAGGCGGTACGCCAGTACCTGGCCGAAGCCGGTGGGCCGGTGCATTACGTGGAGAACACGCTGTTCAACAGCCTGTTCGGCCTGCTGTGCTGGGAGGCGGTCTTCGCCCCGGTGCCCGGCGCCTTCTTCAACCCGTTTCAGGCCGCCCCGCAGGACCTGCACGACGGCGACTTCCAGCAACGCCGCAGTGCTCTGTTCGAACATTGCCTGGGGCGGCTCGACGATGGCAGCCATCACCGGGCGATTCTGGATTGCTACGCCGCCAAGCAAGGGCTGCAGTCGCCGTTCGTGTTCTGGTCCGTGCTCAGTGAAGAATTACTTGAACAAGCCTTGGCCTGCCTGCCGGCGGCCCATTTGAAACAGTGCTTCCTGCGCCTGCTGCAGGACATCCGAAACAACCGCGCCGGCATGCCCGACCTGATCCAGTTCTGGCCCGGGCAAGGCCGCTACCGCATGGTCGAGGTCAAGGGGCCCGGCGACCGCCTGCAGGACAACCAGCTGCGCTGGCTGGAGTTCTGCCGGGCGCACGGTTTGCCTGTCGCGGTGTGCCATGTACGCTGGAGCGAAACGCCTTGAGCTATAGCGTGGCGGTACGAGCCTTGTGCGAGTTCAGCGCCAAGGTCGGCGACCTGGACCTGCGCTTCACCCCATCACCCACCGCTCAGGAGGGGATCGAGGGGCACCGTCGGGTGGTGGCGCGACGCGCTGCGGGCTATGAGTCGGAAATTACCCTCGAAGGCCAGTTCGAAACCTTGAAAGTACGTGGCCGCGCCGACGGTTACGACCCCACCTGCAACCGCCTGGAAGAGATCAAGACTCACCGTGGCGACCTGTCGCGCCAGCCGGCCAACCATCGTCAGTTGCACTGGGCGCAGGCCAAGGTCTATGGCTGGTTGATGTGCCAGGCTCGGCAACTGCCGAGCATCGAGGTGGCGCTGGTGTACCTGGATGTGGACAGCGATGGCCAGACGCTGATCAGTGAACACTGCACGGCAGCCGAACTGCAGGCCTTCTTCGAAACCCAGTGCCAACGCTTTCTGGCTTGGGCACAAGGGCAGGAGCAGCGCCTGGCCGAGCGTAACCAGGGCCTGCAAGCGCTTGGCTTCCCCTATCCGGCGTTCCGCCAGGGCCAGCGACAACTCGCAGAAACCCTGTACAAGGCGGTAAGCACTGGCCGCTGCCTGATGGCCCAGGCCAGTACCGGAATTGGCAAGACCCTCGGTACCTTGTTCCCCCTGCTCAAGGCCATGGTGCCGCAGCAACTGGACAAGCTGTTCTTTCTCACCGCCAAGACCCCGGGCCGGGCCCTGGCCCTGGATGCCATGCGCCAGATCACCGATGCCACGCCGCAGCCGGCCTTGCGCACGCTGGAGCTGATCGCCCGCGACAAAGCCTGCGAGCACCCCGACAAGGCCTGCCATGGCGAATCCTGCCCCTTGGCCGCAGGCTTCTACGACCGCCTGCCGGCCGCGCGCGCTGCGGCGGCAGCGTTGCCCATGCTTGACCGCGCCCAGCTGCGCGAAGTGGCCTTGGCGCACCAGGTGTGCCCGTATTACCTGGGCCAGGAGATGGCACGCTGGGTAGACGTGCTGGTGGCGGATTACAACTACTACTTCGATGCCCATGCCTTGTTGTTCGGCCTGACCCAGGCCAACCAGTGGCGGGTCGCGGTGCTGGTGGACGAGGCGCACAACCTGGTCGAGCGCGGCCGCGGCATGTACAGCGCCAGCCTCGACCAGGGGCAGTTGTTGGCCCTGCGCCAGAGCAAACCGCCCGGGCTGGTCAGTGCGCTGGACCGGCTGAACCGGCAGTGGAACGCCCTCTACAAGGAGCAGCGCGCGCCGTACCAGGCCAGCGAGTCGCTGCCAGATGCTTTGCTGCGTGCCCTGCAGCAATGCATCGGGCTGATCCAGGAACAGATGAACCAGGCACCCGCGCAAATGGACCCGCAGGTGCTGCAGTTCTTCTACCAGGCGTTGCAGTTCAGCCGGGTTGCCGAGCTGTTCGACGAGCACTTCCTGTTCGACATCAGCCAGCGCCAAGGGCCACGCAAGCGGCGGCTGGCCACCCTGTGCCTGCGCAATGTCACCCCGGCGCGCCTGTTGGGCCCACGCATGCAGGCGGCGCGCAGCGTGACGCTGTTCTCTGCAACCCTGAGCCCACGGCATTTTTACAGCGACCTGCTAGGTATGCCGGCCGATACCGCCTGGCTGGAAGTGGCCGCGCCGTTTCGCGCCGAACAGCTGGAAGTGCGCATTGCCAGCCAGGTATCCACCCGCTACCAGCAACGCCAGGCTTCGCTGGCGCCGATCGTCGAGCTGATTGCCAGGCAGTACGAGCGCATGCCGGGCAACTACCTGGCATTTTTCAGCAGTTTCGAGTACCTGCAACAGGTGGCCGGGCTGCTGGCCGAGCGACATGCGCAGATACCCATGTGGGTTCAGGAACCAGGCATGGACGAAGCGGCCCGGCAGGGCTTTCTCGAGCGTTTTGTGGCGGATGGCCGCGGGGTGGGCTTTGCGGTGCTGGGCGGTGCATTCGGGGAAGGGGTGGATTTGCCGGGTACCCGGCTGATCGGCGCGTTTGTCGCCACCCTCGGGCTACCCCAGGTCAACCCGGTCAACGAGCAGTTCAAGCAGCGCCTGGGGCGGCAGTTTGGTGCGGGGTTCGATTACGCCTATCTCTACCCGGGCGTGCGCAAGGTTATCCAGGCGGCAGGCCGGGTCATCCGGGGCGACCAGGACCGTGGCGTTCTGGTCTTGATCGACGAGCGCTTCGCCGAACCCCGGGTGCAGCAGATGTTCCCGGGGTGGTGGCCGGCGCCGGGAGGTTAACGCGGCCCCGGCAATTTGTGCATCTGTGCTGAAACCTTGGGGCTGCTTCGCAGCCCATCGCCGGCAAGCCAGCTCCCACAGGTACAGCGCAGGCCTTGAGGTCGGCGCGGTCGGTGTGGGAGTTGGCTTGCCGGCGATGGGCCGCAAAGCGGCCCCAATCTAGGCATCAAGGCTAGCCCGGCATACCGTCAGCCCGTGGCTGCAGCAGGATGGGCAGGTAGTGGCGCAGGAACAGCAGCAGCGCCAGGCTCCAGCACATTACTGAAAGGCTCACCCCCAGCGGCGTTAAAAGCGGCAGCACCACCCGCGCCAGCGTCGCCAGTTGGATCAAGGCAAAGGCCCAGGCAATGCTGGTCGGCACCTGCAGCGGCCTGCCGGTGTGGCCCAGGCTGACCCGTGCCATCATCGCCAGGATCAGGCCGCTCATGGCTCCCACGGTCAGGGCGTGAGTCACCAGGCTCGGGCTCAGCGCCACCCCGGCATGCCACAGCGCCATGCCCAGGCAGGCAATGGCGATCCAGGCATAGGCCAGATGCAGCGACCACAGCAGGGGCGCACGCCACAGGCCGCGGTCATGCCACAAGGCCAGGCGGGCCGTATGCAGAGCGAACAAGGCGCCGAACAGCACGGCCAGGTCGATACGCGGCGTATCGGCCAAACCCGCGGCAAAGGCCAGCGGTACCGCCACGCTCAGTAGCAGGCAGGCGCGGTCCAGCCAAGGGCGGGCAGGGGCCGGTGCCATGTTGCCCAGGCCGCGCCGGGTGAAGAACGGGATCACCCGCCCGCCAAGCACGGTCATCATCGTGGCCACCAACCACAACCCGGCAAACAGCCCGCGGCGCTGCCAAAGCTCATCCTGGCGCAGCCAGCCGACCAGGGTCAGCCACTGGCAGGCGGCGATCAGCAATACCAGGCCGACGATCGGGTAGTTGGTACGCAAGCGCCGCTGCACGATCGGCCGTGCCAGCGCCAGCCCCACCAGCGGCAGGAAGCTGCCCTCGATCACTACCAGCAAGCTGTCCGGTAGTGGCAGGAACCAGCTCACCCGGCCCAGCAGCCAAAGCAGGAACAAACCCTGTAGCGCGCGCCCGTTCAAGCCTGGGATGCCGCTCCAGTTCTGCACGGCGGTCAGCAGGAAACCCGCGATGATGGCAGCAGCAAAGCCATAGAGCATTTCGTGGCGGTGCCAGGCGAGCATGCCGCCGGGGGGCGTGGGCTCCAGCGCACCGGCCAGTACGCCGCCCCACAACAGCAAGGCGAGCAGCGCAAACAAACTGCCACCCAGGAAGAATGGGCGGAAACCCAGGCCCCAGACGGCCTGGCGTGGGCGTGAATCGATCGGCTGCACAAGCATGGGCTGACCTTCGTTCGTTCAGTGGGCTCAATTGGGGTAAGATCACGATCCGTGCCAGCTCCGAACCCCTTGTATATCAAGGTGATGGCACTTCTCCGGGTCCGAATGACATGTGTATTCCGCTGTTATTTGGACCTGCTTGTATGTCGTATTGACTTGCTTCAGGGTCTGGCCGGTTCGCCGCTGGCCAACGCTTCGCTACAGGATTCACGTTTTGTCCGATCTCTCGAAAAATCCGCTGCTGCAGTACATGGCCCGCCTGGCCCCATCCAGCCAGCAAACCATGCGCTACATCCTTCAGGACGCCGCCGATCGGCTGGGTTTTGTCGACTGCAATATCGTCGATGTGCCCTGGCATCGGCTCGAGCCCGGCCATGTGATCGCCCTGGTGGCGGCGCTGCGTGCGGACGGTTACGCCCCCAACAGCTCGTCGCTGTACGTCAACGCCATTCGCGGTGTGATGAACGAAGCCTGGCGCCAGGGCCTGATTGATCACGAGCAGTTGCTGCGCATTCGCGAAGTCAAGCCGGCCACCGGCAGCCGCCTGCCGCCGGGGCGCAACCTGCGCCGCAGCCTGATTCGCGAGCTGATGGATGTGTGCGCGGCCGACCCACGGCCGCAGGGTGTGCGTGACGCGGCGATCATCGCCTTGCTGTACGGCACTGGCATGCGCAAGTCGGAATCGGTGGACATCGACCTGGACCAGGTCGACTTCGAGGCGCGCAGCCTGCAGGTGCTGGGCAAGGGCAACCGCCAGCTGATCAAGTACGCCCCGCCATGGGCGTTCGAGAAGTTGCAGGCGTGGCTGGACCTGCGCCGCCAGGACTTGCCCGCAGGGGCCGAAGACGACCCGTTCCTGTTCAACCGCATCCGCCGTGGCAGCCATATAACCCGGGCACGCATCACCAAGCATGCCATTTACTACATCGCCCGCCAGCGTGGTGCGCAGGTGGGCGTGAAGATCATGCCGCACGACTTCCGTCGCGCGTTCATCACCCGGGTGATCGAAGAGCACGACCTGTCCATTGCGCAGAAGCTGGCGCATCACGCCAATATCCAGACCACGGCCATCTATGACCGGCGTGATGACAACGAACGCCGGCGTGCGGTGGACCGCTTCGATTACTGAGGCCTTGTCGCTGTATAAAGGGCTTGCTCTAACCCTGTGGGAGCGGGTTCACCCGCGAACACGGGCGAAGCCCGTGCCATGCACTGGGTTGGATTCTTCGCGGGTAAACCCGCTCCCACAGAGGCCGTGTCGCAGCATCGGGTAATTTTTGCCTTGAGATCACAGCACCGAAACAGGGCCGAAGCACGCCCCTGCCTTGTGCGCCATCTCCCTCTATGCCCGATGCCAGAGCGGCCATGGCAAATCCTTCATCTTCGTTCACCTGCGGAGTTGGCCCGCAACCTGCTATATCCAGCCTGCGAATTTGATCGAGTGGTCAGGGCGCGCACGCCGTAGCCGTGCGTGCCTGCCACTCTAAACGGCCAGCAGGCCACGGATTTCAGGGGCCGCAGGATGTCGCTCGCGGAGCAGATCGAACAACAACACGACGATGCCGGCTGGAGCGCTCACCTGCAGTTGCGCTTCGTCAAACGCGACAAGGTGACCCGCCTTGGTGCGTGGTGGCATTTCGGACCTCTTTTGGTGCAGCGACCGTTCTATCCGGAAGGTGCACCGTGCCATGTCTACGTGCTGCACCCTCCTGGTGGGATCGTCGCTGGCGACCGCCTGGAGCTGGATATCCAGCTGGAGCCGGGCAGCCACGCGCTGCTGACCATGCCCGGCGCCAGCAAGTTCTACCGCAGCATCGGCCCGACCGCGCGGCTGGTCCAGCGTTTCCACCTGGGCGCCGACAGCACCCTGGAGTGGCTGCCGCAGGACAGCATCTTCTTCTCCGGCGCCCGCGCCAGCCTCGACAGCCGTTTCACCCTCGATCCGGGGGCGCGCCTGCTGGCCTGGGAAACCCTGTGCCTGGGGCGCCCGGTGATGAACGAGCGTTTCGAGCAGGGTGCCCTCGACAGCCGCCTGCACATCGAACTGCCCGACGAAGTGGGCCTGCACGAGCGCCTGCGCGTCGAAGGCGGGCGCCTGAGCAAGCTTGGCGGGCATCCGCTGCTGGCCACCTTCTGCGCCGCACCCGCCGACCAGGCCGTGCTGGATCTGGTGCGCCCGCTGCTCGACGAGATGGCCAACCCGGCCGGCGCGACCCTGCTCGGGTCGTTGCTGGTGATCCGCGTGCTCGACCATGACAACCAACACCTGCAACGCACCCTGCAACGCCTGTGGCATGTGCTGCGCCCGGCCGTCCTCGGCCTGCCGGCCTGCCCGCCGCGTATCTGGGCCACCTGAGAGAGCGCCATGGAGCTGACCCCGAGAGAGAAAGACAAACTGCTGCTGTTCACCGCCGCGCTGCTGGCGGAGCGGCGCCTGGCCCGTGGCCTGAAACTCAACTACCCGGAAGCGGTGGCGTTGATCAGTGCCGCCGTGCTCGAAGGCGCCCGTGATGGCCGCACCGTCGCCGAGCTGATGAGCCTGGGGCGTGAAGTATTGAGCCGCGAGCAGGTAATGCCTGGCATCGCCGAAATGCTCCACGACGTGCAGGTCGAAGCGACCTTCCCGGATGGCACCAAGCTGGTGACCGTGCATGACCCTATCGTCTGAAATTGCCCAGGAGCCCCGCATGATCCCAGGTGAAATCCAGGTCGCCGCCGGCGACATCGAGCTGAACAGCGGCCGCGCGACAGTCACCGTCAGCGTGGCCAACCATGGCGACCGGCCGGTGCAGGTCGGCTCGCACTACCACTTTTACGAAGTCAACGAGGCGCTGGTGTTCGAGCGCGCGCCTACGCTGGGCTTTCGGCTGGACATCCCCGCGGGTACCGCCGTGCGCTTCGAGCCTGGTCAGGCGCGTACCGTGCAACTGGTGGCATACGCCGGCAAGCGCGAGGTCTACGGCTTCCAGGGCAAGGTGATGGGCGTGCTGGAGGGCAGGGCATGAGCCGCATTTCCCGCCAGGCCTATGCCGACATGTTCGGCCCCACCGTGGGCGACCGCGTGCGCCTGGCCGACACTGCGTTGTGGGTCGAGGTGGAGCACGACTTCACCATCTATGGCGAAGAGGTGAAGTTCGGTGGCGGCAAGGTCATCCGCGATGGCATGGGGCAGGGCCAGATGCTGGCTGCCGAAGCCATGGACCTGGTACTGACCAATGCCCTGATCATCGACCACTGGGGCATCGTCAAGGCCGATATCGGTATCAAGCACGGGCGTATCGCGGTGATCGGCAAGGCTGGCAACCCCGATGTGCAGCCGGGCGTGAACGTGCCAGTGGGCCCCGGCACCGAGGTGATCGCGGCCGAGGGCAAGATCGTCACCGCCGGTGGTGTCGACTCGCACATCCATTTCATCTGCCCGCAACAGGTGGACGAGGCGCTGAACAGCGGTGTCACCACCTTCATCGGCGGCGGTACCGGGCCAGCCACCGGCACCAATGCCACCACCTGCACGCCCGGCCCCTGGTACCTGGCGCGCATGCTCCAGGCCGCCGACAGCCTGCCGATCAACATCGGCTTGCTGGGCAAGGGCAACGCCTCGCGGCCGGAAGCGCTGCGCGAGCAGATCGCAGCCGGCGCCGTGGGCCTCAAGCTGCACGAAGACTGGGGTTCGACACCAGCAGCCATCGACTGCTGCCTGGGCGTGGCCGAGGAAATGGACATCCAGGTGGCGATCCACACCGACACCCTCAACGAGTCCGGCTGCATCGAAGACACCCTGTCGGCGATCGGCGACCGCACCATCCACACCTTCCACACCGAGGGTGCTGGTGGCGGTCACGCCCCGGACATCATCCGCGCGGCAGGGCAGGCCAACGTGTTGCCGTCCTCGACCAACCCGACCCTGCCGTACACGGTCAACACCGTGGACGAGCACCTGGACATGCTCATGGTTTGCCACCACCTGGACCCGAGCATCGCCGAAGACGTGGCCTTTGCCGAGTCGCGCATCCGCCGCGAAACCATCGCCGCCGAGGACATTCTCCACGACATGGGCGCCTTTGCCATGACTTCGTCCGACTCCCAGGCCATGGGCCGGGTTGGCGAGGTGGTGCTGCGCACCTGGCAGGTGGCCCACCAGATGAAGCTGCGCCGCGGGCCACTGGCGCCGGACACCAGCTACAGCGACAACTTCCGGGTCAAGCGCTACATCGCCAAGTACACCATCAACCCGGCACTGACCCACGGCATCGGCCACGAAGTGGGCTCGGTGGAAGTCGGCAAACTGGCCGACCTGGTGCTGTGGGCGCCGGCGTTCTTTGCGGTCAAGCCGGCCCTGGTGATCAAGGGCGGAATGATCGTCACCGCGCCCATGGGTGACATCAACGGTTCCATCCCCACGCCGCAACCGGTGCATTACCGCCCGATGTTCGGCGCCCTGGGCGCGGCGCGGCATGCCACGCGCATGACCTTCCTGCCCCAGGCGGCGATGGACCGTGGCCTGGCCGAGGAGTTGAACCTGCGCAGCCTGATCGGCGTGGCCCACGGCTGCCGCCGGGTGCGCAAGCCCGACATGGTCCACAACACTTTGCAGCCGCTGATCGAGGTCGATGCGCAGACCTACCAGGTGCGTGCCGACGGTGAACTGCTGGTCTGCGAACCGGCCCGCGAACTGCCGCTGGCCCAGCGTTACTTCCTGTTCTGAAGGAGCACCGATGATTGTCTTGACCCGCCGTATCACCGAGCCCGGCACGCTGGGCGAAACCGGCACCGTTACCCTGGACGTGGACAGCCGCATCAAGAGCCGCCTGCGGGTGACCCTGGATGATGGTCGCGAGGCCGGGCTGATGCTCGAACGCGGCCACCTGCTGCGCGGAGGCGAACTGCTGGCCGATGCCGAGGGCACCCAGCTGATCCGCGTGCTGGCGGCGCCCGAGGCGGTGTCCACGGTGCGTTGCACCGACCCGCACCTGCTGGCCCGCGCGGCCTATCACCTGGGCAACCGCCATGTGCCGCTGCAGATCGAACCCGGCCTGTTGCGTTTCCAGCACGACCACGTGCTGGACGACATGTTGCGTGGCCTGGGCCTGACGGTAGAGGCCGAACAGGCACCGTTCGAGCCTGAAGCGGGCGCCTATCAGAGCGCACCGCACAGCCACAGCCATAGCCACAGCCATAGCCACACCCACACCCACGGCCACGATCACCCGTTCGTGCGCCTGCCTGCCCATTCCTGAACTGCCTGGAGCAACCGATGAAAAAGACTTTCGCCCTGTTTCTGCTGATGCTGGCTCTGCCTGCCTTCGCCCACCCCGGGCACGACGCCAACCCGCTGCAGGACGGCCTGCTGCACCCGTTGACCGGTCTTGACCACCTGCTGATGCTGCTGGGCACCGGTGTGCTCGCCGCGCTGACCCGGCGCAGCCTGACGCTACCCCTGGCAACCCTGGCGGCGATGTTCGGCGGCGCGGTGTGCGGCCACCTGTTCGGCGATGTACTGGGCATGGAAACCCTGATTGCCGTGTCGCTGCTGGTGGCTGCCGGTGCCGTGCTGCTGCCCAGCCGCCAGCTGCTGCTGGCGATGGCGATGCCGGTGTTCGCCCTGTTCCATGGCTGGGCCCATGGCGTGGAAGCCACGCCAAGCGCGTTCTGGCAGTTCAGCGCCGGCTTCGTCACGGTCAGCGGCCTGTTGCTGGCGGCCGGCTTTGCGGTCGGTTGCCTGTTGCGCAGGCATAGCGGCCTGCAGAAGGCCTTTGGCGGCGGCCTGCTGGCCGGCGCCGCGCTGGTACTGGCTGGTTGATGGACAGCGACCTGGCGCTGTTGCGCCTGCTGCAGCTGGCCAGCCCTGGCTTGCCGGTGGGTGGCTTCACCTACTCGCAAGGCCTGGAGTGGGCGGTCGAGGCGGGCTGGGTACGGGACGTGGATGGTTTCGCTGCCTGGCAGCGCGAGCAGATCGACGACACCCTGGCCTGCCTCGACTGGCCGGTGCTGGCGCGCTTGTACCACGCCTGCCAGGCCGAGGACGCCGAAGCCTTCGGCCACTGGAGCCGCTTTCTGCTGGCCAACCGTGAAACCGCCGAGCTGCGCCTGGAAGAACAGCAGCGCGGCGCGGCGCTGGCACGGCTGCTGGACGGCTGGCAACTGGGCCAGGCGCCGGCCTGGCGGGCCAGCCTAGAACTCACCCAGCTGGGCGGTATGGCCTGGCTGGCTGCGCATTGGGCGATCCCACTGCGTCAGTTGGCCCTGGGCCATGGTTTTGCCTGGCTGGAGGGCGCGGTAATGGCCGGGGTCAAGCTGGTGCCGTTCGGCCAGCAGGCCGCCCAGACCTTGCTGCGCGACCTGGGGGCAGGGCTGCCCGCGGCCCTCGACCAGGCACTGGGCCTGGGCGATGACCAGCTTGGCGGCGGCCTGCCGTTGCTGGCCATTGCCTCATCGCGACACGAAACCCAATACACCCGTTTGTTCCGTTCCTGAGGACTGCCTGCATGCAAAGCTATCAACAACCCCTGCGCGTCGGTGTCGGCGGCCCGGTCGGCTCCGGCAAGACGGCGCTGCTCGAAGCCTTGTGCAAGGCCATGCGCGACCATTACCAGATCGCAGTGGTCACCAACGATATCTACACCAAGGAAGACCAGCGCATCCTGACCGAAGCCGGGGCCCTCGAGCCGGAGCGCATCGTCGGCGTGGAAACCGGCGGCTGCCCGCACACGGCGATACGTGAAGACGCCTCGATGAACCTGGCGGCGGTCGAAGCACTGGCTCGCAAATTTGGCAACCTCGAGGTGATCTTCGTCGAAAGCGGCGGTGACAACCTGAGTGCCACCTTCAGCCCTGAGCTGGCCGACCTGACCATCTACGTGATCGACGTGGCCGAAGGGGAGAAGATCCCGCGCAAGGGTGGGCCAGGGATTACCAAGTCGGACTTCCTGGTGATCAACAAGACCGACCTGGCGCCCTATGTGGGGGCTTCGTTGGAGGTGATGGAGCGCGATACCCAGCGCATGCGCCCGCAGCGGCCATGGACCTTCAGCAACCTGAAGAAGGGCGAGGGGCTGCAGGCGGTGATCGACTTCATCGTCGAGCGCGGGATGCTGGGTGTGCGCGGCTGAAGACTATGTGCTGCACTTGAGAATGCTTGGCCGCTGCGCGGCCCTTGTAGGAGCAGCCTTGTGCTGCGAAGAGGCCCGTACTGGCTATGCAGATCTGTTGCCTGTACCGGCCTCTTCGCAGCACAAGGCTGCTCCTACAAAGGACGTGCCAAGCGAGTGATAAGGGATATGTGTTGCCTCACGTTATTTGTGGCAGCAGTTAGGCTTATCCGGCTGCCCTTCATAACGGTCGTGGTGCCGCACCCAGTCCATGGTCCCAGCCTCGTTGCGCCCCAGTGGCGCGATGTCGAGGAAGTTGTAGGTGTTGACCAGGATGTCCAGCCCGCGGGCATAGGTCGAGTAGGTGTGGTACACGCTGCCGTCCGGCTCGCGGTAGAACGCACTCAGCCCGGGAAGCTCGCTTTCATCGCCCTCATATGGCTCATAGTTGTACTGCCGCTGGCCCTCGCTGCCGACGCTGACGCCAAAGTCCTCGTTGAAGCCGCTGCCATGTGACGAATACCAGGGGAACTGCCAGCCCATGCGCCGGCGGAATGCCTGGAACTCGGCATACGGCGCACGTGACACCGCCACCAGCGACACGTCGTGATGGGCCAGGTGCAGGTTGGCGCCGTCAAAGTGGTCGGCCAGGAATGAGCAGCCGTGGCAACCTTCGCTCCAGCCTTCGGCGAACATGAAGTGGTAAACCAGCAGTTGGCTGCGGCCTGCGAACAGGTCGGCCAGGCTCAGTTCGCCGTCCGGTCCCTGGAAGCGATAGTCGTGCTCCACCTTGACCCAGGGCAGGGCGCGACGGGCTGCGGACAGCGCGTCGCGGTGGTGGGTGAAGGCCTTTTCGTGCAGCCACAGCTGTCGGCGGGCCGCCAGCCACTGGCTGCGGGAAACCACCGGGTGCCTGCTTTCGCTCGTGCTCATGGTGTTATCTCCACATTGGGGGGATTCACACACTAGTCGAGCACGGGCGGGTTGAATCGACAGGTCGCGGCGGCCCGGCGATGAGTGGTACCGTTCAGCCCGAATGGGCGATATGCCCTTCGGTCAGCTCATCCGCTGCTTCGTCTTCCCCTGGCAGTGCGGTTATCACACTGAAGTCGCTGATTTCCACCTGACCACCACCATAGCCCAGCAAATGGAAGGAAAACGCCTTGCGCGCGGTCGGGTTGTCGAAGCTGAACTCCATCTCCAGCGGCTCGTCGGCAGTGACTTTCACTTCGTAAGGCAAGCCCAGCGGTACGTCCTGCTCCAGCTGCTTGGCCTTGAGCTGGATATAGGCTGCGCGCTTGGGGTCCAGCGAACGTACCTTGACCCGTACGCGGGTATGCGAACCCTCGGGCATTTCCAGGTACTGGGCGCCGATCAGGTTGTCGGCCCAGTCATCTTTGATGCGCTTGCGCAGCTGGATCGGCGATGGGCCGCCGAACTGGTAACGAAGGTTGAGCGGTGTCTGCAGCAGGGACTGGTCGAGCACCCCGGCGAGGGCACCGATCTGCTGGCCCAGCAGGCTGTCGCCCAGGCCAAGGTAACGTGCCTGGTCGGCGATGAAGCCCTCGCTGGCGTAACGCCGGCAGCGCTGCTGGAAGTCGCACTCGGTGAACACACCCCGGCCGTCGTGATAGCGCAGCATGCCGTTGGTGTAGGAGATCATTTCACGACCGCTGTCGTAATCGCGGTACAGCGAGCGACCGCCGAGCGCCATGGGGATGGGCAGCGCAAAGTAGTCGAGCAGCGAGGTGGCCAGGTCGATATGGCCGTAGGTGCCCCGCTTGATCCGTGGCAACTGCGCCTGCTCCGGCGCCAGGGTGAGGTTGAAGCCCCAGGACGAGGCCAGGCGCACACCGTCGATGCCGTGGGACTCGTCGGAAGTCACTACCACCAGGGTGTCCTTGAGTACGCCCTGGCGTTCGAGGTTGTCGAGAAATGCACCGAGTGCATCGTCCAGGTAGGCGACTGCCGCCTGTTTCGGCGTGTCGTAGCGCTCCATGTACTCGAACGGCGCCGAGTAGGGCTGGTGGGTGCCCACGGTGAGCAGGGTCAGCATCCATGGCTTGTCCTGCTTTTGCAGCTGGCCGACGTAGTTCAGAGCCCCCTCGAAGAAGGAGCGATCATCCTTGCCCCAGGGGAAGTCCAGGTAGTTCTTGTTGCGGAACCACTCCTGGCCGTGCACCGAGTCAAAGCCGATGTGCGGCATGATGCGGTCCTTGGCCATGAAGCGCAGGCCGGCACCCTGCAGGTAGTGGGTAGTGAAACCGGCCTGGCGCAACTGCGCTGGCAGGCAGGCCTGGTTGCGTTCGTTCTGGGTCAGCAGTTCCATGCCCTTGGGCGTGCCGTTGGCCAGCTTGTCATAGTCACCGCACAGCATCGCGTACAGGCCACGGATGGTCTGGTGGGTATGCAGCACGTAGTCCGGGGTGTTCATGCCGCGCTCGGCCCACTGGCTGAGCTTTGGCATCAGCTCTTCGTCGAAGCGGCTGTGCAGGGCCTGGCGGTTGGGCCGCAGGTAGGCCCCAGGGATGCCTTCCACGGTGATGATCAGCAGGTTGCGGGCGTTGCCTGGCCCGGCGAGCAGCCGCTGGCCATGCAGGTCGGATTGGGTCAGGCCGGTACTGGCCAGAGGGGTGAAGGTACGTGTGCGGCCCATCCAGCCTTCGACCTGGCGCTGAAGGTTGCCGGCCCCGGCCGACAGCAACTGGTGAGTGAGGTTGTATTGCCGCCATTGGTCGGCGTCGGAAGGTACCAGTTGCTGGCTGCCCCAGTGGGCGCCAAACAGCAGCAGCGGAATGGCCCAGGCCTTGCGTGGCAGCGGCTGGCTGCGTTGGCTACGGCTGCGCCAGGCGATGGCCAGCCAGCCCAGCAGGCCGGTGCCCATGATCCAGGGCAGCCAGGCATGGGCCAGGCCGCCACCGGTCGAGTTTTCCATGAACTGCGGGTCGAGCAGATATGTCAGGTCAGCGCTGGTGGGCAAACGGCCAACCGCGCTGACCAGTTCGGCCGAAGCCACCCAGAGGGCCGCCCAGGCCAGCAATACGGGGAGCGCCAACCACCACGGCCGACGGTGCAGCAGCAAGACCAGCAGGCTGCCGAGTGCGAGGTCGGACAGGTAACCGAGCGGGTTGGACCAACCCAGCATGGCGCGCGTACCCAGTGGGATCACCAGTACCAGGGTCGCCAGGGCGACAAGCCGGGTACGGGGGTGGTCTGACAGGTTCTTCACGAAAACATCCCTTTTGCCATTAAATCGTCATGCAACTGTGCTTGATGATAACAGGCCGTGGCATGGGAGGCGGTCCGGGACAAGGCTGGTAACCAAAACCGGGCCCTTTAGCGCGGGCCCGGCCAATGGCAAGTATCAGAAGTAGTAGGGGAATTTCAGGCTGAAGGAAAAGTCCGGCGCGTCATCGGTCAGACCAATGGACAGGTTGGGCACGATGGTCAGGTTGTCGGTGGCGGCGAAGGTCATGCCGATGTTGAAGTTGGCTGCGTTGTAGTCGCTGTTGGAGATCGACTGCCAGTCACCACCATCGGGCTTTATCTTGCTCTTGCGGGCGAACTGGTCGGACACCGAGAACGACATGCTCATCTTCTCGTTCAGGGCAAAGGCGATACCGCCGCCGATCTGCCAGGAGTCGCCCAGCTTCACGTCGCCGGGCACCTTGCTGTTGACCTGTGGGCTGATGTCGCTGAACGAGTCTTCCATGTTGTAGGTATAGGACAGGCTGCCGAAGAGCACGGCCGGGTCGAACGTCTTGACCAGCGAGATGCCCGGCGTGATCGACCAGACGCCGTTGCCGGTCGGCAGGCTTTCCGGTACCGACAGGTTGTCGTTGCCCTCGACCTGGCGCAATTTGATGCCATACGGGTCTTTGCCGGTCGGTGCCTTTATGCGCAAGGTAGCGACGGCGTCAGGCCAGGTCTCGTCTTCGTCGAGGAACTTGTAGGCGACGCCGACGTTGACGTCGCCAATTTCCGGGTCGCGGGTTACGGTTTCGTCCGAGGTGCTCGCCCCGGCTCCCCCCGCACCGCCGGAAGAGTAGGTGGATTCGCGGTACACCACCGGGACGTTGATGTCGAACTGCCAGCGCTGGGCGAGGTTGTAGCGAGCAGTCATGTCCAGGGTCCAGTTATCTGCCTTCACCCGGTCAAGGTTGATACTGCCGAGGAAGATCGAGTCCAGTGCCAGGAAGCCGTTGAGCACCAGCGCCCGAGTATCGTAGTGGGTATAGGTGACACCGGTCTCGAAGCTGAACTTGCCGCCGCCGAAGAAGCCGCTGGCCTCGTCATACAGGTTGGACACGCTCTGTGCCGGTTCGGCGTCGGCGGTCAGCGCCTGACCATAGGAGCTGCCGGTGGTGCCCGGTGCACCCGATGCCACCGTCTGTGCGCCCTTGACCCCTTCGGCCGGGGACCTGACCAGGCGTTTGGGCGGTGGTGCTGCCGGGGTTTCCTCGACCTGACGTACGCGCTGCTCCAGCACCATCAGCGCTTGCTGCTGGGCTTCGTAGCGACGTTTCAGCTCCATCAGTTCCTGCTTGAGAGCCTCAACCTGCGGGTCGGAGGCGGCGTAGAGCAATGTGGCCGGGGCCAAGGTGGTCAAACACACAAAAACTTTGAGCGATAAAGATCGGTGCATGGAATTGCCGTCCCTGCCGACTTCTTTTGATGAGACTGAGCGTAGATCAGTATCCGAATGTGCGAAGACCTTTGAGCTGATCGAGGCTACCGTTCAGCGAAGCGGCTGTTGGCACGCTTTCACGCATCACCACATTGAGCGTGGTGACGTTGTTCACCCTGTTGCCATTGCCCAGCAGCGTCGAGTTCTGCATCAAGCCACCCTGCGCCAGACGCTGCACGCTGCTGCCCTGGTTGTTACTGGCATTGATATTGAACTGCACCCCTACGCCGCTGGCAGACACACTCAGCGCACCCGCGCCGTTTTCGCCCGTCAGCGTCTGGCCGTTGGCCAGTGCTTGGCCCTGCGGCTGCATGGCGGGCGCCTGGTTGGCCTTGGAGACATTGATGGCGACATCGTTGTAGGCGGTGTTGTTGTCGCCAGCGGCGCGTACCACCTGGGTAACACCCTCTGTGGTGTTGAGGCCGGCACCGCCCGTGACGGTACCGGTACCTGGTGCGGTGGATCCAGCTGACGCTGTGCCGGTGCCGCTTTCGTCGATCAACGACACATAGAATTGCGGTTTGATGGTTGACTGCTGAATCTGCATCGTGCTCGTGGCACCGATCACGTCCCCTTTGGCATTCTGCCAGGTGCTGGACATGACAATGCCGAAACTCACGATCCGCCCCGGCATCACGTAGCGGCCACGCAGGGTCGCCAACTCATGGTCCTTCAGCTCGATGGGCTTGAACGTTTCGGCATGGGTGGGAAGGCTGACGGCCAGGCATGCGATCGCGAGCCAGAATGGGTTCTTCATTGGGGTGCTCCCCGGAGCCTCGTGCTCCTTGTCGTTGCAAGAGTCGTTAGAAGAAGTCGCTTTTGATGAAACCGAAGTCCAGCAGCTCTGCATCCTGCACCGGGGTGAAGTTGTTCACCCGGCCCTTGGCGGTCAGCGGCAGGGGCGGGTCGAGCAGGATGTTGTTCTTGTCGTAGCCTTGGCCGATGACGGCGAAGATGATGCCGTTCCAGCCCTTGAGAAAATCATCGACCTTGTAACGCTTGTGGCCCAGTACCGGGTCACCGATATACACCCAACCCTTGTCGACCTTCTGCATGACCACGAAGTGCTTGTAGCCGCGCACGTCCATCAGCACCACGACCGGGATGCGCACGCTGTGCAGGGTCTCGGGTGCCACCCGGTAGCCGCGGGCACGCATCCCCAGGCTTTCCACGTAGCGTTTCATGTCGAGCATCGAGAAGCCTTGCGTGCGCACCAGGTCCTGGTCGGCGTGGGCCAGCATGCCTTCGATGATCTGTTGCTCGTCCACATCCAGCCAGTAGGCCTGGCGCAAGATGGTGGCCAGCGCGGCGGCGCCGCAGCTGAAGTCGGTTTTCTGTTGCACCAGGTCGGCGAACTTGCGCTCGCGTACGCTCTGGATGGGCTTGAACACCACGGCGCCGCCCGGCAGGACGGACAGCGGCATTTGTGCAGCTTCGCTCATGCTGGCCAGGCACAGCAAAAACGCCAGGGCAATGATGCGCATGATCGGATGCCTTCCGGTTCTGTTGAAGAAAGGCCCCCCGAAGGGGGCCTCAAGCACAGCGATCAGAACGAGGTGTTGGAGATGGCCAGCGAGTTGCTCTGCTGGTTGCCCACACCGGCTGCCACGTTCACGCCCAGGTTGCCACTGCCGCCATTCACCGAACCACTAAGGGTTGCAGTGTTGGTAACAGGGTTTGCCCATCCGGTCGGGGTCAGCACTTGGAAGGACACGGTATTGCTCAAGTCGTAGGCACTGCTTTCGCTGTAGCTCTTCGACACGTCGTTCGACGATTGAGACGATTTCTCGCCAGACTTTTCAAACGCCGATTCCGATGCATTGGCATAGGACGACTCGTGAGCCTTCTCATACGAGGAGTCGCGAGACTTCTCGTAGCTCGATTGGCGAGCCTTGTCATACGACGAGTCGAATGCCTTCTCGAACGACTTGTCGTAAGAGCTTTCCCGCGAGTGGTCGACATCCACATTGAGCGATGCATTGAGCGAGGCATCGAAGCTGTCGGTGCGAGTGCGCTCGTGACGGCCGTAATCGGTGCTCGTGGTGCGGGTCGCATCGGCTGCCGCAGCCAGGGAGGCGCTCAGGCTGGCACTGCTGGACGAACTGGCGTTGCCGGACATCGAACCACTGGCATTCCAGCTGTTGGAGCCGCTGGCAGTGGAACTGTGCGAACCACTGGCGTTCATGCTGCTCGAACCGCTGGAGTTCCAGCCACTGGAGCCACTGGAGCTGGCACTTCGCGAGCCGGCCACGCTGAAGCTCGATGACGAGCTGCGGTCGTCGGTCGAATTGAACGTGCCCTCACGCGAGCTGGAACCGCTCTTGGTGGTGGTGATGGTCAGCGTATCCACCCGGTAGGTGCGGTCGGCGCCGTTGTTCACCGTCAGGCCTGGGCCGTTCTGGTCGGCAGAGGCGGTGGCAGTGGCATTGCCCAGCGGGGCACCGGTGTTGGCGATGGCCATGGTGTTCTTCTGCTGGTTCAGGTCGCCGCCAGCGATGTTGATGCCGACGTTACCCTCCGCACCATCGGCCGAGCCGGCCATGACTGCCGAGTTCTGGGTGGACCAGTTGTCGACACGGTTGTTGTTGCTGAACTGGCGAACGTCAGCGGTGGCTTCGGCGGTGCCGAACACGAAGCTGTTGTCCAGGCTGGACTCGGACGATGCATTGGCAATAGCCGCAGCATTGTCCTGCTGGTTGCCGTTACCGGCTGCCACGTTGACACCCACGTTGCCGCTTGCACCCGTGGCCGAGCTGCTCATTTCGGCTTCGTTGATGGTGCCTTGGTTGGTGATGGTGTTACCCGTGCTGCGTTGGCTGTCCATGGCGTTGGCTGTGGCATACACAGGGATCCGGGTGGGAGGAGGGGTGTGATGCCCGTTATTGTGGTGACCATTGTGGTGCCCGCCACGCCGGTCGTTCTGATCAGCTTGTACAGCAACAGCCATGACCGCAGCAATTGCGAAAACCAGAGGCTTGATTGCCATCGAGGGTTTCATGGTGATTCTCCGTACTTTTAGGTTAAGTGTTGTTCTTAACTGGATGGGTCAATCCGCGACCCGGATGCTCAAGGTGTTGGCCATTCGGTTTCCCACCCCGGCACTCTGGTTCAACTGAATCACTCCACGGCTACCGGTGAAGGCCTGGTCACTGGTGGTGACCTGGCGATTGCCAGTTGAAGTGTCAATCGGACCGGAGTTGTTGAGCAGCGCCACGTTCTGTTGCATGAGGACGCTGTCGTCGATGCTTTGCGGCTGGGCACCGAGACTGATGCTCAGTGCGTTCGCTTGCTGGGTGTTGGCGCCGGCGCTCTGGTTGACCCCCAGGGCGCCGCTACCGTTGCTGAAGGCGTCGCCCTGTATGGTCGCGCGCGCGTCCATCGCGGAAGTTGCGGGGGCGTTCAGCCGTTGGCGGATCTGCGTGGTGGCGCCAGCCTCGGGCCCTGCGGCGAAGGCGCGCGCGTTGGCCTGTTGCTGTTGGTCGCCGGCTGCCTGGTTGACTGACAGGTTGCCCTGGTAACGGCTGCCCGAGCTGTCGATGTCGGCGTTGTTGATCACGGGGACCGGGGATTGCGCGAAGGCCGATGTACTGCACAGCGTGACCAGGATCAGCAGCGTGTGCTTCATCTCACTTGCCTCCGGTCAGGATCTGCAGCGGCGCCAGGCCGCGCTGCACACTCGAGTTGACCATGTTCGAGATGCCATTTCCCGAGCCTGTACCGCGGCCACCGGCCAGGTTGGGCAGTTGGGACTGGTTATTGAGGTTGCCGCCCAGGTTGTTGGTCTGCTGGGTAATCAGGGTGCTGATGCCCGCACCGCTGCTGATGTTGGCGAAGTCGCCATCACTCAGTTCGTTGGTTTGCTTGAGGATGTGAGCGGAAGGATTGGCATTGACGGTGGTGGGGTTGGGGTCGGGTCTTAACGGCGGGACCACAGCGTTGCGTGTCTGCACATCACGGGTTATCACGATGATGCCGTTGTCGGCCTGGGCCGTCAGGCTCAACGAACCCAGCACATAGCCCATCAGCAGCAGGTGATAAAGGCGTTTGTCAGTTTTCCTCACGACGGCAACTCCTTCAATGAGCGCTGGCCCTGTTCAGCGATGTGAACGAGGGAGCAGAAGGTGTGCCGCTTTCGAGAAGCGGTTTCAGATCAAAAGGTTAAGGTAGGCACCATGACAAGCTGCGGCATATTCTGTCTCAGGGCTGAAACAGGCAGCCGCGGGTGGTGCAGGCAAAGCCAGTGTTGGCCTTGATTGGAAGGGTTTTTGCAGGAGTGTTTCAGCGCCTTGACATTACTTTCGACGCCCCGCAAGACCTCATGTTTTCAGGGGCTTCGCCCCACAAGGGTGTGTCAGTGGGTTAACACTCGGTGGGGCAGGATGGCGTATCGCTATCAATGAGCTTAGCTACTGTTTGCAGTGCCAGCAATTGGCGTTGTGGCCAATTGCCCTCAATTATTTTGTACGCCTGCTCATGCCGTTGCAGCCAGTGCAGGCTGTCGTCGAAAAAGCGCTGGCGGTCGCGCAGTTCGGGCTGGCTGCGCTGGCCATCGGCAACCCAATCCACGCCTTGCGGGCTCAGCAGCAGGTGCAGGTGGTAATGCCGCGCCAGCAACGCCTGTTCCAGCCAGGCCGGGCAGTCGCCGAACAGGGCGTGGCTCCAGAGCATGTTGCTGAGCAGGTGAGTGTCGAGAATCAGTAGCGACGGTGCCTGCTCACGGGCCTGGTCTTCCCAGGCCAGCTGACCACGAGCGATGGCAGGGATATCGGCATAGCAGGTGTCGCGGCGTTCCTGATCGATGAAGTGGCGCACGTATTCGGCCACCACCACGCCGCCGAAATGCGCCTGGATCACACCGCTGAGCCAGCTCTTGCCGCTGGATTCCGGGCCGCACAGCACCAGTACTTTCATGGATTGTGCCGCGCTCATGGCTGCACCAACGCCGGGTCACGGCGCCATTCCAGCCAGCCGCGCACGGCAATCAGTGTGAGCACGGCGAAGAAACCGGCGGTGAAGTACAACTGCTGGTGCAGGTACTGGCCCACGTAGACGATATCTACCACTACCCACAGCGGCCAGCACTGCAGGCGCTTCTGCGCCATCCACAGTTGTGCCACCAGGCTGAAGCCGGTCAGGGTAGCGTCCAGCCAGGGCAGGACGGCGTCGGTCCAGGTGGCCATCGCCGCGCCCAAGGTGGCGCTCAACAGCACCCCGCCGGCCAAACCGACGAGCAATGCCGGGCGCTGCAGGCGGGTGACCTGGCGGGCGTCTTCAGCATGGCCCGGGCGCTTCCATTGCCACCAGCCGTAGACCTGCAGGATGGCATAGGCCAGTTGCAGCAACATGCCGGAGTACAGCTTCACCTCGTAGAACAGCCAGCCATAGATCAGCACCATGACCAGACCGATGGGCCAGCACCAGGCATTCTGCTTGACCGTGAGCCAGACAGCGGTGACGCCGAGGACGGCGGCGATGAGTTCAAGGCCGGACATCGGCGATCCTTGGAGACTGCGGGGGAAGGGCGCGATTGTAGCGGGTCGGCCGGGGAAGGTGTAGGGCGTTGGGGTCTTTGGGGCTGCTTTGCAGCCCATCGCGACACAAGGCCGCTCCTACAGGGGGACGCGATCGTCTGTAGGAGCGGCCTTGTGTCGCGAAAGGGCGCAAAGCGCCCCCGGCATTATACGCGGAACTGCCGCAACAGCTGCTCCAGCTCTTCGCTCAGCTGCCCCAGCGCCATCCCGGCATCGCTGGATTGGCGCGCTGCATCGGCGGTCTGCTGAGACAACCCGGCAGTATCCAGCACGTTGCGGTTGATTTCTTCTACCACGTGCGACTGCTGCAAGGTGGCGCTGGCGATGGAGGCATTCAACGCCGTGAGGTTGTTCAGTGATTGGTTGATGGCATCCAGGCTGGCACCGGCCTCGCGGGCCTGCTCGACCGTCTGGCGCGAGGCCTCGCTGCTGGTATCGATGGCTTTGACCGCGGCGTCCGACTGGCTTTGCAGGTGCTCGATCATGGTATGGATCTCGGCCGTCGACTGCGCCGTGCGCTGGGCCAGCAGGCGCACCTCGTCGGCGACCACGGCAAAGCCACGGCCCTGCTCGCCGGCCCGCGCCGCCTCGATGGCCGCGTTCAGCGCCAGCAGGTTGGTCTGTTCGGCGATGGAGCGGATCACATCCAGTACACCACCGATGCGCGTGCTGTGCCCGGCCAGTTCACGGATCACCTGCACGGCCTGGTCGATGGTCAGCGACAGCCGGTCGATCTGCGCCAGGCTGCCGTGAATGGCCTCCTGGCCGTGTGCCACCTGCTGTTGCGCGGTGCGCATTTCACCGGCGGCCTGCTCGGCGGTCTTGGCCACGTCTTGCACGGCGTAAGTCACTTCGTTGACCGCAGTGGCCACCTGGTCCATCTGCAGCGACTGTTGGGCGCTGTGCTGCTGCGCGGCACCGGCGTTGTCGCCGACATGCCCGGCGGACCGGGCCAGGGCATGGGCCGCGCCTTGTAGCTGGCCGACCACGCCTTGCAGCTTGCCATTGAAGCGGTTGAAGTGCTCGCCCAGGTGGGTGATTTCGTCACGGCCGTGAGTGTCCAGGCGTCGAGTCAGGTCGCTTTCTCCACTGGCGATGTTGCCCATGGCCTGCACTGCTTCCTGCAACGGGCGGGCGATGCTGCGCGCAATCAGCATGACCACCAGCGCCATCAGCAGGGCGATGGCCACGCCCACCAGCGAGGCGTCGCGCAACTGGCGGGTGAATTCGGCCTGCACGTCGTCGACGTACACGCCTGAGCCGATGATCCAGCCCCAGGGCTTGAACAGCTGGATGTAGGACGTCTTGGCCACCGGCTCGCTGGCACCGGGCTTGGGCCAGCGGTAGTTGACCGGCCCGGCGTCCTGCTGCCGAGCCAGGGCGACCATCTCATTGAACACGGCAAAGCCGTCGGGGTCGCGGATGGCCGACAGGTCCTGGCCGTCGAGCTTGGGGTTGGCCGGATGCATGATCATCTTCGGCCCCAGGTCGTTGATCCAGAAGTAGTCATCGTGGTCGTAGCGCAGCGCCCGCACCACTTGCAGCGCCTGTTGCTGGGCCGCTTCACGGCTGAGCGTGCCGGCTGCCTCCAGCTCTTGGTAATAGGCCAGCACACCGGCTGCGGTCTGCACCACGTGGCGGGTTTTCTCCGCTTTGGCCTGGTACAGGTCACCGTGGATCTGGCGCAGCATCAGCAGGCCCAATACCACCAGCATGGCCACCGCCACCAAAAGGATCAGCCACAGACGGCGGCTGATAGACATCGATCTCAGGGTTTTCATACCACAGCTCCCGCATTGTTCTTTTTATTCAGGCGCATCCAAGCATGCTTTGCGCGAGGCCCCCACACGACTAATGGCTAAGTGCTATCCATTCAATAGTCTGCAGCAGTTTGTACAAGGTGATTGCGAAGGCGCTCTGCTAGGATTTCGGCCGCGCAAGATGAAACCTTTAGGCGGCGTGAACTTTTCTACTGGCATTACGCCCAACAGTCGCTGTAAAACAGCCGGGCCGCGCGCGGCAATTTCAAGCAAATCAAGAACAAGGGGCCTGCAACGAGCAGTGCTCCATCGGGGGAACGATGGATTTTTGGACTGCCTTCCAGGCAATCATCTTAGGCGTGGTCGAAGGGCTGACGGAGTTTCTGCCGATCTCCAGTACCGGCCACCAGATCATCGTCGCCGACCTGATCGGGTTTGGTGGCGAACGGGCCATGGCTTTCAACATCATCATTCAGCTGGCGGCGATCCTGGCGGTGGTGTGGGAATTCCGCGGCAAGATCTTCGACGTGGTCTTCGGCTTGGCCAGCCAGCCCACGGCGCGGCGTTTCACCGGTAACCTTTTGCTGGCGTTCCTGCCGGCAGTGGTGCTGGGCGTGCTGTTCGCCGACCTGATCCACGAATATCTGTTCAACCCGATCACCGTGGCGGCTGCGTTGGTGGTGGGCGGGGTGATCATGCTCTGGGCCGAGCGCCGCGAGCACCGTGTGGAGGTAGACCACGTGGACGACATGCGCTGGAGCCACGCGCTGAAGATCGGCTTCATCCAGTGCCTGGCGATGATCCCGGGCACTTCGCGCTCCGGCTCGACCATCATCGGTGGCCTGCTGTTCGGCCTGTCGCGCAAGGCAGCGACCGAGTTCTCGTTCTTCCTGGCGATGCCGACCATGGTCGGTGCGGCAGTGTATTCGGGCTACAAGTACCGCGACCTGTTCCAGCCTGGTGACCTGCCGGTATTTGCCATTGGCTTCGTGACTTCGTTCATCTTTGCCATGATCGCCGTGCGTGGCTTGCTCAAGTTCATTGCCAACCACAGCTACGCGGCGTTCGCCTGGTACCGCATTGCCTTTGGCCTGCTGATTCTGGCGACCTGGCAGTTCGGCTGGGTTGACTGGGCGACGGCCCATGGCTGAGGCGTCACGGGGACAAAGGGGGGAGGGCGTACGTAATGTGCGCCTGAAGCTGCTGCTGTTGGGCCTGCTGTGCCTGCTGCCGGGCCTGGGCGCGGCGCGCATGGCCTGGATCGACCAGGCCTGGTGGCCGCTGGCGCTGTACCCGGCAATGAGCCTGATCAGCCTGTTGCTGTATTGGCAGGATAAACAGCAGGCGCGTACCCAGGCCTGGCGTACGCCCGAGAAGGTGCTGCATGCCAGTGAGCTGCTGGGCGGCTGGCCGGGGGCACTGCTGGCGCAGCAGCTGTATCGGCACAAGACCCGCAAGGTGTCGTACCAGCTGGTGTTCTGGGGGATTGTGCTGGTGCACCAGGTGTTCTGGGCGGACTGGCTGTTTCTTGGTGGGCGGTATCTGCCCTTCAGTTGATATGTGATTGTGCCGGCCTCTTCGCGGGCTAGCCCGCTCTCATAAAACAACACATGACTCATTGGTTCGGCGAGGTTCTGTAGGAGCAGCCTTGTGCTGCGAAGAGGCCGGTACAAGTAACAGACAGGCTTTGTCAGTACCGGCCTCTTCGCAGCACAAGGCTGCTCCTACAAAGGACGCGTCAGACGAGCGATATTTGTTCTCTGCGCGACAGCGCAGCCCAAAAGGGCTGGGTAATCTCCCACAGGTGTTCCACTGGTCTTGAAGGCAGTGAAAACCCTGTGGGAGCGGGCACGCCCGCGAAGAGGCCGGCACAGGCTAGCTAGATTACCAACCCCACCTGCAACCGCTTTGGCAACCGCCGCACCACCAGCTGGTGCGAGCGTTGCAACAGATCACACAGTTCATCACGCCCCATCGGGTAGGGCGGTGCCATGCTGATCCACCGCGCCCGTGCCAGGTACGGCGCAGGCCGCACCCCCGGGCGGTCGCAGTAGCCAAGAAACAGTTCGTCGGCCACTTTGAACGACAACCCCGCACCCGCCAGGTCGAGCACCGCGAACATCTTGTTGCCTGCCACGGAGAACACCCGGATGCCGCCCCATTTGTAGTCTTCCCGCGCACCCGGCAGGCTCAGGCAGAACGCTGCCACCTGGGCTTCGCTCATGTTCCGCTCAGACATACTTTTCTCCACAGGCCTCGAACGACGCCGCCAGGTGGTCGATCCATACCCGTACCGCAGGCAGCAAGCCGCGCCGGTGCGGGTACACCGCCTGCAGGTAGCCACCCGGCAGCGACCAGTCCGGCAGCAGGCGCACCAGTTCGCCACGCTCCAGTTCTTCTTCACAGAACATGCTGGGCAGCGCGGTAAACCCGAGGCCTGCCCGTACAGCAGCATTACGTACTACGAAATCATCGATGGCAAGGCGCGGTTCCAGGGCGATTTCCTGCTGTTTGCCGTGGGGGCCGAACAGCCGGAAGTGTACCAGCCGGTCCGCCTCGGCAGCGCCCAGCACCGGCAATGATGCCAGTTGGCCCGGTTCGCGGATGTGGTCGGCGAAACCGGGCGCTGCAACCAGTTGCATCTGCGCCTGGCGCAGGCGGCGGGTGACTAGGGCCGGGTCTTCATCGCCCAGGTCGCGTACGCGCAGGGCCACGTCGATACCTTCGGAAATGAGGTCTACCCGGCGGTTGAGCAGCACCATGTCCAGTTGCACCAGCGGGTACTGCGCAAGAAAGCGGCTGATCACATCCGGCAGAAAGGCGTGGGCCAATGCCACCGGGCACGACACCCGCAAGCGCCCGCGCGGTTCGCTGCTCATGCTGGCCACGGCCTCGTCGGCGGCTTCGGCTTCCAGTAGCATGGCCTGGCAGTGGTGCAGGTAGCGCTCGCCCACCGCGGTGAGCTTCAGTTGCCGTGTAGTGCGTTGCAGCAGGCGCGTGCCCAGGCGTTCTTCAAGCTCGGCGATACGCCGCGAAAGGCGCGATTTGGGGATGCCCAGCTGGCGGCCGGCTGCGGCGAAACCGCCGGCTTCGACCACGCGGGCGAAGTAGAAAAGGTCGTTGAGGTCTTGCATGGGAATGTCTCACTGTTCTACTAGTAGGACAAACTAACGCATTTTTGCTGCCTTATCAGCCATTGTTGATGTCGGTAGGATTCTCCCCATCGTGATCGCCCAATGTCGCGGTCTTCATTCACAGGAGAATCCCATGAAACTGTTGCACATCGATTCGAGCATCCTGGGCGATAATTCCGCCTCCCGCCAACTGAGCCGTGAAGTGGTCGAAGCCTGGAAAGCCGCCGACCCGAGCGTGGAAGTGGTGTACCGCGACCTGGCCGCTGACGCCATCGCCCACTTCTCCGCGGCAACCCTGGTAGCGGCTGGCACCCCGGAAGACATGCGCGACGCAGCCCAGGCCTTCGAAGCCAAGCTGAGCGCGGAAACCCTGGAAGAGTTCCTGGCTGCCGATGCCGTGGTGATTGGTGCGCCGATGTACAACTTCACCGTGCCGACCCAGCTCAAGGCCTGGATCGACCGCGTTGCCGTCGCCGGCAAGACTTTCCGCTACACCGAAGCCGGCCCGGAAGGCCTGTGCGGCAACAAGAAGGTAGTGCTGGTGTCCACCGCCGGTGGCCTGCATGCTGGCCAGCCGACTGGCGCCGGGCATGAAGACTTCCTCAAGGTATTCCTGGGCTTCATCGGTGTCACCGACCTGGAAATCGTCCGCGCCCATGGCCTGGCCTATGGCCCTGAGCACCGCAGCCAGGCGATCGATGCTGCCCAGGCGCAGATTGCCAACGAGCTGTTTGCTGCTGCCTGATCGAAGGTACGCGATCGAATGTAGGAGCGGCCTTGTGTCGCGATGGGCCGCGAAGCGGCCCCAGGGTTTCAGCGTTGACGCCGAGAATTCTGGGGCCGCTTTGCGGCCCATCGCGACACAAGGCCGCTCCTACAATGACCGCGTCGGCCTGGTGTCAGGCCACTGGAATAGCCGGGTCAGCCGCTGCCAGCGCCGCAGCACGTTCGGCCGCCGGTGGATAGATCCACACGGTATTGATCTGCGCCTTCAAAACCTTGGCTTCGGCCTTGTCCTCCGGTGGCGACACCGTGCGTTCCCACCCTTCGGTATACACCGCCCCCCAGGCCCCAAGGTCCAGGCAGGTCACGTACTTGGGCTGGCTGTAGGTCTTCGGTGCCACGCCAATCAGCTCGGCCGCCGCATTGTTGCCCGCATGACGCCCCAGCGGAATCGCATGCTGGCAGGACATCACCGCATGATTGCCAGCCTCGTCGCAGGCGGCGTAGGCCACATCACCCGCCGCGTACACGGCATCATTGCCTTTCACCTTGAGATTGCCATCGACATGCAAGCGGCCCTGGCGGTCGCGCTCGCCACTGATCTGTTCGGTGAGCGGGTTGGCCTTGAAGCCCACGGTCCAGATCACCGTGCTGGCGTCGATGCGCTGGCCGTTGTCCAGCACCACGCCGGCAGGGTCGACCGAGGCTACCGTGGCGCCACAGATCCACTCCACGCCCAGGGCCTCTGAGGCCTGCTCGATGGCGGGGCGTATGCCGTCACCCAGGGCCGCGCCAATCCCGGCGCCACGGTCGACCACCACCACGCGCAACGCCGCGTCCTCGCCGAGTATTTCGCGCAGGCGGGCTGGCAGTTCGGTGGCGGTCTCGATGCCGGTAAAGCCACCGCCGGCCACCACCACGGTATTGCGTGCCGGTGTGTCGGGCAGGTTGGCCAGTGACTTCAGGTGGGTTTCCAGGCGCGCGGCGCTGTCGAGCTTGTCGACATCGAACACATGCTCGATGCCGACCATGTCGGGCCGGTTGAGCACGCTGCCGCAGGCCATGATCAGGCGGTCGTAGGGCAGGGTGCATTGGGTTCCGCTGCGGGTGCGATAGCCCACACGGCGGGCCGCTTCATCTATATGAAAGGCCGTGCCCTGCACGAAGCGGACGTTGGCGGCATCGAACAGCTCCTGCAACGGCGCGGCCATGGTATGTACGTCGGGTTCGTAGAAGCGCGGGCGCACATGCAGCTCGGCCTGGGGTGCAAGCAAGGTGACCTCGACATCCTTGCGGCCATGGAGGTCAAGCTGGCGGGCGGCGCTGAGCGCGCTCCACAGGCCGGCAAAGCCCGCGCCTATGATCAGGATCTGCTTCATGGTTGTGCTCCTCTAAAGTTCGGTTAACAAGGTAGACCCTGTTGCTGGATATTGGGGAGCGAGCATGCTTCAGAATGTTGGCGGCGTGATCACCCAGATCACCACGGCATCGACTTCACCGGGGTTGCCGTAGCGGTGCGGTTCCTGGCTCGAGAAGCTGAAACTGTCCCCTTCACCCAGCTGGAAATGCCGCTCGCCCACCCACAGCTCGAAGCTGCCGCTAAGGATGTAGCCGGCCTCTTCACCGTCGTGGCTGTAGCTCTGTTGGCTGTAGCTGCCCGGAGGGAAGCGCGAATGCAGGATTTCCAGCTGACGGTTGGGCTGGGGCGTGAGCAGTTGATCGACGATACCGTCTTCGTAATGCACGCTCAGGCGGCTGTTGCGTCGTACCACATAGCCCTGATCTTCGGGCGCAGTGATGGCTTCGCTGGCGAAGAACCACTGGATGGTCACCCCCAGGCTGCGGGCGATGTTGAACAGCGCCGGAATCGATGGATAGGAGAGGTTGCGCTCCAGCTGGCTGATGTAGCCGGCGGTCAGTTCACTGTGCGCGGCCAGCTCCGCCAGGGTCATGCCACGGCGCTTGCGCAGGCCGCGAATGCGGCTGCCGAGAAACTGCGGCGCGGCGCCCCCGGCTTCGCTGGCGGGGGGCTGGGGGAGTTGGCTCATGCACGTCGGTCCATCGCAAAAGCCGCAGTATGTACAGCCTCAGAGCGCCCAGGCAACCGTCAGGCCATCGTGAATCGCTTCTTCGGCGGTACGCGGCGCCAGGCAGTCGCCAATCCGGCGCACCTCGACCAGGCCGGCCAGCTCCGCTGCCAGGCGGTCTTCTGGTTGATGGCCCTGGCACAGTACCAGGGTGTCGATGCCTTCGAAGATCATCGGTTCGCCGCTGGCGGTGTGCTGCAGGTACACCGTGTTGTCGTCGCAGCCATACAGGCGGGCATACGGTGTGATGGGAATACCCAGGCGATGCAGCTCGCCGGCCAGTTGGTCGCGCACGTACAGCGGCAGGCTTTCGCCGCAATGGGTGCCATTGACCGCCAGCTGCACCTGGTGGCCGTCGCGTACCAGGCGTTCGGCGATGCCGGGGCCGATCCAGTCGCAGCGCCAGTCGATCACCAGTACCGAGCGGCCCGGTTTTGCTTCACTGCGCAGTATTTGCCAGGCATCCACCACCTGTAGATCACCGGTGCGCTCGAAGGCCGGCCAGTAGGGGGTGGCACCGGTGGCGGCGATCACCAGGTCGGGGCGTTCCCGTTCGACCAGTGCGCGGTCGACCCGGGTGTTGCGCACCACTTCCACGCCCGCCAGGGCCATTTCCCGTTGCAAGTTGGTGCTGGCGCCACCGAACTCGCTGCGCCGTGGCAGCAACTGGGCCAGCAGCACCTGGCCACCGAGCTGCGGGCCAGCCTCGTACAGCGTGACCTGATGCCCGCGCGCAGCGGCCACGGCGGCGGCTTTCATGCCGGCGGGCCCGCCACCGGCCACGAGGATGCGCTTGGGGCGGGTGGTGGGTGGCAGTTGCTCGTATTGCAACTCGCGGCCAGTCTCCGGTCGCTGGATGCAGGAAATGGGCAGGCCGCGGTGGAAATGGCCGATGCAGGCCTGGTTGCAGGCGATACAGGCACGTACGTCTTCGACCTGGCCATGCTCGGTCTTGTTGGGCATCTGCGGGTCGCATATAAGCGCGCGGGTCATGCCGCAGACGTCGGCCTGGCCACGGGCCAGGATCAGTTCGGCTTCCTGGGGCTGGTTGATACGCCCGGTGACGAACAGCGGGATGCCCAGGTGTTGTTTGAAGGTGCCGGCCTCACGGGCCAGGTAGGCCGGTTGAATAGCCATCGGCGGCACGATATGCACGGCGCCGCCGAGGGACGCCGACGTCCCGGCAACGATGTGCAGGTAGTCGAGCTGGCCTTGCAAGGCAACCGCTGCGGCCAGCGATTCATCCTCGCTCAGCCCCTGGCTGTCGCGCTCGTCGGCACTGATGCGCAGGCCGATGATGAACTGTTCGTCGGTAGCCGCGCGTACGGCGGCCAGCACTTCGCGCAGGAACCGCAGGCGCTGCTCCAGCTCACCGTTGTAGCCATCCGAGCGCTGGTTTACCCGCGGGTTGAGGAACTGCGCAGGCAGGTAGCCATGGCTGGCCACCACTTCAACGCCATCCAGCCCGGCCTGGTGCAGGCGGCGGGCAGCGCTGGCATAGCCCTGGACGATCTCGTCGATCATCGCTTGGTCCAGTGCGCGCGGCATCACCCGGAAGCGTTCATTGGGTACCGCGGACGCCGAGTAGGCCACCGCCAGCAAACCGTCCGCCGACTCCATGATCTCCCGCCCGGGGTGGAACAGTTGTGACAGCACCACGGTGCCATGCTCATGGCAGGCCTCGGCAAGCTGGCGGTAGCCGTCGATGCAGGCATCGTCGGTGGCCATCAGCACATGCGAGGTGTAGCGAGCGCTGTCATGCACCCCGGCCACCTGCAGCACGATCAGGCCCACGCCACCCGCGGCGCGGGCCCGCTGGTAGGCGATGAGCTTGTCGTTGACCAGGTTGTCGGTAGGCAGGCAGGTGTCGTGGCCGGTGGACATGATGCGGTTCTTCAAGCGTTTGCCGCGGATCTGCAAGGCTTCGAACAGATGAGGGAAGGCGGTCTGCATACAGGCGGCTCCGGTGCGATGTTGTTCTTGTTTTTTTATAAAAGTGTAGCGCCAGTAAAAAATCAACTTGTTTTTTTACTGGTCGGCGACTAGGTTTTTTTCACCCTCGTGGCGAGGGCGTGACCTCACAACAACAAGAAAACGGGCCCCTCGGGCACCGGCAGGAGGCAACTACGATGCAGGTATTCCCACGTGTAAGCAGCCTTTGCGCAGCGTTGCTGGCCATGGGCCTGGGCAGTGCGCAAGCGGCACCGCAGATGGTCGTGGTCGGCTATGGTGGTGCCGGCCAGAAAGCTCAGGACGAGGCGATCTTCAAACCGTTCAGTGCCCAGGATGGCAGCAAGCTGATCCAGAGTGAGTACAACGGCGAGATGGCACGGATCCAGGTAATGGCCGAGACCGGCAATGTCGACTGGGACGTGGTGCAGATAGAAGGGCCTGACCTGATGCGCGGCTGCGACGAGGGCATCTACGAGCAGCTGGATTGGCAGCGCATGGGCCATGCGGGTGAACTGATTACCGACGCGGCACAAGCCTGTGGCTCGGCCGCGCTGGTATGGAGCGTGGCCATTGCCTATGACCGCAGCAAGCTGGCACAGGCGCCTGCGTCGTGGGCCGACTTCTGGGACGTGAGCAAGTACCCGGGCAAGCGCGGCCTGCGCAAGCGTGCGGTGTACAACCTGGAGTTCGCCCTGATGGCAGATGGGGTGAAGGTCGAGGATGTGTACCAGGTACTGGCCACCCCGGCAGGGGTCGAGCGTGCCTTTGTCAAGCTCAGCGAGCTCAAGCCGTATATCCAGTGGTGGGACGCCGGCGCCCAACCTGCCCAGTGGCTGGCGGCGGGAGACGTGGTGATGACCTCGACCTATAGCGGGCGCATCGCCGTCGCGGCCCAGCAGGGCAGCCCGCTGGCGGTGGTCTGGCCTGGCAGCCTGTATGGCATGGATTACTGGGCGATCATCAAAGGCTCGCGGCATGTCGACCAGGCCAAGCGGCTGATTGCCTACGCCAACCAGCCGGACACCCAGGTGCGTTATGTGCAGCAGATTCCCTATGGGCCGACCAACACCCAGGCGGCGGCGAAGCTAGACCCGTCCCTGGCCAGCTGGGTGCCTACTTCGCCGCAGAACCTGCAGGGGGCGTTGGCGATGAATGTGGAATTCTGGGTCGACCATGGCGAAGAGCTGGAACAGCGCTTCAATGCGTGGGCCAGCAAATAGCGTACTGCAAAGGTATAACGATGATGACCACAACGGAACAAAGCCTGCGCCAGGAGCTGGCCGCCTGCTATCGGCTGATCGCCCATTTCCGCATGAGCGACCTGATCTTCACCCATATTTCCCTGCGCCTGCCGGGGCCGGAGCACCACTTCCTGATCAATCCGTACGGCTTGCTGTTCGATGAGATCACGGCCTCCAGCCTGGTGAAGATCGACCTGCAGGGCCGGCCGGTTGAAGCGACGCCGCACCCGGTCAACCCGGCCGGTTTCGTCATCCACAGCGCCATCCATGCTGCCCGCGAGGATGCCCGCTGTGTGTTGCACACCCACACCCGGGCAGGTTGTGCGGTGGCGGCGCTGGAATGTGGGCTGCTACCGCTCAACCAGATGTCCATGGAGTTTTATGGCAAGGTGGCATACCACGCCTATGAAGGGATTGCGCTGGACATGGATGAGCAGCGAAGGCTGGTAGCCGACCTAGGCGACAAGCCGGTGATGATCCTGCGCAACCATGGCCTGCTGACCACTGGGCGCAGCGTGGCCGAAGCATTCCTGCGCATGTACTACCTGGAGAAGGCGTGCGAGATCCAGTTGGCGGCACAGAGTGCCGGGCAGGTGATTTTGCCGCCGGCCGAAGTGTGCGCGCATACCGAGCGGCAGTTCAATGAGCCTGGACGAGGGTTGAAACAGGGCGAACTGGCGGATCCGGATGCGTTGCAGCTGGCATGGGCGGCACTGTTGCGGATGCTGGAAAAGGTCGCACCTGGATACCGGAGCTGACGCTCCGCCACCTCGGCAACCCTTGCACGATAACAGTCACTGTTGCGCACCTCTGGGCCGCAACTGTGCTGGTCCCTGTCAAAGGAATAGCCTTATGCTGTAACGAAATATGTCTAGAAAGCTTGAAGAAGGATGTCGCAATGCCACTCAAGGATCTGCTCATCGCCCTGGTGGTGATTGTCGCCTGGGGAGTCAACTTCGTGGTCATCAAGGTTGGCCTCGATGGGTTGCCGCCGATGTTGCTGGGGGCATTGCGCTTCTTGCTGGTGGCATTCCCGGCGATCTTGCTGGTCAAGCGGCCGAAGTTGCCCTGGCGCTGGCTGATCGCCTACGGCGCGACCATTTCGCTGGGCCAGTTCGCTTTCCTGTTCCAGGCCATGTACAGCGGCATGCCGCCAGGGCTGGCCTCGCTGATCCTGCAATCGCAGGCGTTCTTCACCCTCGGCTTCGCCGCGTTGTTCCTCGGCGAGCGGCTGCGCCTGGCCAGCGTGCTGGGGCTGCTGGTGGCCGCCAGCGGCCTGGCGCTTATCGGCAGCGAAGACGGCGGCCATGTACCGATGTTGGCGCTGGTGCTGACCCTGTGTGCCGGCGCCATGTGGGGCATGGGCAACATCATCACCCGGCGCTTTGGCTCGGTTGACCTGGTGGCGCTGGTTATCTGGGGCGGGCTGATCCCGCCACTGCCGTTCCTTGCGTTGTCCTGGTGGCTGGAGGGGCCGGAGCGCATCGGCCACGCCATTGCCAATATCAGCTGGAGTTCGGTATTGGCCCTGGCTTACCTGGCGTTTGTCGCCACCATGCTCGGCTACAGCCTGTGGAGCAAGCTGCTGTCGCGCCACCCGGCCGGCAAGGTGGCGCCGTTCTCGCTGCTGGTGCCTGTGATTGGCCTGAGTTCGTCGGCGTTGTTGCTGGGCGAGCGTCTGACTGCGACCCAGGGCTGGGGCGCATTGCTGGTGATGGCAGGGTTGCTGGTGAACGTGTTTGGCGCAAGGCTTGGGCGCCGGTTAAGGGCTGTCAGCGCGTAGCTGACTCTGTGGGAGCGGACTTGCGTCGCGAAAGGGCCGCTCCCACAAATGCGCGTTGCAAACAGGGCGCTCTGTTAGAATCGGCCTCTTTTGCCAGGCCAATGGAGCGCACCCATGATCATTTCAACCACCAGCCAGCTCGAAGGCCGCCCGATTGCTGAATACCTGGGTGTGGTCAGCTCCGAATCGGTGCAGGGCATCAATTTCGTGCGCGATTTCTTTGCACGTTTTCGCGACTTCTTCGGCGGGCGTTCGCAAACCCTGGAAAGCGCACTGCGCCAAGCCCGGGAGCAGGCCACCGAAGAACTGAAGGCGCGGGCACGCCAGTTGCAGGCCGATGCGGTAGTGGGTGTGGATTTCGAGATCAGCATGCCGTCGGTACAGGGCGGCATGGTCGTGGTATTTGCTACCGGTACAGCGGTGCGCCTGAAGTAGAGCGTCTGCCGCTGGTCGGGTCCAAGGCTTCGGTCTGGGCGGTCCGCAAATGACCAGCTAGTCTCACTTTCACAGGTCGCGTTTGGTAGAGCAACTGTTCTGGTTGCCGACGCGTCCGCCACTGGAGGGAGACAGGGCATGAGCGAATCCTTTTTCGAAGACCTGAACGACGCGTTCCCGATCAACAGCCAGGTGCGTTGCGGCCAAGCGGCATTTCGCCTGGGCTTCGCCCACATGACGCTGGATGATTCCGAACAGCTCCAGCCTGCACATCTGCAGCGCAGCAAAAAAGGCCGCTTCATGCCGCGGGTTCCGCTCAAGAAGTGATCCCGCTCCAGCACAACCCCGCCGAATGGCGGGGTTTTTATTGCCATTTCTTGATCCGCCTCATGGCATTGCCGGGTAGCACTCGCAGGATGGCCAAGGCTGTGGTTTTCTTGCGCGGCATTCCAGCAACGGAGGATTGAATGCTCATGCGAGTCAGGGAAGAGACCTATTGGCAATGGGCCGACGCACAGCTGCACAGCCGCTGCCACGACGAAGCACTCAGTGACGGCACCACGCTGGACGTGCAGGTGCGCCTGTCGCGCCTGGGGGCGACGCAACTGTTTTTGGGGTTGTACGCCGGTGATGGGCGAGCGTTGCTGGAGGAGTATTACCCCGCACGCCCAGGCGAGACCATGACTCGCGCCCTGGTGTGGGGTGTAGACCGCGCCCGGGCGATGGCAACCGGCGCCTTGCCGCTGCCGGAGCCCCGCAGCCAGCGGCGCCAGGCATGAAAAAGCCCGGCCTGTGCGGGCCGGGCTCAGATAAAGGTGGGAACCCTCAGTTGAGCGGTTCGATCACCTTGACTGCCTGCTGCTCACGGGCAGCGGGCCATTCTTGTTGCAGGGTCTGCAGGACGCGGCCGACGAACTCGGTATCGGCGGCGGCCTTCTTGCCGACGTAGCCTTGGCCACGGCGGTAGACCTTGAAGCGGGCACGCATGCTGGGCAGGTGCTCTTCGAATTCATCTTCGACGGTGTTCGGTGGCAGGCGGTCGAGGCGCACTTCACCGGTCTGGCTTACCCACAGCAGATGGTCGTCAAGGCTGTCCTTGCGTACGGCGAACAGCTGGGCCAATTGGTCGATAGTCGGATTGTTGTTCAAGTTCATCATAAAGCCCCCATTACCCATTCGTAGGTGATTTTTCACAGTTGGCGCTACCACGGTGTAGCGCACTACCAAGGCTGCTACAGCAGCATCGCAACAGGGGCTTTCTCACGCTGCCTTTTGGACAGTTTCCCTCTCCACGGACGGCCTGCGTTACCGCGCAGGCCGTCTGGAACACCCTTGCCACCGCTCCCGATCAGGGAGACGGCTTCATCATGCCCAAGGGCGATGAACGGCGTCAACCATTTTGTAGTGAATATTTTTGCTCACTACATTGTGTCGTTTTGTTCGACAATCGCTGCCCGCACTACAGCCCGGAGAGAATGTCGAAGGCTGCGCGCACCCGGGCTTCGTTCGGGTAGTTTCGGTTGGCCAGCAACACCACGGCCAGTTGTTCGGCGGGCACGAACGCGGCGTAGGCGCCGAAGCCATTGGTCGAGCCGGTCTTGTTGTACCAGGCTGCCGGCAGCGGCGGCAGGGCTGGTTGCAAGCGTGTGGTTGCCTGCGGTTCACGGATTAGCTGCGGGCCGTTGCCATCGATCAGTGTGGCCAGCGTGACCGGGTAGGGGTAACGCTCCCAGCCCAGGCCCTGGGTCATGGCGCCGACCTGGAAGTAGCCCCGCTGGGTGATGGCCGTGGCTTGTGCCAGCGCCGGTGGCAACCCCTCCGGCTGCATGTGGAGGCGCACATAGCGCAGCAGGTCGCTGGCGCTGGTCTTGATGCCGTAGGCTTCGTCGGCGTAAGGGCCGGGGCCGACACGCACCGGCTTGTCGGCACTGTCGTAGCCCTGGGCATACAACCCCTGGGCGCTGGCCGGGACCTGCAGATAGGTGTTTTCCAGGCCCATCTGTTTCAGCAGGCCCTCGCTCATCAGCGTGGGAAACGGCTGATGCTGCGCTCGGGCGGCCAGGTCACCGAACAAGCCCAGGCTGGGGTTCGAGTAGCAGCGCTGGGTGCCGGGTTTGGCGCGGGGTTGCCAGTGACGGAAGAAATCGACCACCTGCTGCGCCGTCTGCACCGCATCCGGGAACTGCAACGGCAGGCAGTCGGCACTATAGGCGCCCAGCTCCAGCACGCTTGCGTCGCCGATGGGGGCCCCGGCAAGGGCCGGGTGATAGCGCTTGGCCGGGGCATCGAGGTCCAGCTTGCCTTCGGCACTGGCCAGTGCGGCCAGGGTGGCGGTGTAGGTCTTGCTCAGCGAACCGATCTCGAACAGCGTGTCGCGGCTGACCGGCACATTGTCGGCCTTGCTGGCCACGCCATAGCTGAAGTAGTACGCATGGTTGCGAGCATACACCGCCACGGCCATGCCGGTGATGCCTTGCTCTTGCATCAGCGGGCGGATGATCTGGTCGACCTTGGCCTGCAACTGGTCGTCGGCCTGGGCGGCACTGTAGCCCAAGGTGAGAGTGATGGCGGCTGCAAGTGCAGCCAGGCGGGAGAGGGGCATGAGCGGGTCCTGTGCTGGAGCGTGTCCGTTGAGCGACACCGGTGGGGGTTCCGGCGTTAGCGGCGAAAAGCCGAAGACCTTATCGTCTGCCCTTGCACAATGACAAGACGGAAACTGTGATGAAGTATTTGCGCATGTTATTCGACAATTTCACCCTGGCCTTGCTCGGGGTGGTGCTGATTGCCACCGTGCTGCCTTGCTCGGGCGACGGCGCAGTGTATTTTGGTTGGCTGACCAACCTGGCCATCGGCCTGCTGTTCTTTCTGCACGGCGCCAAGCTGTCGCGCGAGGCGATCATTGCCGGAGCGGGGCACTGGCGCCTGCACTTGCTGGTGTTCTCCTGCACCTTCGTGCTGTTCCCGCTGCTGGGCCTGGCGTTCAAGCCACTGTTCGTGCCGCTGGTGGGCAACGAACTTTACCTGGGCGTGCTCTACCTGTGTGCCTTGCCGGCTACCGTGCAGTCGGCCATCGCCTTCACTTCGCTGGCGCGTGGTAACGTGCCGGCGGCCATTTGCAGTGCGGCGGCATCCAGCCTGTTGGGTATCTTCCTCACGCCGTTGCTGGTAATGATGTTGCTGGGGGCCAGCGGTGATACCGGTTCTGGTCTGGATGCGGTGCTGAAGATCACCCTGCAGCTGCTGGTGCCGTTCGTGGCCGGGCAGGTCGCCCGGCGCTGGATCGGTGCCTGGGTCAAGCGCAATGCGCGCTGGCTCAAGGTGGTGGACCAGGGTTCGATCCTGCTGGTGGTCTACACCGCATTCAGCGAGGCGGTGGTCACCGGGCTGTGGCACACGGTATCGCCGCAGCACCTGGCCGGGTTGTTTGCCGTGTGCGGAATCTTGTTGGCGGTGGTGTTGTACGGTACCCGGCTGCTCGGCAAGCTGCTGGGCTTTGACCTGGAGGACCGCATTACCATCCTGTTCGCCGGTTCGAAGAAGAGCCTGGCTACCGGGGTGCCAATGGCGCAGGTGCTGTTCGTCGGCAGTGGCATTGGCGCGATGATCCTGCCGCTGATGCTGTTCCACCAGATTCAGCTGATGGTCTGTGCAGTGCTGGCGCAGCGTTTTGCCAGCCGTGAGCAGGTGGCTGAAGAAGCTTCGGCGGCGTCCTGACAGGTCCCTGTCGCCGGCAAGCCAGCTCCCACCTCGACTGCATCGATCTCAGGTCATGTGCTGTCCCTGTGGGAGCTGGCTTGCCGGCGAAGGGCTGCAAAGCAGCCCCTGGCTTATCTGGCCTGCCCTGAACCACGCTCGCGCAGCGCCTTGCTTACCTCGCCCTCGATCTTGTAGGCCGGCGCTTCCAGGTCGTCGTAGTTGCGCGTGTAGCGCCGGGCGAACTCTTCTACACCCAGCTGCTGATACTGCTGCACATGCTTGAGCTCATGTGCCCACAACGCCACGTTGTCCTCGGCGTCGGCGGGGCGGCGGAAGATGATCGTGTCGATCAGCGTCACGGCGTTCACATCGGGGTTCTGCAGCAGCGCATTGGCCGCGCTCATCTGCTGTTCGTCACCCACCCGGAAGCGCGCCGCGTCGAGCACGGCAAAGTCGTACCAGGGTTCTAGTTGCGCACGGATATGCAACGGGATCGGCTCGACGCCGCTGGCGGTGGCTTCGTCGCGGGCCTGCTGCAAGGCATAGGTCAGGCTGGACGAAGCCAGTACTTCCACGTCCTTGAAAATCTGCCCGGCCTGGCCGGGGTCGATGGGCGCACAGAAACATCCCATCAGGCACACCTGGTATTGCCCTGGCGGGCAGGCCTGTTCGGCGAGTGCAGGCAAGCTCAGCAGTAGCCCCAGCAATAGACTAATCCGCTTCATGCAGGGCCTTCTCGACAAAGTGGCGGCTGGCCTCCAGTACCTGCGACTGCACGCTTTCCGTGGCCAGCATGCGCCCGACCAGCAAGGCACCGACGCACTGGCTGATCAGCACCCAGGCCAATTCGCTGTCTTCCAGGGTCGCGCTCCAGGCCTGGTGCAGCTCCACCAGCCAATGCTCGGCCACGGCGCGCACGGGTGCTTCGGCCCGGGCAATCTCCACCCCCAATGGCGGCAGCGGGCAGCCACCTTCGGGATTGTGCAGGTGAGCCAGGCTCAGGTACTGCTGCAGGCAACGGCCCAGGCGTTCGCGACTGGCGCCCTGGTTGGCCAGGCGCGCCAGCGGGCTGTTGCACAGTTCCTGTCGCACTACCTCGGTGAACAGGTCGTCCTTGGATGGGAAGTGGTTGTAGAAGGCGCCGCCGGTCAGGCCGATCGCCTTCATCAGCCCGGCTACGCCAGTGCTGGAAAAACCCCCGCGTTTGGCCAGCGCGCCGCTGCTGGCCAGCAGCCGCTCGCGGGTTTGCTGCTTGTGCTCGTTGGTGTAGCGCATTCAGTTGCCTCTGCAGGCGGGCTTGACGGTGGCGGCGATCATAACATAGCGTTCGTTTACTAAACGATCATTCACCAATGGAGACAGGCATGACAGAACAACAAAAAGTGGTGCTCGTGATTGGCGCGGGGGATGCTACCGGCGGCGAGATCGCCAAGCGCTTTGCCCGCGAGGGCTACATTGCCTGTGTCACCCGGCGCCAGGCTGACAAGTTGCAGCCGCTGCTGGACGAAATCCGTGCTGCCGGCGGCCAGGCCCACGGGTTTGGCTCCGATGCGCGCAAGGAGGAGGAGGTGGCGGCGCTGGTCGAAACCATCGAGCGTGATATCGGCCCGATCGAAGCGTTTGTGTTCAATATCGGTGCCAATGTGCCCTGTAGCATTCTTGAGGAAACCCCGCGTAAATACTTCAAGATCTGGGAGATGGCCTGTTTTGCCGGTTTCCTTACCGCCCAGGCGGTGGCCCGGCGCATGGTCCAGCGCGAGCGTGGCACCATCCTGTTCACGGGTGCCACTGCTGGCACCCGTGGCGCGGCGGGCTTTGCGGCATTCGCCGGGGCCAAGCACGCTTTGCGCGCCCTGGCCCAGAGCATGGCGCGCGAGCTGGGGCCGCGGAACATCCATGTCGCCCACGTGGTGGTTGACGGGGCCATCGACACCGCCTTCATCCGTGACACATTCCCCGAGCGCTACGCCCTCAAGGGCCAGGATGGCATCCTAGATCCGGCCCACATCGCCGACAGCTACTGGTTCCTGCATGCCCAGCCCCGCGACGCCTGGACCTTCGAGCTGGACCTGCGCCCCTGGATGGAACGTTGGTAAGCCCCTTTCACCGAGCAAGGACCGTAACCACATGAACAAGACTGTCGATTTCTTTTTTGACCTGGGCAGCCCGGCCAGCTATCTGGCCTGGACTCAACTGCCGGGGCTGTGTGCCCGCCAGGGTGCCACGCTGCGTTACCGGCCGATGCTGCTGGGCGGGGTTTTCCAGGCTACCGGCAACGCCTCGCCGGTGATGATCCCGGCCAAGGGCCGCTACATGTTCACCGACCTGGCGCGCTTCGCCGCGCGCTACGGGGTACCGTTCGGGTTGCCGCCGGGGTTCCCGGTCAATACCTTGACCCTGATGCGCGGGGCAGTGGGCACCCAGCTCCGTTCGCCGGAGCGGTTCGAGGCGTTGCTGGCGGTGCTGTTCAATGGTCTGTTTGCGCAGCGCCGCAACCTGGGCGACAACGCCGTCCTCGACGACACGCTGAGCCAGGGCGGCTTCGACCCGCAGGCATTTCGCGCGCTGGCGGGTGATGACGAGGTGAAGTCCGCGCTCAGGCACGCGACCGAAGTTGCAGTGGAGCGCGGGGTGTTCGGCGCGCCGACCTGTTTTGTCGGTGGCGAGATGTTCTTCGGGCAGGACCGCCTGGACTTTGTCGAAGAGGCCCTGCGTCAGGGTGTCGACAGCCTTACCTGAAGGCGCCTCTCCCACAGGGTTGGCGCGTTTCCTGTGGGAGCGGCTTCAGTCGCGAACACCGGCAAAGCCGGTGCCATCTCCATGCATAAAGCAGTCAGAAGTTCGCCGGGGTGTTGGCGCTGATGATTTCGGCCTCGTCCGGGCCGATGTTCTTGAAACTGTGCGGCAGGGTAGTGGGGATGTAGTAACCGTCGCCCGAGTTGAGCACGCTCACCTGGCCATCGACCCACAACTCGACGGTGCCGCGTGTGACCAGGCCACACTCCTCACCCTCGGCATGCACGATCGGCTCGCCCGAATCGGCACCCGGTGCATACAGTTCACGCAGCATGCGCATCTGCCGGCCTTCGACACTGGCGCCAACCAGCAGCATGCGCAGGCCGTTGCGGCCCAGATCTGGCTGCTCGCCGCCACGGAACACGTAGCGCTCTTCGCGCACCGGCTCGTCGAAACTGAAGAACTCCGCCAAGCTCATCGGAATGCCTTCGAGCAGTTTTTTCAGGGAGCTGACCGAAGGGCTGACGCGATTCTGCTCGATCTGCGAGATCGTCGAATTGGTCAGCCCGCTGCGGCGGGCCAGTTCCCGTTGGGAGAGGTTGTTGCGTTCACGCACCAGTTTGAGTCGCGTCCCCGTGTCCATAGCCGCCTTGTAATCAGAGGTGTCAATAATAATGAGCGATGCGCATTAAAACACACTCTGCGCGCTTGCGCGCTGTGCTTGTCAGGCCCGCTGATCGCGGGGCATTGGCCATGACCCCACCAGCAGCAACAGCGCCGCCACCGCCAGGAATGGCAAGCGTGGATCGACGGCATAAACCAAGGTGCCGGCCAGCGGCCCGATCACTGCACCCATGCCCTGCGCAGCACCGATGGACCCGGCCGTCGCGCCTTGCTCGGAGGCGTGCATGGCATTGGCCGCCAGCGCCGAAAAGGCCGGGAAGACAAAGCCCATGCCAGCCGCCGCGACAAAGTAGCAAGCCCACAGCCATGGAGCCGTGGTGGCCAGCGAGCCGCAGGCAAAGCCCAGGGCCGAAACCGTGGCGCCGACCCGGATCATCTTCAACGGCGGCCATTCCAGCTGGCGCAGCAGCACCTGCGCCAGGATCAGTGCAACGCCTACCGTGGTCAGGGCGATGCCGGCAGCCTGGGCAGCCTCGGCAGGGCCCAGGTGCAGGCGGTCGAGGGCAAAGAAGCCGACGATGATCTGCGATACCGTGACGCTGAGCATGGCGCTGAACGCCACCAGCAAAGGCCGGCGCAGGCGTGGGTCGTTCAGGCGCACCGGGCTGGGAGCATGGCTGTGCGGCAGCGCCTGCGGCTTCAGGGTGAACAGCAGGACCAGAAAGGCACTGGCCGGCAGCAGCGACATGATATGGAACGGCAGGCTCAGGCTATGCCGCGCCAGCAGCGCTGCCAGCGCCGGCCCCACCACCAGGCCGACGGCGTTGGCCGCCCCCAGCGAGGCCATGGCCCGGGCCCGGCGTTGCGGTTCGACATGGTCGGCGATCAGCGCATTGCAGCCCACCGGGATGGCAGCATAGAAGGCGCCGATACAGCCGCGCGCGACCATCAGGCCGATGAAGGCCAGGGTCGCTCCCGGTAGCCAGCGCAGCGCACCTTCTACGAACAGGCACAGCAGCCAGTAGGCCAGGGTGAAGCCGGCGCTGCCCAGCAGCAGGATGCGCCGACGGCCCAGACGGTCTGCGGCGCGCCCCCAAGGCCGGGCCAGCAGCACCCAGACCACGCCCGCCACGGTCACGGCGGCACCGGCTTGCCAGGTGGCCATGCCGAGCTGGCGGGCGATCGGGCCGATCAGGGCGACGAAGGCCATCATCGACATGGTGCAGGCCATGTTGGCCAGCAGCAGGGGGCGCAAGTCCAGGGTATTGGCGGGTGCGAGTGTGGCAGGATCCTTTGCGACATTCATAGGGCAGTCCAGGGCGGTACGGCAAATAGAAAGCCGATCTTGTTGGGAATCGTTATCGGTGTCGAGCCCCCGGCCTGCCGAGCGTCATTGGCTGCGGCGCAGCGGGCCAGGCCACATGCTACGCAACACGCCATCGCGGCGCACCCACGCGTGCATCAAGGCCGCACCCACATGCACCAGCACCGTGGCGAACAGCAAGTAGCCAGCCCAGCCATGGGCCTGGCGCAGCACTGCATACAGTTGCAGGTCATGGGGGGCAATGGCCGGCAAGCCCAAGGGGCGGGGGTAGCCACCGGCCGACAGCATGGCCCAGCCCAGCAGCGGCATGGCAAGCATCAGTCCGTAGAGCACCAGGTGCGAAGCCCCGGCGGCCCAGCGTTGCAGTGCAGGCAGGTCGCGCGGCAGGGCTGGGTGGGGCAGGGCCAGGCGAACGGCGATGCGCAGCAGCACCAGCACCAGCAGGGCCAGGCCGGTTGCCTTGTGCAACCCGATCAGCACGGGGTGGCGCGGCGACAGGTCGGCGACCATGCTCACACCGATGAACAACATGGCCAGGATCAGCACGGCCATGAGCCAGTGCAACAGGCGGGCGAGGGGGTGGAAGGCGTCGGTTTTCATGGGTGGGCTCCGGTGCCGAGCGATTCGCGGCTGCGGCGGTTGAAGGATTCCGAGTAGGCGGCCGAACGGGCGGCGAGGATCGGGTCGGCGGAGGCCTGGATGCCCCGGGGCAGGATCAGCGGGTCGAAGTTGAGGTCGCGGCAGGCTCCTTGTTCGGGGCCGTCGACCTGCTGCAGTACCAGCGTGCCGGCGTCCACGCTGCGTCGTTCGGCAGGCCACGGGCTGGCAGGGTCGTCCACTGCATCGCCGGGTTCCGCCAGTACCAGGCGCAGCGTCCAGCGCAGCGGGCCCTGGGCCAGCCGTTGCTGCAGGTCGTGCTGCAGGAACTGTTTGTCATCGACTTGGGCAGGCAGGGCGGCAAACGCTGTCTGCGGCTCCAGTTGCCAACGCACGGGGTGGGACGCGCCGCTTGCGTCGATCAGGCGGAAGGCGTTGATGCTGTGGTACTGCGTGCTGGCGAAGCTGTTGCTGGGCTTGTACCCCGCCGCCCATTGGCGAAACGCCGCGCTTTCCGGGTGGGCGGCGAAAAACGCCTGCAGTTTGCCCGGGTCCGGTTTGCCGGTGGCCGGGTCGGGTGCCCCCGCCAGTACCTGTTCATAGAAGGCTTGTGGCGTGCTTACCGCCAGCACCGGCGGGTTGTTCATGCCGGTACGCCAGACTTGCCCGTCGTCGGTGCTCAACTCGATGGCCAGGCTGCGCACCGGTATGCCGGTATCCGGCGCGAACGGGTTGGCGCCGCCGATGGCGAAGCGGCCGATCACTGGCACCCGCGGCTGGCTGAACGCCCGCGCCGTGGACAGGCTGACGGCCTGCCCGCTGGGCTGGAAGTAGCCGCTGACGCACAGGCCCTTGGCGTGGTTCTTACGGTAACCCGGGTAATGCCCGGCCTGGGCTTCGAAGGTGTCGATGATGCGTTGTGGGGTCAGGCGGGTATCGCCAACCCAGCCGGCGGCATAGGCAAAGGCGGCGCCCGCGCCCAGCATCACGACGCCGATGGCGGCCAGGCGCAGGGCCTTGGCCGGGCCGTGCAGGGGTGAGTTCATGGTCATTGTCCGGTTCGGTGAAGGTGCCGGTACGACGGCGCAGGGAAAAACTTATTCCCTTGCCGGGAATAGATTTTCCTCACAGGCGTCTGCCTCATACACTGACATCCCCAGAGGCCGGGACTTTGCCATGCATGATCTGGACGACCACCAGTGGCGCGAGCTGCTGGCCCGCCTGCGCCGCTTTGCCGTGTGGCTGACCCGCGAGCCGGGCAGCGCCGACGACCTGGTACAGGCAACGGTCGAGCGGGCCTTGAGCCGGCGCGACCAGCAACGTGATGCCGATGCCCTGCGGGCCTGGCTGTTCACCATCCTTTATCGGCTGTTCCTCGATGGAAAGCGCCGCGAGCGCCTGCACGCGCGATGGCTGTCCTGGTTCGGCCGCGGCGAGCGCGACGACGAGCCGGTTGGCGGCAACCTCGAGGCCATTGTCCTGGCCCAGGCCGACCTGCAGGCTTTCGCCCGGCTCACGGCAGAACAGCGTGCGCTATTGCTGCTGGTCAGCATCGAGGGTTTGAGCTACAAGGAGGCCGCCCAGGCCCTGGGCATCCCTATCGGCACTGTGATGTCGCGCCTGTCGCGCGCCCGCAATGCCTTGCGCGAACTGACCGAGGGCAGCCCCCAGCCCCCGGCCTTGCGGAGACTGAAATGACGCGCCTGATCCCCAGCGAAGACGAACTGCACGCTTATGTCGACGAGCGCCTGGAGCCTGTGCGCCGGGCCGAGGTGCAGGCCTGGCTGGCGGCCAACCCGCAGGCCGCGGCCAAGGTCGAGGGTTGGCGTGCCGACGCCCGCCGCCTGCGTACGGCACTGGCCGGGTTTGGCGAAGTGCCCGGGGCGGCGCAGCTGGACCTGGGGCAGTTGCGCCGGCAATTGCGCCAACGCCGCCAGCGCCGCTGGGCCACGGCGGCGGTGTTGCTGCTGGCATTGGGCGTGGGTGGCCTGGGCGGTTGGCAGGTGCGCGACGCGACCTTGGCGCGTGCCGACCTGCCGATGGCCGATGCTGTCCAGGCACACCGCTTGTTTGCCGGTAGCCAGGCGCTGGATATCCAGGCCAGCGACCCAGGCCAGTTGCGCGACTGGCTGGGGCGCCACTTCAGCCGCGTTGGCCACCTGCCGGACCTGGCGGGCTACGGCTTCAAACCGGTGGGCGCGCGCCTGCTAAGCAATGAGCAGGGGCCGGCGGCGTTGCTGGTGTTCGAGGATGGCAAGGGCCAGCGCATCAGCCTGTTCCTGCGCTCACCAGGTGATCATTATCGGCGCATGCCGGACGGGCAGCGCGTGGACGGGCAGCTGGAGGCGCGGTACTGGTCGCATGGGGCCTACAACTTTGCTCTGGTCAGCGCGGTGGACGATTTGCGTGGGGCGGGGGTGGGGGAGGCGTTGCGCTTGGGTTTGTGAGCCCGCTCTCGCCGGGATCGCACGTGGATGCTTTGGTGATCCTGTGGGAGATAGCCCAGCCCTTTGGGCTGCGCTGTCGCGCAGAGAACCAATATCGCTCGTCTGACGCGTCCTTTGTAGGAGCAGCCTTGTGCTGCGAAGAGGCCGGTACAGCCAATAGACAGGCTTTGGCAGCCCCGGCCTCTTCGCAGCACAAGGCTGCTCCTACAGGACCTCGCCGAACCAATGAGTCATGTGTTGTTCTATGAGAGCGGGCGCGCCCGCGAAGAGGCCTCGCCAGGCCACACATTCCTGCCACTTTTCCCTGTTCACTCGCCCAACCGCTGCTCACGCGACGGCGGGTAGCCAAAGTAAGCCGCATAGCATTTGCTGAAGTGCGACACCGAAACAAACCCGCAGGCCACTGCCACTTCCATCACCGACAGGTCGGAATACTGCAGTAGGCGGCGGCTTTTGGTGACGCGCAACTCCATGTAGTAACGCCGCGGCGAAGTGCCCAACTGGGCCTGGAACAGGCGGTCGATCTGTCGGCGCGAGCGCCCGCTGTAGGCGGCCAACTGGTCGAGGCTGAGGGTTTCCTCGAGGTTGTTCTCCATCAGCTCGACGATGGTGCGCAGGTGCAAACTCATGGACTTCTTCGCGCCCGGGCCGACCTGACGATAGCGGGCACCGGAGAACGACAGGATCTCCTCGACGCCTTCGGCCAGGCCGTCGCCATACAGCCGGCGCACCAGGCCGAGCATCAGCTCCATGGCACCATTGGGGCTGGCAGCGCTGAGGCGGTCGCGGTCGAGAGTGAAGCTGGCCGGGGTGATCCGCGTCTGCGGGCTGCGCTCGGACAGGCTGGCGCGCTGCTCAGGGTGGATACTGCAGCCATAGTCGTCCAGCACCCCTGCGCGGCCGAGGAACCACGCGCCGTTCCACAACCCGCCCAGGGCCATGCCGTGGGCCGCGCAATCGCCCAGCAGGCGGTCAAGCTCGGGGTACTTCAATGGCGTGCGCAGGCCGCCACAGATCACCAGCAGGTCCAACTCCTTCAGGGCCTCGGCGGATAACTCGGTAGCCACCAACTCCAACCCCAGGTCGCTGAGCACGCGGTCGCCTGCAAGCGACAGTGGGGTGAATCGAAAGCTGTCGGCACGCAGCAGGTTGGCCGTGACCAGCACGTCCATGGCCACGGTGAAGCTGGCCATGGAGAAGTGTTCGAGCAATACGAAATCGACCCGATAGGGGGCTTGGGCATTGGCGCTGGTGGACTTCAGCCGCAGCATGTTGCTGGTACTGGTCTTCTTGCTGAACTGGCGTGGCGTGGGCACTCTGGACTCCGCTTCCTGGCTGGCCTTGAGAGTGTGGCGGGTGGCCGGGGGAAAGACAATCTCCCGGGTGGCCGTGTCGTATTCCAGGTCGTGTTCAGGCAACCTGTCTGGCTTGGCCCGTTGCCGCTATGCTGATGCTCCTGTCACTGAGGATACCTTGATGAAGTACGCCGCTGCCCTGTTGCTTTGCCTGATGCCATTGCTGGCCAATGCCCTGGAGCAGGGCGACAAGCTCGCCCCGTGGACGCTGCTCGACCAGTACGACCAGGCCTATAGTCTCGCCGCCGGCACGCACATCCTGCTGGTGGCGCGCGACATGGATGGTGCAAAGCTGGTGAAGGCGGCGTTGGCCGAACAGCCCAAGGGTTACCTGGAGGCGCGCGATGCGGTGTTCGTTGCCGACATCCAGCGCATGCCGGCGCTGATCAGCAAGCTGTTCGCCATCCCCGCCATGCGCGATTACAACTACCGCGTGCTGCTCGACCGCGACGGGCGCGTGGCCAGCCGTTATCCAGGGCAGGATGGCCAGGTGCAGTGGTTGCAACTGGAGCAGGGCAAGCTGGTGAGCCAGCGGGCATTTGCCGATGCGCCGGCGTTGAAGGCGGCGTTGGAGACTGCACCACGGCATTGAGGGCCGTCACTACTCCCTGTAGGAGCGGCCTTGTGTCGCGATGGGCTGCGCAGCAGCCCCAGGATTTTTGCCCTACGAAAGACCGCAGGGGGCTGCTTTGCAGCCCATCGCGACACAAGGCCGCTCCTACAAAGGGCCGTGGTGCCATGCCGCCAGCCAAATCAATCTGAACCCTCGGCAGCCTCTGCAACCCAACCCATTACATGCCAAATGGGAGAGCGCTCATGGAAATCGGAACGATCTGGATCATCGTCGCGGCCTTTGTGATCCTGCTGGAAATCTGGGCCATCTGGCACATCATCGGCAGTGACCGGCGCGCCGAGCGCAAGATGCTGTGGATCGTCTTCGTGGTCTACGCACCGTTCCCCGGCTTGCTGTTCTGGGCCTGGCGCGGGCCTCGGGCGGTGAAGGGCAGGGCGGTACTGCAGGAAAAATGATGGAGAACGGCCTCAGGCGCGGGGGCGCCTGAGGCCGTCGATGTTCACTTGGGCAGGATATCGAAGCGAATGGCTGACCCCAGCCCGTCCACCATCAGGCAACCATAGAACTTCACGGTCGACAGCACACACAGATGCTTGAGCGCTTCATGGATGTAATCGTGAAGCAGCTTTTCGGCATCGCGCCTGCGGTCTGCGAGCGTGGTGCTGCTGAGAGTGATCACCCCGAGCAAGGTGGTTTCAATGTGTTCGACGGTGTCCAGGCCAATTTTTTCGCGCAGGTGCAGGCGCGCCTTTGCCGCATCGTCTTCATCTCGTGCGGTTTTGGGCTTGATGGTATAAGCCAGCTGAAAATCATATTTGCTCATCGCTTTATCCTTGGTACGTGCAGGCCTCCATGCCGGGCCTCGCAATCTAGCGCCTGGCAGCCACCGCGCATACAAACGCGTGGTTCACGCAAGCCAGTGCGCTGTGCGAAACGTCCTACGCAGACAAGCCCGTTTTACGATGCATGCTTGACCTCGAGTTAACTCAAGGTTCGATACTCCGTCCCTCTTCCAACTGATCGAGGGTTTACCGTGAGCCATTCAACCGCGTTCCAGCTGAGCAACCCCGAAGGCCTGTACGACCCCAGCGGCAATGCCTACTCTCATGTCGCCGAGGTTCATGCCGACAGCCGCCTGTTGTTCATCGCCGGCCAGGGCGGGGAGGACCGCAACGGGCAGCTGTCGCCGCTGTTCGCCGAGCAGGCGCGCCAGGCACTGGCCAACCTTGAGATTGCCCTGGCGTCGAAAGGCGCCAGCCTGGCCCAGGTGTTCAAGCTGACCCTGCTGATCGTCGAGCATTCCGAAACGCGACTGCATGAATGGGTAGCCGAGGCTGACAGGGCCTGGGGCCGTAGCATGAAACCGACCTGCACGCTGATACCGGTACCCCGGTTGGCGCTGGACGGCATGCTGGTGGAGATCGAGGCAGTGGCGGCTGTATAGGCCCGGGCGATTCGGTGGTGGCGGCAGATAAACACTATGTTGTATATCGGTGCTGGCCCAACCAGCATGGCCGCTATAACAACAATTGACCTCAAAGGTGACCACACCATGAGCACCGGCACCACCACGCTTGCCGAACCCAAGGCCCGGGCCTGGGTCTGGCCCGCACTTTTCAGCCTGGTGGCCTTCGCTGCCAACTCGGTATTCTGCCGACTCGCGCTGAAGGATGGGGCCATCGACCCGGCATCCTTCACCGTGGTGCGCCTGGCCAGTGGTGCACTGTTCCTGCTGCTGTTGATCCGCCTGCGCAAACCCGCGCTTGCCATGGGGGGGAGCTGGCGCGGCGGCTTGGCCCTGTTCCTCTACGCATTCCTGTTTTCTGCGGCATATCTGCAACTGGGCGCAGGCGCGGGTGCGTTGCTGCTGTTTGGCGCGGTGCAGATCACCATGTTCGGCTTCGCCTGGTACAAAGGCGAACAAATCACCGCGCGGATGCTGCTGGGCATGCTGATCGCCTTCGTCGGCCTGCTGGTGCTGCTGTTGCCCGGTACTGCGGCGCCACCTTTTGCCAGTGCCTTGCTGATGACCCTGTCTGGCGTGGCCTGGGGCGTTTACACGCTGCTGGGCAAAGGTTCACCCAGGCCGCTGGCCGACACTGCCGGCAATTTCACCCGGAGCCTGCCGTGCCTGGTGCTGCTGGCGCCGATGCTGTTGCTGGGCGCCGGCTTGCACCTGAGCCCGCTCGGCGTGCTGTATGCGCTGGGTTCTGGTGTGCTGGCGTCCGGTGCTGGCTATGCCGTGTGGTACGGCGTGGTCAGGCAAGTCAGCGCGCAGCAGGCGGCGACCATGCAGCTCAGCGTCCCGGTGATCGCGGGGTTGGGCGGGGTTGGCCTGATTGGCGAGCCATTGTCGTTGCGCTTGCTGGTGGCCTGCGTGGTGGTGCTGGGCGGTATCGCCCTGGCGCTGGCGCCGCGCCGTTAAAAGAAACGGCGTTGCGCCTTGAGCGTGACCATGCTGTCGCAATAGGTGTTGATGCCCGAATACGCATCACACCCGCCACCACTGAGGTTTGAGTTGCTGTAGACCAGGTTCAGGTCGATGCCGAGCCAAGGCCGGGATAGTTCCAGCGACCAATCGGAAAAGGCATTCACCTCGCTGCCATCACCAATGGTGAATGGCGTACCCAGGCGGTGATGGGCGAGCTTGACGCTCAGGTCGACATCAAACAGCGGCAGTTGGCCGAAGTCGGCGAACAGCGTGGCGGTGCGGTTGTCGGGATTGTCGCGCAGCGCTCCACCGAAACGGCTGCCCAGCACCGAAACACCGCCGTACAGGGCATAGCTGTCGGGGCCCGCAATGTTTGGCTGACTATAATGGATCAACCCCACCTCGTAGCCCAGGCTAGTGTCGAACCGGTGCTTGTAGCCCAGGTAACTGTCCAGCCGCAGGGTGGAGTCGGGCGTCACGCCCATGCTCGGGGCGTACTGGCCAAGGTACCAGCCGCTGGGGTGGCTGAAGTCGAGGCCACCGTGGAACGCACCGATGGCGCTGGGCGATATCAGCCCCTGGGCCATACTGCGTGAGGGGGTGGTGCCGAGTGTAAAGTCGAAGTCGCCCAGTTCGCGTTTGATCTGTTGGGCCAGCAGCATGGGGCTGAACAGCAGTGCAGCACTCAGCAACAGAAGGGGCCTGGTCATGGTCTCCGTCCTGGAAGGCTTGCGGTTGAGCGGTAAAGCATACCTGTGCAGGTAACGTGAGGGAACCGCCGGCTAGCCCATTCAGCCTTTGGTCGAACGGTCGGCGTCTGCAGCTTCGGTCACTACGGGCAGGTTGCCGGCACGCTGGATTACCCGCCGTTGCTGCTCGTAGTCGTCCAGCGACAGGCCACGGCGTTGCAAGGCTTCCAATTGCAGTTGACGGGTTTCTTCGGCGGTGTAGGGACGCAGTTCGGGGTGGCTGGCACAGCCGCTGGTGATGGCGATGGCAATGACGGCAAGGGTGGCGGACAGCAGGCGGGCCAAGGTGTTCATCAGGTAGCTCCAGGGGCCGGGGTGGTGGGCGGCGAGTCGATGGAGCTAGGTTATTCGGCCATGTCGTTCGGCAGAAATTGCCATTCTCGATAGTGACTATCGATGGTTCCTGGGAGGGTGCGATGGGGCAAGACGAGCAACCGCGAAAATGGGGCGTGCTGGAACCGATCGACCGGATCACCGAAGTCATCTTCGGCCTGTTGATGGCGATGACCTTCATCGGCTCGCTGAGCGTGGCCACGGCAGGGCGCGAAGACGCGCGGCTGATGCTGATTGCCGCGCTCGGCTGCAACCTGGCCTGGGGCCTGGCCGATGCCGTCATCTACCTGCTGCGTACCTGGACCGAACGCACCCGCAGCCGGACCTTGCTGGCCCGCCTGCAAGCAGGTGATATCAACCAGGGGCGCAGGCTGATTGCCGATACGTTGCCAGAGCGCATCGGCCTGGCACTGGATGAAGACGGGCTGGAGATGCTGCGCGGGCGCATGCTGCGTGATGCTGGCCGCCCGCTGCCGGCACGCCTGGGGCTGGATGATTTCAAGGCTGCCCTGGCCACTTTCCTGCTGGTGGTTCTGGCAACTTTCCCGATGGTCATTCCGTTCCTGCTGATCGAGACCACCGGTACGGCTATCCGAGTGTCGAACCTGGTTGCCCTGGCCATGCTCTTCCTTGCGGGCTGGTTGCTGGCACGCTATTCCGGTGGCCGCACCCTGTTGACCGGCGTGGTTCTGGCAGTAGTTGGAGCGTCGCTGATCGTGGCGATCATCGCCCTGGGCGGTTGAGCACCGCCGCGGGCGTGCCCGCGAAAGGGCCGGTACAGTCAATTACAGTTCTCAGCCCAACCCTGATATAGATTCAAAAGCAGTAACCACCGCACCCTTAGAGCGCGAAAAGTTCGCGCCCCCGTATCTGGCCAAAAGCAGCGCCATTGCTACCCTTATCCCACGCGGCCTGATCTCACGGAGAGATGCGATGCGCATGCCATTGTCAGCGGTCCTGTCGGTGATCCTGTATCTGAGTGCCACGCCCGGCCTGGTGCTGGCAGAGGATGTACCGGCCCCCGATCCGGCACCACAAGCCGACACGGTCGCGGCCAAGGACCCGGTGTTCACCCAGGAGCAACTGGATCAGATGCTCGCGCCCATCGCGCTGTACCCCGATGCGCTGCTGGCCCAGGTATTGATGGCCTCCACTTACCCGGGGCAGGTGAGCGAAGCGGTGACCTGGTCCAAGGCCAACCCCAAGGCCACCGGCGACGATGCTGTCAAGAAGGTGGCGAACCAGCCCTGGGACCCGAGCGTACAGGCGCTGGTGGCCTTCCCGCAGGTACTGGCGACCCTGGGGCAAGACCCGGTCTGGGTACAGCGCCTGGGTGACGCCTTCCTTGCGCAGCCCGACGATGTCATGGGCGGCGTGCAGCGCCTGCGCCACCAGGCCCAGGCCGCCGGCAACCTGCAGAGCAACCAGTACCAGAACGTGACCGTGCAGACCGCCCCGGCACCGGCCTCCAGTGGTAGCAGTACTCAGGTGGTTACGGCCAGTAGCCCGCCCACCACCATCATCATCGAGCCAGCCGACCCGCAAATGGTGTACGTGCCCAGCTACAACCCGACCACCAGCTACGGCACCTGGGCCTACCCGGCCTCGCCGCCGGTGTATTACCCGCCACCGCCCATGTATTACCCTGGTTCTGCACTGGTGGCGGGCCTGGCCTTCGGGACCGGCGTGGCGATCGTAGCCTCGCTGTGGGGCGACTGTGACTGGGGCAACAACGACATCGACATCGACGTCAACCGCTACAACAACATCAACGCCAACAACCGCATCACCAACAACCAGAACAAATGGCAGCACAACGCCGCCAACCGCGACGGCGTGCCATACCGCGACTCTCGCAGCCGCCAGCAGTACGGTCGCCAGCTGGACGGTGCCACCCAGCGTACTGCCTTCCGCGGTGACGACGCCCAACGCGCCCAGGCGCGGGACAAGGCCCGGGCGTCGATGGACCGGGCCGGCATCGAACGTCCGGCCACCAGCAACCGCCAGGCACGCCAGCAGATGCGCGAGGCGCAGGCAGGCAATTCGGTCGGCAACCGCATGCAGCCTCGTAGCGACAACCCCAGGGCAACCGACCGTCGACAGGAAACCCGCAACACCCAGGCTCGCCAGCAGAACAGCCAGGTGAACCAGCGCAGGCAGGGCGAAGGCCAGGGGCGGCAGCTGGCACAAAATCGGCCTTCCAATACCGCTGGCCGCGCGCGTAACAATGCCTTCGACGGCGTGCGTTCACCCTCGCGCACCAGCGCTCAGGCCAGCCGTGGCCGCACCAGCCAGTCGTTCGCCCAGCGCCCGAACGCATCGCGTGCCGCCGGGCACCAGATTTCCCGGCCCAGTGCGCCCGCACGCCGCGGGGGAGGTGGCCGTCGATGAAACGTCAAACGATAGCGGCACTGGTAATCGCAGCCGGTATGACATGGTCATCCCTGGCCGCTGCGCAGGAAGCCTTCCCGACACCGGAGAAGGCCGTGGAATCCTTTGTTGCGGCGCTGGGCGAGGAGAAACCTGATGAAGCCCGCCTGGCCCGGTTGCTGGGCGATGACTGGCGTACCTACATACCGCGCGGCGGTGTGCAACGCAGTGATGTGGACACGTTCCTTGCGCAATATCGCGCGCAGCACAGCATCAACCTGTCGGGGGCAAACAAGGCCATCCTCGCGGTGGGCAGTGATCACTGGACGTTGCCTATTCCGTTGACCAAAGGCGACCAGGGTTGGCGTTTCGACCTCAAGGCCGGCAGCGCCGAAATCCGCGCGCGGCGTATTGGCCGCAACGAGCTGGGTGCCATGCAGTCGATGCTGGCCTATCACGATGCGCAAATGGAGTACGCCACCCAGGACCACAACGGCAACGGTGCGCTGGAATACGCGCAGAAGATATTCAGCGAGCCCGGCAAGCATGACGGGCTGTACTGGGACGACGATGGCGATGACCAGGTCAGCCCGCTGGGCCCGCTGTTCGGCCAGGACCGGGTTGGCGACGACTGGTATGGCTACCACTTTCGTATCCTCGATGCACAGGGCCCATCCGCCCCTGGTGGTGCCTACAGTTACCTGATCGGCAACCAGATGAGCCGTGGCTTCGCCATGGTCGCCTGGCCGGCCAGGTACGATGACACCGGGGTGATGAGCTTCATGATCAGCCATGACGGCGAGGTGTTCGAGAAAGACCTCGGGCCGCACGGCGACAAGCTGGCCAAGGAGATGAAACGCTTCGATCCGGATGACAGTTGGAAGGTGGTGGATGTGCCGGTGGATGACTGACTCTGCTGGGCCTTTGAGCCGCATCGTTTCGTTTGCGGGTATGGAAGCCGACGACTGAAACTGCGCTGCGCAGAAGGTGGCGCTCATCTGATGGGGCTTCGTTCCTATGGGCTGCAAGGTAGCCCTGGCTTTCATACCGCCAGTTGGCGTTTCACGAAAGCCGTACCTGTCATTTCTGACAGTTGTTTGATGGGGTTCGACGCGAAAATATGGCTACCTCATCCACGGGAGCCAGATATGACCTCGCCAATGAAGTACACGCGCTTTTTCATGCAGCAAGACAGGGTTCATACCGCGTTGTCAGGCAACGCTGCCGTGGTCTGCATGAGAGGGCAGGCAGGCGTTCTGGCAGAAACTAGGCTGGAGCAGGAAACAGCGCGCTCGGCATTACTGGCTGCAGACAGCGGGGATTCAGTGGTGGGCGTCCGATCTCAGGGGCAGCCGGAGGCGGTGACCTACAATGCCTATGGGTATCACAATCCCAATGACATTCCCTTGCATCGACCGGCATTCAATGGTCACCTGTTGCTGTGGTATCTCTATTTACTCGGAAATGGTTATCGTGCCTTAAATCCGGCCTTGATGTGTTTTCAGAGTCCCGATAGCCAAAGCCCATTTGGAGCGGGGGGCTTGAACTGTTATGCCTATTGTGCGGGTGATCCGGTCAATTTCAGTGATCCCAGCGGGCATATGCCCACAAAACGCCCTATTCAGATTCGAAGTATATCGCCAGCAACTCAACATGAAGTATTATTGGACGCAATAAAGACAGGTTTGGAGGCTGGAGGTGGAAAAAGGCGAAGGCTGTCGTCGGCGACTGAGCGAAGAGTCGGGCAAGAGGTTATGAGTACCCAAACGGGTAGGAAGGACTCAGGTGCGCCTGGGCAAAGCAGTTCGCAGCGCTTGGCAATAACCACAGCTCAAAGTCAGTCGTCGCCTATTGCAGACTCTGCTGTTTATTCGGTCGCGTCATCGGCGGGGACGGTAGGTGCGGTGCACACAGTAGATAGCTGGACATTGCGTCGTGACAAGTTGAAGGCTGGTGAATTTGAAAAGCTTCTTGAATTTATCAATAAGAGTAATCATGCTATAGAAGGATTAAGCTCTGAGCAGACTAGGGAGTTGCGCAGAGTTGCAGTGGAAGCTTTTGCTGTCGGTGGTAATGTACAAGCATCTATTAACCGTGCGAATCCTGATCTTTCACTAACTCAGGTGGAGAGAATTCGGCACGGTTTGAGGGGCGTACTCGATCGGTACCGCCGTAAACGCCCTGGCTAGACTAAACGATCTTTTTATGTGTCTGGTGAAACATTTCAGGTGATAAATTTCGCCTCCATCTCCCCCGGATTGTACATGGGTGACACACGTTACAGAGTCGTCTTCATCCAATGCAGGACTCCTGTGGCGTTAAGCATGCGGCTGCCTGGAAATCACTTGGGGAGAGCTAAGCAGGCTGACCAAGCTGTGCGGGTCAAGTTCGCCGTGCTGAACGAGATGAACGAGTATAGGTTTCCCGATATGACGGTTGAAGAAGGTAGAATCGCGTGCCAAGTGGGAATGGGCGCAAGGCAGAGCGGAGCAGTATCGCATTTGCATTAAAATCTGTTTTCCGAGCATTCCACGGGCAGCAGTTGGCTTCATCAAGAAAGTGGCGGTGAGAACAATTAAGCGGACTTCATCCAATGAATAGATATTTGTATTGGGTCAATAATTTGTTCGCGAGTAGTTCCATGTTTCATATTGCTTCTGAATAGAATTTCATTGCGGACTATTTTCCAGCATCTGCCGCACCAGCCACTGCCCCGCGGGCCCCAGCGCGCGCCGGCTGGACCAGGCCACGTCCATATTCACTCGCCGTGGATAGCCCGCGACCTGCAACTCTACCAGCCCACTGCCAAACCGTGCCACCAGTGCCCTGGGCAGTTCGGCCCAGCCGAACCCGCGCACGGCGAACTCCAGCAAGGTGAGGTAGTCCGGTGCCGACCAGGCTTGGCCACGACCGTGGTGCAGGCTGGGAGCATAGGTCTTGATATACAGCTGCCGGACGTTCTCCAGGTGCTGCGTCTGCACCTGGGGCAAAGCCGCCAACGGATGCCCGCTGGCCACGTACACCCCAAACTCTGCCTGCTCGGGCAAGCGTGCCACGGCAACGTCAGCGGGGTAGCTGGGCTGGGTGGCAAGAATGCCGACGTGTGCCAGGCCCTGCTGGATCAGCTCGATCACATCGGCATCTTCCGACGGGCCGCAGCGCAGCTCGGTATGCGGGTAGTGCTGGGCGAAGCGGGCCATCACCGCGCCCTGGAAGGTCACGCTGTAGCTGTCCGACATCACCACCGAGACCAGTGCCTCGATGTTTTCCGCCAGCCGCACCGCCAGGGCATCGAGCTGGGCGCTGGCATCGAGAATCGCCTCCACATGGCTCAGCACCTGCCGCCCAGCCTCGTTCAGTGTAGGGTGGCGACCGCCACGCTCGAACAACGGGCAACCCACATCGGCCTCGAAATTGGCGATGGCAATGCTGATGGTGGACTGGCTTTTGCGCAACTTGCGCGCCGCAGCGGAGAACGAACCCAGCGATGCGGCTTCGACAAAGGCGACCAGAGCTTCGGGTGAGTAGCGCATGGTATTGATAAAATCGATGGTAGCTATGTCGCGAGTATCAGTTCTATCAAAGAAAATAGGAAGCACGACTCACGCACTGGATGGAATCTGCAATGAAAAATGTCTCTTTCACCGAACGCCTGGTTCACGCCGTCGGCTATGAAGTGTTCGCCGTGCTGCTGTGTGCGCCGCTGTTGTCCTGGATCATGGGCAAGTCGCTGGCGACGGCGGGGGCGCTGGCGGTGACCCTCTCGGTGATCGCCATGCTGTGGAACATGGTCTACAACGCGCTGGTCGACCGCTACGTGCAAGCCGAGCGCATCCACTGGAAGGCCAGCGCACGCTTTGCACACGGCCTGGGCTTCGAAGCCGGGCTGGTGGTGTGGTGCCTGCCGGTGGCGGCGTGGATGCTGGAGATTTCGTTGCTGCAGGCGTTCATGGTGGAGTTGGGCTTCTTCGTGATCATCCTGCCCTACACCGTGCTGTACAACTGGGTTTTCGACAAAGCCCGGCACCTGCTGTTGCAGCGTCGCCTTGCATGAAAACCACCAGCCTGCGCTGCGCCTCGATTTGTGCATTGCGCGGATATCCTGGGGCTGCTTCGCAGCCCTTTCGCGACACAAGGCCGCTCCTACAGGGATGGCGCAGGCTTCAGGCTTGCGCTGTACCTGTGGGAGCGGCTTTAGCCGCGAACACCGGTGCAGCCGGTGCACCCAATAAAAAGGGGCATGCCATCGCTGGCATGCCCCGTTTTTCAAACCGTTAAAGCGCCTCAGGCAACCTTGACGATCCAGCCAGCCGGTGCTTCCACGTCACCGCTCTGGATACCGGTCAGCTCGTTGTAGAGCTTCTGGGTAACCGGGCCGACCTTTTCCAGGTCGTGGAACACGTGCAGCTTGCCGTTGTACTCGATGCCGCCGATCGGGGTGATCACAGCAGCGGTACCGCAGGCGCCGGCTTCGATGAAGCGGTCCAGCTTGTTGATTTCCACATCGCCTTCGATCACGGTCAGGCCCAGGCGCGATTGCGCCAGTTCCATCAGCGACAAGCGGGTGATGCCCGGCAGCACCGAAGCCGATTTCGGGGTGACGAACTCGTTGTTGGCGGTGATGCCGAAGAAGTTGGCCGAACCGACTTCCTCGATCTTGGTGTGGGTCAGCGGGTCGAGGTAGATGGCGTCGGCGAAGTTGGCTTTCTTCGCTTCTGCACCCGGCTGCAGGCTGGCGGCGTAATTGCCACCGACCTTGGCCGCGCCAGTGCCTTGCGGGGCTGCGCGGTCGAAGCTGGAGATCTGGAAGTTGTGCGGCTTCATGCCGCCCTTGAAGTACGAGCCAACCGGGATGGCGAAGATCGAGAAGATGAACTCGGGGGCGGTGCGCACGCCAATGTTGTCACCGGTGCCGATCACGAACGGGCGCAGGTAGAGGGCGCCTTTACCATGCGGTGGCACGAACTTCTCGTTGGCCTTGACCACTTGCTTGCACGCCTCGATGAACACATCGGTCGGCACCTGCGGCATCAGCAGGCGGGCGCAGCTGCGCTGCATGCGGGCGGCATTCTGGTCCGGGCGGAACAGGTTGATCGAACCGTCCTTGCAACGGTAGGCCTTGAGGCCCTCGAAGCACTGCTGGCCGTAGTGCAGGGCAGTGGAGCCTTCACTGATGTGCAGTACGTTGTCTTCGGTCAGGGTGCCCTTGTCCCACTCGCCATTGCGCCATACGGACAGGTAGCGTTTGTCGGTCTTGATGTAGTCGAAACCCAGCTTGTCCCAATTAATGCTTTCGTTGCTCATGACACCCTCATTGTCTTGCAAGTGCCCGATTGCTCGGGCTGCTGTTATATGCGCACCACGCCACCATAATACATCCGTGGCAGATCGGGAACGGCCAGTCACGAATTGATAGCCTGCAATGCATTTATTGCGGCACGGCGCAGGTATTGCAGTGGGGCTGCGAGGTGCTCGCCACAACATTTTCAGGGCCTGTGAGATCCAGCGCCGCCCGCGCGGCGCTTCGCAGCACAAGGCTGCTCCTACATCTGTTTCGGGCCAATTATTCCTGAGGCAAAGGCGCGCGGCCCCTTGGTGTCCACCTCGATATCGTGCCGGACAAACAAGGCGGTCGCGCGCATTGGTACAGGCGTTACTGGCCCGAAACAGATGTAGGAGCAGCCTTGTGCTGCGAAGCGCCGCCCGCGCGGCGCTCGATCTCACAGGCGCTACAAGAATCGAGGCGAGCCAATGGTTGACCACCCGCCAGCCACTGCGTAGCCTTGCCACTTCGAGGTTCTTCGGCCAGGCCGAAGCTAAGACGGGAACGCGGTACAAGCCGCGGCTGCCCCCGCAACTGTAAGCACCGACAACGGATCGACACAGCCACTGCGCTCGCGCGCGGGAAGGCGTCATCCCGCCAGCCTGCTGCACCAGCGGGCACATGGAACGGTGCGAGCCAGGAGACCTGCCTCGTCACGTTTTCGACTTTCAACCGGGCGGGGTGATCCGGTGGCGAACAAGCCCGGCCGGCCTGGCCTGCGGCTGTCGTCCTGCATGCCCGCGCCAATCTGCCAAGGGCAATGCGACATGAAAACACTGGCCAAGCTCCCCGTCACCATCGTCACCGGCTTCCTCGGCTCGGGCAAGACTACCTTGCTGCGCCACATGCTCGACAACGCCCAGGGCCGCCGCATTGCGGTAATCGTCAACGAGTTCGGCGAGCTGGGCATCGACGGCGAAATCCTCAAGCAGTGCAGCATCGGTTGCACCGAAGAAGAAGCCACCGGCCGCGTCTACGAGCTGGCCAACGGCTGCCTGTGCTGCACCGTGCAGGAAGAGTTCTTCCCGGTGATGCGCGAGTTGGTGGCACGCCGTGGCGACCTGGACCATATCCTCATCGAAACCAGCGGCCTGGCCCTGCCCAAACCGCTGGTGCAAGCCTTCCAGTGGCCAGAAATCCGCAATGCCTGCACCGTCGACGCGGTGATCACGGTGGTCGACAGCCCTGCGGTGGCCGCCGGCACCTTCGCCGCCTACCCGGACCAGGTCGATGCCCAGCGCAAGCTCGACCCCAACCTGGACCACGAGTCGCCACTGCACGAACTGTTCGCCGACCAGTTGGCCAGCGCCGACCTGGTGGTGCTGAACAAGGCCGACCTGATCGACGCTGCAGGCCTGGCCAAGGTCCGCACCGAGGTGGCCGAAGAACTGCCTCCGGCGGTCAAGGTTGTCGAGGCCAGCAGCGGCAAGCTGCCGCTGGAGGTGCTGCTGGGTGTGGGCGCCGAGTCCGAGGCGCACATCGATGGTCGCCGTACCCACCATGATTCCCACCATGACGGTGATGACCATGACGATCATGACCACGACGCCTTCGACTCCATCTCCATCGACCTGCCCGAAGCCGACGAAAGCCTGCTGCTCGATGCCCTGACCCAGCTGGTGGTGGAGTTCGGCATCCTGCGCGCCAAAGGCTTCGCTGCCATCCCGGGCAAACCGATGCGCCTGCTGGTGCAAGGCGTGGGTACCCGTTTCGACAAGCACTTCGACCGCGCCTGGCGCGCCGACGAGCCGCGCATCACCCGCCTGGTGCTGATTGGCCAGGACCTTGACGCCGCCCAGCTGGAAGCGCGCCTACGCCAGGCACTGGGCGCCTGACCCATGCACCTGCTGCGGACCCAGCCCGGCGGCTTCGTGCCGGATGACAGCATTGCCGACCTCGGCCAGACGCCCGCCGAGCTGGTGATTCTCTGCAGCGGCGATTCGCACCTGGCATTGCTCGCCGATACCGCCGAGCAATTGCCCGAGGATTACCCCAGCCTGCGCCTGGCCAACCCGATGCAGGTACAGAACCATGCCTCGGTCGACCTGTACGTCGACCAGGTGCTGCGCCATGCCAAGGTCATCCTGGTGTCGCTGCACGGTGGTGTCGGCTACTGGCGCTATGGCGTCGAGCAGTTGGTCGAGTTGGCCGGCCGTGGCGTGCAGCTGATCCTGGTGCCGGGTGACGACCGCCCCGACCCGGAGCTGACCAGCCTGGGCAGTGTCAGCGGCGAGCAGGCCGAACGCCTTTGGCACTACTTGCGCCAGGGCGGCAAGGCCAACGCCATCAACCTGTTCAACTGCCTGGCCAGCCAGTGGCTGGGCCGCGACTATGCCTGGGACGAGCCGCAGCCGCTGCCGCGCACTGCCGTGTATCACCCGGCCAAGGGCAGCGCCACGCTGGAGGATTGGTACCCGCAGTGGCACCCCGAGCAGCCGGTGGCGCCACTGTTGTTCTACCGCTCGCACCTGCAGGCGGCCAACACCGCGTTCATCGATGTGTTCTGCCAGCACCTGCAGGCCGCCGGGCTCAACCCGTTGCCGATCGCCGTGGCCAGCCTCAAGGAAAGCGCCTGCCTGGAGCAGGTCGAAGCCTGGCTGGACGAGGTGGGGGCCGAAGTGCTGGTCAACACCACCGGCTTTGCCCTGTCCAGCCCCGAGCGCCCCAACCTGCGCCCGTTCCGTCGCGACATCCCGGTGCTGCAGGCCATCTGCGCGCAAGACAACCAGCCCGGCTGGGAAGCCAGCGAGCAGGGCCTGGGGGCGCGTGACCTGGCCATGCACATCGCCTTGCCCGAACTGGACGGGCGCATCATCACCCGCCCGGTCAGTTTCAAGGACATGGCCTGGCGCAGCGAGCGCAGCCAGTCCGATGTGGTCTGCTACCGCGCCCACCCCGAGCGCATGGACTTTGTCGCCGAACTGGCCCGCCGCTGGGTCGAGCTGGCGCGCCTGCCGAATGCGCAGAAGCGCGTAGCCCTGGTGCTGGCCAACTATCCGACTCGGGACGGCCGTATTGGCAATGGCGTTGGCCTGGACACGCCAGCGGCCGCGCTGAACATACTCAAGGCCCTGCAGGCCGAAGGCTATCCGCTGGCCGACTTGCCGGGCAGCGGCACGCAGCTGATCCATCAGTTGCTCGGTGGCGTGACCAACGACCTCGACCAGCTGGACCTGCGCCCCTGCGCGCAGAGCCTGAGCCTGGCCGACTACCAGGCCGCCTTCGAGCGCCTGCCAGAGGCAAACCGCCAGGCCGTGCTGGAACGCTGGGGGCCGCCGCAGCAGGACCCGATGTACCGCAGTGGCCGGCTGATGGTGGCCGGCCTGCGCTTTGGCTTGACCTTTGTCGGCATCCAGCCGGCGCGCGGTTACCAGGTGGACCCCAGCGCGGTGTACCACGACCCGGACCTGGTACCACCCCACGGCTACCTGGCATTTCACTTCTGGCTGCGCCATGCCTTTGCCGCCGACGCGGTGATCCATGTCGGCAAGCACGGCAACCTCGAATGGCTGCCCGGCAAGGGCGTCGGGTTGTCGGCGCAGTGCTGGCCGGACGCCTTGCTCGGCCCGTTGCCGAACATCTACCCGTTCATCGTCAACGACCCGGGCGAGGGTGCCCAGGCCAAGCGCCGCACCCAGGCGGTGATCATCGACCACCTGATGCCGCCGCTGACCCGTGCCGAAACCTACGGCCCGTTGCGCCACCTGGAGCAATTGGCCGACGAGTTCTACGAAGCGCAGCTGCTCGACCCGCGGCGCGCTCGCGAGTTGCAGCGCGACATTCTCGAACTGGTCAAGGCCAATCACATTGACCGTGAACTGCAGCTGGAAGGCCAGCTGGACGATGCCGCCGTGTGGCTGCCACGCCTGGATACCTACCTGTGCGACCTGAAGGAATCGCAGATTCGCGATGGCCTGCATGTGTTCGGCCAGTCCCCGGAAGGCCGGCTGCGGCTGGATACCTTGCTGGCGCTGTTAAGGGTCGAGCGTGGCGACGGTCGCGGTGGCAATGCCAGCCTGTTGCGGGCCCTGGCCAAGGCGCTGGTGCCAGGCTTCGATCCGCTCGATTGCGAACTTGGCCAGCCGTGGCAAGGGCCACGCCCGGAACAACTGCAGGCCATGAGCAGCGAGCCTTGGCGCACCTGTGGCGATACCCGCGAACGCCTCGAACTGTTGGCGCTGCAGTTGATCGACCAGGCGCTGTGCGGCACCGTGCATTTACCTGCCCAGAGCGAATGGCAGCCGGTGCACGATGTGGTACGGACGCTGCGAGAATCGGTGGCACCCAGCCTGGACGCCTGCGGCAGCGCCGAAATGGATGGCCTGCTGGCGGCGCTGGCCGGGCGTTTCGTGCCCGCCGGCCCCAGTGGCGCACCCAGTCGTGGTCGCCTGGACGTGCTGCCCACCGGTCGCAACTTCTATACCGTGGACGTGCGCAACCTGCCCACCACCACCGCCTGGCGCCTGGGCTTCGCCTCCGCCAACCTGATCCTGGAGCGCCATCTGCAGGACCACGGCGATCACCTGCGCCAGCTCGGTCTTTCGGTGTGGGGCACGGCAACCATGCGTACCGGCGGTGATGACATCGCCCAGGCCATGGCGCTGATGGGCGTGCGTCCGGTGTGGGCCACGGGCAGCCAGCGGGTAGACGATTTCGAGATCCTGCCACTCAGCCTGCTCGACCGCCCGCGGGTGGATGTGACCTTGCGCGTTTCCGGCTTTTTCCGTGATGCCTTCGGCAACCTCATCCGCCTGTTCGATGCCGCAGTGCAGGCCGTGGCCGCGCTGGATGAGCCCGACGATCTCAACCCCCTGGCTGCCCGCGTGCGTAGCGAGCGTGCCGCGCTGCAGGCGCAGGGCGTGGACCCCGAGCGTGCCGCGCGCCAGGCTGGCTGGAGGGTGTTCGGTGCCAAGCCCGGGGCCTATGGCGCCGGGGTGCAGAACGCCATCGACGGGCGCCTGTGGCACAGCCGCGACGACCTGGCCGAGGTCTACCTCAATCACGGCGGCTATGCCTACGGCGCCAGCGACGACGGAACCCCGGCCCGAGCCCAGTTCGCCCAGCGCCTGGCCAAGGTGCAGGCGGTGCTGCAGAACCAGGACAACCACGAACACGACCTGCTCGATTCCAACGACTATTACCAGTTCCAGGGTGGCATGCTGGCGGCGTCGGAAACCTTGTCCGGTGCGGCAGTTGCCAGTTATCACGGCGACCATAGCCAGGCCGACCGGCCGCGCATCCGTACCCTCAAGGAAGAGCTGAACCGGGTCATCCGCGCCCGAGCGCTGAACCCGAAATGGATCGACGGGGCCAAGCGCCACGGCTACAAGGGCGCCTTCGAGATGGCGGCGACGGTCGACAACCTGTTCGCCTTCGACGCCACCACGCAACTGATAGACGACCATCATTACCAGGCGCTGGCCGATGCCTACGTGCTCGACCCGGCGACCCGCGACTTCATGCGCGAGCACAACCCCGAGGCCCTGCGCGACCTTACCGAGCGTTTGCTGGAGGCCCAGCAGCGCGGTCTGTGGCAGGCACCGGGTGACTACCGCGAAGCCCTCGAGGAACAACTGCTCGACGGCGAGGAACAGGCTTGAAATGAGTGAACCCGTGCAATTTCCACTGGCAGCCGTGGTCGGTGCCGATGACCTGAAACTGGCGCTGTGCCTGACCGCAATCGACCCGAAGATCGGCGGCGTGCTGATCGAGGGGCCACGTGGCATGGCCAAGAGTACCCTGGCCCGTGGCTTGGCCGACCTGCTCGGTGAGGGCCCGTTCGTGACCCTGCCACTGGGCGCCAGCGAAGAGCGGTTGGTCGGCACCCTCGACCTGGATGCCGCACTGGGGCAGGGCAAGGCGCAGTTCTCCCCAGGAGTACTGGCCCAGGCCGATGGTGGCGTGCTGTACGTCGATGAGGTGAACCTGCTGCCCGACACCCTGGTCGACCTGCTGCTCGATGTGGCAGCCAGCGGCACCAACCGCATCGAGCGCGACGGCATCTCGCACCGGCACAGTGCCCGCTTCGTACTGATCGGCACCATGAACCCGGAGGAGGGCGAACTGCGCCCGCAGTTGCTCGACCGCTTTGGCCTCAATGTGGCCCTGGAAGGCTTGCCCGAGCCTGAGGCGCGCCAGCAGATCATTCGCCGCCGTCTGGCCTTCGACAGCGACCCGCAGGCCTTTTGCGCGCAATGGGCCGAGGCCCAGGCGCAATTGCGCGAGCGCTGCCAGGCGGCGCGTCAGGCCCTGGCCGGCATTGCCCTGGACGACCAGGCGCTGGCCTGGATCACCGAACGCTGCTATGCCGCTGGGGTCGACGGGCTGCGCGCCGATCTGGTCTGGCTGCGCGCCGCACGCGCCCACTGTGCGTGGCGTGGTGGCGAGGCCATCGAGGAGGCCGATGTCGATGCAGTGGCCGAGTTCGCCTTGCGCCATCGCCGCCGCGTTTCGCCCCAGGCCAACCCGCCTGCGGCGCCGCAGCAGCCTGAACAGCAACCCGGTCGACAAGACGCGGGCAACCCTGGCGAACAGGGCGGGCAGGGCGACTGGGGCGCAATGCCGGCGCAGCCTGTGGCCAGCGGCGCGCGCCGCGAGGTGCCGAACTGGGCAAAAAAGCCCTGAGCATCCCCCAGTCACCTGCCAAAGGGGCGGATGCCAAAGCAGGCGCAGGTAAGCAATACGGTGCCAGCCGAGGCCGGGCGCGCAGTGCTGCGGCCGGGCGGGTGGCCTGGCTGCCGACCCTGCTCAAGGGCCGGCCACGCCAGCGCCAGGACCTGTGCTGGCAGCAACGCCAGGCCAGGCCCGCAGAACTGTGGCTGGTAATCGTCGATGCTTCGGCCTCGACCCGTCGCCACCAGGCGTTGGCGCAAACCAAAGGGCTGCTGGCGGCGCTGTTCGACCAAGCCTACCGCCAACGTGCCCGGTTGGCCCTGCTTACCGCCAGCGGGCGCTCACCGCAGTGGCAGCGCCACGGCCTGAAGGCCTCGGCCGCCTTGCAACCGTGGCTGCAAGCCTTGGGAGCTGGTGGTGGCACGCCGTTGATCGCTGCACTGGAGCAAGCTCGGCACTGGTTGCAGGATCGGCAACGGGCCCACCCCGAAGAAGCGTTACGCTGCCTGGTGTTCACCGACGGTCGCCTGCAACACTGGAATACCGTGCAGCCGATGCCGTGCGCCACTCTGTTGGTGGACATGGAACTGGCGCCGGTGCGCCTGGGCCGTGCGCAGCGCCTGGCGCAGCAACTTCAGGCGGATTACCAGCACCTGCAACAGTTCAGGTTGGTGGATTGAAAAAGCACCGGTGCGACACTATGCCGCAATAAGAAAAGTTGCCAGAACAGCAACCCGGAAGTTGTACAAGTGCGTGGCGACGCACGCACTTGGTTTGCCGGCCGATATTATTTCGGCATTGACCACGGTTGCAGGTCGTAACCTTTTTCGCACAGTTCGGCGCGCACTTCCTCGATCAGGCTGGCCCACTGGGCCGGGTCGGAATAGATGCGGGAAGACACTTGCTTGCTGCCGATGCGGGTGCTGGTCCGGTCGATCACTGCCAGGCTCAGTTCACCAGTACCGTTGGGTGCATCCCAGGCTACGCACTGGAAGGGTTCGAAGGCGTGGTCGGCAATCAGCAGTGCTTCGTTGACACGGAGCGGGGCATTCATGGTTCGGTCTCTCTATGGTCCCAAACATCCAGTTAAAGTCCGCGTTGCTTCGAAGTCGCCTCGGTTATCGCGAAGTGCAGCGCGGGGTTATGTGTACTGATGCTCGTTGTCCGGGGGCGAGTCACACATTGGTTGTAAAAAAATTTGCCAGGGTCGAATCCGTTCTTGCCCATGCCGCCATGTGATGTCGATAAAGTGCGAAAATTCCCGTCACGCATTGTAAAAAAATGATTCGGCAGACAGACGGTACTGGGAACCGTCAACTTAGTTGCTACTGTTAATCGGGCGCCACAACTTACTGTTTTATTTCAAAAAACTGAAAATTGGCGCCAAGGATTGGTCATGCAGCAGCCTGCCGCCCAACGCCGTTTGCTCATCGTCGACCCCTGCGATGACTGCCATCGTTTGTTACCCGGATTGCGCAGCGCAGGCTGGGATGTGCACAGCTGCATGCTCGGCGCCGCGTTGGATCATCCCTGCGATGTGGGCCTGTTGCGCTTGCAGGCATCGCACCTGAGGCGCCCGGACGGGGTCAAGGACTTGATCAAACGCAGCAACACCGAATGGATTGCCGTGCTCAGCGCCGAACAATTGCGCATGCCGGCCGTCGGCGATTTTGTTTGTGAATGGTTCTTTGACTTCCACACCTTGCCGTTCGACGTTTCCCGCGTTCAGGTCACGCTGGGCCGGGCCTTCGGAATGGCGCGCCTGCGCGGCAAAGGGATGGCGAGGGTGGATGAAACAAGCCACGAACTGCTCGGTGATAGCCGCCCGATCCGCGAACTGCGCAAGCTGCTGGGCAAGCTGGCGCCCACTGAATCGCCGGTGCTGATCTGTGGTGAAAGCGGCACCGGCAAGGAACTGGTGGCCCGCACCCTGCATCGCCAGTCGCAACGCAGCGAGCAACCGTTCATTGCCATCAACTGCGGGGCAATCCCCGAGCACCTGATCCAGTCGGAACTGTTCGGCCATGAAAAGGGCGCTTTCACGGGTGCTCATCAGCGCAAGGCCGGGCGCATCGAAGCGGCTCATGGTGGCACGCTGTTTCTCGACGAAATTGGCGATTTGCCGCTGGAGTTGCAGGCCAACCTGCTGCGCTTTCTGCAGGAAAAGCACATCGAGCGCGTGGGGGGCAGCCAGCCGATCCCGGTGGATGTCAGGGTGCTGGCGGCTACCCACGTGGACCTGGAAAGGGCCATCGAGCAAGGGCGCTTTCGCGAAGACCTGTATTACCGCCTGAACGTGTTGCAGGTAGTGACCGCACCACTGCGAGACCGGCATGGCGACCTGTCGATGCTGGCCAGTCATTTTGCCCATTTCTACAGTCTTGAAACCGGGCGTCGACCGCGCTCGTTCAGCGAGCATGCCCTGGCGGCCATGGGCCGGCATGACTGGCCGGGCAATGTCCGCGAGTTGGCCAACCGGGTAAGGCGCGGGCTGGTGCTCGCAGAAGGCCGGCAAATCGAGGCGCAGGACCTTGGTTTGCAGCCCCTGGACCAGGTACAGCAACCGCTGGGCACGCTGGAAGAGTACAAGCACCGAGCCGAGCGCCAGGCGCTGTGCGATGTGCTCAGCCGGCACAGTGACAACATGAGTGTGGCGGCCAAGGTGCTAGGTATATCGCGGCCGACTTTCTATCGGTTGCTGCACAAGCACCAGATTCGCTGAGCAGCAGCCCTCGGCCGTGCCCGAGCCCTGTGGGAACAGGCATGCCCGCGAAGCAGGCGCTGCGGTGGATGGCACCGGGCTACGCCGGTATTCGCGGGTAAACCTGCTCCCACAAGAGGCCGTGTTATTCGTCCAGGTCTGCCGCTGCATGCCGCTCCGGCACCTGGCTGGCCTCATCCCCCCAGGTCCGGTTCACCCGTGTGCCACGCTGTACCGCCGGGCGCAAGGCAATCTCCTCGGCCCAGCGCTGCACATGCTTGTACTCGTCCACCGCCAGGAACTCCGCCGCGCCATACAGGTTGCCGCGTACCAGCTGGCCATACCAAGGCCACACGGCAATGTCGGCGATGCTGTATTCCTCGCCGCCCAGGTAGCGGCTTTCGACCAGGCGCCGGTCGAGCACATCCAGCTGACGCTTGGCTTCCATGGTGAAGCGGTTGATCGCGTACTCGAACTTTTCTGGCGCATACACATAGAAGTGGCCAAAGCCCCCGCCCAGGTATGGCGCCGCGCCCATTTGCCAGAACAGCCAGTTCAGGCTTTCGGTGCGTGCAGCTGGCGCTTTCGGCAGCAAGGCACCGAACTTTTCCGCCAGGTACAGCAGGATCGAACCCGACTCGAACACCCGCACCGGCGGCTCGACGCTGCGGTCGAGCAGGGCGGGGATCTTCGAGTTGGGGTTTACCTGGACAAAGCCGCTGGAGAATTGGTCGCCCTCGCCAATGCGGATCAACCAGGCATCGTACTCGGCACCAAGGTGGCCCAGGGCAAGCAGCTCTTCGAGGGCGATGGTGACCTTCACGCCATTGGGCGTGGCCAGGGAGTACAGCTGCAGCGGGTGCTTGCCCTGCGGCAGGTCCTTGTCGTGAGTCGGGCCGGCAACCGGGCGGTTGATGCTGGCGAACTGGCCACCGGACGCGGCGTCGTTGCGCCAGACCTTGGGTGGCACGTAGGCGGGCTTGCTCATGCGTGAATCTCCTTAAATGGCGCGAAACGGTCACGTAGAGACGTGGACCTGCATCTATGCCACGGGTTCGACGAAAAGCGCAAATGCATAGGGCGCGGGCGTGAAGTGCATGACTTCGGTTTCATTCAGTTTTCATCCTGTGCAGCCCAGGCCGGTTCTATGCTGGGCTATCTCTTCGCCCTGCAAGGAACCGCCGGCCGATGACTCTTTCTCGCTGCATGCTGGCGCTGGCCCTGCTCGGTAGCCTTCTGGCCCATGCCGAGGCCGCACCCTGGGTTGTCGGCCTGCACCACATGACTCTGGCCGACCCGGTCGATGCCCGGCCCATGCAGGCGCTGGCGTTCTACCCGGCCATTGGCAAGACCCGCAGCAGCCGGATAGACAGCTACCCGGTCGACGTGAGTGAAGAGGCGCCGGTAGCATTGGGCCAGTTCCCGTTGCTGGTGCTGTCCCACGGCAATACCGGCAGCCCGCTGGCCTTGCACTACCTGGCGACGTCGCTGGCGCGCCAGGGTTTTATCGTGGTGGCGGTGGTGCACCCCGGCGACAACGCCCGCGACCACAGCCGCCTGGGCACCCTGAGCAACCTGTACGGCCGGCCGCTGCAAGTGAGTGCCGCAATTACGGCCGCCCGCGATGATGCCTTGCTGGGGCCTTATCTGAACGGTGGCAAGGTTGGGGTGATCGGCTACTCGGCCGGTGGTGAAACTGCCTTGATCCTCTCAGGCGCGCGCCCAGACCTGGACCGCCTGCGCAAGTACTGCCTGGAGCGCCCTGACGACGCCGACGCCTGCAAGACCCACGGTGTACTGATTGCCGACCGCAGCGAGCTGGTGCCAGAGGCCGACCAGCGGGTGGGGGCCGTGATGCTCATGGCACCGCTCAGCCTGCTGTTCGGGCGCCATGCCCTGGCCGGGGTGCAGGTGCCGGCGCTGATCTACAGTGGCGACAGCGACCAGCTGGTGGCGGTGGACCGCAACGCCGAAGCCCTGGCCCGCAAGTTGCCGGTGACACCGGACTATCGCCTGCTGGCCGGCGCCGGGCACTTCGTGTTCATGGCCCATTGCGATGCCGAGCAGTCCGTGCGGATGCCGGCGCTGTGCAAGGACGCCGCAGGTGTGGATCGTCGGCACATCCACCATTCCCTGCAGCAGGAAGCCGCGGTGTTCTTCAGCCAGGCGTTGGGCGCGCCGGAGCCGGCCGAGCGTTCAGCCGCGAGTGGCGCGTCGCGCCAGCAACAGCGTTAGACCGACACCGGCCAGGGCGAGCAACGCGGCCACACAGAAGATCGAGGCATAGCCCAGATGTGCGGCCACTGCGCCCATCACCGGCCCGGCGATGGCCAGGGCCATGTCGAAGAACACGGCGTAGGCCCCCAGCCCTGCACCACGGCTGCTGCTGGGTACCTGCTTGATCGCTTCAACCCCCAGCGCCGGGTAGACCAGCGACAGCCCGAAACCGGTAAGCCCGGCACCGATCAGCGCCCACGGCGGCGACGGTGCCAGCCACAGCAGGCTCAGGCCGAGCACTTCGGTGGCCATGCACGCGACCGCCACGTTGTAGCCACCAAAGCGGTTGACCGCATTGACGAACAGCAGCCGGGAAATGATGAAGCACACGCCAAAGGCACTCAGGCACCAGGCTGCGCCCACCCAGCCGCGCTCCAGGTAATACAGGGTGACGAAGGTGGTCAGGGTACCGTAGCCGATAGAGGCAAGGGTCAGGCCCAGACCGCACGGTGCGACCCGGCCGAAGGCCGACCAGAAGGGCAGGCGCTCGCCGCGCACCACCACCACGTCCGGCCGCTTGCGCAGTACCAGCAGGGCAGATACCGCCAGCACCAGCAATGCCGGCCCCAGCACGCTGAAGTCCAGCCCGTCGACGGCCAGTACACCCAAGGGGGCACCAATGGCGATGGCGCCATAGGAGGCGATACCGTTCCACGAAATCACCCTGGCGGTGTGTTCGGGCCCGACCTGGCTGATGCCCCAGCTCAGCGTGGCTACGCCGATCAGCCCTTGGGCGATGCCCAGCAGCAGGCGCCCGCCGAGCAACAGCACGAGGCTCAGCAGCGGAAGCGTCAGGGTCCAGGCCGAGAGCAGGGTCAACACCCCGCAGCCGGCAATCCCCAGCAAGCCGAAGCGAATGGCCTGCTTGCCCCCCAGGGTATCGGCCACGCGCCCGGCAAACGGGCGGCTGAGTAGCGTGGCCAGGTATTGCAGGCCAATGGTCAGCCCGGCGACCACCGCGCCAAACCCCAGTTGGTCATGCACATGGCTGGGCAGCACGGCGATCGGCAGGCCGATGCAGAGGAAGGCGATGAAGGTGTAGAAAACGATCGACAGGATCTGCAGGGTGATTTGCAGCGTGTTACTGGCGGGGGCGGGTTGTTGCGCGGTCATGGGCACGTTCGCGGGCGGGCGGTTGGGCGTGGCCCCATCATGGCCGTTGCGCGAAGGAAATGAAAGCAGGCTAACGAATTATTCGTCGGGCAGTGCCAGCCCGTGGGATCGGCGGTGAATTCTTCGCGGGCGTGCCCGCGAAGAGGCCGGCCCAGCCATACAAGATGGCCAGGCCGCCGCATCAATCAGACCAGCACACCCTGGCTACGCAGGTAATCGTCGTAGGTACCGCTGAAGTCCACCACGCCATCAGCCGACAGCTCGATGATGCGCGTGGCCAGCGAAGACACGAACTCACGGTCATGGCTGACGAACAGCAGGGTGCCCGGGTAGTTCTCCAGCGCCAGGTTCAGCGCTTCGATCGATTCCATGTCCAGGTGGTTGGTCGGCTCGTCCATCACCAGCACGTTCGGCTTTTGCAGGATCAGCTTGCCGAACAGCATGCGGCCTTGCTCACCACCGGAAATCACCTTCACCGACTTGAGAATCTCGTCGTTGGAGAACAGCATGCGCCCGAGGGTGCCGCGGATCACCTGCTCGCCGGAGGTCCACTGGCCCATCCAGTCGAACAGGGTCATGTCGTCTTCGAAGTCGTGGGCGTGGTCCTGGGCGTAGTAGCCCACCTCGGCGCTGTCGGTCCACTTCACTTCACCCTTGTCCGGGGTCATTTCACCGACCAGGGTGCGCAGCAGGGTGGTCTTGCCGATACCGTTGGGGCCGATGATCGCCACGCGCTCGCCAGCCTCGATGGTGAAGCCCAGGTCCTTGAACAGCACTTTGTCGTCGAAGGCCTTGGCCATTTTTTCGACGGTGACGGCCTGGCGGTGCAGCTTCTTGGTCTGTTCGAAGCGGATGAACGGGCTCACCCGGCTCGACGGCTTGACCTCGGCCAGCTGGATCTTGTCGATCTGCTTGGCCCGCGAGGTGGCCTGCTTGGCCTTCGAGGCGTTGGCCGAGAAGCGGCTGACGAAGGTCTGCAGTTCGGCGATCTGGGCTTTCTTCTTGGCGTTGTCCGACAGCAGCTGCTCGCGGGCCTGGGTGGCAGCGGTCATGTACTCGTCGTAGTTGCCCGGGAACACGCGCAGCTCGCCGTAGTCCAGGTCGGCCATGTGGGTGCAGACACTGTTGAGGAAGTGTCGGTCGTGGGAAATGATCACCATGGTGCTATTGCGCGCGGTGAGGATGTTTTCCAGCCAGCGGATGGTGTTGATGTCCAGGTGGTTGGTCGGCTCGTCGAGCAGCAGTACGTCCGGGTCCGAGAACAGCGCCTGGGCCAGCAGGACACGCAGCTTCCAGCCCGGAGCCACCTCGCTCATCGGGCCGAAGTGCTGTTCCAGCGGAATACCCAGGCCCAGCAGCAGTTCACCGGCACGGGATTCGGCGGTGTAGCCGTCCATCTCGGCGAATTCGGTTTCCAGCTCGGCGACGGCCATGCCGTCTTCCTCGGTCATTTCCGGCAGCGAGTAGATGCGATCGCGCTCGGCCTTGACCTTCCACAGCTGGCCGTGGCCCATGATCACCGTGTCGATCACGGTGAATTCCTCATAGGCGAACTGGTCCTGGCGCAGCTTGCCCAGGCGCGTGTTCGGCTCGAGCATGACCTGGCCGCCGGACGGCTCCAGGTCACCGCCGAGGATCTTCATGAAGGTCGACTTGCCGCAACCGTTGGCGCCGATCAGGCCGTAGCGGTTGCCGTTGTTGAATTTGACGGAAACGTTTTCGAACAGCGGCTTGGAGCCGAACTGCATGGTGATGTTGGCGGTGGAGATCAAAGGGCTTACCTATCAGTCACTTACAGAGCTGGCTTTCAACCTGATACCGATTTGATACCAATCTTGAGTTTTTCCAGCTCGCTCCAGTCGGAGCTTGAGTTGAGCCAACGGGCATACGTCGACAGCAGCATTTGAACGCTGTGACCCAGCTGTTGGGCGATAAATGCGGGGTTGAGGCCGGACATTAAGCATATTGTCGCATAGGTGTGCCGGCAGTTATATGGGGGACGACGCCGAATGCCCAGCTCATTCAGCATCGGCACCCACTGTTTGTGCAGATCGGAGGTCTGTTTCACGTGCTCGGCGTTCTTCGACGGCGGGAACAAGAATGGCGTTTCGGTCACCGCTCCCTTCCCATGCCGGCGACGGTCAGCGTATTCCCTGGCGAACTGAATCGCGCGCAAGGCCCGGTCATTCAGCAGCACGAAGCGATCCCTGCCTGTTTTCGTCCTTTCCTCCACCTCGCCCAAGGCGACGGTCCTCTTCACGTGCACAGTCCTCTTTTCCATATCGATCACATCCCAGCGCACTGCCAAGGCCTCCGACAAGCGGAGGCCGGTGAAGAACATAAACTCGAACAGCGCGGCATAGATGAGGCTCGGCCAATGCTTGTGTTCGTAGAGCTTGTTGATGATGGTGTTGGCTTCGGCCAGGGTGAACGGGTCGATCTCCTTACGCGACCGCTTCGGCAACTCAATCACCTCGGCGGGGTTCTTGGTCAGCAGGCCTTCCCGTGTTGCCGCAGCCAGGATCGTCGACAGCCTTGTAATCGCGTTGCGCTTCACGTTTGCCGAGGTCCATTCGGTTTCGGTGATGACACGGCGGAGCAGGGTGGTAGTGATCAGGTCGATACGGACCAGAGCCAGGCGTGGCACCCAATAAAGGTTGAGGGCGCTCTTGTAGTTGTTGTGCGTGCCCTGAGTGATTTCGCGACTGTCCAGCCAGAGCTGCGCATACTCGCCGAATGTCGGCTTTCCTCCGACCGCCGCCTGTGAGCTGGGGAAAAGCTCGGCGTACTTGTCCTGGTCAAGGAGACCGAGCTTGTTGAGGCTTGTTACCTGATCGCGAAGGTTGGATGCAGCCTTGATCCCTTTTTGTGTCGGGGGATAGGGGAGCGTTTCGCATCGACGGATACCGTCCCATGTGAAACGAATGCGGAGGGAGTTGCGGAAGATTTCGACCCCGCGGGGTAAACCCATTGGCTTTCCAGCCATTCGTCATACCTCTTTATGCTGTAAATGATCCGGCCGCCGTGTTTCATCCAGACGCCTGCGGGAATCTTCCCATCCAGGCGCCGGTGTTCCAGGGAGCGTTTGGTGCAGCCGATGAGTTCAGCCATTCGGTGCTCGGTGACCTTGTCTACGTCACCGGTGCTTTCGATATCCATGGGATGGTCTCCACGCCGCCGGTGGCGGCAGCTTGGGTTGATTGATAGTAATTCGGGAGTCGCTCAGTCTTTAGGTAGGGCAGGTGGTGGCGCCTCGGTTATGAATTTTCGGTGCATGAGCGTATGCTTCGGTCCGACTTGACTTGGGTTATTCGAAGGAATGATTTTTTGGCACATAGAGTTCTTACTTACAAAAGCAACATCCTGACTATGCATAAGTCCTTGACCAAGCCGGACTTGCGGAGCAGGACCGTTTTGGTGACGGATACTTGGGATTACATCGATCTTTGGCTGAAGCGCAACGGAACCCAAGAGGCGAGATTTTTTTGGGATCAAGCTCGGCAGTTTTCCGCAGCGACATTAGTGCTCCCTAAAGAGTCTGCTCCGCTCACTGCCTATTACTGCATGCTCAATGCGGTGAAGACGCTGCTAATGGTAAAGAAGTGTGCTCTCTCCAACCGGCACGGCGTGTCGGGTGAAGCTGTCGGTGAGCGGACTTCTATATCGAATGAAATTGTAACGTTTAAAGCTTCAGGGATTTTAACCGACTTGTCTAGATATCTAGGTGAGGACGTTAATCCTGTTGCCTATAAGCTTTCCGATATTTTGTATAATCTCGTTTACATACACCGCGCTTACATTTTAAGTAGAGAGCGTGCCGAATTATTCATCCCGGTCAAAAACCCAACAGCCTGCTGTGCTAATGGCAGTTCTGAGGCGTGGATGAGTTTCGAGCTCGAAGGTCGATATGCAAATGCGAAGACACTAGAACGGCTTCCTGCCCAATTTAAGCGTGACGATTCAATAACGGATAAATTCGTCATCCGTACCAAGAAACGGTTTCGCTGGAAGCGTGGCGGTGACGAGCAGGAAAATGTCAACAGTTTTACTGCCTACCATGCAAAGCTCAGGCGAGACGTTTACTATATACATAGCCCTCAAAAACTTTGGTATATAAAGAGAAATGATAATGTGGAGGGCCATATTCGAAGGTCAAATCTAACTCTGTCATTTGCAGCGATGCATAGGCTTTCAGAGATGGCTCGATATTCTCCAGATGTTCTGGCTAGGCATTTCGAAGGGAGATACAACTGGCTGCTTTCGGAGTTCTTGATGACGTCCACTATTCAATTTCTTGATGAAATATCATCAGAGATGACTGGTCACGACTTCGTCCCTCCTGGAAGGGCTTAGCAAAAGTATGCCTTTGGTCACTCAGTCAACACAGTTGGAATCTCAATTGAAAGTCCAAGCTTGAGCTCCACTAGTGATTTGCAGAAGTGAATCAGTGGGTGCGATCCGTGGAGCCAGGCCACTGACGTGCCAGGGCCGCTACTGTAGCAATACTGGCAACTGGTCAAATGTGAATTCCACTGTACTCCGAAGCAGTGCTTTTCGATTAATGGGCCGCCCAGCGCCCAATCTTCCCACGGGTTGTAGCGCTTGGTGTGCTCGATGGCTTGGCCCCGGTACCGCGCGAAAACACGCCACGGCACGCCGTTGTAGCCCGGAGGGGCCAGTTGCAGGTCCAGGCCTTCCGCCTTGCCTACTGCCCATCCCAAGGCCTCGCCGGCCAGGTCGGCTGTTTTCACTTCGATCATGTCGGTCATGGTCGCCGCTCCATTTGGCGCTGGCGATATGTCGATGGCCGCTCGATACCCCACCAGCCAGAACTGCGCGATAGGGAGAAATACCAACGGCCTTCTGCGTCTGTCTTGTACCAGCCGGCCATGAACTTGGGAGTGCTGGGCGCCCATGCCTCTGCATCGCGAGGTGCGACGTTCCAATTCGTGCTGCTCACAGCTCATACCTCTCATCAATCCAGCGCCCAGGCGCAAGAGCGGGTGTAGGTTCGGGTTGGGTTTCGTGCGGGGAGAGCTGGCGCTCGTTGCCGGCCTGCAGCTGGCTGTCGGGGATGCAGCTGATGCCGACCCCATTGAGCAGGTAGCAGGTGACGCCGCGCTGGCTGTCGTGCTGTACTTCGATGACGTTCTCTTGGGGCTGAGGTGCTGCGCTGGCGCGGGTGGCCAGCAGCAGGAGGCATAGGGCGAGGCGGGTCATTTGCGCAGATCCTCGTCTGGGTCGAAGCCGAAACGCCGGCACAGCGCGTGCGCTACGCCAGAGCCGCAGCAGAAGGCGTCCTTCATCAGCACCCAGCGCGGCTGCTTCATCCTGGTGGTGCCGCTCACCATGCGCACCGCAGTGCGGAGCAGATCGTCTTCGGTGAACTCGCAGCCGGAGAGGGTGATGGTGCGGCTCTTCCCGTTCAGGTGCTCGAGCGCTGCCCGGAACTGCTCGATGTACTCTTCTTGGGTTGATCCCCACCGGTTGACCAGGCATTCATCGTCAACTGGACAGCCTTCATCTTCAGGCTCGTCGGAAGGAGTGCCAGGCACCATCAGGAACTCACTCTCCACAGCCTGAAGAAGGTCGGAGAAGCGCTTTGTATTCCTGACGTTCACCTCAAGAACGCTAATCGGATGCGAGTGATGCAGGCCGAAAATGTCGTAGATGCGCGCTACGTCTGGGTGCAGTTGGCTTTCTTCAGGCATGACTTCGTCCTTGGCCGCCATATCGCGGCAGTGAATAGAGGGGAGAGGGGTTACAGCTGGTTGGCGAGGTAAGGCCGGCGGAAATTGACTTCGGCCAGTTCACTTCGATGCATTCCCTGATGATTTTTGGATGACCAGCCTTGAGTGCCATCCATGAGAAAGCTAATTGAAGAACTCGTATTGCAACTTCTGATTGAACAAGTCCTGAAAGCACTGTATTGGCTCATTGCCTGGGTTAGTGCTTTCCCTTGGGAGCACTGGCTAGTTTGAGTTAAGCGGCCGCCGCAGCATGCGCTGCTACCCTCCAAGGATCGTTTGCCTTGGCCAGGGCGGCCATGGGCGGCGGGCTGACGCTGTTGCCGCACATGTGCACCTGCTCGGTCTTGGTGAACTGCTTGCCGTCGGCGCCCTTGTCGATGATGTAGCTGGCCGGGAAGCCCTGGGCGCGGTAGAGCTCGTGCGGCTGCAACATGCGTAGGCAGATGTCGACGATCACATAGGGCGTGCCCTTCACGAACACCGTGACCAGGCCAAGGCGGTCCTTGGTGGTCACAGTTGGCGCTGGCGCGTCTGCTGCGCTGATGTTCTCCGTGCCGTAGTAGCTGATCAGGAACGCGGCGACGCGCAGGGCGCCTTCCTCTTGCTCTGGCGACAGCTTGTACTCAACCAGGGCGTGATGCTCGGCGCCGGCGGTCATGGTCGGTACCGGCTCATCAACGGCTTGACCCACGCAGTTGCGGCGCAGTGTGGCCAGGCTGGCCGTAACCAGGCGCTGTTGGCTGCCAGTGTTGGTGACAGTGGTCATCGGCTCATCTGCGCCTTTTGCTGGCGTGGTGTTGAAACCGCCATTGGCCTGCTCGATGAAGGCAGTGCACACCCCCATTGCATGGGCTGCGCCGGCCGGGCGCTTGTAGTTTCCGCCGCTAGTGATGGTCGGCACCGGGTCGGTAATGGCCGCACCCTCGCTGTTGAATCTGAACTTGACCAGGTGCGCCGATGCCAGGGCACGGTGGCTTTGGGTCATCAGGGTGCCCATGGGCTGGTCAGCTGGTACAGGCTTGCCGGCATACACCGGGCCGCCGGCCCCGACCATTACCGGGCTGGCCATCATCAACTCGCCGCGGTTGGCGGCGGTTACCGTGGGCAGGGGCTCAGTTGGGTCATTTACCCGCACAGCGCCCTGGTGGGTTGCTGGCAGAATCACCGCGCTCGACAGCGCATGCTTCACGCCGCCGGCTACGACGGTGCCAAGTGGCTGATCCAGACCAGGTACGCGGGGCTGCTGGCCGGTACGTTCTCCGTATCCGGTCTGCACCAGGGTCGGGCTGGCCATTGCGAACGAACCGCCCCGCGGCCAGGAGGTAACGGTGCGCAGCGGCTCGTCGGCAGACTGGGCCAACTCGCCCGACCAGTTCGCGATCGGTACGATGAAGGGCTGGGGGCTGTCCAGCACGAACTTCTTCATGCCCTTGGCCACTCGACGCAGGGTGGCATCGGCCAGCGCCTTCTTGCGCCCGAAGATGCTCTTGCTCGGCACGCTCCAGTCGATGCAGTCCGCGGCGGTGCGCCACTTCTGCTGGCCCTTGGCGGGGTTCTTGGCGTGGGTTGGCTCAGGCCACACGATTGGCTGGCCATCGCAGCGGGCGATCATGAACAGGCGCTCACGGCTGGTTGGTGCGCCAAAGTCGCAGGCCTTGATGATCCGCCATTCCACCTGGTAGCCCATGCCTTCGAGCAGCTGCACGAATCGGCGCCAGGTAATACCGCGGCGTTTCGGGTCGGGCACCAGGAACTGCTGCTGCACTGGTACGCGCTCGCCGATGGCCGCCACGGTGCCGTCCAGCTTCATCACCCGGCCGGTAGCCTTGTCGCGCTTTGCGATCAGTGGACCCCACTGAAGGATCTGCTTCACGTTCTCCAGGCTGATCACACGGGGCTTTTTCTTGCCACCCCATTTGAGACCGATCCACGACAGGTTACGGATCTCGCGCTTGCGCGGCTGGCCGCCGGCGGCCTGGCTGTGGTGGGTGCAGTCTGGGCTCATGTGGAACCAGCCCACGGCACGGCCCTGGCATTCCTCGTCCGGGTCGCCCTCGAAAACGTCTGTGGTGAAGTGACGCGCCGCTGGGTGGTTGGCGGTGTGCATGCTGATGGCCGCCGGGCTGTGGTTCTTGGCCACGGTCACCGGCCGGCCCAGGCCCATTTCCAGCCCGGTACCGGCGCCGCCGCCACCGCAGAAGAAGTCGACAACGATCTCATCGTCTTGCGGATCGAAGCCAAGGCCGTACTGGGTTTTGAAGTCAATGGGGTTCTTTTTTTGAAACGCAGACATGGGCGGTCCTCGCCGGGGTGGCGTGATTTTTGAAAAAAATGCGAATTCTGGTGATATATCTGCTTAACCGCTGCGCTAAGCTGAAAGGGCTTCTTGATAACTAGATCGGGGGAAACCATGGACAGAGATGAGCTAGAGCAGAGAATTGAGCAGGAACTAAAGCAAAGCGAACGTAAGGTGCTAAATCGAAATGCTTTCAGCGCACTGTTCGGGGCCTTCGCGGACCCAGTGGGTGCCCTAGGAAAGATTTTCCTGGGTAGAGCGGATGCTATAGCGGCTGAGAAGCAGCGCATTGAACAGTCTTACGTTCTCGATCTTCTCTGTGCAATTGATACTGCATTGACTGATATGCAGACTAAGGCAGGTGCTCAGGGAATAGTTATCAATGGATTAATAGAAACACGTGTCGATCGCGCGGAGGTGGTAACGGGGGCGCACATCGGTAGTGATGTGAAAAATGTACAGATTCAACCAGGAACGCACATCAAAACTACTGTGGGCCAAGCTAAATCCGTTACTGGGTTCAAAATCGGAGGCTAAGCCTATGCAGTCGGAAGTTTTTTTTGGTCATCATTGCCCTAGATGCAAAACGACTGTAGGGGTTCAGGCAACCGTTGGTGCTGAGGCAAGGTGCCCTGGGTGCGGCGGGCCACTCATGTCCTCGGCTGGAGGCCCAAAAACTACAGCCATTGCCAACTTCCAGTGCGATGATTGCGGGACAAGCGTTGGTCTTCTTTCCGTTGTTGGCGGCGCTGCCACCTGCCCTGGATGTCGAAAGAAGATCCAATCTTAGCCTCCGGCCTAGGCTCATCGCAGATCGCTCCTTGAATGCCTCCTCGCTCGAAGAGGCGTTATCGTTGAATAGGGGAAGGCGCTGGCGGACAGCGCTGGATGGTCAGGCGGCAGCGGCGTCGTCAGTTGCCTGCTTTGGCTGATATACCAGCGTGCCGTCGAGGATGGCGGCCTTGATCGCTTCGAATTCCCAGGCGTAGTACTGGGACTCGACGTAAACCCGTAGCTCGGGGTAGTCGTGCTGCTTGCGGCGAATGAAGGCCTCGGCCGCTTCCTTGGTGAAGTGACTGTTCACGATTTCCCAGTGTTTGTTCCAGCCGGTGACGGTGTGGTCGTCGAGTTCGGCCAGGAACTCCCACTGATCATCCGTATCCAGCTCAAGGAAATCGCATTCGTGGTCGGCTTGGACCGCCTGGTTGATCTCCTGCTGCTCTTCCTCGTCGAGATCTGCCCAGTATTCTTCAGGGCTAAACCATCTGTTGTCCTCCAGGCAGACCACCAGGCCCTCGGCGTAGTCAGCCTCATAGCCGTAGTCGATTCGCTTCTGCTGCACGGTGAACAGCGCGCAGGCCGTGTGGTGCCACTTCACACCTTGGCCATTGCAGTGATGGCGAAGGCGGTTAACGAAGTCCGCCCAGGTTTCGGCGTTCATCGGGTGTCCGGTTGCCAGGCTCGGGCCGGCTTCGGTATCGCTCATGGCTTTCTCCATGCATGCGCCGCACTCCGTGGCCGGATGCGGCATGGTGGCAATTGGTTTACGATTGGAATCCGGCAATGGGGCCGGGTACTGGAGGCTGTGATGACTATTTGGGCTATTGCGTACGATCTGGACGTCAAAGGTATGCACGCTGCGGGGTACACGAAAAGCGCAGTGACTCAGTTTTACACTCGCTTGCGGGGCTGCTTGGCGTCGAACAATTTTGAGAAGATGAAGCAGCTGAGCATCTACACCTCTGAGCGCCCGAATTCGCTTACCGATGCTTTCCAGGCTTCGGTCCAGCTCAAGGCCCTGCCCGACTCTGACAAGTTCATCAAGCGTTTGCACCTGTTCCGCATCGAAGACTTCAACGATCTTCTGCCTTTGGTTGCTGGCCGCCCCTCCTTTGAGACGGACCCAATTGAGCAGGAAATTGAAGAGGTATTCAGCGAGGCGGCGTGAGAGGCCTATCAACCTCGTCGCCAGGGTACCGCTTGATCTCAGCGAGACTCGCCGAGTCGAACTGGCGCGCTAGTTTTGGTGAGATGTAAAAAGCTGGCGCGTCAGGCCGTTTAAGCCGACGCGTCCGCTCCTCGGGATCCTGCGCAATCCACGACAAGGCCAGATCCTGCCAGAGCTCCTGAACCTGCTCGTAGCCGTGGCGCTCGATCTCCACAGCCATTGCAGCCTTGATCCCTTCCGGCATGTTGAAGAACACCTTCTCGATACCGAGCTTCTTCGCTTGGGCCTTCTGCCGGGCCCGGTAGTCCGCAGAGTGTTTCGCGACACCGGTCTTTTGCTCGGTCATCGCAGGTACCTCCCAAGCCGCTGGGCGGCAGATTGATGTGCTGCTGGCGCCGGCCGTGCCGGACGCGTGCGGTGATGCGTTTCATGCTGCTTTCTGCTGATTCCAGGCGCCGACGGCGGCAAAGATCTTGGCGGCCTCTGCTTCGTCGAGCGTTGTGTCGGTGGGGATGGCGATCCAGCCGGCCGCCACCAGGTGATTAGGGTTGGCCGTGGCCCGCAGGTCGGTGTAGGTAGCCTCGATAACGTCGGTCAGGTGCTCGGCCCGGTAGTTGCCCTGCGGCGCGACCTCAACCGACTTGTGGTATCGCTCGCCGAACTCCGTCCGGCACAGCACGCTCAAGTAGATCGTCCAGCGGTGCGGGATGTCGCAGACCGCATCAACCACCTGGCGCACGCGGATCTGCTTGAGTTTCTTCCAGTTGAGCAGCACCTGCTGGCCGCTGGGGTCGATGTTCACCACGGCGGCGTGGTTGGCCGAGACCAGGGCCCTGCAGGTCCGCTCCAGCCGGGCACGCATGTTGTGCGGCTTGCGCTTGCTCATTGCATGCCGCCTTGCTTGCTCGCTGCGCCTGCCTCCATCGCATCCACAAACCGCATTGCGGTGCGGTAGCTGAAGGCGAATCCCTGCTTGGCGCCGGTGGCGATCTCTACCACATCCCACGTTGAGCCCTTGCCGCACGCCTGGTAGCGCGGCGCTGTCTGGCTGGCCTTGGCATGAGCCTCAGCCCTCACTGATTTGCTGCGCTCGAGCAGGGCCGCGAGCACGGCAAGCTTCTGCTCGAAAGCAGGGTGCATTGCTGTCTGCATGGGTGATCCTCGGGTGGGTCAGGCGTGAAGTTCCAAGGCCTCGGCCTTGCGAACAATTCGAACTTGAGCGGTGCGTCGCTCCGGCGCGCGGCGGTCGCGGCGCATGGGGTCGCCGTTGTCGATCACCGCATGCATGGCGATGAGGCCGGCGAGGGCGAGGCAGAGCGGGCTGATGATCTGTTGGCGCATGGCCTTGGTGACCGCCTCGATACGGCGGCCTGCCTCCAGCTTGAACAGCGCGGCCTCGATGCGGTTGGCCACCGTGCCCGGGCTGACCGCCATCTGGCGGGCGATTTCTTTGGTGGTGAGGCCTTGGGCCACCCACAACAGTGCTTCGAGCTCACGGGGAGCCAGCGCCTTGCCGAGCTGGCCAATCCATGAGCCGCAAGTGATCGTTTCCATGAAGAGTCCTCGGTGGGCTGCATTGGTCGTGACGCTCGCTGCCGCTACCTCCCGGACCAGGGGAGGGCGAACGCCACGACCGATGCAGCCTGGTGATGGGGAACCAGGTGGATCGGGCAGTTAACGTCAGGCTGACGTGGAGCAGGCTTCGAAGGCGGCGCGCTCCAGTTCCATGCATTGCTCGTAATGAGCCATCGCGATCGGCATGTGGTAGCTATCCAGCGGCCATTTACTGACCTTGCAGCCTTGACCTGCCGGGCAGTGGAAGACGAACAGCTCGCCTTCGTTTTTGTCCATCTCCAGGCTCACCTGGGCGCCGCTATCGAAGCGGTCTTGGATAATCGTGGTCATCTTCAATTGCTCCGCTACCAGTTGATTTCCCGTCTGGCCCTGTCGCCAAGGCCAGCCAGTGAAATCGAAGTGATCCAGGCGCCCATCGCTCTCTGGGCTACGCGCTTCCCCGCATTGGCATGCGCGCCACTTGGTTACCTGAACCCAGCTCACTGCATGAGGCAGCTGCTGCCCTCATGTGCCGCTGAGGGTGACGGGTGTCGAGTTGTGTAAAGAGCGGTGGCTGCCGTAGCTGCCTATAACCTGTGTTATGGATTGAATCATAACTCATGTTTTCTCCGTGTCAATAACCCAAGTTATAAATCCGGCCACAAAAAAGCCCGCGTTATGCGGGCGCTTGTTCATGCTTCAGTAAATCCTCGCCATCCAATCCTGATGAGGCCTGAATCCAAGGTGTCGATCGTGATACCTGAAGTCTCTTCCAGGTCGGCGAGCAATCGCTGCCAGTCGGCAGGGGATTCATCCGCGCTCGGCTTGACCTCAACAAACTGCCTTTTCTGTACGTGGGGTGATGAGATCGCTTGCTGGATACGGTATCCGAGCCGTTCGTAGGACAACGATGGGGAATGCGAAAAGGCAGGGTGAGGCACGGCATGAAACTCCTTGTACTGTATGTGCATACAGTTATCCTTTGCTGTAAGAATTTTCAATAGCCGCGAGCTAATTTTTTTTAGCTTTCATTCTTCGGGCAAAAAAAAGCCCAGCATTCCGCCGGGCTATTTGGGCCAAGTATTTTCAGAGCTTGATGGTAGCGCGTACCACGACACCCACGATTCTGCAGCCTTCCATACACATCTCCATAGGGTAGGCCGGATTGAGCGGCTTCAAGAACCTCCGCCCGCCGTCTTCCACCAGTTTTTTGAAGGTCGCTTCATTGCTGTCGGCCAGCTTGGCAACGACAAGCTTTCCAGGGGTGGCCTCAGCTTCGGTGTCCACCAGGATGAGCATCCCCTCAGGGATGCTTGTACCGACTGGTGAAGTCATCGAGTCACCTTTGACCTCCAGCCAAAACGCTGCCCCTTTGGAGTCGTAATCAGACATTTCGTAGCGGTCAGAAAACCCGGGTGGAAATGGTTCGACCGCTTCCGCCCAAGCTCCCGCAGCGACCCAGCTAATTACCGGGTACCTGAAGGATTCAGGCTGCTCTTTCAGCGCCCTGACATTGCTCGGCTCTCGCTGCGACCCTTGTCCGGACGCCAGCCATTCGGCAGTCACTCCAAGAGCCCTCGCTATTTCAAGCAGCTTTTTGGAAGTCGAGTTCCGACCACTTTCGAGGTGCTGGATCGTGACCTGGCTTACCCCGGCTTTCTCGGCCAACTGGGCCTGACTTAGGCCAAGCGCCGTGCGACGTTCAAGGATTCGGTCTTTGAGCATTTCGGAAGGTTTGTTCATGCCTCCAAGGTTAAAACACACGTTATTATCCTTCAAATAACATGTGTTTGCCTTATCTATAACTTGAGTTATCATCGAGTGCACGATCCATTGAGGCACGCAGACATGCCGAACACAGAAAGACCAATTGACGAGGTCGTGCGGTTGGCCGGAGGCCAAGCAGAGCTCGCCCGAAGATGCAACACCAGCCAGCCACGTATTTGGCAGTGCGTACACCGGAACCAGAAGGTGCCGGCAGATCTAGTGATTCCGTTTGAGAAGGCGGTTGGTGGTCAGGTTACCCGCCATCAACTGAGGCCGGATCTCTATCCGGCAGAAGATAAGGCAGCTTCGTGATGAGCATTGTGCATCTGAAGGCTTTTCGCCAGTAGATGGCCGAAACACCTGCGAATCCATCCAGTAGAGGAATCGCAGGCGAAAAAAAACCGCCTGGCAGGGCGGCTTTCTCTACAGCTTTAGATCGAGATGAAGCATGACAAACATCGTCCCACTTGACAAGTCCAGGGGGTTTACCCGGATGGACAACCAGCTCATGGATGGCCTGCTGGCTATCGATCTCCCGGCCCGGGAGATGAAGATTGTGCTGTATGTGGCCAAGGCCACCATCAACTACGGCGCGGGCGCTCAGCGCATCCCGGCGACCGACATCGCGAAAGCCATCCATGCCCACCCTGACACCGTATCCAAGGCGGTTTCGAGCCTGCTGCGTCGTCGGGTTCTGTTCCGCGAGGGCGGTGCACGGGGTGATATCGGCGTGAATGACCCGAAAGACTGGGTCTACGTCATTGAGCCGAAACAGACCAAAACAGCCGACTCGGCTGAAGTGGTCCGAATCGGCGACGAGTCGAAACAGACCAAAACCGCCGACTGCCTTCTTTATTCTAAGAATCTAACCCCCTATGTATTTCTTCCTTCGGAAGAGAATACATGCCCCCCCAGCGACGTAGAGCCGGCTCCGGTCAAGGCTGACCGCAAGGTGCCGTTCGGGAAGGCCGCCATGTTGGCCAACAACCCGCACGGCCTGGAGGAGTCGCTGATCGCTGACTACCTGACTGTTCGCAAGGCCGCCAAGGCCCCAGTGACGGCCCGCATTTGGGCAGGCCTCAACCTCAAGCTGGAGCAGTGCAAGGCGTTCGGCATCCAGCCCGCCCAAGCCCTGGAAGTCGCCGTCGAGAACGGCTGGCGCGGCTTCGAAGTGGAGTGGGTCACCAAGCGCATCAGTGCGCAGTTGCCGGCCCAGGCAAAACCTCACAGCCGTCACCACGGCTTCAACGAACGCGACTACACCGCCGGCCTGGCCGAGCGTGAGGACGGCACCTATGCGATCTGAATCGGTGATCACCATGTCCGAGGTGAAAAACGCCGCTGGTTTCCGTATTCAGCCAGCTGACTGTGAGCATCACGGCGCTTTCGAGCAGCGGGTGACCATGCTGATGGGGCGCGAGATTGTTGGGCGCTGCCCTGAGTGCGAGAAAGTTGCCATTGCCGAGCGCGAAGCCAAGCAGCTGGCGGAGGACACCCGCCTGAAGCGTGAGGCGATGACCCGAAAGCTGGGTTCGGCGCTGATCCCGAAGCGTTTCGCCGACCGCACCTTGGCCAACTACTGCGTCGAGCACGAGGGCCAGCGCAAGGCCTTGGCCTACTGCACGCGCTACGTGGCCGCGTTCGAGGAGATTGAGCGCACCGGCCGTTGTCTGATGCTGCTGGGCAAGGTTGGCACTGGCAAAACCCACCTGGGTGCCGGCATGGCCAACGAGCTGATGCGCAACACCTCGGCAACAGCCGTATACCGGACGGTGGGCGCCGTCCTGCAATCCATCCGCGCCACGTACGACCGTCACAGCGAACAGACCGAAGCCGACATCCTGTCCAGCCTGATCGAACCTTCGCTGTTGGTGCTGGACGAGGTCGGGGTGAGCAAGGAGCAGCCGAGCGAATTCGAGCTGACCACCCTGTTCTCGATCATCAACGGGCGCTACGAGCAGATGCGCCCCACGGTGGTGATTTCCAACCTGGAGGCCAAACAGCTGCGCCACGCCATGGGCGAGCGATGCTATGACCGCCTGCGCGAGGGCGGCGGGGTGGTGGTGCCGTTCGAGTGGGAGTCGCACCGCGGCAAGGAGGAATTTTGACTGTGCGGCAATGGCTAAAAATGGGGCTGGGGTCGGTATGAGCGCGACCGCCGCAGTGAAATTATCGGATGCCGAAATTCGTCGACAGGCTACCCAGGCCGGGGTGCGTGATCTGCGCGACCCAAGGCACCCGGGGCTTCGGTTTCGCTTCGACCAGAGCCGCCAGGGTGGCACCTGGTTCCTGGTGGCGCGCCGGAAGTGGAACCGACTCGCTCGCTTTCCGGAGTACGGCTCGGCCGCGATTCTGGCTGAGCTGCCCACTCTGCGGCAGCGCCTACTCACCCAGCCGGATAACGTGATCGCGTTGGCTGGACTGGTGACCTTCAACGATTTGTTGGGCTGGTTCAAAGAGCGGGTGAGCGGTGATGCCAACGTGTCGGATTCATGGAAGCGTACCGTGAGGACAGTCATCCAGCGACACCTGCAACCGCGCATTGGCGAGTTGCCGATTGCTACGCTGACAGCCGCAACGCTGGATAAGCGCTTGATGTGGCCTGCCCAGGCCGAATGCTCGACCTCCTATGTCCGGCAGATCTACCGCGTGTTGAGCCAGGCCGTAGGCAAAGCGCGTGAGCTCGGCCTGATCGGCAGCAACCCCATGGCCGAAATGAAGTTCAACCAGTTCATCAAGACCAAGATTGGGCCGAAGGATGGCAGGCTGCGAGCTGACCACCTGGAGGAGGTGATTCCCGTCCTCGGTGGGCTGTTCGGGGGGGCACCTGCAGACGCGATGCTGCCATTGCTCATGATTTGCCACGGCACCCGCTTGGGCGAAACGCGGCGGGCCGAATGGGCTGATTTCGCACTGGGTCATGCAGAGTGGTTCATACCTGCCAAGCACACCAAGACCCGCACCGAGCACCGGTTGCCGCTGACGCCGCAGGTGTGCGCTTTGTTGCAAAGGTACCGCGCCGTCCAAGTAGAAAACGGCTACAGCGGCAAATACCTGTTCCCAGGCCGGAAGGGACAGCCGTTGAGTCCCAGTCAGGCCTCGGCAGTATTCCGTCGACTGGCTTCAAGTGAATGGTCCAGCCATGACCTGCGCAAGGTGGCCCGTACCGCCTGGCTGGACATGGGGGTGGATGGGTTTATCGGTGAAATGCTGCTCAACCACTCGCTGGGAAAGGTTGCGGATACCTACATCAAATCGAAGGGCAACGGTCTTCGTCGCGAAGCGCTCGAGCAGTGGCACGCCTGGTTAGACGGCATCGGCTTTGCCGCCATTCACGGGTTGACGGGCGTGCAATCCGCAATTTCTCACAACGGGCCGCAGCCCAAGCCACGCAAGGCGCGCAGCCCAATCCACGAATTAGTTACAGGGGAGAATGCAGAACGTGAAAAAGCGCCCTCAGGATGGCTTTAAACGACCGCGCCTTGATCTCGTTCTATGTCCGGTATGCAGGGGGAGGGCGGTCGTTAGGGGAGTGTTTTATGAGTTGGTGTGCACCGACTGCAATGGCTCAGGTTGGGTTGTTGAAGGGTCTTGGTTGGTGCTTCCACTTGATGAGCTGGTGACGCAGTTGAGCTTCAAGTTGCAGGCGGCAGAAAGAGAGATACAGGCGCTGAAAAGCGATGGCGGGATGGCAGGGCCTGAGCGGCACTATAACGAGCCCAACCGGCGAGGCGCTGGCGGGTCGAACTTCACAGGGGATTGAGGGGGTAAGGCATGAGCCATTTGGAGAGAACTGCAGAGGACCTGCTCGAACACTGGGGACGCTGGGTTGTACTGGGGTCGGGCGTGTCTTGCTGCGCTTCACGTGAGAACACGCTGTTAGATCCCATGATTACTGACGATGATGCGCTAATCATTGATCGTCTTGTGGGGCGCCTGCTCAAGCGTTACCCGGAGTGCGGCAAGGTGATCATGAAGTACTACACCAGTCGAGATACCTCCCTGTCCGACGTAGGCAAAAAGCTTGGCTTTAAGGTGGAGAAAACTAGGCAGCTGTGGAAGGCAGGGGTTGCTTGGATCGACGGCGCTCTTGAGATCCGACGCGAGGTAGCGTGACCTGCAAGACCTATGCGAGTGATATCATCATGTCATCACTCACATAGGGATAACCGATGAAACGGAAGTTTGGTGTGTTTTTCTGTCTTTGGCTGGCTCTGACTGCAAATGCCGAGGAAAAACTTAGAGTCATTGACCTGGGATCGGATGAGCCCGTAAGCGCCGAGGCTGCTGAGCGAGGGCGCAAGTACACTGAAGCCCAAGAGGCAGCGGCAAAAATCACTCCAGACGAGGCAATGCAGTTTATGCAGCGCTTGAGTGAAACTGTCGATAAAGGGCATGCGCAGGCGAAAACCGGCGCCATGGACGGGAAGGCAATCCGCAATCAGGCAATCGCTCTGAACAATCTTCAGGAGGAAGGCGCACGCTATCGGGTTATGTTTGCGCGATTCAAAAGTTGCGGAGACGCTTCGTCGGACGCGGCATTTTCTTGGCAAGGACTGATTGGCAGCAACACTGCACAGTTTGTTGAATACCACCAGAAGTACATTGCCGCAGCAACTGAGTGCATCCAGGCCGCTCAGGTGGCTGCGAGTAAAGGTTGAGCTAGGCTCGCCCGATCAAGCTGTTGACAAAACCGGTTTTGATCTATAGCTTTCACGTTACTTTGCGGTTTTTCCGCGTGCAAAGCCCGTCTCTCTAGGCGGGCTTTTTGCTTTCTTGAGCCCAGCCATCGTGCTGGGCTTTTTCGTTTTCGGCCCCATGCCTGCTCCTCGCTCCCAGCGGATGCCAGTGACGTAGGGGCCGACCTAATTTGAGGAATGCAGATGAACAATGAGCATCAGGCGCTCGCTGATGTGCCCCTGTGGCTGTTGGTGCTGTTAAGCATGGCTGGTTTGTCTGGGGAAATGCTGCGGGCCTCGGGGGCCGAACTGAGTCTGCGTCAAATTCTGCAGCGGGTTGCACTTCGCTTCCTTGCATCCGGCTTGCTTGGCATGGCGACTCTGCTGCTTGCCATGGCTCTTTGGAGCAACCTCTATCTCGCAGCAGGGCTGGGGATCGTTATCGCCGTGATCGGCGCGGACGTAGCAGGCGGGCTGTATACCCAGTTCCTGGCGAAGCGTGCTGGAGTTCAGACTGAAAAGTAACCGAGGGCCGCATGATCGACCTGAAACTTGATATCGACAGTGTGCCGCTGGCCCGCGAAGTATCGGACATACAGCGAAAGCAAATCCCTTTCGCCCTGATGCTTGCGCAGACGCGGCTGGGCACCAAGCGCATTAAGCCAGGCATCATCGAGGTAATGGCCAAGCGCCTGGATCGGCCGACCCCGACCACCATGCGCAGCTTGTTTGCAAGGCCGGCGACCAAGAGTCGCGGCGCCATGGTCTGGTTTAAGGATCAATGGACCACAGGCATACCTGCCGACACCTACCTGCAGCAGACGGTGCAGGGGGGGCAGCGGCCGCACAAGCGCTTCGAGAAGTCGCTTATTGCGCACGCCCTGATGAAGGCCGGGCAGTACGCCATGCCCAACGCGGACCTGTTGAACCAGTACGGCAACGTCTCGCGCGGTGTGATGACCCGCATCCTGTCGGGCCTTGGCGCTGCCGAGAGTCGGCGCGGCCACCAGGCCAACGCCACGGGCAGCAAGCGCAGTAAGCGCAAGGGCAATGCCGATCGCTACTTTGTTGGCACGGTGGGCGACGACACCGGTGTATGGGAGCGCAAGGCGCGCAAGCAGGTCGCGCCGGTGTTCCTCTACACCGATGGCGCGCCGCAGTACCGCGTCATTTTCCCGTTCTTCAAAATCGCCGTGAACATCGCCAAGGCGCATGGGCAGGCCGAACTGGCCGGCGCGCTGCGTGAGGCGATCCTGACCGCGAAGTGAGGTCGCGCGAGGCGCGACAGGCCCCCGCCACCCCCTTGGGGTGGCCGCCGGCCCCGGGCCTGGCCCACCCCCGGCCAACGGGTCCTCCCGGGCCCGCCGGGGCTAGGGGGTAATTCGGGCCCCGCCGTTTCGCTATGTATGACCCAAATTCGGAGGTTGGTTGTTGTTTAGTCCATGACAAATCCAACGATTACCCGACAGCCGTTCTGGCTGAACAAGAAACGCATGGCCGAAAGCCTCGGGATTTCGGTTCAAGCCTTTGACAAATGGGGCGTCGAGCCGGTCGCCAAGATCGGCCGTGAGTCGTTCTACGACACCCGATCAGTGCTGGATAACCGGCTAAATCACCAGAGCGGGAAACAACAACTTGGCCTCGAGGACATTGACCCGCTTGCCGAGCAGAAGCTTTTGCAGGAGCGCCTGCGCCTGACTCGCGAGCAAGCCGACGCCCAGGCCATGCGTAACGAGGTTAAGCGGCGCAACCTGGTGCCCGTCGAATTCGTCACGTTTGCCCTGAGCCGAATCACCAGTTTGATCGGCTCGACCCTGGACACCGTGCACACCAAGGTCAAGCGCAAGCATCCCGACATCGAGACGCGACACCTTGAAGCCGTGCAGCGGGAGGTGGCCGTTACGCGTAACGAAACGGCGAAGCTGAACGAGCGTTTGCCGGAGATTCTGAATGAGTTCATTTCCGCCATGGATGACGACGGAGGCTGACCCGCCATGGCTGACGCCGTTAGCCGACGCAATCAAGGTCGGGCTGTCGGCGTTGTACAAAGAGCCGCCCATGACTGTCGTGGAATGGGCGGATAAGCATTTCTACTTGTCGTCGGAGTCCTCCTATCAGGAGGGGCGATGGACAACGGCGCCGTTTCAGGTGGCCATTCTCAATGCGATGGGCAATGACCTGATCCGCGAAGTCAACTTCGTGAAGTCGGCCCGTCTCGGTTACACCAAGATGCTGATGGCGTTCATTGGCTATCTGATCCAGCACAAGAAACGCAACGTGCTGATGTATTGCCCGACCGAGGGTGACGCCGAGGGCGTCATGAAGCGCCACATTGAGGGCATGGTTCGTGACGTTCCGGTGGTCCTCGATCTGGCGCCCTGGTACGGCATGAAGCACCGCGATAACACCCTGGAGGCCAAGTGTTTCTCCAATCGCAAAATGCTGTGGTGCCTGGGTGGCAAGGCGGCGCGCAACTATCGGGAAAAAAGCCCGGACACCGTCATTTACGACGAGCTGTCGAAGTTTGATGAGGATATCGAGGGCGAGGGTGCGCCGACGTTCCTGGGCGACAAGCGCCTGGAGGGTGCCACCTTCAAGAAGTCAATCAGGGGCTCAACGCCGACCGAGGCCGAGAAGTGCCAGATAACCCGTGCCGCCATTGAGTCGCCGCATGACCTGCGGTTCAACATCAAGGCGCCTTGCTGCGGCAATGAGCTGGTACTGGCGTGGGGTGGTAAAGACGAGCCGTTTGGCATCAAGTGGCGGCTCAATGACCGCCATGAGGTCGAGGCGGCCTGGTACCTGTGCCCGCATTGCCAGGGCGGTACGTTCGAGTATCACGAAATGGTCACGGCGGCCGAGGAAACCGGCCGCTGGGTCTGTGAGCGCTCGGGCATCTGGACGCGCGACAGCATGGAGTGGTTCGACGCTGATGGCGCGCCGACCGTAACGCCACGCTCGGTGACATTCAGCGTGTGGACGGGTTACTCGACGTTTACCACCTGGGTCGATATCGCGACCGACTTCGTCAAGGTCGGCAAGGACCGGGGCAAGCTGAAAACCTTCGTCAACACCACGCTGGGCGAGGTGTGGGAGGAAAACCTGGCCGAGAAAGTCGACTGGGAACAGCTGCGCGACCGTCGCGAGGTCTATGCGGCCCAGGTGCCGGCGCGCGCCTTGGTGCTGACAGGTGGCGTTGACACTCAAGACGACCGTTACGAGCTTCGGGTGTGGGCGTTCGGCAAGGACGAGGAAAAGTGGCTGGTTTACCGTCGCGTGTTGACGGGCGACCCGGCCAGTGCCGAGCTGCTGCGACAAGTCGGGCTGGAACTGCATCGACAGTTCACCCGGGCCGACGGCACCAAAATGGGCGTTATGCGGTGGTGCTGGGACTCCGGCGGCCACCACTCTGAGACAGTCCGGGCCCAAAGCCGCAAGCATGGCCTGCACTGGGTGATCCCGATTTTCGGGGCCAGCACCTACGGCAAGCCCATCGCCAACTTCCCGCGCAAGAAGGACAAGAAGTCGAAGACCTACCTGACCGAGGTTGGTACCGACAACGCCAAAGAGGTCATTTACAACCGCCTCAAGCTGCAGCCGGACGGCAATCGTCCGGTGCCGGGCCTGATTCACTTCCCGGCCGACGATTCGATCTGCGACGACGACGAGCTCAAGCAGCTGACCAGCGAAACCAAAAAGTGGGTGCTGGTGAAAGGGCGGCGTGTGTTGCGCTGGGATGCCAGCAAGAAACGAAACGAAGCGCTCGACTGCCTGGTGTACGCCCTGGCGGCACTGCGCATCAGTCAAGAGCGTTTCGGCCTCGACCTCGACCTGCTGGCCAGCCAGAACCCGGAAACGGGGGAGTGGGAGGTGTCAGCAGAACCACCACCAACGGACGAGCCGGACGAACCACCAGCGCCGGCACTTCCGCCGTCGCCGGCGCCGGTGGCGCCGCAACCAGACCACCAGCCTGCCGCCGGCGGCTGGGTTGAAACAGGAGCAAGCGGATGGCTGACGTAAATGCCGTAGAAACCTTGACCCCCCAGCAGATGGTCGCGCTGTACATGCAGGCCGAGGCCGATCTGGTGGCAGGCGGAAAGGATGTGACCTTGAATGGTCGCCGTTTCGTGTATGCCGAGCTGAACCAGATTCGTGACGGCCGACTGTACTGGGAGCGCCGTGTGGCCGCTCAAGCGCGCGCGGGGCGTCCGGGTTATTCCCTGGCGGCCTTCTGATGAGCGGCATGAACCTGCTGGACAGGGCGCTTGCGCCGCTGTTTCCGGGCATGGTGGCCGAGCGCTTGAGGGCGCGGAACGTGATCATGGCGTTTGAAGCGGCCAAGCCTTCGCGGACGCACAAGGCCAAGAAACAGACCGGCAGCGCGGATCGTGCGTTGAATAACGCGATCAAGCCTCTGCGCGAGCAGAGTCGCAATCTGGACGAAAACCACGACATCGTTACCGGCGTGTTCGATCGCCTGGAGGAGCGTGTGGTGGGTGGCTCGGGTATCTCCGTGGAGCCGATCCCGCTTCACCTGGATGGCACCGTGCACCGCGAATTCGCCGCCGCCATTAACGCGCTGTGGGGTGAATGGTCGTTAAGGCCTGAGGCCTCGGGAGAGCTGAGCCGGCCGCAGATGGAACGCCTGGTGTGCCGTAGCTGGTTGCGCGACGGCGAGGCCCTGGCCCAGGAGTTGATGGGCGTTGTGCCGAACTATCAGCACCTGCACGGCGTGCCGTATGCGCTGGAGCTGCTGGAGGCGGACTATCTGCCGGTCGAGTACACGGACTTGTCCAAGGGCATTGTCCAAGGCATTGAGCGCAACGGCTGGCGCCGCGTGCTGGCTTACCACCTGTACAAGGCGCACCCGGCTGGCCTACGCGGCAGCCTGGTGCAGAACACCAAGCGCGTGCCCGCCGAGCAGGTGATTCACATTGCCTACCGAAAGCGCATCGGTCAGAGCCGTGGCCAGCCGCTACTGCATGCCGTGCTGATGCGCCTGGCGGATATCAAGGACTACGAGGAAAGCGAGCGGGTGGCGGCGCGGATCAGTGCGGCACTGGCCATGTACATCAAGAAAGGCACCCCCGACGATTACGTGCCGGCGGGGCCTGGCGAGACGCGCGCCGAGCGCACTTTCCCGATTGCGCCGGGCATCGTGGTCGACACCCTGTTGCCGGGTGAAGACGTTGGGATGATCGAAAGTAATCGGCCCAACCCGTTCCTTGAGGGGTTCCGCAACGGGCAGCTCAAGGCGGTGGCCGCCGGTACGCGAAGCACCTATTCAAGTGTGGCGCGCAGTTACGACGGCACCTATTCGGCGCAGCGCCAGGAACTGGTCGAGGGCCAGCTGGGTTACGACCTGCTGCAGCATGAGTTTATCGACTACTGGTGCCGCCGCGTGTACCGCAACTGGCTGCGCATGGCGATCCTGAGCGGCCAACTCAAGGTGCCCGCCGATGTGGATCAGCGGACCATCTATGGCGCCTTCTACCAGGGCCCGGTGATGCCGTGGATTAACCCGGTTCATGAGGCCGACGCCTGGGAAAAAATCATCAAGGCCGGCGGCGGCGACGAGGCGGAAATGGCTCGCTCGCGTGGCCGCAACCCGTCTGAGCTTAAGGCGTCTCGCAAGTCCGAGATTGCCGCCAACCGGGCAGACGATCTGGTGTTCAGTTCGGATGCCTACCATGAGTATTACGGGAGAAACCAACCCAATGAGCAAACGAAGAAGGCGGGAAAGGCCGCCCGTACTGGGGCCGCGCGCGGCGGTGGCGACGACGGCTGACCCGGCTGCACAGACCTGGTACACGCTGCGCGCATCGAGCCAGCGCGGCGTGGTCGACCTGATGCTGTACGGCGAGATTGGCGCCTGGGGTATCTCGGCTAACCAGTTCGCCCGCGATCTGAAAGCCCTCGGTGACGTGTCACAGATCAATTTGCATGTGCATTCCCCCGGTGGCGATGTGTTCGAGGGCATGGCCATGTACAACCTCCTGCGCAGCCACCCGGCGCGCGTGGAGGGCACCGTGGACGGCCTGGCCGCTTCCATGGGCAGCGTGATCCTGATGGCCGCCGACGTTATTCGCATTCCCGAAAACGCCATGATCATGGTGCACAAGCCCTGGGGCATCCAGGGCGGTGACGCTGACGAAATGCGCCGTTACGCCGACTTGCTCGACAAGGTCGAGGATTCCCTGGTGGCGGCATACACCAACAAGACCGGCAAGACCGCCGACGAAATCAAGTCGCTGCTCTCTGCTGAGACCTGGATGACCGGGGCCGAGGCTGTCGGGCTGGGCTTTGCCGATGAATTGGTGGGGGCCCTGGAAGCCTTCGCCGCACTCAACTCTCAACGCATGCAGGAGTACACCAACATGCCCACCGCTGCACAACCGATGTTCGCCCCGCGCGGTCAGACCCAGCCACCGGCGCCGGTGAACCAGCCGACCCCGCCGGTCAACCAGCCGACCCAGCCGCCGGCGAACGAAACCCCCGAACAGATTCAGGCGCGCGTGCTGGCCGCTGACGCTACTCGCCGCACCGCGATCACCGCCGCGTTCGCCATGTTCGCCAGTGTCGAGGGCTCTGTAGCGCTGCGCGACGAGTGCCTGAGCGACACCAGCTGCACCGTGGAGTCGGCCAACGCCAAGCTTCTGGCCCACATGGGCAAGTCGACCACTCCGACCGGCAGCCAAGTGCCTGGCCAGCATGGCCACATTACCAACGGCAACCTGGTCGGTGACTCGGTGCGGGCCGCCCTGGCGGGGCGTATCGGTCATGCAGCCAACGAGGCCGACAACGCCTACAACCACATGAGTCTGCGCGAGCTGGCCCGTGCTTCGCTGAATGACCGTGGCATTCTGACCGCCTCGCTCAACCCGATGCAGATGGTTGGCCTGGCCTTCACTCACGACACCAGCGACTTTGGCAATATCCTGATCGACACCGCCGCCGTGTCGGTGCTGGCCGGATGGGACGAGGCGCCCGAGACGTTCGATCAGTGGACCCGCCGTGGTCGCCTGAGCGACTTCCGTGTCGCTAAGCGTGTCGGCATGGGGGCATTCCCGTCCCTGCGTGAGGTTCGTCCTGGTGCTGAGTACCAATACATCACCACCGGCGACCGTGGCGAGACCATCAGCCTGGCCACCTACGGCGAGCTGTTCTCGATCACCCGCCAGGCGATCATCAACGATGACCTCGACCTGCTGAGCACCATTCCCTACAACATGGGGCTGGCTGCGCGCGGCACCATCGGTGACCTGGTCTACGCGGTGCTGACCACCAATGCCAAGATGAGCGACAACAAGCCGCTGTTCGATGCAACCCGCAAGAACCTGTTCACTGGCGCCGGCTCGGCGCTGTCGATCGAGGCGATGATTGCCGCCAAGAACGCCATGGCGCTGCAGAAATCGCAGGTTGAAGGTGGCAAGGCCCGCACCCTGAACATTCGCCCAGCCTTCCTGCTGTGCCCGGTGGCCCTGGAAGACAAGGCCAAGCAGCTGATCCGCTCGGCCTCGGTACCAGGCGCCGACGTAAACGCCGGCGTTGATAACCCGATCCGCAATTTCGCCGAGGTGATCGCTGAGCCGCGGCTGGACGACGACAACGCGAAGTCGTGGTATCTGGCCGCCGCGCAAGGCCGTGACACTATCGAAGTCTCCTACCTGGATGGCGTCGACAAGCCGTACATGGAGCAGCAAGAAGGCTTCACCGTCGACGGCGTGGCCACCAAGGTGCGGATCGACGCCGGCGTTGCCGCGCTGGATTCTCGCGGCCTCAACAAGTCTGTCGGCGCGTAACCGCAGACCCCACTCAAACACCCCGCTTAGGCGGGGTTTGTTGTTTCTGGACAGGAGAAAATGGCCATGGCCAAGAACTATGTCAGCACCGGCAGCAGCATCACCTTGCGGGCGCCCACCGGTGGCTCGGTCGCGGGTGTGCCCCAGGTGATCGGCGCCCTGGCAGTGATTCCGCTGCAGAGCGGCCCGAAAGACACCCTCATTACCTATCGCACCTGCGATGCCTGGCGCGTGCCGTCGACTGCAGGTCTCAAGGCCGGCGCCAAGGTCAGCGTGCTGGCTGGGGTGTTGGTCGCTGATGGCACCGCCGACTCGCTGCCCTACGGCAAGCTGTTGAGCGACACCGTCGACGGCTTCGCCGATGTGTTGATTGTGCAGTGATGCGTAGGCCGAGCTTTCGCGAGCGAATGGCCGTGATGAGTGCCCGAATCCTTGATCGCGTGGGCGACCGCGCGACCTTGGAGGACGGTACCGCGATCATGGGCACCTTCGACAACCCGTTTCTTGATCCGCAGTTTGGCGGCAAGAGTGGCGGCAAGGGTCGCGGCCTGGCTACCCAGGTCGACGCGGCTGAGCTGGGCGAGCCGCGTTTTTCGGTGCTGGCTGATGTTGCCCAGCGCTTGCCCGAGGGGGAGGCGCTGACCATCGAGCTGCCGCCGGCCGAGGGTGGCGGTCGCTATACGGTGGTGCGCCATGAGCCAACCGGCGACGGCATGGTCGCCCTGGTACTGGAGCAAGAGCATGCACGAACCGCCGATATCTTCTGACGACCCGCCGGTGATCCCCAGCGAGTTGAAAGAGCTGCACGACGTAATGACCGCGACCATGCGGGAGCGCTTGCCGCTGTTCCAGGTGGTCGAGGCCTACCCGAAGCTCAAAGAGGGCATGAAGCTGCCCGCACTGCTGTACGCGGCGACGAACTTTGCCCCAGGCATCAAGCCTGGCGATGGCCGGTTGTGCATCAAGGTGACGTTCGAGGCGGTGGTGCTGCTGGAGTCCAGCCGGGCGCTAGCGCCGCTGCAGGCGGCCATTCTGGCGGCCAAGGTCATGCAACTGCTCGATGACCAGTATTGGGACCTCGACTTTGTCGGCGGCGTCGAGAACGTCGAGGCCATGCCGGCCGAGGCGGTGCCGGAGCTGGTGCGGTGTGTCGGCTGGGCGTTGCAGTGGCAGCAGGACGTTTACCTGGGTGACACCACTTGGCCTTGGGAGGATCAGCCGCCGGGCACGTTGCTGTTCGCCTTCGACCCCGATAGCGGACCAGGCAGCGAACATCAATACCAGTCACCGGAGGCCATGGCATGAGCTATGTGGCTGGGCAGCTCGACCGGCTGTTGGCCGGCCTGGTGATTCCTTGCTATGTGGTGGGCGTCGACCTGGCGGCCGCCCGGGTGCGCGTTTCCGATGGCGGCGACTGGACCAGCGCCTGGGTGCGCTGGCATGCCCTGGCCGCCGGCAAGGCTCGCCACTGGCGTGCGCCAAGCCTGGGCGAGCAGGGCGCGCTGGTCAGTCCGAGCGGCGAGCCGGCACAGGGCACGTTCGTGCCGGGCCTGTATGGCAACGCCGGACCGCCGCCGGATAACCGCGACCATGTCGAGGTGTGGCGGTTCGATGATGGCGGATCGCTGGTCTACGACTGGCAGGCCAAGAGTTACACCATCACGCTCCCCAGCGGCACGGCCAAGGTCAAGGTTGGCGGCAGCGAGGTGGTCGTTACGGATAACGCGATTGACGCCAAGTCCGGCGCGGTCACCATCACCGGCCCCGTCACCATCAATGGCCCGTTACTCGTAACGGGCGATATCAATGGCGGCGGCCGAATCATCGACACGGCCGGTAACACGGCCAATCACAAGCACTGAGAACGTCATGAGCCAACTTGAAACGCTGCCGGCGAAGCCTGACCGCTTCACGGTGGCCAAGCTGATCGAGCATCAGATTGACCAGGTGTATGACCGCTTTCGCATGCGCCAGGCCTGGGAGCGCGTGGTGGCCAACATTGATCCGGCCGAAATGGCCGAGGGCATGTGTATGGCCCTTTCGCACGGCGGTTTCACGCGCAAGCAGGCGGCGCCGCAGGTCACGCTGAACATATCGGGCAACGTCGACCCCGAGGTGCTGGCCAGCACGCTTAAGAGTGCGCTGACCGGTGGAGCGACGGCGACCCTGTAACCCCACCATCAACCCCTAAAGGCCCGCCTTCTGCGGGCTTTGTCATTTCTGGAGGGCCTATGGCTACCAAGAAACCTGCGGACGCCGCGACCACCGCGCCGGCGGCCGTGACCTACCGCGACAAAACCTACACCTCGCGCGTGCTGATCCTGGGCCAGCGTGAGCTGAAAGTGGCCGGCGGCCAACTGCAGATCGAGGAGGGCGACACCGAGGCGCTGGCCTATCTGGATGCGCGCTCCGACTTCGAGCGCCTGACCCCGGCGGGGTAAGGCCATGATCGGGCTGGATCGTCGCACCGGGCAACCGCTATCCGGCGTGGCCCACCTGAAACAGTCCATTGAGGACATTCTGACCACTGCTGTCGGTAGCCGGCGCATGCGGCCGGAGTACGGTAGCCACCTGCGCCGTTACGTCGACCTGCCGGTTAACGAAGGCTGGAAAAGTGCAGTGCAGGCTGAGGTGGCGCGCGCCCTGGGGCGCTGGGAGCCGCGCTTGAAACTGGAGCGTGTGCGCGTGGTGGCAGTGGTCGGCGGGCAAATCACGCTGTCGCTGTCTGGTGCCTATCTCGGCGACGGCGTTGTACTTGAGGTGAGTGCATGATTGACCTGTCTTTGCTTCCCCCGCCTGATGTGGTGGAAACCCTGGAGTTCGAGACGCTGTATCAGGAGGTGTTAGGCATCTTCCGGGCTCATATGGACGATCAGTGGACCGCGTTGTTGGAATCCGACCCGGTGGTCAAGCTGATCGAGACCATGGCCTACCGCGAGCTGTTGATGCGTGCTCGAGTCAATGATGCGGCCAAAGCTAGTCTCCTGGCCTATGCCAAGCGCGCAGACCTGGATAACCGAGCGGCCGACTACGGCGTGCAACGGCTGACCATTCGGGCAGCTGATCCTGACGCGGTGCCGCCGGTGGAAGCGATCATGGAGGGTGACGATGAGCTGCGTTACCGCACGCGATTGTCGCTTGAGGCGTTATCGGTCGCAGGCAGCAGCGGGGCGTATGAATACCACGCCCTGAGTTCGTCGGCTGATCTGGCGCACGTTTCCGTCGATTCACCCCGTTTTTCCGGGGTGGCGGTAAGTGATGCGGTTAGGGCGCAGTTACCGGCCGGGGCCATCGTGGTGGTGTGTGACTACGCCGCCGGCCTGGACAGCCCGCTGCCTGGCGACGTATCGCTGACTGTTCTGGCGGGGCCGAACAGCACTACGCCCTCGGCGCAGTTGGTGGCCGGGGCTCTGGCCGCTTTGTCGGCGGAGGATGTGCGGCCGGTGACCGACCGCCCGCGTGTCCAGGCCGCAATCCCCACTGACTTTATGGTGGAGGCAGTGCTTTGGGTGGAAAACGGGCCTGACCCTAACGTTGTCCTGGCGGCAGCGCGGGCCAGCCTGGATGCCACCATTGCCGAGGCTCGGCGTCTCGCGGGTCAGTTGCCGCTTTCGGCGGTCTATGCCGCATTGCACGTGGCGGGAATCAACCGTGTGGACCTGGTCAAGCCCGTGGAAGGGGTGGTGTGTGACAAGCGGCATTACCCGCGCGCTACGTCGATCACCCTGACCACGAAGGTGGTTACATGAGCCTGCTGCCGCATAACGCCACGCTCCTTGAGCGAGCGCTGGAGGCGGCCAGCGAGCTGGGGGTAGACCCGGGGATCATCCGGGGAGTGGCGGACTCGGCACGCTGCCCGCCTAGTTTCCTGCCGTGGCTGGGCTGGGCACTCAAGGTCGAGGGCTGGGAAGCGGCGGATGCTGAGGAGCAGCAGCGCGACCTGATCCGCGAGGCCATCCCGGTGCACAAGACCAAGGGCACCGTTGGCGCGATCCGACGGGTGCTCAAGGCCGTGCGGGTTAACGCCGAGTTCAAGGAGTGGCGCCAGATTCCGAATGCCGCGCCGTACACCTTTCAGATCACCGCGTGGGCGAACGATAACCGGGGCGGTGAAGGCTCGATTATCTCGCCGCAACTGGGCGAGCGGTTGCGTGCCTTGGTCGATGCGGCAAAGAACGAGCGCAGCCACTACGAATTCCGCCTTGGCGCGCGATTCGATGGTGGCCTGGTGCTTGCCAATGCCGTGCAAGCACGCACGCTGCAGCGCCGAACGATGGAGCCGGCGCCGGTGCCGCTCGATCCCTCGGCGCAAGCACTGCAGCTTGCCAATGCCGCCAATGTGTTCGGTGTTCACCGGCGTACAGCCGAAGCACAGGGCGTTCCAATCAACGCTGAATCGGGCCTTGTCGCCGCCAACGCGGCCCAGGGTTACGTCGTCGTGCGCGGCACGATGGAGGCTGTTCTATGAGTACTGCTTTACAACCTGTCATTACCAAGGCCGGCCTGGCGGCGATCTTCAACGCGACCAATTCAGGCTTTCAGGCTGAAATCACCCACATCGTTGTCGGTACCGGGAACTACACCCCGAGCAACGAGCAGAAGACCCTGCGAAACCAGGTGGCCAAGTACCCGATTGCGGGCGGCGAGAAGCTGACCAGCACGCTGTTGCACCTGACCGCTGTCGCGGATGGCCCCGCCGCCTTCTGGGTCCGTGAAATCGGCTTTCTGCTAAGCGATGGCACCTTACTTGCGGTCTGGTCGCACGCCACCGAGGCGCTGGCGTACAAGCCCGCCGGTGATCAACTGCTGCTGGCTTACGACCTGTCGCTGTCGGCCCTGCCGGCCAATAGCGTGACGATCAACACCACGGCGGCAGGGCTGAATCTGTCCTTGGCCGAGCCGCTGGCGGCGCTGGCGGCCTCGCTCATGGGCGAGCAGCTGCGCAACTTCCAGCAGCAAGAACAAATCACTGAGCTGACGCGGCTGCAGCGCATCACCAGCGAGCAGCTGGGGCGGCTGCAGGTACGCATGACTGAGGCCGAACGCGTACATGCCGTTGACCATGAGGGCCTGCTGAGCATGGGTATTAGCGCGGCCGATTCGATCCTCTCCACCCAAACCCAACTGACCAAACATATTTACGGAGCATGAGAACCCTATGAGTCTCGAAACCGAAATTGCTGCGCTCACCTCGACAGGCAAGGCCCTGATCGACACGTTCAACGGTAAAAAGGCAGGCATCGATTCGGCGCTGGCCGCTGCTGTAGCCGCCGCCCCGGCCATCAGCCGCACTTTCTACATCGACCAGGTTGCGGGCGATGACGCGGCGGCAGGCACCCAGGCCGCCCCGCTGAAAACCCTCGGCCAGGCCATTGCCAACACGCCTGGTGGCGGCGTGCTCGATGCCGTTTTGCTCAGTGACTACGCCCATGAAACGACCTCGATCATTACAAGCCGCCGGGTCACGATTCGCGGCGACAGCGGCGCGAGCAATACTCGCAAGCTGATCCTGAAAGACTTCCCGGTGGCCGGCGCTGGCACCAAGCGTCTTGGCTCTTTCCAGATTGCCCGCTCGTCCAGCCTGGACTTCGCGGACTTGACGCTGGTTCTGCCGGACAACGCCGGGCTTAACCTGCCGCTCGATGGCTACTACGCCATGATGTACGCGGGCGGCAACACCATGCCCGGGTTTGCATCCATCAAGTTCTACAACTGCGTTTGGGCGTTGACCGGGACCTTTGCCGGGAAAATCTGCGGCGCAAGCTGGGCCTCCCTGAGCCTGACGGCAATCAACACTACTTTCCCAACAGCCTTGGAGGGATCGATTGTTCATTCCGTACCTGCCCTCAAGGACCCGAATACCATTCCTTGGCTGCTGACCAACATTTCGAGACTGTGAGGCTTACATGCGCAAAGAATCCCTGAACATCACGTTTGAAGGCTCCAACTACAACGGCTTCGACTACGCCCGTCTGCCGATCGGCGCGGCCCGCCTGGCGGCTGCCCAGCAGATTGACGAAGCGGCGGACTCGGCCCGCACTGCGGTCGTGGGCAATAACCTGCGCGTGATCGAGTACCAGCTGACCGAGCAAGAGGCGACGGCGTTCAAGGCCGCCGGCTTTGAGGGTGAGGTGCCGGCCACTGTCCAGGCCTGGGTCGATGCGGCCGGGCTGACTCCACAGGCGGCGACCGAGAACATTCTGGCCGAGGCGGCTGAATGGAAAGGCGCGCTCTACACCATTCGCGCGGCGCGCCTCAAAGGCAAGGTTGATGCGCTCAAGGCGGCCACCCATGACGAGGCCGAGGCTATCGCGGATCACGCCATTGCGGCGATCAATGCCAGCGTCGTAGGCGTCGGCAACGCCTGACCCTCTCGTCACCCCTTGAGCGCCCCGATTATCGGGGCGTTTTCGTTTCTGCAGGGCCGCCCAGTGCGGCCCTTTCTTTTGGAGCTATTCCATGGCTGGATTCTTTCACGGCGTTACCGTAACGAACGTCGACAACGGCGCGCGCACCGTCGCCATCCCGTCGACCTCGATCATTGGCCTGGTTGACACCTTCACCCCCGGCCCAGGTGCGGAAAGTACCCCAACCGCGAAGGCGAACGAACTGGTGCTGGTCACCAGCTTGCGCGAAGCCGTCGCGGCTTGGGGGGCTGATTCGGCCATCACCAAGGCCTGCGAGGCGGTCTACGCCCGCGCCAAGGCGGTGATCGTCGCCTGTGGCGTGACCAAGGTGGAGGATGCGGCCGCGCAGACCTCCGCGATCATCGGCGGTGTGCTGGCCGATGGCACCCGTACCGGCCTGCAGGCGCTGCTCGATGGCAAAAGCCGTTTCAACGCCAAGCCGCGGCTGTTGGTGGCGCCCAAGCACAGCGCGACCCAGGCGGTGGCTACCGCGCTGGTGGGCCTGGCTGACAAGTTGCGTGGTCTCGCCATCATCGACGGACCTGGCACTACTGACGAGGCCGCCCAGGCCTACGCCGCCGAGTTCGGTGCTCGGCGCGCGTTCATGGTCGATCCGGGCGTTAAGTACTGGGACACCATCGATTCCGCCACGGTGGATGCGCCGGCCTCGGCCTGGACCGCCGGCCTGTTCGCCTGGACCGATGCCGAATATGGCTTCTGGGCATCGCCATCGAACAAGGAATATGTCGGTGTCACCGGCACCACCCGCTCGGTGGAGTACCTGGACGGCGACGAGACCTGCCGGGCCAACCTGCTCAACAACTCCAATATCGCGACCATCATTCGCGATGACGGGTACCGCCTGTGGGGCAACCGCACGCTGTCGAGTGATCCTAAGTGGGCCTTCGTCACGCGCGTGCGGACCATGGATATCGTCATGGACGCGATCCAGTACGGCCACAAGTGGGCGGTCGACCGCTCGATTACCGCGACTTACGTCAAGGATGTGACCGAGGGCCTGCAGGCCTTCATGCGCGACCTCAAGAACCAGGGCGCCATTATCAACTTCGAGGTGTATGCGGACCCCGAGCTGAACACCGCCAGCCAGCTGGAGCAGGGCAAGGTGTACTGGAACATCCGCTTTACCGATGTGCCGCCGGCGGAGAACCCGAATTTCCGCGTCGAAGTTACCAATCAATGGCTGACCGAAGTTCTCGACTCGGCTGCATAAGGAGCGTTTTACATGGCAATGATTCCCGAAACCCTGGCCAACATGAACCTGTTCGTGGACGGCATCAGCTTTCAGGGTGATGTTCCCAGCCTGACCCTGCCCAAGCTCACCCTCAAGATGGAGGAGCACCGTCCCGGCGGCATGGATATGCCGATTGAGATGGACCAGGGCATGGAGAAGCAGGAGGCCAGTTTCACCACTACCGGCGTGCGCCGCGAGTCGCTGAAGTTCTTTGGCTTGGCCGACGGTACCGCCTTCAACGGCGTGTTCCGGGGCGCCTTCAAGGGACTCAAGGGCCGAATCACCCCGGTGATCGTCACCCTGCGCGGCAGTCTCAAAGAGGTCGACATGGGCGACTGGAAGGCCGGCGACAAGGCCGAGATCAAGCACGCCGTCAGCCTGACCTACTACAAGCTGGAGGTCGACAACCGCCTGGTCTACGAAATCGACGCCCTGGGCATGAAGCGCGTCATTGATGGCGTCGACCAGATGGCCGAGCAGCGCGCCGCGCTCGGCCTGTAACCCCCTTTCCTCGAATTTAAGGACGTACCCGCATGACTACCAAGAAAACCCCGGCCTGGCTGAGCCTGTCGGCCGACCGCGTTACCGTAACGCTGAGCAAGCCAGCCGAACTGAACAGCGTGATGGTCGACACCATCACCATGCGCTCGCCGACCGTGCGCGACGTTCGCGTGGCGCAGCGGGGCGCAGGCGACGATGACGAACAGCGCGAGCTGAACCTGTTCGCTTCGCTGGCCGAGGTCAGCGCCAAGGACCTGGAGGGCATGGACCTCAAGGACTACACCCGTCTGCAGATCGCGTATTTTCGCCTGGTGCAAGACGACGACGTTTGATGCGGCCACGCAGAAGCGGCTGGCCAAGCGGCTGGCCAAGGAGCTGAATTTCTCGGCCGCTGAGATATCCGGCATGTCCTTCGCGGACATGCTGTGGTGGCTCTCGGACTGAGCAGGGGGTAACCGATGGCAAAAATGCAGCTAGCCCTGGTGATCGGGGGTGCCGTCGCATCGTCGGTCGGCGCCGCGTTCAAGAACGTCGAAGGGCGCATTTCCAAGCTCGAGCAGAAGGGCAATAAGGCCAAGGTGCTCAAGAGCACCATTGGCGAGACCATGAAGCTGCAGGCCGAGTGGAAGCGGGCGCACGACGCCGGCGCCGCCGGCGCCGACAAGCTGCTGCGCAAGCTCAATGGCAACCTGGATTCGCTGCGCAAGCAGGGCGTCGAGGTCGGCCGCCTGAGCCGCGAATATCAGCGCCTGGCCCGCGAGGCGAAAGGCGCCGACCTGCAGCTCAAGGGTCACCAGCAAATCGACACCGGCCGCTCGGGGCTCAAGTCCAACGCGGCAGCGGCCGCTGTGGGCGTGGGCCTGGCGGCCGTGCCGACCAAGATCAGCGCCGACTATCAGGCGATCATCCGCGACATTGCGATCAAGGCCGATGCGGTCAACAAGCCCGAAGAAGTGCAGCTCAGCCGCACCGTGATTCAGACGGCCAAAGACACCGGCATGGGCCGCAATGATGTGGCTGACCTGATCAACCAGCTGGTCGGCGCCGGCATGGAGCTGGACAAGGCCATGGCCTACGCGCCGACGGCGGCCAAGTTCGCAGTCGGCCAAGGCGCCTCGGGCGTCGACACGGCCAGCATGATCATGGCCCTGCAGCAGAACGCCAAGATCAGCGACCCCAAGGTCATGCAGCAGGCGCTGGAAGCAATCGCCTACCAAGGGCAGGCGGGCAGCTTCGAGGCCAGCGACATGGCCAAGTGGTTCCCGCAGCTGCTGGCCGGCATGGAGAAAAACGGCAGTACCGGCCTGGATGCGGTGACCTCGCTGGGTGCCATGCTGCAGGTTCAGATGAAGACCGCCGGCAGTTCGGACGAAGCGGCGAACAACTTCAAGAACTGGATGGAGAAAATTGGTTCGGGCGAGGTGGTCAAGGCTTACAGCGATGTGGGCATTGACTATCAGGACTCGCTGAACACTGGCCTGCAGAAGGGCATGAGCGTTATTGAATCTTCCATGGCGCTGGCCATGAAGTACGTCGAGGCGACCGACCCGGCCAAGGCGAAGAAAATCAAAGAAGCCCAGGCCAACATCGACAAGGAAGTCGACCCGGAAAAAGCCAAGGCGGCGCTGGAAGCCCTGGAGAAAACCCTACGCACCGGTGACCTGTTCGCCGACATGCAGGTCAAGGCAGCGCTGACCGCGTATGCGCAAAACCGTGGGCTGTATGCCGACCTGAAAACCGATTCGCAGAAGGCGACGGGCATTCTGGATAAGAACTTGGCCGAGCGCCGCGAAACATCGTCCCAGCAATGGGCCGAGACGGCCCAGGCGGTTGACGATGCCATGCGCAGCATTGGCGATGCCATCCGCCCGGCCACCGACATGGCGGCCAAGGGGCTGACGGCGGTTGCCCAGGGCATCACCACGCTGTCGGACAAGTTCCCGGCGGTGATCATGGGGCTGGCAGGGTTGGCTGCGGGCATCAGCGGGTTGCTGGCTGTCCGCAGCGGCGCCAGGGTTGCGCGGGGCGCGTTCAACGTCGCGCGGGGCCGCGCCTGGAGCGCTCGAGGAGGCGGCAAGCTCGAGGAGGCCCCGGCTGAGGCGGCGCTAACCAAGACCGGCAATCGTGTGCTGGACGCCGGCATGGGCGCGCTGGGCAAGGTGTTCGGCGTGCCGGCCAGCAATGACCCGGCCCCAGGCGTCGGCAGCGAGCCGCAGCGCGTGTTTGTGGTCAATGCCGACGCTATCGGCCGGCCTGGCGGTAGCGTGGCTAATTCGGGTCCTGCAGAGGCTGGTAGCCGTCGTGCGCGTCGTCGTCGCCGGCGCCGTGCTGGGACAATGGCCGATGCGCGCCGCGCGCCGGGTGCGCCAATGGCCGGCGTGGCGGCGCTCGCTGGCGCAGCGGAGGCGGCCGGTGAAGCGAACAAGCTGGGGCGGATGGTGCGCAGCGTGCGCGGCATCACCCGAGCCGCTGGCAAGCTGCCGGGTGGCAAGCTGATTGATGCGGTACCGGGCGCGCTCGATGTGGCGCTTAACGCCGAAACCAAGGACGAAAAGGCCGAGGGTTACGGCGGGGTGGCGGGCGGCATGGCCGGCGCCATGGCGGGTGCGGCGGCTGGTGCGGCGATTGGCTCGGTGGTGCCGATCATTGGTACCGCTGTCGGTGGCGCCATTGGCGCAGCCCTCGGTGGCCTCGGCGGTGAGTCTGTCGGTGGCTGGCTGGGCAAGAAATGGTTCGGTGAGGAACAGCCTGAGTCGGACCAGGTCGCAAGCGCTGAGCCAGCGGCACAGCAGGGCGAGGCGCAGGCTGCGATGCCGGCACCGGTGGTCAAGGGCCTGGCCCCGGTGCCCGCCATGCCTGCGCCGGCGGCCGTCACCACCCGGCCTGCCGCGCCGTCCAAGCCGGTCGACCAGATGGCTGACGCCGAGGTCGAGCAGGCCTATGCCAAGCTGCCGAAGTTCGCCCAGCGCGACCTATTCGACGGGGTTGGCGGGTTCGGTGGTACCGGCGCGGGCCTGGGCGAGGGCTTCGCCCCGACCTTGACGCTGGATGCCAAGCCCGCCAAGCCGCGCCCTGCGCCGCCGGTGGATCAGACCCAAGCGCTCGGCATGGCTGTGCGCGAGCTGCAGAAGGTGCCGCAGCTGCCGCCCTCGATTGCCCCGGTGGTTTCGCAGGTGGTCAAGGGTGGCGGTGAGCCTGGCGCCATGGGCGATGTGGTGCGTTCCCTGGTGGCATCGGTGCAGCCGCCGGCGGCGACCCTCCCGGCGGCTAAGTCCGTCGAGAAGGCCAAGCGCGAGCCGGCGAAGGTTGACCAGTCGTTTACCTTCGCACCGAACATGCCCATTACCGTGCATGGTGATGTGAAAGACCCCAACCAGATCGTGCGCGAGGCCGAGCAGGCGCTGCGCGTGATGTTTGAAGGGTTCCAGCGCGAGGTGGCGGCCCGCCAGGCCTCGGTTAGCTTGTTTGATGCGGCGGATGTCGCTTAAGGAGGTGCCATGGCCTACATGGAGCTGATGGGCTCGACGCTGTCGGCGCTGGTGGCGGCTGGCCAGGCCGGCCGTACCAGTCTCGACGGTATGCTGGGCCCGCTAAACGGGGCTGTCCGTGACATGACGGGCGCCGCCTCAGAGCTGGAAAGCCTGCCGATTATTGGCCCGATGGTGGGTGAAAAGCTGCAGCGCACCATGCGGCAGATCAATGCGGCCCACTCCGCAGTGGGGCAGGTGGCGGCGAAGTACAGCCAGGCCGTTTCGGCGGCCTCCCAGGTGGAGCAGCGCCTGGGTACGCTCAAGGAACAGGCGGCCAAGGCCGGGGCGGCGGTCAATCGCATTGGCGGGAAGCTCAGCCCAAGCCTGGGCAATATCTTCCCGAGCAGTGTGCTCGGCGCCGACATGACGCCGGCGGCCGAGGCGGTGAAGCCGTTCCCGCATCTGCTGATCATCCAGCCGCAAGACCCGAAGCTTAAGCCCTACTACTTCAACCTGGACACGGCCGCGTTTGATGAGCTGACGCGCAAGACCGCGTTCCGCTGGGCCGGGCAGGAGCGCCTGACGCGTGAGATTGCGCAGCAGGCGGTGGGGCAGGGTGAGGACAAGCTGACGATCAAGGGTGCGATCTTCCCGCTGTTCCGGGGCGGTATCGGCCAGCTGAACGAGTTGCGCAGCATCGGCCGGCGCCTGCAGCCGCTGACCCTGACCACGGGTTACGGTGAGGTGCTGGGTACCTGGTGCCTATTGAGCGTGGACGAGGAGCAGGGGGCGCTGCTACCTGGCGGCATCCCGCGCAAGCAGGGCTTTAACCTGGAGTTTGTCGCCTATGGCAATGACATGCAGAACGTCTGAGGGCGACCTGCTCGACAGCCTGTGCCACGCCTACTACGGCACCCTGGTGGGTACCGTCGAGGCGGTGTTGCAGGCCAATCAGGGCCTGGCCGAGGAGGCGCAGCCGTATCGCGCCGGCGTGCTGATCTACCTGCCCGACCTGACAGCGGCCGAGACCGAGCAAGTCACCTTGTGGGATTGATCCCGCGTTACGCGTAACTAACCCCGCCCTGTGCGGGGTTTTTCTTTCTGGAGCATTCCCATGAAGCCCGTTTTTCAAATCGTCGCGGATGGCAAGGACATTACCGCGCTGATCAATGATCGCCTGTTGCTGCTGCGCACCTCGGACAAGCCCGGCATGGAGTCGGACGAATTCGAGCTGCGCATTGACGACCGCGCCCAGGCCGTCACGTTGCCCTCGCGCGGGGCCAAGATCGAGGTCTTTCTAGGCTACAGCGCGCAGGCCATGGCGCGCCTGGGCAGTTACACCGTGGACGAGGTCGAGGTGACCGGCCCACCGGACACCATCACCCTGCGCGGCAAGGCCAGCGACATGCGCGGCAGCGGCAAGACCACCCGCAGCGGCAGCTGGGAGGATGTGGCACTGGCCAAGATCGTCAGCGATGTGGCCGCCCGCAATGGCTGGGAGCCGGGCTGCACGGTGCAAACCAAGGTGCTGCGCGTCGACCAGCGCAACGAATCCGACTTCAATTTCATCACCCGCCTGGCCAAGCAGTACGACTGCACCGCCAAGGTGGCCAGCGGCAAGCTGGTGGTGCTGCCGCGCCAGGGCGGGCAGAGCGCGAGCGGCAAGGCAATCGGTACCGTCACCATCAGCCGCGCCGATGTGAGCCGCTATTCGTTCCGCCTGGGCGACCGCAGCACGCAGAAGGCGGTGAAGACCCAGCACCAGGACAAGGCCACCGGCAAGTTGAACGTGGTGGAGCTGGGCAACGACGACGCCCCCGCCGGCCTGCCGGGCGTGCACACCGACCGCCATATCTACCCCAACAAGAGCGCCGCCGAGCAGGCCGCCAAGGCGCGGCTGGCCGCGTTCAACCGCAGCACCGCCGCCGTGCGCCTGGAAATGGTTGGGCGTACCGACCTGTTTGCCGAACGGACCATCAACGCCCAGGGCTTCAAGAACGGGCTCGATGGCGAGTACCTGGTGGACAGCGTGGAGCAGGTGTTTACCGCCTCGGGCTGGACCACCACCGTCGAATGCAACGGTGGCAAGAAGGGCAAGGCCAAGGCCAAGGGCAAGAAGACGAAAACCGACAAGCCGCTCAAGACCGTGGACGTAGGACCCGCGTGAGCGACCATCATTAGGAGCAAGAGACCATGAGCGTTACCGCACAGCAGCTGCTGCAGATTCTCCCGAACGCCGGCCCGAAAGCCGGCGTTTTTGCACCCGTCCTCAATGCCGCCATGGGCGCGCGCGGCATCGTCACGCCGGCGCGGCAGGCGGCGTTTATCGCGCAAATCGGCCATGAGTCGGGCCAATTCCGCTATGTGCGCGAGCTGGGCAATGACAAGTACCTGGCCAAGTACGACACCGGCACGCTGGCGGCGCGCCTGGGCAACACGCCGGCCGCCGATGGCGATGGCCAGAAGTATCGCGGCCGGGGCCTGATCCAGATTACCGGCCACGATAATTACGAGGCCTGTGGCGAGGCGCTGGGCCTCGACCTAGTCAACCAACCTGAGCTGCTGGAGCTGCCGCAGCACGCGGCCGCGTCGGCGGCTTGGTACTGGCAATCGCGCGGGCTGAACACGCTGGCGGATCGCGGCGATTTCGTCGGCATCACCCGCAAGATCAATGGCGGCGTCAACGGCATTGCCGACCGCATGGCGCTGTGGGAAAAGGCCCGCAAGGTGATGGGCGTATGACCGGCCCTAATCCGCGCCTGGCACTGCTGATACTGGTGCTAGGCCTAGCGTCCCATTGGGGCGTCTACCTGCATGGCAGGGCGGTGGAACGCGCCGAAGCCGCCCGTGCATCAGCAGAGCGTGACAGCAGCGACCGTCTGGCCGAGGTGATCGGCGAACAGGGCGCCCGAAAGGAAGAACAGCGACGCGCCCAAGCGCAGGAGGAGGCAAGAGCCCATGCCCAAGAAGAAAGAACGACTGCTGACGCTGGCAATGCTGGCGCCGATGCTGCTGGCCAGCGGCTGCGCGACCAAGGTGCCAAGCTCGCCGCCGCCGTCAGTTGCCCCGCCACGGATACCGCCGCTATCGCCCGAGGCCAGGCAGCCACCCGCGCCGCCATGGTGCTCTCCGAACTGCGCGACCGGGCTGATGCACGAGCGGGAGAGCTGGCGAAAGCTTATGACCGAGCCAGAATAGCCGGGCAGCTATGTGAATCGTCCTATAATGCTCTGGTCCCATAGCTGGAGCAGACGATGAAACGAACGTTGGAAGGCATAGCTCTCGCCGGCGAACCCCTGCTTCGTCAAGCCTTGGAGGCTATACGTGAGCATCGAGCAGCCGAGGAGAATGGTGCGTCCATTGAAGAAGTTGAGCGCCTAAGTCTGCTGGCCGACTCGCTTTACAATGCGGCCATTGACTACCAGCTGGTCGCAGCTGGTCAGCCACCATCCACCATCCAATGACACCCGCCACGGGGATGCAAATGAGCGACAAACCGCCACCCCTGTTACCCGATCACCCCATGTACGGCGATGCTGTGGCTGCGATGAAGCGGTACCACGAGGCTCAGGCGGCAGGCGAATCTGCCGAAAAGGTCGAGCGCTTGCGGCTAATTGCCGAATCGCAGTTCCAGGCGGTAACCGACTACCAGCTCAGAGCTCTAGGTCGCCCTGGCGGTTCTGTTCACTGACCGGCTCAATCAGCTCATGGCCTTGGTTCTTAACATTCCCCACGGCCTTGCCAACTGGAAACCATCGGAAGTCTTGTGCTCGCCGGCATCCAACCTCGACAATGGCTTCCAAGCGTTCGCCTGATGTGGCTGGATCCAGCCATTCCTTAGCGGTTTCAGGCGAGAGCACCAGGGGTTTTCTGTCGTGGATGTCGACCAGGCCTTGATCAGCAGCGGCTGTGATGACAACAAATCCATCCCGCTCATCTGGCTCTAGACCCTGATGTACTTCTGCGAGTGCGGCAAAAAATAGAGGTCCGCCATCGGCGCTCGTGATGTAGTACGGCTGCTTTCGCTTCGGGTCTGCCGGATCTGGAACCCATTCGAACCAGCCATTTGCCGGCGCCAAAGCCCTTCCGTTCGGCCACAGAGCCTTGAAGAATTTTCCCATCACCACCGTCTCAGCCCGGGCATTGATCGGGTCCGGGCGTTTCCCCTTCGCCCAGATAGGCGACCATCCCCACTTGACCCTATCCACGCTCAACCCCTCGTCTACTCTGCGGATGACCTCGACGCGGGTCGAAGGTGCCACATTGAAGCGACTGATCGGTTCATGGTCGTAACCATTGATTACGACCAGATCCAGCGATAGCTGTCGCAGGTAGTGATCCATCGACTCATAGATCGAGTACCGTCCGCACATAATTTCCCCTCTCGCCCGTCAGAATTTTCATCGCCCAGGATTGACCGAGCAGCTGATGCCGGATTTACTGTATATGCATACAGTTTGCTTCGGACCTTCCACCATGACCATCACTTTCTTGGGTACGCCAACCGGCGGTACCGAACCGCTTCCGCTGTATTCGTTTCGCGTGCCGGCCGGATTCCCGTCGCCTGCTGCGGACCACCTGGAAGGCCATATTTCCCTTGATGAGTTATTCGACCTCCGCGCGCCCCATGTGTATCTAGTGAAAGTCGAAGGCGACAGCATGCAAGGGGCAGGGATCTACTCCGGTGACATCGTCATCGTCGATCGCGGCCGCGAGGCTGAACACGGCGATGTGGTGATTGCCGCAGTTAACAGTGAGCCGGTTTGCAAGCGCCTGCACCGGCGCGATGGCGTGGTCATCTTGAAGTCCGAGAACCCAGCATATCCGCCGCGATACATCATGGAAGGCGACGAGCTCGTGATATGGGGCGTTGTGCGTTACAGCGTTCGTGACCATGCGCAGTGACCAGGTGTTTGCGCTGATTGATTGCAACTCGTTCTACGCTAGTTGCGAGCGTGTGTTTCGGCCGGACCTGGCCAAGACCCCAATCGTCGTGTTGAGCAACAACGACGGCTGCGTGATTGCCAGATCCTACGACGCTAAGCCATTTGTGAAGATGGGCGAGCCGTTTTTCCAAGCGAAGGAAAAGCTGCGCCGACACGGCATCATGGCCTTCAGCAGTAACTATGCGCTCTATGGCGATATGAGCGAGCGTGTCATGACGCTGATCGAATCGATGGTGCCAGCAACAGAGGTCTACAGCATCGACGAGTGTTTCGCTGACCTTTCCGGTATTCAGGAAAACCTGACCCAGTTCGGACGAAAGCTGCGCTCGAGGATCTTCCAGTGCACGGGGATTCCTGTGGGTGTCGGGATCGCCGGAACCAAGACGCTTGCGAAACTGGCCAATCACACCGCCAAGCGCCTGCTGGCGCAGACAGGTGGCGTCGTCGACATCACCGATCCGTTCAAGCGCGATTGGGTGTTGCGCAATACCGAGGTGAAGGAAGTATGGGGCATTGGTCGGCGTATGACCGCTCACCTTGAAGCGATGGGCATCCGCACAGCCATGGACCTGGCCAAAGCTGACGCCTGGACACTTCGCCAGAAGTTCAGCGTTGTGGTTGAAAAGACGGCCCGAGAGCTCGCTGGCACACCATGCCTTGAACTTGACGAGGCCGAACCGCCGAAGCAGGAGATCTGCTGCAGTCGGATGTTCGGAAAGCGGTTGACCGAGCTGGCGCCGATCAAACAGGCCGTGGCCACTTATGTTGGCCGCGCTGCGGAGAAACTGCGGGCTCAAGGGTCAGTGTGCAAGCGCATGCGGGTCAGCATCCGCACAGGCATGTTCAATCCGGAGGAGGCGCATCACGCCCAGGGTGCGCTGGTGGAGCTTCCTTACCCAACCTGCGACACGCTGCTGATGACTCGACTGGCCACCGATGCGGTCGGGAGGATCTTCAGGCCTGGGTTCCGCTACAGCAAGGCCGAGGTGCTGCTGATGGACCTGCGGCAACCAGGTGAGTTTTCAGAGGATTTGTTCGCGCTCAAGCAATCGGTGGCATGTGACCGGCTGATGCAGGTGATGGACAACATCAATGAGCGCTGGGGGAGGGGGACGATGCGAGCCGGCAGCGTGCCGGCGACACCGGACTGGGGGATGAGGAGGGAGATGATGAGCCAATCCTACACAACGCGTATCGATCAGCTGTGGACGGTTAAATGTTGAGCTTGCCATCGGCCTGGCTGGCCGAACTCAATGACCAGCACGCACTGATAGCAGATCCTGATGGCCGGGCCACGGTGCTTACGGAATTGGCGGTATCTGCCCACCGGCGGTGTGACGTTGACGCAGACCAGTTGGCTGACATGCTGGAGTTCGCCGAGTCGGCGAGATTGTGGGCGCTCGAGCATGACCAGCCATGCGGCCCGCTGCGCGTCGATCTGGGTCGACGAGGCGCTGAGTGAAGCGATAGCCATCCGCATGCGATACCAATTCTGATACCAATGATGGGGTATCGTAGGGTACTGGAGGGGCATTTAGTCCAGCAAAATCAACCCTTTATCACCGCCGAACACCCCTAAGAAATCGCATGGTGATGTTGGCGGTAGAAATCAAGTGCTTGTCCTGCGGGGGTTCCAGAGGTGTATTTAGGCCATCTCGTCAGTTTTGGGCCCATTTTGGGCCAATCCGACTCGGGGCGGCAGCTTCTCCAGCTCCCTCCAGTCCGAGGAGGAGCTGATCCATTTCGCGTAGGTAGAAAGCAACATCTCGACGCTGTGACCAAGCTGGTTCGCGATGAACGTGGGTTCATCCCAGACATCAGGCATAGGGTGGCGTAGGTGCGGCGGGTGTCGTACTGACGGCGTTCACGGATGTTCAGCGCCTTGGGCGCCGATTTGAAGTGGCGGATTGTAACACTTGGTTCGTTGATCCACAGCCCACCTTTGCTCGGCTGGAACAGAAATGGGCGGATCGGGTGCGCTGGCTTCGGATGCCATGCGCTGGAGAGTTGCCATCCTCTGGGCCTGCTGGATGGCATTCAGCGCGCGCTCGTTGAGCAGCACTGATCTGCAAATACTTCCAAGCGTCGCATAGAGGCGCGAGATATCATCGTCAGCGCTTTTCGCAGGGATGATCACCACTAGCTGAAGGGATTGCTTACATGGAAAGAAGCTATTTCGTAACGATGCTTGCACTGATTCTTCATCAAATAGATGCCGCGTATTGGCAGGAATGGGAGATGTTTTTCCTACCGGGTGGGGTACAGGGCTTCCTCCTGTTCAATATCTTGGCAATACCCGTGTTGCTGGTTGGTTATCGAAGCGTGTTGCTGGGTACGGTTAACGCGGTGTTCTTCGCCAAAGTTTGTGCCTGCCTAGGCCTGATCACGTTCCTTATCCATGCCGGCTTCGGATTGGCTGGATATCACCAGTTTCACCTGCCTGCTTCGATCTCCATCCTCATTCTGTGCTTGGCCAGCTCTGTATGGCTGATGGCAGGGATACGGTCCTCATCGCAATGATCGCAGGCGCCGCGCTTACGATCCTGCATCGCTGCGCATTCAAATCATACGCTGAAGCGGGTTCATCAGCTCGGCACCTTGGTTACGCACATTCCCCACGGCGATACCCACCCGGTACCACTCGAAGGCTTCGGCCGGCTCACCCAGGTTGAGCACCAGTTGTTCTGCGCGCTCGCTGGGCATTGCTGCCGCGATCCACTCGTACGCCAGTTCTGGAGGCAACACGACAGGCCGGCGGTCGTGAACGTCGACCATTCCGCCCTGAGCGTCGGCGGTAATGATGACGAATCCGTCGTGCTCGGTGCCGGTGAACTGGCCGATCGAGGCGCAAAGGGCAGGGCGCCCATCCTGGCGGCGGATGTAGTACGGTTGTTTCTTCGGCCCACCTTCATCAACCCATTCGTACCAGCCATCGACAGGGGTGATGGCCCGGTGCGGCCAGATCGCCCGGAAGAATGGGCCATGCGCCACCTTCTCGACCCGCGCGTTGATCGGCGCAGCGCGATTGGTTGCCCAGTGCGGCCGCCATCCCCACTTCACCAGGTCCGCTCGTGGGCCTGCGTCATCCATCCGCAGTACTGCCACCGGCGTGGTCGGCGCGATGTTGTACCGGCCAAGCGGCTGGTCGCCGACGTTGTTCCGCCAGGCCTCTGGCAGGCTCAGGGTTTCAACGAAGTCATGTATGCCACGGTACTGGCTGAGCCTTCCGCACATATTCGCTTCCTCCGAAACCATGAGCATAGGCCAGGGCATGGTTCCTCGGGCACATGGCAGCAGGGGGCCGAGCATGGACGGAGCGACCCTGATCGGATGTGTCACGGTTTTGGAACAGCAATTGCTTCGACCCTGGGGCATTGATCATTCGGGGAACGCAAAAATGACTCAGGATGACCGCTATTACATGGCCTTCGTTGTGGTTGCCGTACTGCTCCTGGATCTGGTGGCGACACTGGTGTTCCTGAAGGCCATCGCCTGACCCCGATTGTGGGTTCAGCCCCCCGGAATCGGGGCACCAGCAGGAAGACAATCCGGTCTGGGTCGGGTTTTGCTCGCGCTCTGGCGGGTTCATGGCCATACGGTACCGGAATGTCCTGCGCATGAAATCGCTGGCAAGAAGACCAACGGCCGGCCCCTGCCTGAACATCCCTCCTTTGTGCGGTCCAACGTAAGCAAGGCCTGGTTTCACCTGGCCGGAGGTCCGCACATGAAACGCAAGACTGCATGGGTCGTAGTGTTGTCAGGGTTGCTGCTGCTCGGTGGTTGCTGGCCATATTGGCACCACGGTGGGCATCACGGCGGCGGCCATCACCGGCATTTCAACGATGGACACCATGGTGGTCAGGACTACCGCCGCTATTGATGCAGGCAGCAATCCCTTCCGCTAGCGGCCACGCCTGTGCGAACACACTGCAAGACTACGCATGCTCGCCCAGGCTGGCCTGTCTGGAACTTGCTTATCCATGAACGAAGGTTAACTTCGCGGGGAAAGCTCGCCCTGAAACCGATATAGCAAACAAGCATATTGCCCGGCTGACGTTGAGCAGTAACATGGGCAAACAAAAACCAAAAAAAGGCATGCGGCTTGGCAACACTTTCCCAAGTTAATCGATGGGGCGGCAGGAGCGTGTCGCGTGAAGAGCTCAAGATCGGTAGCAGGTGCAATACTGATGTCCACTTTCGCCACACTGTTCATGGCAGGCTGCGCACATGACCCCGATGTGCGTGAAGGCCATGGGTATGCGGCCGGGGCCACGGAAAGAAGTACGCCGGCGTACCTGGGATGCGTCAAAAGCGAACTTCAAGGGAATGTGAAAACCTACCAGGTTGATGGCGATAACTCGGTCAGACTGTTCGTCGATAGTACCGACCCCGACAAGGCGGGTGGCATGGTCGAGGTGCGGGGCACGGGTAACCAGCGCCAGTTCGCGGTCTATCAACGCGATGCCTGGTACGACCATGGCAGGCTGCTGGACGCCGCGCTGATGTGTTCCAAAGCATGATCAACTGACCCTCGTGAACAAAAAGCCCGCCCTCGAGAGCGGGCTTTTTGCATTTGCCGACCCCAGCGGCAATAATCCGCTCATTTGAACGGAGAGCACCAGGTTGGAAGCAAGAAGCGTTGTCGCGGAAATGTTCATTGGAATGCCGACGCATTTCTGGGTGTTGCCGGTTGCCGGCCTGGTCGCCTGGTTCGGCCTGAAATGGGCGGAGCAATCCGATAACCGCGCCACCATGCTGCGGGCCGTGACCTACCTGCTGCTCATCGCGTTGGCGGTGTTGCCCAACGGCTTTTATGCGCTGTTTCCCCCGACGCCCGACATGCCCGAGCTGTTGTTGAATCGTGAACCGCTACCCAACTACGAAGGCCGCTTCTATCTGGATGCGTTCTACGTGTTCAGTGGGTGGGCACTGAGCAAAGTGGCAAAGCTCAAGTTAAACTAGGGAAACGCTGAACGAGCCGCTCGAAGGCCAGCACCGAGCGGCCTACTGTCTCATGTTGCTCGATTATCTGCCTTGCTGTCGAGCTGGCCCAGGCTCAAGTTGAAAGGTTCGTCAAGAGCTTGAAGAAAACACGATCTGTTTGCATTTATCAAGGTGTGGGGCGGCTACTTTTCAACTAATACCTTCCTGTTAACACCAACTTTAAGTTACGCCATCCTGCAGTGAGGAAAGGGCTAACTCAAAAGTAATAGGTCAAGTAGATTTTTGCGAGCCTTGATGATGATCCTCGCCGCAAGAGACCTTCCTGAAATATTTTAAAGAGCGTCTGGCGTTTTATGGGGGGCGTGCTATTTCTGGTTATACGCGTGCGATCGCTCGGTCGTGCTGTTGACAAAAGGACTGTCACGTATGTCGATTCAGGCCAAGGTATCTCCCCTCGCTCAAAGTGTTAATTCTGCCGCCCCTATCGCAATCCCCGATAACGGAATCCTGACGCTTACTCAGAGCAGTAACATTGTTCTGGATATTGCTCCCGAAAGCGTGACGAGCTACACAAAAAGCGGGGCGGACCTGATCGTACAACTGAAGTCTGGCGAGAGCCTGCGCATTGCCAACTTCTATGTCGAAGGGCAGCCGGTAAGCCAGTTGTACCTGGTAGACCGGGACAAGCTGCTGGCCGTCGACCTGCCCCCGGTCGCTGCCGATGGGCCGCTGTTGGCAGGTTATGTGCCCCAGGAAACTGCGGCCGGGTTCGAGTCGCTCACTGGCGCCGACGGCACCATTGCCGGGCTCAGCCCCGGCGCTGCATTGCTGGCTGGGGCTGCGATCATTGGCGGCGGCGTCGCGATCGCCAACAGCAACGATGGCGGCGGCGGTGGTGGCGGCGGTGACGGCAGTGTGCCGCCTGACACCACGGCACCGGCGCCTGCCAGCGGACTGCAGATTGCCCCAGATGGCAGCAGCATCAGCGGCACGGCCGAGCCGGGCGCCACCGTGGGCATCGACAGCAACGGCGACGGGCAAACCGACGTCAGCGTGGTGGTCGGCTCCGACGGCAAATTCCAGATTCCACTGAATCCGCCACTGACCAACGGCGAAACGGTTACCGTGGTGGTGACCGATCCGGCCGGCAATAGCAGCCCGCCCGCGACCGTGCAGGCCCCTGACTTCCCCGATGCGCCGCAAATCAACCCGAGCAACGGCTCCAGCATCAGCGGTACCGCCGAGCCGGGCAGCACCGTGGTGCTCACCGACGGCAACGGCAACCCCATCGGCCAGACTACTGCCGACGGCAACGGTAACTGGTCGTACACACCCGATAGCCCACTGCCCGATGGCACGGTGGTCAAAGCAGTGGTAGTGGATGCCGCCGGTAACAGCGGCCCGCCCGCCAGCATCATCATCGACGGCGTGGCGCCAGCGGCACCCGTGATCAACCCGAGCAATGGTACCGAGCTCAGTGGTACCGCCGAGCCGAACAGCACCGTGACCCTTACCGATGGCAGCGGTAACCCGATCGGCCAGGTGACGGCCGATGGCAACGGCAACTGGAGCTATACCCCCGCGACCCCGCTGCCCGATGGTACCGTGGTCAACGCGGTGGCCCAGGACGCGGCTGGCAATACCAGCGGGCAGGGCAGCACCACCGTGGATAGCGTGGCGCCGGGCGCTCCCACCATCGACCTGAGCGACGGCAGCAGCCTCAGCGGTACCGCCGAGCCGAACAGCACCGTGACCCTCACCGATGGTAGCGGTAATCCGATCGGCCAGGTGACGGCCGATGGCAGTGGCAACTGGAGCTACACCCCCGCGACACCGCTGCCCGACGGTACCGTGATCAACGTGGTGGCCCAGGATGCAGCTGGCAACACCAGCGCTCCGACGAGCACGACAGTGGATGCGCAGGCCCCGGCTGCACCAGTGGTCAACCCCAGCAATGGCACCACGATCAGTGGCACCGCTGAACCGGGCAGCACCGTTACCCTGACCGATGCCGGCGGCAACCCGATCGGCCAGGTCACCGCCGACGGCAGTGGAAACTGGAGTTTCACACCGGGCAGCCCGTTACCCAACGGCACCGTGGTGAACGCCACCGCGACCGACCCGACCGGCAACACCAGCGCTCCATCGAGCACTACAGTGGACTCGGTGGCCCCGGCCGCGCCGGTGGTCGAGCCGAGCAACGGCAGCGAAATCAGCGGCACCGCCGAGCCGGGCAGCACCATCACCCTGACCGACGGCAGCGGCAACCCCATCGGCCAGACCACCGCCGACGGCAGCGGCAACTGGTCGTTCACCCCAGGCACACCGTTGCCGGATGGCTCCGTGGTCAATGCCACGGCGACCGACCCGGCCGGCAATACCAGCGGGCAGGGCAGCACAACCGTGGATGGCGTGGCCCCGGGCGTGCCCACCATCGACCTCAGCAACGGCAGCAGCCTCAGCGGCACCGCCGAGCCGAACAGCACCGTGACCCTCACCGACGGCAGTGGTAATCCGATTGGCGAAGCCACCGCCGACGGCAGCGGTAACTGGACGTTCACCCCAGCCACGCCGTTGCCCAATGGCACGGTGGTCAATGCCACGGCGAGCGACCCGGCTGGCAACACCAGCCCGGCAGCGACGGTCACCGTCGATTCCAGCGCGCCGGCTGCACCGGTAATCAATCCGAGTAACGGCGCGACCATCGGCGGTACCGCTGAAGCAGGTGCCACCGTCACCCTGACCGATGGCAGCGGCAACCCGATCGGCCAGGTCACCGCCGATGGCAGTGGCAACTGGAGTTTCACTCCGGGCAGCCCGTTACCCAACGGCACCGTGGTGAACGCCACCGCGACCGACCCGACCGGCAACACCAGCGCTCCATCGAGCACTACAGTGGACTCGGTGGCCCCGGCCGCGCCGGTGGTCGAGCCGAGCAACGGCAGCGAAATCAGCGGCACCGCCGAGCCGGGCAGCACCATCACCCTGACCGACGGCAGCGGCAACCCCATCGGCCAGACCACCGCCGACGGCAGCGGCAACTGGTCGTTCACCCCAGGCACATCGTTGCCGGATGGCTCCGTGGTCAATGCCACGGCGACCGACCCGGCCGGCAATACCAGCGGGCCGGGCAGCACAACCGTGGATGGCGTGGCCCCGGGCGTGCCCACCATCGACCTCAGCAACGGCAGCAGCCTCAGCGGCACCGCCGAGCCGAACAGCACCGTGACCCTCACCGACGGCAGCGGTAACCCCATTGGCGAAGTCACCGCCGACGGCAGCGGTAACTGGACGTTCACCCCAGCCACGCCGTTGCCCAATGGCACGGTGGTCAATGCCACGGCGAGTGACCCGGCTGGCAACACCAGCCCGGCAGCGACGGTCACCGTCGATTCCAGCGCGCCGGCTGCACCGGTAATCAATCCGAGTAACGGCGCGACCATCGGCGGTACCGCTGAAGCAGGTGCCACCGTCACCCTGACCGATGGCAGCGGCAACCCGATCGGCCAGGTCACCGCCGACGGCAGCGGCAACTGGAGCTTTACCCCCGGCACACCGCTGGCCAACGGTACCGTAATCATCGCAACGGCAACCGACCCGACCGGCAACACCGGTCCGCAGGCCGCCACCACGGTGGACTCGGTAGCCCCGACCGCACCAGTGGTCGAACTGAGCAACGGCAGCGAAATCAGCGGCACCGCCGAGCCAGGCAGTACCATCACCCTGACCGATGGCAGCGGCAACCCGATCGGCCAGACCACTGCCGACGGCAGCGGCGACTGGAGCTTCACCCCCGGTACGCCGCTGGCCGACGGAACCGTGATCAACGCCACGGCGACCGACCCGGCCGGCAATACCAGCGGGCCGGCCAGCACCACCGTGGACGGCGTGGCCCCGGGTGTACCTACCATCAATCTCAGCAACGGCAGCAGTCTTAGCGGCACCGCCGAGCCGAACAGCACCGTGACCCTCACCGACGGCAGCGGTAACCCCATTGGCGAAGTCACCGCCGACGGCAGCGGCAACTGGACGTTCACCCCAGCCACGCCGTTGCCCAATGGCACGGTGGTCAATGCCACGGCGACCGACCCGGCGGGCAACACCGGCCCGGCAGCGACGGTCACCGTCGATTCCAGCGCGCCGGCTGCACCGGTAATCAATCCAACCAACGGCACGACCATCGGCGGTACCGCTGAAGCGGGTGCCACCGTCACCCTGACCGATGGCAGCGGCAACCCGATCGGCCAGGTCACCGCCGACGGCAGCGGCAACTGGAGCTTCACCCCCGGCTTGCCGCTGGCCAACGGTACCGTAATCATCGCCACGGCAACCGACCCGACCGGCAACACCGGTCCGCAGGCCGCCACCACAGTGGACTCGGTAGCCCCGGCCGCACCAGTCGTCGAGCCAAGCAACGGCAGCGAAATCAGCGGCACCGCCGAGCCGGGCAGCACCGTCATCCTGACCGATGGCAGCGGCAACCCCATCGGCCAAACCACCGCCGACGGCAACGGCGACTGGAGCTTCACCCCGACCACGCCGCTGGCCAATGGCACGGTGGTCAACGCCGTCGCCCAGGACCCAGCCGGCAACACTGGCCCGCAGGACAGCACCACGGTGGATTCGATCGCACCCGCCGCGCCAGTGGTCAATCCGAGCAACGGCGCCGTGATCAACGGTACTGCCGAGCCGAACAGCACCGTGACTCTCACCGATGGCAATGGTAATCCGATTGGCGAAGTCACTGCCGACGGCAGCGGCAACTGGACGTTCACCCCGGGCACACAACTGCCCAATGGCACCGTGGTCAACGCCACGGCGACCGATGCCGCCGGCAATACGGGTGCTCCAGGTAGCACCACCGTGGACTCGTCGCTGCCGTCGATTCCGCAGGTCGACCCGAGTAACGGCTCGGTGATCAGCGGTACTGCCGATGCCGGTAACACCATTATCCTCACCGATGGCAGCGGCAACCCGATCGGCCAGGTCACCGCCGACGGCACCGGTAACTGGTCGTTCACACCCGGCATTCCGTTGCCGGATGGCACCGTGGTCAACGCGGTGGCGCGCAACCCCGGTGGGACCGATAGTGCGCCGGCGGTCATTACCGTGGACGGCGTGGCGCCGGCCGCTCCGGTGGTTGAACCGAGCAATGGCACGGAAATCAGTGGTACTGCCGAAGCCGGCGCCACTGTCATCCTCACCGACGGCAGCGGCAACCCGATCGGCCAGACCACCGCCGACGGCAGTGGCAACTGGTCGTTCACGCCCGGCACGCCGCTGGCCAACGGCACGGTGATCAACGCCGTGGCCCAGGACCCGGCCGGCAATACCAGCGGGCCGGCCAGCGTCACCGTTGACGCCATCGCCCCGGCCGCACCGATTATCAGCCCGAGCAACGGGGTGGTGATCAGTGGTACCGCCGAAGCCGGGACCAAGGTGATCCTCACCGACGGCAGCGGCAACCCGATCGGCGAGACGACCGCCGACGGCAGTGGCAACTGGACCTTCACGCCTGCGCCTGCGCTGGCCAACGGCACGGTGATCAACGCCGTGGCCCAGGACCCGTCCGGCAACACCAGCCTGCCAGCCAGCACCACGGTGGATTCAGTCGCACCTGGCCAGCCGACGATCGACCCGAGCAACGGGACCGTGATCACGGGTAGCGCTGAAGCCGGGGCGAAGGTGATCCTCACCGACGGCAACGGCAACCCGATCGGCGAGACGACCGCTGACGGCACTGGCAACTGGGCCTTCACGCCTGGTGCGCCGCTGGCCAACGGCACGGTGATCAACGCCGTGGCCCAGGACGCCGCTGGCAACACCAGCACCCCACAGGTCAGCACCACGGTGGATGCGGTAGCCCCCGGCCAGCCGACGATCGAGCCGAGCAACGGCACCGAGATCAGTGGTACCGCCGAAGCCGGGGCCAAGGTGATCCTCACCGACGGCAACGGCAACCCGATCGGTGAGACGACCGCCGACGGCAGTGGCAACTGGTCGTTCACGCCCGGCACGCCGCTGGCCAACGGCACGGTGATCAACGCCGTGGCCCAGGACCCGGCCGGCAATACCAGCGGGCCGAGCAGCGTCACCGTTGACGCCATCGCCCCGGCCGCGCCGACTATCGAGCCGAGCAATGGTGTGGTCCTCACGGGTACTGCTGAGCCCGGCGCCACCGTCATCCTCACCGATGATGGCGGCAACCCGATCGGCGAGACGACCGCCGACGGCAGTGGCGACTGGAGCTTCACCCCAACCACGCCGCTGGCCAATGGCACGGTGGTCACCGCGGTGGCCCAGGACGCCGCCGGCAACAGCAGTGGCCCGGCCAGTACCACGGTCGACACGGTGGCGCCGTCGGCGCCGCTGCTGAGCATCAGTGCCGACGGTGCGCTGCTGACCGGTACCGCCGAGCCGAACAGCCAGGTGCGCCTCGTGATCGACGGCGATACCGCCAACCCGATCACGGTGAATGTCGACGGCGCCGGTAACTTCAGCCTGCCGTTGGCACCACCGCTGATCACCGGCGAGCTGATCAGCGGGGTCACCGCCGACGCTGCCGGCAACCTCAGCGGCCCGGCAACGATCAACGCGCCGGACCTGGCTCCGCCGACCATCAGCGTACCGGAGGCCGCTGATACTTGGATCAACGCTGCCGAGATCAGCGACGGCATCCAGGTCGACGTGACGATCCGCCCGACCATGCAGGTCGGCCAGGTGATCACCGTCGCCTTCGCCGGGCAGAACGGCTACGAGACGCAGGCAACGCACACCATCACCGCCGGTGACATCCTGGCCGGCAGCGTCACCGTGACCATACCCCCTGGCGATGGCATGGGGCCGTTCCCGGAGGGCGCCTCGACCGTCACCGCCGATATCAATGGCGGTATCGCGTCGAACCCGGTGCCGTTCACCGTCGACACCATTCCGCCTGCAACACCGGTGCTGTCGCTGGTGGGCAGCATCCTGACCATCTCCACCGATCCGGGGACCGAACTGACGGTCACCGTGGACGTCGGCGGGGTCACTGCCACCGCCACGGTAACTGCCGACAACAGCGGGCTGGCTTCGCTGAACCTGCTCACCGACCTGGACATCGACCTTACCCTGGACCAACTGCTCAATGCTCAAGTCTCCGTGATCGGTGAGGACCCGGCCGGCAACCCGAGCAATGTGGCGACCATCGGCGTCGGCAGCAGCATCGAGCAGCCAGTGACCATCGGCAACTTCGGCGTCGATGTCAGCCTCAACCCGCTGAACCCGCGGTTCGGTTTCAGTGGCACCACCGAGCCGGACTCCAGCGTGGTGATCCGTGTCATCACCCCGGCGCTGAACGTCGAGCTGCTGCCGATCCAGGCGGACAGTTCCGGCAATTTCTCGCTGAACCTGCTGAGCCCGACCGTCCTCACCCAGTTGGGGTTGAACATCACCGATATCCTCAACCTGGGCTCGCAGATCTCGTTCAACGTTGTCGCCACCGACACCAACGGCAATGACAGCTCGGCCTACGGCATCACCCTTGCCCCTAACGGGCTGTCGCTGAATATCGGCCAGATCGACGTCAACGGCACCTCGGGGGACGATGTCATGTCCGGGTCGGACGGCAGTTCGGAGCACATCAATGGAGGCGATGGCAGCGACCTGATCTTCAACGTGGGGACCGGCGATCAGGTAGTGGCAGGCGATGGCAACGACGCCATCCAGATCACCGCGACCGACTTCACCAGCATCGACGGCGGTGCGGGCTTCGACACCCTGATCCTGGCCGACGGCATCGACCTCGACTACAACGCCGTCGGCGTTGGCACGCTCTCGAACATCGAGCGTATCGACCTCGGCAAGGGCGACTCGGGGAGCGTGCTGACATTGACTGCGGCGGAGGTCGACGCCATCACCGATGGCAACAACATCCTGCAGATCACTGGCGAGAGCAACGACACCCTCAACGTGGTGGGTGCCGTGAACACAGGAACCACCCAGCAGGTCAACGGCATTACCTACGATGTCTACAACTTTGGCAGCAGTACCCTGCTGATCGAGGACAACACGGTACAGGTCGTGGTCTGATGCGCGGCCTGTCCGTGCTCAAGGGAAGGCGCCGTGGCGCGGGAGCCCTTTGGCTCCTGTGCTTCGGGCTGCCGCTGTCCGCGCCGGCCATTCCTCTCGACCAGGCGGTGCGGGCGGGGTTGGCGATCCACCCGCAGGTGCGTTCGGCGATGGCCGAAGCGGACCGTGCGGGTACCGAGGTAGAGATCGCCAAGGGTGGTTACTACCCCTCCGTCACCATGTCCGGGGGGCCGCAGGAGTTCGACGTTGGCGAGGTCGTCTACGACGTCACCGTATCGCAGATGCTGTATGACTGGGGAAGGGTGACGAGCAAGGTCGACAGCGCCAGCGCCACCCGGCGCAAACTGTCCGAGGCGGTGCTGGTGGCGCGCGACGATGCTGCACTGGATATCGTCGAGACCTACCTCGACGTGCTTGCCTCGGAGCGCCGGGTGGAAACGGTGCGCCAGCACATCCAGCGTCTGGACGGCATCCGCGAGATGACCCAGGCGCGCGGCAGCGATGGTTACGCCGACCGCAGCGAACTGGACCGCGCCAACCTTGAACTGGCGCGTGCCCAGGAACAGCTGTCGCTGGAGAAGGGCAACCTGCAGGACGCGCGCAACCAGTACGCGATCCTGGTTGGCCAGGACCCCTCCGAGCTGGTGGAGCCCGAGCCGATGTCGCTGCAGCGCTACCTGGCTGCCAGCGACATGACGCGGGTGATCCGCGAGTCACCGTTGCAGCGCAAGGCGTTGGAGGACGCCAATGTCGCCGAGGCGCAAGTCCGCGAGGCCAAGGCTTCATTGCTGCCGCAGTTGAACCTGGAGGCCTCCGCATTGCGCCGGGAGATCGGCGGTCGCCCGGAAAGCGACTCGGTGATGTCGCTGCGCTTTCGCATGGATACCTTCCAGGGGCTTTCCAACTTCCGTCGGCCGACTGCTGCGCAACAGCGTCTGGAGTCGGCGCAATGGACGGCCGATGCGATGCAGCGTGACATCCGCCGGCAGTTGCAGACGCTGTTCGACAACGGTGACACGCTACGGTGGCGGGAACAGTCCCTGAGCCAGCAGGTGACGGAGTCGGAGCAGGTTGGCGAGCTGTACCGCGAGCAATTCGAGGTCGGCCGACGCGACGTGATCGACTTGCTCAACGTGCAGCGCGAACGCTTCGAGGCCGAGCGGCAATTGATCAATCTGCACATCGAGCGCAAGCGCATCGAGTACCGGGCGGCCGCGCAGGTCGGGCTGTTGGGGGCATTACTGGAGAATCGGTTGAATCATGGAAGTTGAACAATCCCCGGATAATGTCGTGACCCTGAACCACGACGACCCGCTGCGCCAGGGCCTGCTGCTGCTGTGTCGGCAACTGGGCCGGCCGTTGGGCGACGCCGAACTGGTCGACGGCCTGGCACTGGAGCACGGACGCCTGCCGCTGCGCCTGGTCGCCCGCGCCCTGCGTCGCGCCGACATAACTGCCAGGGTCGCGGAGCTGCCGTTGCGGCAGATGGACGCCTACCTGCTGCCGGCCCTGCTGTTGCTCGACGATGGCCGCAGCCTGCTGCTGGTTGGCATCGAGGGTGAGCAGTACGAGGTGCTGGTGCCGCAGAGCGACGGCGGCCGTGAGTGCATGGCGCGGCCCGCTCTGGAGGCGCTTTACAGCGGCACGGCGGTGTTCGCCAAGTGCCGCTACCGCCCCGATGGGCGGGTGGGCGACTACGCCAGCGGCCTGCCGGAGCACTGGTTCTTCGGGCCGCTCAAGCGGCTCTGGCGCTCTTATGCGGAAGTCACGGCGGCGGCCCTGGTGGCCAACGTCCTGGCCGTCGCCTCGGCGCTGTTCGCCATGCAGGTTTACGACCGCGTGGTGCCCAACGCAGCCTTCGATACCCTGTGGATACTCGCCAGCGGCGTGGCCTTGGCGATCATCGTCGACGGGGTATTGCGGATCCTTCGCGGGCACCTGCTGAACGTTCTCGGCAAGCGCCTGGACCTGCAGTTGTCGAGCCTGCTGTTCGCGCGCGTGCTGAGTACCCGGATCGCCGCCAAACCGGCGTCGATGGGCGCGTTCAGCACCCAGGTGCGTGAGTTCGAGTCGGTCCGCGAGTTCTTCACTTCGTCCAGCGCCGCACTGATCAGCGACCTGCCGTTCGTGGCGATCTTCCTGTTGATCATTGCCGTGATCGGCGGCCATGTGGTCTGGGTGCCGCTGGTGGCTTGTGTGCTGATGCTGCTGCCAGGGCTGCTGACCCAGCGCCTGCTGGGGCACCTGTCGCGGCAGAACCTGCGCGAGGGGGCGCTGAAGAACAGCGTGCTGCTGGAAGCCTTCGAACACCTGGAGACGGTCAAGGCCGCGCGTGCCGAAGGCCGCTGCCAACAGCAGTGGGAGACGCTCACCGGGGAACTGGCCGGTACTGCAATGAAGACCCATGCGTTGGCCTCGACCCTCAGCTATTCGGCGAGTATCGTTCAGCAGCTGTGCTATGTCGGGGTGGTGGTGTTCGGCGTCTACCGGATAAGCGACGGCGCGATGACCGTCGGTGCCCTGGTGGCCTGTTCGATCCTGGCCTCGCGGGCCATCGCACCACTGTCCCAGGCTGCCGCCATCCTTGGCCGCTGGCAACATACCAAGGTGGCGCTGGAGGGGCTCGACCAGCTGATGTCCGCCGAGCAGGAGCGGCCCGCCGGCAAGCGCTTCGTGCACCGCGACCGGCTCCACGGGCATTACCGCCTGGAGGCGCTGCGCCTGGCCCACGGCGACAGCCCACCGGTGGTCGACGTGCAGGCGCTGAACATCCAGGCCGGCGAGCGGGTAGCGCTGCTCGGTGGCAACGGCGCCGGCAAGTCGACCCTGCTGCGGCTGCTAAGTGGCCTGCTCGACGCGCAATCCGGCCGGCTGCTGCTGGACGACATCGCCCTGAGCCAGCTCGACCCGGCCGACCGCCAGCGCGGCATCGGTTACTTGCCGCAGGATGTGGCGCTGTTCCACGGCAGCCTGCGGGAAAACCTCAACCTGGCCAACGCCGCGCTGGGCGACGAGGAATTGCTGGAAGCCCTCGATGGCGTAGGGCTGGGTACTTTCGTGCGCGCCCACCCGTTGGGCCTGGATATGCCGATCCAGGGAAATGCCAGCCTCTCCGGCGGCCAGCGCCAGGCGGTGGGGTTGGCCCGCGTACTGTTGCAGGACCCGCCGATCCTGCTGCTCGACGAGCCGACCGCGGCCTTCGACCAGAACAGCGAGAAACAGGTCATCGACTACCTGCAGAAATGGCTGGGCCGGCGCACCCTGATCATCACCACCCACAAGAAAAGCGTATTGGCGCTGGTGGACCGTGCAGTGGTGCTGCGCAACGGCCAGGTGATCATGGACGGCCCGCTGAACCAGGTGGTGCTGGGCAACCAGGTGCAGGCGCCGCAGGTCGCCGAAGGAGTCGGCCATGGCAGCTGAAAAAAGTTCTGTAGTGCTGCGCCGGCAACTGGCCGACCCCTTGCTGGCGACCACTCACCCGGTCTATCGCCCGCTGCTCTGGACCCTGCTCGGCAGCGTCTTGCTGTTCGTTGCCTGGGCTGCCTGGGCGGAGCTCGATGAAGTGACGCGCGGCGATGGGCGTGTGGTGCCGTTCAGCCGCATCCAGAAGATCCAGAGCCTGGAAGGGGGCATTCTCGACCGCCTGCTGGTGCAGGAGGGCGACCTGGTGGAGGTCGGCCAGCTGCTGCTGCGCCTGGACGAGACGCGCTTTCTCACCAACTTCCAGGAGTCGGCCAACCAGGCCGGCGTGCTGCGCGCGGCCATCGCCCGGCTGGACGCCGAGGTGCTGGGCAAGGCGGCGATAGAGTTCCCGCCGGACATCGACCCGCAAGGGCCGCTGGCGCGTTCCGAGCGCGAGCTGTTCAAGTCGCGGCGGGACAAGCTGCTCGAAGGCAGCCAGGCGATCCAGAGGCAGATCAGCCTGGCCCAGAGCCAGCTCGACCTGGTCCGCCCGCTGGTGGCCAAGCGTGCGGTGAGCCAGATGGAGGCGCTGCGGCTGAGCCAGGACATCGCTACCCTCAACGGTAAGCTGACCGAGCTGAAGAGCAGCTACTTCCAGGATGCCTATACCGAACGCTCACAGCGCAAGGCCGACCTCAGTGCCCTGGAGCCGATCGTCCAGCAGCGCCAGGACCAACTGCGCCGTACCGGGATCGTTTCGCCGGTGCGTGGGCGGGTGAACACCGTGCTGATCAACACCCGTGGCGGGGTGATCCAGCCCGGCGAAGCGATCATGGAAGTGATCCCGGTGGAGGACCGCCTGCTGGTCGAGGCCAGGATCAAGCCGCGCGACGTGGCCTTCCTGGTACCGGGCATGCCGGCCAAGGTGAAGATCACTGCCTACGACTTCAGCATCTATGGTGACCTCAAGGGCACCCTGGAGCAGATCAGTGCCGACACCATCGAGGAGGACACGCCCCATGGCAAGGAGTCGTACTACCAGGTGCTGATCCGCACTGACGGCAGCCAGCTCAAGCGCGGCGAGGAGGTGCTGCCGATCATCCCCGGCATGGTTGCCGAGGTGGATATCCTCAGCGGCAAGCGCAGCGTGCTCAATTATTTGCTGCGCCCGCTGATCAAGGCCCGTCTGTACTGAGCTGGAGCGTCAGGCCATCAGTACGGATGCCAGCAGCTTGATTGCCGAGGTGCGGTGATGGCCGGCACTGTAGGCCAGCACTATGTCGCGGCAGTATCTTGGTTCTTCGCTCAGAATCCGGGCGTTTGGCGATTGCTCCAGCAATGACGGCCATTGCGGTACCAAGGAAACGCCTTGCCCCAGCGACACCAGCAGGCTGATGGCTTCGAGCGCATCAAGGTCGCAAGCCACGCTTGGCGCGAGGCCCAGATCGTCCAGATAGCGCTGGGTTATCAGGCCGCCCCAGGAATCGACGGCATATCGGATATAGGGCCCGGTGGCCAGCATTGCCTGTGCTTCAGCCCGGGAGGCCGCGGCAGGTGCCAACAAGCACAGCGGTTCGCTGCGCAAGGTGAGCGTTCTCAACGATTTTGCGGTCTTGAAGGGGGGCGCGACCAGGATTCCCGCATCCAGTTCCTGATTGATCAGCTTGTCATGAAGCAGTTTCGAGTCACCGGGCGTGATGGTGAGCTTGAGGTCGGGCGCGGAGGAAGACAAATGCTCCAGTGCTGCCGGTACAAGGCCGGTGAGGGCGGTTGATATGGCGCCAATGCGCAGTTCCCCGGTCAGCGTGTCGGCGTTGAGGTCGTTCCTCAGCTGATTGGCATGCTCGACGATGCAACGTATCCGTGGAATTAATGCCAGCAGCTGTTCTGTCGGCCTTATCGCGTGTGCCTCTCTATTGAAGAGAGTGCAGCCCAAGTGTTTCTCCAGATTTCGAATGCGCAAACTTATTGCAGCGGCTGAAACATTTGCTTTCTTTGCCGCACCCGCAATGGAGCCGCATTCAACAACAGATATGAGGCTTTCCAGATTTTGAATGTCCATAAGTAATGCTTATGCTCAGACCAAGTGTCAGTTGGTGTACATGAATGCCGGGCGGTGTGAGGATAGTGGCTCCGTTCGAGGAGTACCATCATGTTGACACCCTTTCATGTTGCTTATCATGTCAAAGATCTGGATGAAGCAAGAAAATTCTATAAAGAGGTTCTTGGCTGTGTCGAGGGGCGTAGCACTGATACGTGGGTAGACTTCGAGTTCTTTGGTCACCAGATATCTCTGCATGTGGGCAAGCCCTTTGAAACCAGCCGCACTGGCAAGGTCGGCCCGCACCTTGTACTGATGCCTCATATCGGGGTGATATTGCCTCTGGATCGCTGGCAAGCCTTGGCTGAACGCCTTGAAGTTCTGGGTGTGCAGTTCGAAATTCCACCGGTTGTACGTTTCGAGGGTGAGCCTGGCGAGCAGAGGACAATGTTTTTCCTGGACCCAAGTGGTAATCCGATCGAAATCAAGGGGTTCAAGAACTTGAGTGCAATCTTTGCCTCCTAGTGTTTTATAAAAGCAGAGATCAGTCCTGTGAGAATAAAAATAAATTTAATCACGCAAATTGCAATTGGTCTGGCTGTCGGTATATGCGTTGGCCTGCTATTGAATCATTTTCCCGATTACAAGGGTTGGTGGACCGAGCAAGTGCTACAGCCGGCGGGCGATGCGTTTATAAAACTGATGAAAATGATCATCGTGCCGCTGGTGTTTTCCTGCATGGTGGTAGGCATAGCCGGTTCTGGCAAGCGCGCCTTGGGGCGGGTGGGAACAAAGAGCCTTGTCTATTTCTTTGCCGTGACCGGGGTCGCAATCATTTTCGGCCTGCTGGTCGGTAACGTGCTCCAGCCAGGCGCCGGTGCGGGCTTCGCCGTTTCATCGGCGAGTGAAGCAGTGCCACCGGTGCAAAATGGTTCGGCAGGGCTCGGCAAGGTACTGTTGGGCATCATTCCTGACAATGTAGTGGCGGCAATGGCAGAGGCGAAGCTGTTGTCGGTACTGTTCTTCGCCATCTTGTTCGGGGTGGCACTGTCTACGCTGGATGAACCCAGGAAACAGCCGTTGGTTGCGGTGCTGCAGACGGTGGTGGATACCATGTTCAAGGTCACTCATATGGTTATGGCCTACTCACCGATCGGCATCTTTGCCCTGATCGCCGTCACCGTGTCCACCTTCGGGATTGACTCACTGCTGCCGTTGGCAAAACTGATTGCCATCACTTATGTGGCGGTACTGTTCTTTGCAATTGTCGTGCTGGGGCTTGTTGCCAGAGCTGTTGGAGAGAATATCTTTGAGATCATCAAGGCCTTCAAGGGTGAACTGATACTGGCCTTCAGCAGCGCGAGTTCTGCCACCGTCATGCCGCAATTGATGGCCAAGACCGAAGCAAGGGGTATACCGCGTACGATCACTTCGCTGGTGATCCCATTGGGTTATTCATTCAACCTGGATGGCGCGTCGCTGTTTGCGGGCCTGGGTACACTGTTTATCGCGCAGGCTTACAATATTGAACTGGCCTTGGCAGACCAGGTCATGCTGGTATTCATCATGGTATTGACGTCCAAAGGCGCTGCCGGAGTGCCCGGGTTTATGTTTGTGATTCTCACTGCAACCCTGACGGCGGCAGGTTTGCCTTTGGAAGGCGTGGCCTTGATTGCAGGGGTATATCGATTGATGGACATGCCCGTTACGGCACTGAACGTGCTCGGCAATGCGCTGGCGCCGATCGTGGTCGCAAAATGGGAAAGCCGCGCTGGAACATTACCGGCTGATGTCGTGGTTACGGAGCAATCATCTCGATAGCAGATGGGCAGGCTCGTTCAGCGAGGTGTTTGGAACGGGAATTGCTGCATCCCTGAAAACCTGCCCATTCGGGGATACGGCCATGCTTCCAGAAGATCTTTGTTTCATGTTTCTCTTCGCCATTGGCGTGCTGGCCCTTGATGTGGCAGCCATCATGCTCTATCGGAGTGCCAAGCCCTGACCCGGGTTTGGGGACTTCCACCCTGAACCGGGTTTTGGTCTACAGTGCTGGGACGTCTCTGGTGTAAGGAAACAGCTATGGCAAAGCGTCGATGGGCAGTTATCGCTACCTCGATCGCGCTGGCAGTGGGGCCGGCGCTCACTTATGCCGACCCGGGTAATGGTAAAGGGCAGGGCCACGGCAAGGACAAGGGCCAGCATGGTCAAGGTCACGGGGGCTCGTATGGTGGCCCGTCGATAAACCGTGGCGATGTGCTTGGCATTCTTGACGGGCACCGTGGCTACTGGAGCGCAGGGCCGGCGCTGCCCCCCGGCATTCAGAAGAACCTGGCCCGTGGCAAACCTCTACCGCCAGGTATCGCCAAGAAGCTGGATGGCAGGCTGCTGGGGCAACTCCCTCATTATGATGGCTATGAGTGGATGCAGGCGGGGGCGGACCTGATCCTGGTGGCAGTCGCTACGGGGATCATCTACGAGGTGTTGAACGGCGCACTGGATTGAAGCCTGGCGCTGGTGTCAGCCAGCGCCTTCATTCTTGTCGATCCTTGCCGCTACTATTTTCCAGAACGTTAAGTACTGAGCCTTTGTCGTCCGTCACCAGCAATTCGCTCGAGTGCGTGCCCTCTGTTTGTAGTTCGGCCAGTGGCATATCTGCATTACGAAAAATGCTGCGACCTTGTTCACCAACACTCAAGGTGATGAGTTTTCCATTCTGATAAAAGAAGTGCGTGCGGTTGGTGTTCTTTTGCATGGTGCGTGCTCCGAAGGCTATTGGCAGGGTTCACTTTCCCAGCCTTCACGCACCCAGGCTACTGGCAGAAATATCAGGTGGGCCTGTGCTGCGAGACTTTGGTTGATTGGTAAGCCAATACAACCCCCGTTAGAATGCAGCGTATCCTTGATGGCTAATTGCAAATGTCTATGTTTCGTATCTTTCTCTTCGCCGTGGTGGTCACCGGTGTTGCCGGCTGCGCAACCCCTGGCAAACCCACTGCCAGCAAACTGACTCACAAATCGCCACAGCAATACGCCGCTTGCGTACTACCCAAATGGCAAGCACTGGCGCCTCAAGCCACGCAGAAATCGATCGCCCACGGCTATCGGCTGACGGCACCCAGCCCCGTGGCATCCGATGATGTGCTGGACGTAGTCGATTCCCACGAGGGCAGCCGCGCGACTTTCTACAAGGGCAGCTTCCTGTCTGGCGACAAATTGCGCCAGGCAGCCAGGGAATGCCTGGACTGACTCAGTAACCTGATCCGCTAGAGCCGCCCATGCTGGGCAGGCGGGCCCTGCGCTGAGCATTGCTCCACTCGGCGCAGGTCATGAACGCGGTATTGTCCACTTTGCCTGTGCCGTCGAAACTTACGCTGTAGGGCTGCCGGTTGTCGGCCTTGGTCAGCATGTAGTCGAAACAGGTGCCGGGCACCACGGTGCGTTCGGTCTCCGCAGCGGGCTTGCCGCCTACCTGCATGACCTGGTCTCTGCTCATGCCGTTGGTGACTTTCGCCACCAGCGGCTGGTCGTGGTACAGCGCGGAGTTGGACGAGCAGGCAGAAAGCGCTGCCAGTGCAAGGATCAGCGCGTGAAAGGGTTTGTTCATGGCAGTGCTCCGGTAGAGGATGCCGATGAAGGCAGTGCTCCCAGCGCGAATGTGCGACGCCTGGCTCTGCGATCACACCATCAATCCGCTCGGCTTTTCATCATACGCCTGTACTGCCGCACCCGCAGTAACGTGCAGCCTTGCTCCAGCAACAAGGCGCGCAAGGGCGACGCATGCGCCTTGGGCCGGCTGCCGGCCGCCAGGCGGCGCATCTGCAATTTCACCAGTGCCATGTAGGCCAGTGCGGCAAAGGCCTTGCGCTTCCAGCGAATGGGCTGCAGTTCGGCGGTTGCCGTCGGCTCGCCGTTCTGCCAGCGCCGGGGCAGGGCAGGCTCGACTGCCAACGCCGTGGCAATCCCAGCCATGGCCACACCGCTGGCCAGCACCTGCTCGACCACCGGCAACCGCCGGATACCGCCGGTGACCATCACCGGCATCTTCGCGATAGCGGCGATTTCCCGGGCAAACTCCAGGAAGTAGGCCTCGCGAGCCAGGGTGCGCCCATCGCGGGCATCACCCTGCATCGCCGGTGCCTCATAGCTGCCGCCCGACAGCTCCACCAGGTCCACCGACAATTCATTCAGCCACAGCACTACCTGGCGCGCATCCGCCGGTTCGAAACCGCCGCGCTGGAAATCCGCCGAATTCAGTTTCACTGCCACGGCGAAACCGGGCGAAACCACCTCGCGCACGGCCTTGACCACTTCCAGCAGCAACCGCGCGCGATTTTCCAGGCTGCCACCCCAGCGATCCTGGCGCTGGTTGCTCAGTGGCGAAAGAAACTGGCTCAGCAGGTAACCGTGGGCAGCGTGGATCTGTACGCCACTGAAACCAGCTTCTTCAGCCAGCGCCGCAGTGCGGGCGAAGCGCTGGATCAACGCGCCGATCTCGGCTTCGTCCAGTGCCTTGGGCAGGGGGAACAGCTTTGACAAATCGCCCATGTCCAGGGCAATGGCCGAAGGCGCTACGGTGGGCTGGCCGAGGTTGGCCTGCATCTGCCGGCCCGGGTGGTTGATCTGCATCCAGAACTGCGCGCCGTGGGCGCGGCCGATGCGCGCCCAGTCGCGAAAACGTTGCAGTGGCTGGCTGGCATCGAGCATCACGCCACCTGGGCCGGTCATGGCGCCAGGGTCGACCATCACGTTACCGGTCAGCAACAGCCCGGCACCGCCCTTGGCCCAAGCCTGGTAAAGGCGCAGCAGCTGGTCGGAAGGGGTCTGGTCCGGGTTGGCCAGGTTTTCCTCCATCGCCGCCTTGGCGATGCGGTTGGGGATGACACTGCCATTGGGCAGGTGCAGGGGCTGGAACGGCGTCATGGCGATCTCCGGAAAGGGTTGCCACGCATCGGTTTTTGCGCACGTGGGCTAGGTTCGGGAAAAGGCTAAGGTTAAAGTCAGCTTTAAGGTCAAGAGGGGAATGCTGCCGCAATGAAAATTGGTGAACTGGCGCGACGCACGGGGCTTAGTGCATCGCGTATCCGCTTTTACGAAGCCAGCGGACTGATTGCTGCGCGGCGCCTGGGCAATGGTTACCGCGATTACCCGGAGCAGGTGGTGCGGGCGCTGGAGATCATCACCTGCGGCCAGCAGGCCGGGTTCAGCCTGGAAGAAATGCGCAAACTCACCGATGCCTCCGGGGCTGCGGCGGGTGGGCATGATTTATTGCTGGGCAGCCTCAAGCGCAAGGTGGCGGAGATCGAAGCGATGCAGCAGCGGCTGGCGCACAACCGCGCGCAGTTGCTGGCGGTTATTGCAGGCATGGAAGACAAGCCGCAGGGGATGGATTGCGAGGAGAATGCCCAGCGCCTGATTGCCGGTTGGCAGCAGGGCGAGGCCACGAACACGGGACCCCTGTAGGAGCGGCCTTGTGTCGCGATGGGCTGCGTAGCAGCCCCGGCAATCTGTGCATCAACGCAAGAGCCGGGGGCTGCTGCGCAGCCCATCGCGACACAAGGCCGCTCCTACAGGGATCGCACAGGCGTCTGGATTCTGGGTAAGACAGTTGCGCCCGCGATCAGCCTACATCACCGCGCTTGTTCAGCTGCTCGCACTGCACCTGCGCATCCGACCTGCTTGGATAGCTGGGCTTGAGCCGCTCCTTCGCTTGGTTGTCGTAAATGTCGAACCCCCCACAAACGGTAGCGGCGTAATAGCGGCTACCCACGCGGAACGACTCCTTTTCGATCGGCACAGCGGGAACGATAACGAATCTTGGTTGCATTTTTCGTGCCTCCCCAGGCAGAGACTTAAGTATTAGTCTGGCCATGGATAACCATCAAGGATACTCATGAATAAAACCTCGTTTTGTTGAACGGCAGGTCGACGCACGTCCTGTCATCAAATGAAAACCCGCTGTCGTCCGATGCGAAGCACCCCGCACATCAAGGGCATACAGTCCAATCACCCAGAACTGACGCCATGCGTCCAGATCGATGATTGGAGAGACAAGCATGTCCAAAGTCGTACGTTTCCATCAGACCGGTGGCCCCGAGGTGCTGCGCTACGAGGACGCCGAGGTCGGCGAGCCCGGCCCGGGGCAGGTGCGCTTGCGCCAGGTGGCGGTGGGCCTGAACTACGCCGATACCTATTTCCGCAACGGCACCTACCCGATCCCGCTGCCCAACGGCATTGGCGTGGAAGCGGCCGGCGTGGTCGAGGCGGTGGGCGAGGGCGTGACCCAGGTGGCAGTCGGTGACCGGGTCACCTACACCGGCTTCCTCAACACCCTGGGCGCCTATTGCACCGAGCGCCTGATCCCTGCTGCCGCGCTGATCAAGCTGCCGGATACCATCGCCTTCGAAACCGCCGCCGCGATGACCATGCGCGGCCTGACATCGGCCTATCTGCTGCGTCGGCTGCATGACTTCAAACCCGGCGACAGCGTGCTGCTGCATGCCGCTGCTGGCGGGGTCGGCCTGATCGTCGCGCAGTGGGCGCAGCTGCTGGGGCTTAACGTGATCGGCACGGTGTCCACCGAGGCCAAGGCCGAAGTGGCGCGCGCCCATGGCTGCAACCACGTCATCAACTACAGCGTCGAGGACGTTGCCACGCGCGTGCGTGAGCTGACCGACGGGGTGGGGGTGAACGTGGTGTTCGACAGCGTTGGCAAGAACACCTTCATGGGCTCGCTCGATTCGCTCAAGCGCCGCGGCCTGATGGTGTGCGTCGGCACGGCGTCAGGCACCATCCCGCCGTTCGACCCGCAGTTGCTGGCGATCAAGGGCTCGCTGCAGCTCACCCGCCCGGCACTGGCCGACTTCATCGCCGACCCGGCGGAAAAGGCCGACCTGGCCGGTGAGCTGTTCGATCACGTCGGCAGCGGGCGCATCCGTATCGAGATCAACCAGCACTACGCACTGCAGGATGCCGTCCAGGCCCACCGTGACCTGGAAGCGCGCAAGACCACCGGCTCGTCGATCTTCGTCATCTGAAGAGGGCAACAGCATGCACATCGAACAACTGACCTGCGCGATCGGTGCCGAGGTAAGTGGGGTCAACCTGGCCGACGCGATCCACGACGACGACCTGTTCGCCCAGCTTCGCGCGCAGTTGCTCCGGCACCGTGTGCTGTTCCTGCGCGACCAGCACTTCAGCCGCGCCGAACATGTAGCGTTCGCCCGCCGCTTCGGCGACCTGGAGGACCACCCGGTGGCCGGCAGCGACCCGGAGCATCCGGGCCTGGTACAGATCTACAAGCGCCCGGACCAGCCCAACGACCGCTATGAAAATGCCTGGCACACCGACGCCACCTGGCGCGAGGCCCCGCCGATGGGCTGTGTGCTGCGCTGCATCGAATGCCCGCCCGTGGGCGGCGACACGATGTGGGCGAACATGGTGCTGGCCTATGAAAACCTGCCAGGCGATGTGAAGGCCAAGATCGAAGGCCTGCGCGCCCGCCACAGCATCGAGGCGAGCTTTGGCGCCGCCATGCCGCTGGAAAAGCGCCTGGCGCTGAAGGCGCAGTTCCCCGATGCCGAGCACCCGGTTGTGCGCACCCACCCGGAAACCGGCGAGCAGGTGCTGTTCGTCAACGCCTTCACCACCCATTTCAGCAACTACCACACCCCGCAGCGGGTGCGCTTCGGCCAGGACGCCAACCCCGGCGCCAGCGACCTGCTGCGCTACCTCATCAGCCAGGCCTACCTGCCGGAGTACCAGGTGCGTTGGCGCTGGAAGCCCAACAGCGTGGCGATCTGGGACAACCGCAGCACACAGCATTACGCCGTCATGGACTACCCGCCGTGCCATCGCAAGATGGAGCGCGCCGGGATCAAGGGCAGCCCCACGTTCTGAGTTCGTCGCCGTCGCTGGCGGCAACCGCACAATAACAATAGCGAGGACTACAGCATGCAATTCTTCGACGATTCGTTGCACCCGGAAAACATGGAAAAGGTGGTGATCACCGTGGCCCCCTATGGGCCGGAGTGGATGCCCGAAGACTTCCCTGAAGACATTCCCCTGACCATGGACGAGCAGGTGCAGAAGGCTGTCGACTGCTACGAGGCAGGTGCCACCGTACTGCACCTGCACGTGCGCGAGCTGGACGGCAAAGGCTCCAAGCGCCTGTCCAAGTTCAACGAGCTGATCGCCGGGGTGCGCGAAGCGGTGCCGGACATGATCATCCAGGTTGGCGGATCGATTTCCTTCGCCCCGGAAAGCGAGGGCGAGGCGGCCAAGTGGCTGTCGGACGACACCCGGCACATGCTCGCCGAGCTGACGCCGCGCCCCGACCAGGTGACCGTGGCCATCAACACCACGCAGATGAACATCATGGAGTTGCTGTACCCCGAGTACCTGGAAGGCACCTCGCTGGCCAGCCCGGCGATTCATGCAGCCTACAGCGAAATGACCGTGCCGGCCGGCCCGGCCTGGGTCCGCGAGCACCTGCGCCGCCTGCAGGCCAGCAACATCCAGCCGCATTTCCAGCTGACCGGCATGCATGCCCTGGAGACGCTCGAGCGCATCGTCCGCCGTGGTGACTACATGGGCCCGCTGAACCTGACCTGGATCGGCATTGGCGGCGGTTTCGACGGCCCCAACCCGTTCAACTTCTTCAACTTCATCCACCGCGCGCCGGACGGCTGCACCCTGACCGCCGAATCGTTGCTGAAGAACGTGCTGCCGTTCAACACCATGGCCCTGGCCATGGGCTTGCACCCACGCTGCGGTAACGAAGACACCATCATCGACCAGCATGGCAAGCGCTTCACCTCGGTGCAGCAGATCCAGCAGACCGTGCGTGTGGCCCATGAGCTGGGCCGCGAGATTGCCAGCGGCAAGGAAGCACGCGCCATCTACCGCATCGGGCAGCAGTACGACAGCATCGAGCAGACCCTCGAGGCCAACGGCATGGCGCCGAATCGCCAGCCGGGTGTGAAGGGCGTGCCGCAGCGCGGCTGATACAGCAGGGTGCCACGGTCCTGATGCTTTTTGTGGGAGCGGCCTTGTGTCGCGAAAGGGCTGCGGAGCAGCCCCAGCAATTACTGCTCTGTCGCTGATTTCTGGGGCTGCTCCGCAGCCCTTTCGCGACACAAGGCCGCTCCCACAGCGACCGAGCAAGGCTTTGCAGTAGTTCATAACAACAAGAACAACCTCACACCCTACACCCCAAGGAGGCAACATGGCCACCTATCTCGCCAGTGCCGAAGATTCCGGCACCGACACCGCCCACAGCGTCCCCCGGCGCTATGCCTGGGTGGTCTTCGCCCTGACCTTTGGCCTGTTGATCTCCGACTACATGTCGCGCCAGGTGCTCAATGCGGTTTTCCCGCTGCTCAAGGGCGAATGGGCATTGAGCGACAGCCAGCTCGGCCTGCTCAGCGGTATCGTCGCGCTGATGGTCGGCCTGCTGACCTTCCCGCTGTCGCTGCTGGCCGACCGCTTCGGCCGGGTGCGCAGCCTGGTGCTGATGGCAGTACTGTGGAGCCTGGCCACCCTCGGCTGCGCCCTGGCGGAAAACTATCCGCAAATGTTCGTCGCGCGTTTTCTGGTGGGGGTGGGCGAGGCTGCCTACGGCAGTGTCGGCATCGCCGTGGTGGTCGCCGTGTTCCCCCGCGACATGCGCTCGACCCTGGCCGGGGCGTTCATGGCCGGTGGCATGTTCGGCTCGGTGCTGGGCATGGCCCTGGGCGGTGTACTGGCCCAGCACCTGGGCTGGCGCTGGGCATTTGCCGGCATGGCGCTGTTCGGCCTGGTGCTGGCGATGCTGTACCCGGTGATCGTCAAGGAGGCACGTATTGCGCCTCGGTGCGCGCAGCAGTCGCAAGGCAGGGCCGGCCGTCCGCTGCGCACTCTGTACAGCAGCCGTTCGGTCATCGCGGCCTACGTCGGCAGCGGGCTGCAGCTGTTCGTCGGCGGCACCGTGATCGTCTGGATGCCCAGCTACCTGAACCGCTATTACGCCATGGGCACCGACCGCGCCGGGGCAATTGCCGCAGTCATCGTGCTGTGCAGCGGTATCGGCATGATCCTCTGCGCCATGCTCTGCGACCGCCTCGGGCGGCAGCGCCCGGACCGCAAGATCAGCCTTGCCATCGCCTACTGCCTGGGCAGTTGCGCGCTGTTGTCCATCGCCTTCGCACTACCGGCCGGCACCGCCCAACTGGTACTGATCTGCCTGGGCATGATGATCGCCGCCGGCACCAACGGCCCGTCCAGTGCCATGGTCGCCAACCTCACCCACGCCTCGGTGCACGGCACAGCGTTTGCCACCCTGACCCTGGCCAACAACCTGTTGGGCCTGGCGACGGGGCCGCTGATCACCGGGCGCGTTTCCGACCTGATCGGCTTGCATGCCGCCTTCCAGCTGGTACCGCTGATGAGCATCGGCGCGGCGGCAGTGTTTTTCCTTGCCAAACGTCATTACCACCGCGACATGGAGCGTCTGCATGCACCGGCAGGCGACGCTGCCGCACCCCGGGAGTTGAAACCGTGAAACAGCTGTTGTCCGTCGAAGTGTTCTTCGATTTCGTCTGCCCCTGGTGCCTGATTGGCCAGCGACACCTGCAGGCCGCGCTCTTGCACTTGCAGCGTGAACAACCGCAAGTGCAGGTACAACTGCAATGGCGAGGTGTGCAGTTGTTGCCTGGCTTGCCAGCCAGTGGCGTGCCGTTCCATGCCTTCTATCTGCAACGCCTGGGCAGCGAGGAAGCGGTACGTGAGCGCCAGGCCCAGGTGCGCGCCGCTGCCCGCGTGGTGGGCGAGGACATCGACTTCTCGCGTATTCGCCGCATGCCCAACACCGGCAATGCCCATCGGTTGCTGCAACGGGCTGCTCAGTTGCTCCAGGCAACGCAACTGGAAGCCTTGCTTGCACAGCTGTTCATCGCCTATTTCCACCAGGGCCGCGACCTGGGGGATAGTCGCACCTTGCTCGACATCGCCCAATGTTGCGGGCTGGATGCCGCGCAGGTGGTCGACTGCCTGCGTGACGACGGCAGCCCGTTCCTCGATGGGGCCGGGCGCGCTGGCAGTGCCGTGCCGCGTTTCCGTTTCAATCAGGGGCCGCTCGTTGCGGGTGCGCAGCCTGCCGAGGTGCTGTATGCGGCCATGACCGAAGCGCTGCAAGAGGTTGAAAGGGCATGACCCGGCGCATCGCATTGGCCCCCCATCAGGTGCCGGAACGTGACGGCCGTGTGCTGTTGGCCTGTGAAGGGCGCAGCGTGGCACTGTTCAATGTTGCCGACTCGCTCTATGCCATCGAAGACAGCTGCCCGCACCAGGGCGCGTCGTTGTGTGGCGGCCGGCTGGAAGGCCGTGTCATCCAGTGCTGCGCGCATGGCCTGCGCTTTGACCTGGCCAGCGGCTACCTGGTCAATTCCAGGGCCTTGAAGGTTGCCAGCTACCCGGTCGAGCAGCAGGGCGGGCAGGTTTACATCGTGTTTGACAGTGAGGAAGCGGGGCAATGAATACACTGGCACTTGGCGCTACCCATCAGCGTATCCGCACCCTCGCCCCGGGGGTGGTGGTCAGCCTTATCGTCGGTGCGGCCGCCAGTTTCCTCAGTGAGCATTACGCGGCGCCGGTCATGCTGTTTGCCTTGCTACTGGGGATGGCGCTGAACTTTCTCGCGGTCGATGGCCCCTGCAAAGCCGGTATCGAGTTTACCGCCCGCACGGTACTGCGCCTGGGCGTGGCGTTACTTGGCATGCGCATCACCCTGGACCAGATCGCCAGCCTGGGCTGGAAGCCCGTGGCCCTGGTCGTGGCCCTGGTGGTGGTGACCATCCTGGTTTCGGTGGTGGTGGCCAAGGCGCTGGGGTTTTCACGGCTGTTCGGCATGCTCACCGGCGGTGCCACGGCCATTTGCGGTGCCTCGGCGGCGCTGGCGCTGGCAGCTGCCTTGCCCCAGCACCCGCGTAAGGAGCATGCAACGCTGTTCACCGTGATCGGCGTGTCGGCGCTGTCGACCCTGGCGATGATCCTGTACCCAATGATTGCCCAGTGGCTGCACCTGTCCCCAGCGCAGGCCGGGGTGTTCCTCGGTGCGACCATCCACGACGTGGCGCAGGTGGTGGGCGCGGGCTACAGCATGTCTACCGAGACCGGCGACATTGCCACCGTGGTCAAGCTTATGCGAGTGGCCATGCTGTTGCCGGTCATTGTCTGCGCGGCCATGATCACCCGGCGCCAGGGCCTCGAGGCCGGTGGCCAGCGGCCGCCCTTGCTGCCTTGGTTCGCGGTCGGCTTCCTGCTGCTGGCGTGCGTCAACAGCACAGGCTGGGTACCCGCCGCGGTGCAGGGCGGTATCAACGACCTGTCGCGCGGCTGCCTGGTGGTGGCGATCAGTGCCCTGGGCATGAAAACCCAACTCAAGGCGCTGGCCTCGGTCGGGGTGAAACCCATTGCGCTGATGGTGGGGGAGAGCGTGTTTCTTGTGCTTTTGGTGCTGGCGTTGATGCACTGGGGCCTTTAGAAAGTGACCGTGGGTGACAACACTCCGCGGCGCCTGCTTCGCGGGCATGCCCGCTCCCACAGGGATAGCGCATGGCTTGAGGTCAATACGGTCGAGGTGGGAGCTGGCTTGCCGGCGATGGGCTGCATGGCAGCCCCAATGGGTCAGCCCGCTGTGCCCGCCAACTGGCCGGCGGCATGCCGAACTGGGCGATGAACCAGCGGGTGAACGAGCTGGGCATCGAATAACCCAGCATGTCGGCGATACGCCCCAGCGAATAGCCGGGGTTCTCCAGGTAGCGCATCACCAGGTCACGGCGCACGCTGTTGATCAGGTCCTTGAAGGTCAACCCGCTTTCCTCCAGGCGACGCTGCAGGGTGCGTACGTTCATGCCCTGGGTCTGTGCCACCTGTTCGATGGTGGCGCGGCCCATGGGCAGCAGCAGGTAGATGGTCTTGCGCAACTCCAGCTCCAGGGACGGCGTGCCGCCCGCCGGCAGGCTGTCCAGATAGCGCTGCGCCAGGCGCGCCATGGCCTCGTTGGCCTGCGGGCTGGCGCTGTCGAGGTCGGCGGCCGCGCAGACAATACCGTTGAATTCGCTGCCGAACACCAGCGTGCAGCCGAAAATGCGCCGGTGGGTGGCCAGGTCGGCGGGAGGCGCGTGGGTGAAGTTGGCGCTGATCGGGTGCCAGTGCGCACCCAGCAGCGCGGCGCACAGGCGCATCATCACGCCGATGGCCAGCTCGGTGGCCTGGCGGCTGCAGGGCGCGCGTTCGTTGATCACCTCCTCACGGATGACCACGGTCTTGCCGGCTTCCTCGATATGAATGGCCAGGGCGTCATTGAGCAGGTGACGGTACTGCACGATCACCTGCAGTGCATCACGCAGGGTGCGTTGGTGGCTGAGCAACAGGCTTATCTCGCCGAAGTCCGACAATTGCCGCAACTCGGCCATGCGCAGGCCGAAGCTTTCGCAGCGGGTGGCGCTGGCGGAGGCTTCCAGCAAAGCGATGACGCTGGCAACCGGAATACGCCGATTGGGGTCTTCGAGCAACGCGGCGCTGAGGCCAACCTGTGCCAACAGCGCATGGGGATTGAGGCCCAGGTGGCGGGACACCTCAAGGTAATTGGTCAAGCTGGCGGCACGGACTAGGGCAGGCATTTTTTGTTGTTATCCATGTTTTCCAGGCTAACTGCTGCTTTTTTGTAGGAGCAGCCTTGTGCTGCGAAGAGGCCGTAAAGGCCATAACAGTGATGTTCGTCGTACCGGCCTCTTTGCAGCACAAGGCTGCTCCTACAAAAAGTGAGCGGCTGATTGGTTTTATAGCCTGCGTGTCATGAATTGAAAAGCAAAGCCCCGTCATGGCCATTGTCATCAAATGAAAAGCCCCTGACGCCCAATGTGAAGCACCCGGTGGGTGGGCTGTTTACTGTGAACCTCAAGAGCTACACCGCACACGAGGTTCACCGTGGAAAAACTGCAAACCACCGCCACCGTGCTGATCGTCCCCGGCCTGCGCGACCATGTTGCCGAACACTGGCAGACCCTGCTCGCAGGCCGCCTGGCCAAGGTGCGCAGCGTGCCGCCGCTGCAGGTCGACGGCCTGAGCTGCACAGCCCGGGTCGAGGCGATCCAGCGCGAGCTGGACCAGATCCATGGTGAAGTGATTCTGGTGGCGCACAGCGCTGGCGTGCTGATGGTCGCCCACTGGGCGGCGCGCTACCGGCGGCCGATCAAGGGTGCATTGCTGGCGGCGCCGCCTGACCTGAACGCGCAATGGCCGGCCCACTACCCGAGCCCGGCCAGCCTGGCCGAGCATGGCTGGTCGCCATTGCCCCAGCAGTTGCTGCCGTTCCCCAGCATTGTCGCGGCCAGCAGCAACGACCACCTGGCCAGCTTTGCCGCAGCCAGCGCCCTGGCCCATGGCTGGGGTAGCGAACTGGTCGCACTGGGGGCCGTCGGCCACCTCAACCCGGCCTCCGGCTTCGGCCCCTGGCCGCAGGCCGAGGCCTTCATCCAGCGACTGGACCAGCCCAACCTGCAATAGCGCATGGACGCCCCAGCCACGCTCGCAAAAGACGGGCGGCGAAAAAAACAATAACAATACGTGGAGCCATCGTAATGCCAGAACACCGCATTTACCGCGCTGTGAAACCACAGCGCTGCCTGCTTGCCTGCGCCATCGGCCTGCTCACGCTGCCCGCCGCCCAGGCGTTCGAAGTCGATACCGGTAATGAAAACTGGGCCGTGCGCTTCGACAACACCGTCAAGTACAACTACGGCGTACGCACCGAAAGCGCCGACAAGCGCATGCTGGGCACGCCCAACAGCAACGACGGTGACTACAACTTCCGCAAGGCCGGCACCAACATCACCAACCGGGTCGACCTGCTGACCGAACTGGATGTGGTCTACCAAGGCAACACCGGCTTCCGCGTCAGCACCGCCAGCTGGTACGACAAGGCCTATGACAACACCGGCTCCAACAGCAACCCGTTCGTCAACGGCAACGGTGACCAGTCCGGCATCAACCCCAGCCTCAATGGCCTGCCTGGCACTGGTGTGCCGCTGGGCAGCCCGCACCTGAGCAACTACGCCCAGCGTTACTACAGCGGCCCGTCCGGTGAAGTGCTGGATGCCTTCGTGTTCTTCAGCCGTGAAGTTGGCGAGGCCTCGCAGGTCAGCGCCAAGCTGGGCCAGCACAACCTGTTCTGGGGTGAAACCCTGCTCAACCCGGTGCACTCTTTGAGCTACGGCCAGTCGGGCCTCGACCTGGCCAAGCTGGCCGCCTCGCCGGGCACCGAGGCCAAGGAGCTGTTCGTGCCGCGCAACCAGCTGTCGACCTCGTTCCTGGTCAACTCCGAACTGACCCTGGGGGCCCAGTACTTCTTCGACTGGGACGCCGCCCGCCTGCCCGAAGCCGGTACCTACTATGGCGGCTCGGATGTGGTAGGCGAGGGCGCCCAAAGCTTCCTGCTCGGCCACACCGGCACCCCGGGGCTGATCCCGGTGCGCGGCGCGCTGACCACCATCCGCCGTGGCCATGACCTCAAACCGGGCAAGAGCGGCGACTGGGGCATCATGGCCAAGTGGTCGCCGGAGTGGCTGGGCGGCACCCTCGGTTTCTACTACCGCAAGACCTCAGAGATCCTCCCGCAGGCCTGGCTCGACGCGCGCGGCATGACCGTCGCCAACGGCCCGTTCGGCAACCCGCCGGGCAGCCGCCAAGGTGCAGTCGGCAACCTGTACAACTCGCTGCAAAGCACTACCTACCAGTTCGCCTATTCCGACGACATCGACATCTATGGCCTGAGCCTGTCCAAGGATGTGGGTGGCATCAGTGTCGGCAGCGACCTGAACATCCGCCACAACATGCCGCTGGCGAGCATCCCGGCAATCGTCAGTGCCCCCGGCCAGGGTGGCCTGGGCGGCGGCTTCGGCCTGCTGCCGGCACGCCTGCCCAGCAGCGGGGTGATCTACGACGTACCCAAGGATGGCGACGGCCTGAGCGCCACCGGCGACACCTTGCACTGGACCTTGAACGGTCTGATGACCATTGGCGATACGCCGCTGTTCGATTCGGCAACCCTGCTTGGCGAGCTGTTCTACAGCAACCTGCTCAAACTCGATAGCCACAACGAGGCCTTGTACAAGGGCAAGAGCAGCTACCGCGGCATCGACAAGGCCACCCGCGACAACTGGGGCATCGCCGTCAACTTCACCCCTACCTGGTACCAGGTGCTGCCGGGCATGGACCTGAGCATGCCGCTGTCGGTCAACGTCGGCCTCGACGGCGTGTCGCCGGTGCAGGGCGGCGGCGCCGAGAACACTGGCAACTATGCGGTGGGCGTAAGCGCCGCGATCTACAACCAGTACTTCGTCGACCTCAAGTACGTCGACAGTTTCGGTGAGACCAAGGCCTGCAAGGACGGCCAGACCGACGGCAGCACCCCCAACGCCCTGGACGGCGAACAGGATTACACCTGCTACGGCGGCGGCTACGCCTCCTTCTCCGGCGGTGGTGCCACCACCGAGGACCGTGGCGCCCTGTACCTGACCGTCAAGACGACCTTCTGAGTCATGTTTCCTACAGCCTACACAGGAAGACAACCATCATGAATTTCGTACGTACCCTGCTGGCCTCGTGCCTGTCGCTGGCCGCCCTGAACGCTGCCCAGGCCGCCGTTTCCACTGACCAGGCCGCGCGCCTGGGCTCCAGCCTGACCGCCATCGGCGCGGAAAAGGCCGGCAATGCCGATGGCTCCATCCCGGCCTACCAGGGCGGCCTGCTGACGCCGCCAGCCAGCTACCAGAGCGGCGCCAGCATGCGCCCCGACCCGTTCGCCAGCGACAAGCCGCTGCTGGTCATCGATGGCAAGAACGCCGAGCAGTACAAGGGCCAGCTGACTGCCACCACCCTGGAACTGCTCAAGCGCTACCCCAGCTACCGCGTCGATGTATACCCGACCCACCGTAGCGTGGCGCTGCCGCAAGCGGTACTGGACAACACCCGCAAGAACGCCACTGCCGCCAACAGCAAGGAGGGCGGTACGGCGGTGGACAACGTGCTGCCGGGTATCCCGTTCCCCATTCCGCAGAACGGCGCCGAGGCCATGTGGAACTTCCTGCTGCGCTATCAGGGCGTGAGCATGACTGCCAAGTACGACTCGTGGAACGTCGACGCTGCCGGCAAGCCATCGCTGTCGACCACCGGCCAGGCCAATATCAGCTACCCGATCTACGAGGACATGACCAAGCCGATCGGTGCCAAGGACACCTACTACCAGATGAAACTGGTGTACACCGGGCCCGCACGCCGTGCCGGCGAAGCGATGATGCTGCGTGATGCCGCCAACCCGCTGGTGCAGCCACGCAGCGCCTGGCAGTACCTGCCGGGCCAGCGCCGGGTCAAGCTGGCACCGAACCTCGCCTACGACACGCCCAACCCGGGCACTTCGGGTTCGGGTACCTACGATGACGTGTTCGTCTTCAACGGTGCGCTGGACCGCTACGACTGGACCTTGGTCGGCAAGCAGGAAATGTACGTGCCGTACAACACCTACCAGCTGACCTACAACACCGACGTCAAGCAGGTGATCACCCCCAACCACCTGGCGCCGCAGTTCGTGCGTTGGGAGAAGCACCGGGTGTGGGTGGTGGAAGGCAAGCTCAAGGACGGTGCGCGCCATATCTACCACAAGCGCCGCTTCTACCTCGACGAAGACAGCTGGATCGCCCTGGCCTCGGACCAGTACGACGCCCGTGGCCAGCTGTACCGCGGCTCGTTCGCCTTCCTTACCCAGAGCTATGACAAGCAGACCCCGGACGCCACGCCGTTCATGATCTACGACCTGATCGGCGGCACCTACAACCTCAATGGCGTGGTCGGTGCCTACGGCGGCATCCGCTATATCGACCCACTGTCGAAAACCCAGTGGTCGCCCGAGTCGCTGGCCGGCAACGGCATTCGCTGAACGCACGGAGCAGAGGTGGCAATGTCTGTCTTCAAACGATGCAGCGTGGTAGTTCTGGCTTTGGCCGCGCTGCAGGGCGCGGCCCAGGCTGCGCCCTTCACCGATGTGCTGGACCTGCCCGCCAGGCCCAGCGCCCTGGTCGCCAGCAGCGCCTTGCGCGATGTCATCCTGGCCGGCCAGCGCCTGGTCGCGGTGGGCCCGCGAGGGCACATCCTGTACTCCGACGATCACGGCGCGCACTGGCAGCAGGCCCAGGTGCCGGTCAGCGCCGACCTGAATGCCGTGAGCTTCGCCACGCCCGAAGTGGGCTGGGCGGTTGGCCACGATGGCGTGGTGCTGCACAGCCGCGATGGCGGCGTGCACTGGCAGAAGCAGCTGGATGGCCGGGCACTGGCTGAACAACTGCCCGGCACGGGTAGCGACAATGCCTTGCTCGACGTGTGGTTCAGCGATGCCCGCAATGGCTATGCGGTCGGCGTGTTCAACCTGCTGTTGCGCACCGTTGATGGCGGCGAGCACTGGCAGCCCTGGCTCGACCACAGCGATAACCCGCAAGGCCTGCACCTGACCAGCCTGGCCGCGGTGGGTGACGAGCTGTACATCACCGGCGAGCAAGGCCTGCTGCTGAAGCAGGACGGCGAGCGCTTCAGCCGTGTCGTGACACCCTACGCCGGCACACTGTTCGGTGCTGTCGGCAAGCCCGGCGTACTGCTGGTCTACGGCCTGCGTGGGCATGCCTACCGCAGCACCGATGGCGGCCGGCAGTGGCAACCGGTCAGCACGGGTGTGAACACCAGCCTCACCGCCGCCGGTGTCGACCGTGACGGCCAGCTATGGCTGGCCAGCCAGGCTGGCGACCTGCTGCTCAGCCGGGATGATGGCGCCAGCTTCAGCCCGGTGCCGCAAAGCGCCCGTGGCCCGGTGACCGCGCTCGCCACCGATACCGGCAACGGCCTGGTACTGGTGGGCGAGCGGGGCGTGCGCAACCAGCCCGGTAACCCCACGCTGCACCCATAACAAGAGAAGACCCTGATGGCCGCTACCCGCCAAGACACCCTGCCGGTAATCCGCAACCTCGACGATTTCGACCCACGCTCGGGCAATTGCCTGGAGCGCCTGGTGTTCAACCATCGCCTGCCGTTCCTGCTGTGCATGCTATTGGCGACCCTGGTGCTGGGCTACATGGCGCTGACCCGCCTGGAGCTGCGCCCCAGTTTCGACAAGATGCTGCCGCAGAGCCACCCCTACATCCAGAACTACCTGGAAAACCGCCCATCACTGCGTGGCCTGGGCAACGCGGTGCGGGTGGTGGTGGAGAACACCCAGGGCGACATCTTCGAACCGGGCTACCTGCAGACCCTGCGCCACATCAACGACGAGCTGTTCCTCAGCCAGGGCGTGGACCGGGCCTGGGTGAAGTCGCTGTGGAGCCCGGCGGTGCGTTGGACCGAGGTGACCGAGGAGGGCTTCCAGGGTGGCCCGGTGATGCCCGACGGCTACCAGGGCGCTGCGGGTGACATCGAGCAGCTGCGGCAGAACATCGAGCGCGCCAACATCGTCGGCAGCCTGGTGGCGCGCGACTTCAAGTCGAGCATGCTGGTCGTGCCGCTGCTCGACCAGGATTCGGCTACCGGCAAAGGCCTCGACTACCACGCCTTCTCGCAGAAGCTCGAACAACTGCGCAGCCAGTACCAGGCCAGCGGCCAGTACCGCATCCATGTGATCGGCTTCGCCAAGCTGATGGGCGACCTGATCGACGGGCTGATCCAGGTGATGGCGTTCTTCGCCCTGGCGGTGCTGACCAGCCTGCTGATCATCTACTGCTACACCCGTTGCGTGCGCAGCACCCTGCTGGTGGTGCTGTGTTCGCTGACTGCGGTGGTGTGGCAGCTGGGCATCGTCGCCTGGCTGGGCTACGCCATCGATCCGTATTCGATCCTGGTGCCATTCCTGATCTTTGCCATCGGCGTATCCCACGCGGCGCAGAAGATGAACGGCATCCTTCAGGACATCGGCCGTGGCACTCACCGCCAGGTGGCAGCGCGCTATACCTTCCGCCGCCTGTTCGTGGCCGGGGTGACTGCATTGCTGGCCGATGCGGTGGGCTTTGCCGTGCTGATGCTGATCGACATCCCGGTGATCCAGGACCTGGCGATCACCGCCAGCATCGGCGTGGCGGTGCTTATCTTCACCTCGCTGCTGCTGATGCCGGTGGCGCTGTCTTATGTTGGTGTTGGCCGCAAGGCTGCCGAGCGGGCCCTGCATATCGACGCCCGCGCAGCCCAGCACCGAGGTTTCGGCCGGCTGTGGGACCTGCTCGACCGCTTCACCGAACGCAAATGGGCCAGCGTCGCACTGCTGGTGGCGCTGGCCCTGGGCGCCCTTGGCATCTGGGGCAGCCTGCAACTGAAAATCGGCGACCTCGACAGCGGTGCCCCCGAACTGCGCGCCGACTCCCGCTACAACCTCGACAACGCCTACATCACCCAGCACTACGCGCTGTCCAGCGACACCTTCGCGGTCATGGTCAAGACCGCGCCGGAAGGCTGCCTGCAATACCAGACGCTGGTGCTTGCCGACCGCCTGGCTTGGGAGCTGCAGCAATTGCCGGGTGTGCAGACCACCGTGTCGCTGGCCAATGCCGTGCGCCAGATCACCGCTGGCACCTATGAAGGCAACCCGCGCCTGAACAGCCTGCAGCGCAACCAGGACGTGCTCAACTACGCCGCCCAGCAGGCCTCGGTCAACGCCCCCGAGTTGTTCAACAACGACTGCTCGCTGATGCCGGTAATCGCCTACCTCAAGGACCATCGTGCCGATACCTTGGCCCAGGTTGCCGCCGTGGCCGAGCGTTTTGCCCAGGCCAACAGCAGCGCCGAACAGCAGTTCCTGCTGGCCGCCGGCAGCGCCGGCATCGAGGCTGCCACCAACGTGGTGGTCCGCGAGGCCAACCAACGCATGCTGTTGCTGGTGTACCTGGCGGTCACGCTGTTCTGTCTGTTCACCTTCCGTAGCTGGCGCGCGACGCTGGTGGCGATCCTGCCGCTGATGCTCACCTCGGTGCTGTGCGAAGCGCTGATGGTAGCCATGGGCATTGGCGTCAAGGTCGCCACCTTGCCGGTGATCGCCCTGGGCGTAGGTATTGGCGTGGACTACGCGCTGTACCTGCTCAGCGTGCAACTGCACTACCAGCGCGCCGGGTTGAGCCTGGCCCAGGCCTACCAGAAAGCCGTGGCCTTCACCGGCCGGGTGGTCGGGCTGGTCGGCATTACCCTGGCGGCCGGTGTGGTCGGCTGGGCCTGGTCGCCGATCAAGTTCCAGGCCGACATGGGCCTGCTGCTGACCTTCATGTTCCTGTGGAACATGCTCGGTGCGCTGGTGTTGATCCCCGCGTTGTCGCATTTCCTCCTGCGTGGCCAGGCCGCCCCGGCGCCTGCCGAGGCCCCGGCCACGTCGCTTCCGCAAACCCAAGAAACCGAGTGTTCGCCTCATGTCTGATTACCTTCCGCCACTGCGCGACATGGATTTTCTGTTCAACGAAGTGTTCGACATCCCGGCCTGGTGGGCGCAAACGCCCGCGCTGGCCGAGCAGGTAGATGGCGACACAGCCCGGGCCGTGCTCGAACAGGCCGGCCGGCTGATTGCCGAGGTGGTGGCGCCGCTCAACCGCAGTGGCGACGAGCAGGGCTGCCGCTGGGAGGCCGGCCAGGTACACACCCCCGATGGCTTCGCCGACGCCTACCGGGCATTTGCCGCGGATGGCTGGGTGGGTGTGGCCGGTGCCCCGGAATATGGGGGCATGGGCATGCCGAAAGTGATCGGTGCCCAGCTCGAAGAAATGCTCAATGCCGCCAACCTGTCGTTCGGCCTGTACCCGATGCTGACCGCCGGGGCCTGCCTGGCGCTGCTCAACCATGCCAGCGAGCCGTTGAAGGCGCTGTACCTGCCGCCCATGTACCAAGGGCGCTGGACCGGTTCGATGTGCCTGACCGAGCCGCACGCTGGCACCGACCTGGGCCTGATTCGCACCCGCGCCGAGCCGGTTGCCGATGGCCGCTACCGCATCAGCGGGACCAAGATCTTCATCACTGGCGGTGAGCAGGACCTGACCGAGAACATCATCCACCTGGTGCTGGCGCGGCTGCCGGATGCGCCCGCCGGGCCCAAGGGCATCTCGCTGTTCCTGGTGCCCAAGGTGCTGGTTGACGCCGACGGCGTGCTGGGCGAGGCCAATGCGGTGAGCTGCGGGTCGATCGAGCACAAGATGGGCATCAAGGCCTCGGCCACCTGCGTGATGAACTTCGACGGTGCAATCGGCTATCTGGTCGGCGAACCGAACAAGGGCCTCAACGCGATGTTCACCATGATGAACTACGAGCGCCTTGGTGTAGGAATCCAGGGCCTGGCCCTGGGCGAACGCTCCTACCAGGGCGCCATTGCCTATGCCCGTGATCGCCAGCAGGGCCGTGCGCCGACGGGTGCCGAAGCGCCGGGGCAAGCCGCTGACCCGATCGTCGTCCACCCGGATGTGCGGCGCATGCTGCTGACCATGAAAGCGCTGAACGAAGGCGGGCGGGCCTTCTCTACCTATGTGGCACTGCAGTTGGACCTGGCCAAATACAGCGAGGCCCCGGTCGCACGCGCCCAGGCCGAGGCCAAGGTGGCAATGCTCACGCCAGTGGCCAAGGCCTTCCTCACCGACATGGGGCTGGAAACCACCGTGCATGGCCAGCAGGTGCTGGGCGGTCATGGCTATATCCGCGAATGGGGCCAGGAGCAGTTGATCCGCGACTGCCGCATTACCCAGATCTACGAAGGCACCAATGGCATCCAGGCCCTCGACCTGGTGGGGCGTAAACTGTTTGCCGATGGCGGCCAGGCCTATCGCAGCGTGTCCGATGAAATTACTGCCTTTGTCGAGACGCTGCCCGCGGCGTGCGCCGAGTTCGGCGCGCCGCTGCTGGCTGCCGTGCGCAACCTCGACGAGCTGACCGCCTGGTTGCTCGATCGGGCCCAGGGCAACCCGCGTGAGCTGGGCGCGGCGGCGGTGGAGTACCTGCAGGTGTTTGGCTACACCTTCTACGCCTACCTGTGGGCACGCATGGCCGTGGTTTGCCAGTGTCATGCAGCTCCCGAGCCGTTTCACCTGAGCAAGCTGGGCACCGCGCGTTTCTACTTTGCCCGCCTGCTGCCACGTATTCATTCGCTGAGCGCCAGCGTCAGGGCCGGTAGCGACAGCCTGTACCTGCTCGAGGCCGGGCAACTGTGAAGGCCGCCGACATGATCACCACTCGCATCATGCCTGCGGCCGAGCAGGCCTACGCCTATCCGCTGCTGATCAAGCGCCTGCTGCTGTCGGGCGTGCGCTACCAGCCCAACCAGGAAATCGTCTACGCCGACAAGCTGCGCTACACCTACACTACGCTGCTTGAACGCGTTCAGCGGCTGGCCAATGTGCTGACCGCCGCGGGGGTCAAGCCTGGCGACACCGTGGCCTTGCTCGACTGGGACAGCCATCGGGCCCTTGAATGCTTCTTCGCCGTACCGATGCTGGGTGCGGTGCTGCACACGGTGAACGTACGGCTGTCCACCGATCAGGTGCGCTACACCATGAACCATGCCGAGGACCGCCTGGTACTGGTGCATGACGACTTCCTGCCGTTGATGGCGCAACTGCGCGATGACTTGCCGACGGTCGAGGGTTTCATTCGCCTCGGCGAAGGCGGCCCGGCAACGCAAGATGTGCCGTTGTTGGGTGAGTACGAAGCGCTGCTGGCGGCTGCCGAGCCACAGTTCGACTTCGCCGATTTCGACGAGCACTCGCTGGCCACGCTGTTCTATACCAGCGGTACCACCGGCAACCCCAAGGGCGTGTACTTCAGCCACCGGCAACTGGTGCTGCATACCCTGGTCGAGCAGGGCACCCTGGCTGCCTGCGGCGAGGTACCGCTGCTGCGCAGCGGCGACGTGTACATGCCCATTACGCCGATGTTCCATGTGCACGCCTGGGGCGTGCCCTATGTGGCCACGGCACTGGGCATCAAGCAGGTCTACCCGGGGCGCTACGAGCCCAACCGCCTGGTGCGCTTGTACCGCGACGAGGGCGTGACGTTCTCCCATTGCGTGCCCACGGTGCTGCAGATGATGCTCGACAGCGACGAAGGGCGCCGCGCCGACCTGAGCGGCTGGAAGATGCTGCTGGGCGGCAGCGCCCTTACCCTGGGCCTGGCGCAGCGTGCCAGTGAGCGCGGCATCAGCGTGCATTGTGGTTACGGCATGTCGGAAAGCTGCCCGCTGCTCAGCATCACCCACCTGAGCGCCGAGCTGCTGGCACTGCCCATGGCGCAACAGCTGCCGCTGCGTATCGATGCCGGCGTGCCGATTGCCCTGGTGGACCTGCGCATCGTCGACGCTGAAGGCATTGATGTGCCCCGCGACGGCGAGAGCCTGGGTGAAATCGTGGTGCGTGCCCCGTGGCTGACCCAGGGCTATCTGCATGAACCGGAGCAGGGTGCCGCGTTGTGGCTGGGGGGCTGGATGCATACTGGCGACCTGGCCTGCATCGACCCTGCGGGTGTGGTGCGTATTCGTGACCGGATCAAGGATGTGATCAAGACCGGAGGCGAGTGGGTCAGCTCGGTGGCGCTGGAAAACCTGATCAGCCAGCACCCGGCTGTCGCTTCGGTGGCGGTGATCGGCATCCCGGACCCGCAGTGGGGTGAGCAACCCTTGGCCTTGGTGGTCCGTTGTGACGGCATGCAATTCGACCAGGCGGCATTGGCAGGGCATCTGCAGCCGTTTGTCGACAGCGGGCACCTGAACAAATGGGCGATACCGCGGCAGTTGCGTTGCGTGGACGAGATCCCAAAGACCAGCGTTGGCAAAATCGACAAGAAGCGGATTCGCCAGGCATTTCTCTGAATGCTGGCAGGGCCCGGCTGATGGGGTCCCTGTGGGAGCGGGCATGCCCGCGAAGCAGGCGACGCGGAGGATGGCACCGGCTACGCCGGTGTTCGCGGGCGCGCCCGCTCCTACAGGTACGGCGCATTCCTTCAGCTGGTGGGGCTCCTGTGGGAGCGGGTTCACCCGCGAAGCAGGCGACGCGGTGGAGGGCACTCTGGTCCGGGCAATATGCCGACGCCGATGTTCCGCTTGCGTGATTGCCTGAGCAAGAAAGCGGATGCAGGCAGAACTGGGGATGCGTACAGTAGGTTGATCGCAACCTGGCAGGAGCCTGCTTATGTCCAGCGCATTCACCTTCATGCAGTCGCCCGTCGGCACCTTGACCCTAATAGCCCGTGGCGAGTGCCTGGCAGCCGTACTCTGGGAAGAGGAGCGGGAAAACCGCGTGCGCCTTGGCGCCCTGCACCGCGATGACCAGTGCCCGGTACTGCTGGAAACCGCCCGCCAGCTCGGCGAGTACTTTGCCGGCAAACGCCAGCGCTTCGAACTGGCGCTGGATTTTGCCGGCACCGAATTCCAGCGACAGGTGTGGGCCGCGCTGTTGGCGATACCGTTCGGTGAAACCCGCAGCTACAGCGACATCGCCCGGCAGATCGGCAACCCCAGCGCGGTGCGTGCGGTAGGCGCCGCCAATGGCCGCAACCCGATCTCGATCATCGCCCCGTGCCATCGGGTGATCGGTGCTTCGGGCAGCCTCACCGGCTTTGCCGGTGGCCTGGCGGCCAAGCAGTACCTGCTGGCGCTGGAGGGCCGGCAAAGCCTGGCACTGGACCTGTAAGGCGTCAGTAGAACCAGCTGGCGACCAGGCAGACCAGCACGGCCAACGCCGAGCCGGCCATCAGGGTGTACTGCCGATGGGCCCGGCGCGCATGGGGCTTGACTGCGCGCAGGTACTCGCCAGGTGTCGGCGCGTCGGGCCGGTGGCGCAAACCCTCGGCCACATCGGCCAGTTGCCCCTGGATGAGCAGACCCGTCAGGTAGTAGGTACAGGCATAGCTCAGCAACGCCAGAAACAGATAGATCATGCCGGGTGTGGGTTCAGGGGCACTGCCATGGCACTGGCGTTGACGGTGTCCAGCACGATCAGACCTTCGCTGTGGTCGTCCAGGCTGGCCAGCAAGCGCCCCTGGCTGTCCCACGCCGCCGAGCCGCCAGCGCCGATGAAGGTGTCGGCCGGCCCCACGCAGTTGGCCAGCAACACTGGCATGCCCAGCTCTCGAGCCACCTCGGAGTAGTGCAGGTAACCCTCGCGAATGCCGTTGGCAGTTTTCGCCACACTGACCAGGTACAGGTCGGCGCCGTGTTCCCGCGCGGCTGCCGCATGCGCCATGAACATCGATTCGTAGCAGATCGCAGGCGCTACCCGGTGCGCGCCCACCTGCAGCAGCAAGGCTTGATCGCCTGGGGTGAACCAGGGCAGTTCATCATCATGCAGGCGCCGCTTGGCATAGGCCTGGCGCGCCACACCGGGGCTGAGGATTGGCATGCCGATACGAATGCCATCAGGGGTCGGCAGTGGCAGGCCCGCTGCGACAGTGATACCAAACCGGTCGCAGGCTGCCTGCAGCGGGTCCAGCCGTGCCGAACTGACTGGCAGGGCGGCCTGGCGCGCGAGGGTTGGCTCATAGCCGGTCAGCGACAGTTCGGGAAATACCACCAGTTCGGCACCAAGGGCCGCGGCCTGTTCGATGCAGGCCAGGTGGCGTTCGAGGTTGGCTTGCACATCGCCCTTGAGCGATGCCAGTTGCACGGCGCACAACTTCATGAAAAACCCTTCCCTGGTACAGGTTGAAGGGCCGAGCATACTACCGGCACCAACGCCTGTACCAGTGAAGGGATTTTCAGGATGCCGGGTGGACGGCGAAACGCTGGCGGAACCAGTCGTCGAGCATGGCCTTTTCGGCATACAGGCGGTCGCTGCTGCTCGTGACCCGGCCCGGGCGGCTGAGGTACATCTTGTCGCTGACCCGTTCCTGCGCCTGCTGGTCGGGTTTGCCCGGTTGGCTGAGGGTGTAGCTGAGGTCGATGGTCGGCCAGGTGATTTCGCGCATGAAGCGTACATCGTAGGCCTGGCTGTGCCAGGGCTCGAAACGCCCGGCCAGGTCGATGTCGCGGATGTCGATGACCAGTTGCTGGCCAGGTTGCAGGTAGCGCTGGCCAAGCTTCTGAAGGTACTGGGTCAAGGTTTTCATCACATAGGCGTCGGCACCACGCTCGTACCCGTGGCTGTCGAGGCTGGCATCGCGGAATTTTTCCGGATGGTCGAAACGTACCTCGACCTGCGCGGCCGGGGCACCTTGTGCCATGCTGTCCAGTGACAGCGCCATGAGCACGGCACACACGAGGGCGGTACGCATGATGCACCTCCGGGGCAGACTGCGTGTGCGTCCATTTTACCCCTGGCATGGCGGCGCCAGCAGAGGAAGATTGTAATGGCACGGTTTCGGCGTCTGATTGCCAACCTGCGGGGGCGTGACCTGGCCGTGGGCGATATCCATGGTCACTTCCAGCGCCTGCAGCAATGCCTGGATGGGGTGGGGTTCGATCCGGCCGTGGACCGCCTGTTCAGCGTGGGGGACCTGGTCGACCGTGGCCCGGACAGCGAGGCGGCGCTGGATTGGCTGGCGCAGCCCTGGTTCCATGCCGTGCAGGGTAATCACGAGGCCCTGGCGATTACCCGCGTGCGCGGCGGGCGGCTCGATCTGGACATGTACCGCGCCGCCGGGGGTGGCTGGTTTCTGGACCTGCCGAAGGCTCGGCAGTTGCGTTTCGTGGAGCGATTCGAGCAGCTGCCGATTGCGATAGAGGTTGAAAGTGCGGCGGGCTTGGTAGGGCTGCTGCATGCCGACAGCCCATATGCCGACTGGACGGTGTTGAGGACCTGGCTGGAACTGGATGACGACCCGCAAGTACGGGAAGTGTGCCAATGGTCGCGGCGGCGGTTGAAGGTAGGTGATACCGAGCCCGTGCAGGGCCTGCGTGCCTTGTTGGTGGGCCACACGCCGGTACTGGAAGCCAAGCTGCTGGGCAACGTCTGGCACCTGGACACCGGGGGCTGGGCCAGTGGCCATTTCACCTTGATGGACATGCGGACCCTGCAACTGGTCAGCCCCAGGCCAGGTGAAACAACAGTGCCGTAGCCAATAGCACCAGCATGGCCCCGGAGGCCCGTTCCAGCCAGGGCAGGCTGCCGGCGAAGCGCCGCAGCACCAGCGGGTTGCCGATGGCCACGGCAATCAGCAAGTCCCACAGCAGCACGATGCTGAACATCCACAGGGCACAGGTTGCTTTCCAGGCAAAGCTAGCGCTGGCGACCATGCTTACCAGACTGGCATAGAACAGCGCATTCTTGGGGTTGAGGATGCCGGACAGGAACCCCATGCCCAATCCACGCCACCACCCTTGGGCGGTCTGCTTGCCAGCGACTGTGCCCAGGCTGGTTTGCCCGGCATGGCGCAGGAACAGGGTGCCGATGTACATCAGGTAGCCGGCGCCGGCCAGTTGCAGGGCGGTGAACAGCAGGCTGCCTTCCTGCAGCACCGACAAACCGGTGAAAGCCATGGCGATGAACACGCCATTGGCCAGGGCGATACCCAGGCAGGCGCCGCTCGCGACGCGCCAGCCGGCGTTGACCGAAGTGCGTGCGACCAGGAAGAAGTCCGGGCCGGGAGAGAGCAGGGCGAGGAAGTGGGCGAGGGCGATGATCAGGAACTGTTGCATTGGGGTGTGGCTGCTCTGGCGGAAAAGCCTGACTCTGCCCCTCAGCGCAAATGCCGTATTGAACAATATTGCAGGCCAAGCCAGCAGGCGCGGTACCTGTGGGAGCGGGCGTGCCCGCGAAAAATCCAGCGCGGAGAATGGCACCGGCGTAGCCGGTGTTCGCGGGCGCGCCCGCTCCCACAGGTACAACGTGAGCCCAAAACCTCAAAGGCCAAGCCGATCCCGATACTGCCCCGGTGTCACCCCCACATGGGCCTTGAACACCCGCTGGAAATGGCTTTGGTCGGCAAAACCGAGCCGATAGGCCACCTCCGCCAGGGCCTGCCCTTCACCCAACAATTGGCGCCCACGGTTGACCCGGGCATTTAGCAGGTAGGCATGCGGAGTGAACCCGGTGGCCGCGCGAAATGCGCGAATCAACTGGTAGCGCCCAAGCCCGGCCTGCCGGGCGAGTACCGCCAGGCTCAACTGCGCCGGGTCCTGGCCTTCGATGTGCGCAATCAGCCCACTCAACGCGGTCGCCCCCAGGGCCGGTGCCGGTGTCAGCGGCGCGTGCCTGGCAAAGTCCAGGTCACCCAGAAAGGCAATCAGCGCCGCATCTTTCTCTCCGTTGCTGGCGCTGGAAAACAGCAAACTGTTCAGTTCGCAGAACTGCCGATATACCTCCGGCTCCTGGCAGATACGTGCCGGCTCGCCGGGCCCGGCACCATCCAGCCCGGACTCCAGGTGCAGCTGAGCCAGCCAGTCGGCATCCACGTGCAGCATCTGGTAGCTCCACGCCTGCCCGGGCTCGGGGTTGCAGGCATGTACCCGGCGGGCCGGGACCAGCACCAGAGTGCCAGGCGTCAGGCGTTGCTGGCCGTTGCCGGCACCGGTGAAATGACTGTGGCCGGCATCCACCACACCGATGGAAAACGTTGGGTGGCTGTGGGCCTTGTAGCAGGCGCGGCTATGGCAGGCGCGGCGGCTTTCGACATGCGGCAGGGCCGGGTCGCGCCACAGCGCGGCATGGGAACGGGGCATCACAGGGTCCTCGATATGCCAGGCAGCTTATCAGGCGCCGCGCACCCATACAGTTTTTTCCACTGGCTGTAACTTGACCACCAGGCCAGCTACGCGCCGAAATAGGCGCCTGTTGCCAAAGGAAAACGATAATGGACCTTTCAAGCCTGCTGCTTTTCATCCCCGCCTGTTTCGCCCTGAACATGGCGCCGGGGCCGAACAACCTGCTGTCGCTGCACAATGCCAGCCGTTACGGCCTGCGTACGGCCTGCGTGGCCGGTGGCGGGCGCATCGTCGCCTTCAGCGGCATGATCGCCCTGGCGGCGATGGGCCTGGCAGTGGTGCTGCACACCAGCGAATACCTGTTCCTGGCCATCAAGTTGGCGGGGGCGGCCTACCTGTTCTATATCGCCTGGCAACTGTGGCGGGCACCGGTGGGCGAGGCCGCGGTTGCAGGTGATCAGCCGCACGGCACTTGGCGTCTGATACGCCAGGAGTTCTGGATGGCTGCTGGTAATCCGAAGGCTATCCTGATCTTCACCGCGTTCCTGCCGCAGTTCGTTTCGGTCGGCAGTACCACTCCGGTGAGCGAGCAGTTCCTTTGGTTGGGTGCGTTGTTCCTGTTGCTGGAATGGGCCGCCATCGCCATCTACGCCGGCCTGGGGGCGTACATGCAACGCTGGTTCAGCCAGCCCGGCCCACGCCGGCTGTTCAACCGGGTCAGCGCCTCATTGCTGGGTTGCGCGGGTCTCGGGCTGCTGGCTGCGCGGCGCGCTTAATCGCGGTAGAACGTCTGCACCAGGTGATAGCCGAACTTGCTCTTGATCGGCCCGTGCACCACACGCAGGGGTTTCTTGAAGATCACCTGGTCGATGGCGCCGACCATCTGCCCGGGGCGGATTTCACCCAGGTCGCCGCCACGTTTGCCCGAAGGGCAGGTGGAGAACTTTTTTGCGAGCACGTCGAAAGCCTCGCCATTGGCGATGCGCTGCTTGAGCTTTTCGGCTTCGTCAGCGGTCTTGACCAGGATGTGGCGGGCTTGGGCTTTCATGGAGTACCTGTGCTTCGGGGGCGAAAAAGGTGGGCATTATGCCTGATCGAGTCGAGTGGAGGCCATTGTGGGAGCGGCCTTGCGTCGCGAAAGGGCCGCAAAGCGGCCCCAGAAATCTATGCTTCGCTGCTGAAATCCCGGGGCTGCTTTGCAGCCCTTTCGCGACGCAAGGCCGCTTCCACAATGACGGTGAATACCTTCATTACGGGGTGCGCAACTCCTCGCGATCCCGGAACTGCTCCAGTGCCTCGGGGTTGGCCAGGGCGTCGGTGTTCTTCACCGGCAAGCCATGCACCACATTGCGAATCGCCAACTCCACCAGCTTGCCGCTGATGGTACGCGGGATGTCATCGACCTGGGCGATCACCGCCGGTACATGGCGGGGCGTGGTGTACTGGCGGATCACCTGGCGGATGTGCTGGCGCAGGGCCTCATCCAGCTGCAGGCCGTCACGCAGGCGAACGAACAGCACCACCCGCACGTCGCCTTGCCAGTCCTGGCCGATGGCCACGCTTTCCAGCACCTGCTCGACCTTTTCCACCTGGCGGTAGATCTCCGCCGTGCCAATGCGCACGCCACCGGGGTTGAGCACGGCATCGGAGCGGCCATGAATCACCAGCCCGCCGTCGGCACGCTGTTCGGCGTAGTCGCCCTGGGCCCACACCCCCGGGAACTGGCTGAAGTAGGCGTCGTGATAGCGGCTGCCGTCCGTGTCCTTCCAGAACCCCAGCGGCATGGACGGGAAGTTGCGCGTGCACACCAGCTCGCCTTTTTCGCCCAGCACCGGCTGGCCATGCTCGTTCCATACTTCCACCGCCATGCCCAAGCCCTTGCACTGGATCTCGCCACGGCGCACTGGAAGGGTCGGGTTGCCCAGCACGAAGCAGGAGACGATATCGGTACCGCCGGACATCGACGCCAGGCACAGGTCGGCCTTGATCTTGCGGTACACGTAGTCGTAGCTGTGTGGCGACAGTGGCGAGCCGGTGGACAGTAGCAGGCGCAAGCGCGCCAGGCGGTGGCTTGCCGCAGGCTCCAGGCCCGCCTGCTCCAGTGCCGCCAGGTACTTGGCGCTGGTACCGAAGGCCTGGATATCCTCGGCGTCGATCAGGTCCAGCAGCCGCTCGGGGCCGGGATGGAAGGGCGAGCCGTCATACAGCACCAGCGTGGCGCCCACCGCCAGGCCGCTGACCAGCCAGTTCCACATCATCCAGCCGCAGGTGGTGTAGTAGAACAGTACGTCATCGGCTTTCAGGTCATTGTGCAGGCCATGTTCCTTCAGGTGCTGCAACAACACGCCGCCGGCGCGGTGGACGATGCACTTGGGTACGCCGGTGGTGCCGCTGGAATACAGGATGTACAGCGGGTGATCGAAGGGCAGCGGGGTGAAGCGGGGCTCGCCGCCGGGCTGATAGAACTCGTCCCACAGGCTGACATTGGCGGCCTGGAATTCGTCGACACGCGTTCCGCTGCGGGTGTGGGGTACCACGATCAACTGTTCCAGCCCGGGCAGCTGCGCGCACACCTGGTTGACCTTGTCCACCTGGTCGATGGCTTTGCCGGCGTACTGGTACCCGGCGCAGGCGATCAGCAGCTTGGGCTCGATCTGGCCGAAGCGGTCGATGATGCCGTGCACGCCAAACTCGGGCGAGGAGCTGGACCAGACCGCACCGAGGCTTGTGCAGGCAAGCATGGCGACAAGGGTCTGCCAGGTATTGGGCATGATGGCGGCTACGCGGTCGCCGGGGGCGATGCCGGTGGCCTTCAAGGCTGTTTGCAGGCCGGCCACCTGGGCGGCCAGCTGGGCATGGGTGAACAGCTGACGCTGGCCGTCTTCGCGCACGGCGACCAGGGCCGGGCGGTCGTCACGGCGGCGCAGCAGGTGTTCGGCGAAGTTGAGGGTGGCGTTGGCGAACCACTGGGCATCGGGCATCTGCGGCCCTTCGCTGAGCACCTGGCTTGGCGGGGTATGCCAGTGAACGTGGAAGTAGTCGGCAACGGTTTGCCAGAAGGCAGGGCGCTGCTCGATGCTCCAGCGGTGAAGCGCGTGGTAGTCGTCGAGTTGCAGGTTGTAACGCAGGTTGACCCGGCGGCGGAAGGCATCCATCCGGCTGGCCTCGATCTGCGCCGTGGAGGGGCGCCAGAGCACATCGTTCATGCCGAACCTCCTGTTGCCTGCAAGGGCCCCATCGCCGGCAAGCCAGCTCCCACAGGAACCTCACAGGTCTTGAGTGCAGTGACCAACCTGTGGGAGCCGGCTTGCCGGCGATGAAGGCACCATCAAGGCCAAAGGCTTGCGTTTTACTCTACTTTAGCCTTTTGCACGTCCTGCGACGCGGTCCACACGCGGTAGCGCACTTCGACGTCCTTGGGCACATACACCACCACCGGCAGCTTGCTGTTGTAGCGCAGCATGAAGCCTTCACCGACCACAGGCACGAAGGCCTCGGTCTTCTTGCCATCGGGGCAGGCCATCAGCGTGCTGGCCGGGCCGCTGACCTTGTCCAGGCGGTAGTAGCTGTAGCCCCAGCCTTCCAGGGTACGTTCCTCCAGGCTGCCGCCCAGGCGCTGGCGATTGCAATCCACCCTCAGGGTCTTGCCGGCGAGGATTTCCAGTTGATAGGCCGACTCATCAGCCTGGGCCGGCAGGTGGATGACCTGCCGGGTAAAGCCTTTTTCCGCCTCGGGGTAGGGCGCGACGTCCTTCAGGCTGGCTGCCATCGCGGGTGCGGCGGCAGCCAGGGTCAGGGCCAGAATCGCGGTCATCGGGGTTGGGCGCATAGGGCCTCCTTGCAGATAAACGAATGCAAGACCGCCGCCAGGCCCAGGCCGCCCGTCACTGGGCCAACCAGCCACCATCGACGTTCCAGGCGGCACCGCGAACCTGGCTACCGGCCTCGCTGCACAGGAATAGTACCAGCTCACCCAGGTGCTCGGGGGTGACGAAGGCCAGCGACGGTTGTTTTTCTGCCAGCAGATCGTGCTGCGCTTGCAGCGGATCGACACCGTTGGCAGCACGATCGTCGATCTGCTTCTGCACCAGCGGGGTTAACACCCAGCCAGGGCAGATGGCATTGCAGGTGACGTTACTGGTGGCGGTTTCCAGGCCCACCACCTTGGTCAGGCCGACCACGCCGTGCTTGGCCGCCACATAGGCCGCCTTGCCGGTAGAGCCGACCAGGCCGTGCACAGAAGCGATGTTGATGATGCGCCCCCAATTGCGCGTGCGCATGCCAGGCAGGGCCAGTCGCGTAGCGTGGAACACGGCCGACAGGTTGAGGGCGATGATCTTGTCCCAGCTTTCCAGCGGGAACTGTTCCACTGGCGCCACGTGCTGGATACCGGCGTTGTTGACCAGGATGTCGACGTCGCCGAACTCGCGCGCGGCCACGGCGAACAGCGCTTCGATCTGGGCCACGTCCGAGAGGTCGGCCGGGTGATGGACTGCCTTCACCCCGTGCCGGGCGATCTCGGCCAGCGCCGGGGCAGGGTCGCCGAAGCCGTTGAGCACGATGTTGGCGCCTGCGCGGGCCAGCACCTGGGCAATGCCCAGGCCGATGCCGCTGGTGGAACCGGTGACGAGTGCGGTCTTGCCTTTGAGGGTCATGCAAAGCTCCTTAGACGATGCCGGTGGCGTAGAACGTGGCGATGACCACGAACACCGCCAGGGTCTTGATCAGGGTAATACCGAAAATGTCCTTGTAGGCCTCGCGGTGGGTCAGCCCGGTCACGGCCAGCAGGGTGATGACCGCACCGTTGTGCGGCAGGGTGTCCATGCCACCGCTGGCCATGGCGGCCACGCGGTGCAGTACTTCGAGCGGGATGTTGGCGGCATTGGCGGCGGCGATGAAGGTGTCGCCCATGGCCGCCAGGGCGATGCTCATGCCGCCCGAGGCAGAGCCGGTGATGCCGGCCAGCAAGGTCACGGTAATCGCTTCGTTGACCAGTGGGTTGGGGATGCCGCGCAGGGCGTCGGCCAATACCAGGAAGCCCGGCAGCGAGGCGATCACCGCGCCAAAGCCGTATTCCGAGGCGGTGTTCATGGCCGCCAGCAAGGCGCCGCCCACGGCGCTTTTGGTGCCTTCGGCCAGGCGGGCACGGATGGCGCCGAAGGCACACACCAGCACCATCAGGATGCCCACCAGCAACGCTGCCTGCACCGCCCAGATGGCAGTGAGCTTGGCCACATCGCTTTGCACCGGTGCGCTCATGCCGGGCAGTTGCAGGCTGTGACTGGGGCCGTACCACTGCGGGATCCAGTGGGTGAACAGCAGGTTCATCACCCCCACCAGCAGCAGCGGTGACAGAGCCAGCCAGGGGTTGGGCAGTGCCAGGTCGGCAGCGGTCTCCGGTTCGTTGTGCAAGTCGCTGCCATAGCCTTCACCGGCGCGCTGGGCCTTGTTGCGCTGGCGCTGCAGGTAGGCCATGCCGGCGCAGAACACGAACAATGTGCCGATCAGGCCCAGCCATGGCGCTGCCCAGGCGGTGGTGTTGAAGAAGGTGCTGGGGATGATGTTCTGGATCTGTGGGGTGCCGGGCAGGGCATCCATGGTGAACGAGAACGCGCCCAGGGCGATGGTTGCCGGGATCAGGCGCTTGGGGATATTGCTCTGGCGGAACATCTCGGCGGCGAACGGGTACACCGCGAACACCACCACGAACAGCGACACGCCGCCATAGGTGAGCAGCGCGCAGACCAGCACGATCACCAGCATCGCCTGGCGGGTGCCGAGCACGCGGATGGCGGCGGCGACAATCGAGCGCGAGAAACCGGACAGCTCGATCAGCTTGCCGAACACGGCGCCCAGCAGGAACACCGGGAAGTAGAGCTTGATGAAACCGACCATTTTCTCCATGAATACCCCGGTGAATGCGGGGGCCACGGCGGACGGGTCGGTGAGCATTACTGCACCGAGGGCGGCGATGGGGGCGAAGAGGATTACGCTGTAGCCGCGGTAGGCAGCCAGCATCAGCAGGGCCAGAGCGGCGAGGGCGATGAGCACGGTCATCGGGGTGGGTCTCCTGGGTGAGTCTTGTTTTTATCGGTGAGCAGGAGATAGCGGGAATCGTGCCAGTTTTTAACTCATTGATTTATATGGTTATTTTGTTTTCTTCTGAATTTTTGTCTCTGTCTTGAGATTTTGGGGCCGCTTTGCGGCCCATCGCGACACAAGGCCGCTCCTACATGTGCACCGCGATCTCCTGTAGGAGCGGCCTCGTGTCGCGATCGAGGGCAAAGCCCTCGCGACAGTCTCTAAATGGAAACAAAAGTCTCCACTCAGAGACCGAGCGCTACCATCTTCTTATATAGCGTTGACCGCCCCAGTCCTAACGCCGACGCAGCTTCCGGCACATTTCCCCCATGTTCGGCCAGTGCCCCGACAATCAGCTCGCGCTCAAATGCCTCACAGGCCTCACGGTAAGTCTGCCGCATAGGTTCACCCGCCACCGGGCTCAACGGCCCCAATGCCGCCCGAAGATCCGCCACCCCCAGCCGCGGCTGATCCGCCAGCAGCGTGGCCCGCTCCAGCACATTGCGCAGCTCGCGAATGTTCCCCGGCCATGCATGCCGCGCCAGTAGCTGCTGCGCTTCGGCCTCGAGCTCATACTGGCTGCCCAGTTCGCCCAGGATGGCCTCGCACAGTGCCGGCAGGTCCTCCAGCCGTTGCCGCAGTGGTGGCACCTCGATCGGCAGCACATTCAGCCGGTAATACAGATCGGCGCGGAATGCCCCGCGGGCGATGGCGGCCTGCAGGTCGATGGAAGTGGCGGCAATGATGCGCACATCACTGCGCAGCATCTGGTTCGAGCCTACCGGCTCGTACTCCTTCTCCTGCAACACCCGCAGCAGCTTGCTCTGCAGGGCCAGCGGCATGTCGCCGATCTCGTCGAGGAACAGCGTGCCGCCTTCGGCCAGTTGCAGCTTGCCGCTGCGGCCCTTGCGGTCGGCGCCGGTAAAGGCGCCGGGGGCGGTACCGAAGAATTCGGCTTCCAGCAGCGTCTCGGGGATCGCCGCACTGTTGATGCTGACAAACGCCTTGTGCGCCCGCGCCGACGCCGCATGGATGGCATGGGCCAGCAGTTCCTTGCCGGTGCCGGTTTCGCCCAGCAGCAACACCGGCGAATCACTGCTTGCGCCACGCCGGGCGCGGCGCTTGGCCTCCAGGCTGGCGGCGCTGCTGCCGACGAACTGGGCGAAGCTGTACTTGGCCTGGCGAGCGCGCAACTGCGAGCGGGTCGAGGCCAGTTCCTGCTGCATGCTGGAGTAGCGTTTGAGCAGCGGCGACAGGCTGCGCAACTCGTCGAACAGGGCAAAGCCGATGGCACCGATTAGCGCGCCCTGGTCGTCGTGGATGGGCAGGCGCATAACCACCAGCGGCTCGTTCGGGGTGTCGAGCATGTCCAGCAGGATTGGCCGGCCATTATTCACCACCTCGCGCATCAGGCTGCCCGGGATCACCGCCTCGCAGGGTTGGCCAATAGCGCTTGCCGCGTCGGCCAGGCCAAAGCGCCGGGCGTAGCGTTCGTTCATCCAGACGATGCGCGCCTGGCGGTCGACGATTACCGTGCCTTCGCTGGACTGTTCGATGATTTCGAAAAGCGAGCGGATCGCCAGTTGTCGTACCTGGGGGTAATCCTTGAGGCTGTCGCTGTCGTGCATGGGGCTCCCCTTTGAGTAACAAGGGAGTATGCCTTGTTCCCCTTGTCATTAGAATGGTGCGTGGCACTAGTAAAACTGCCAGTTTTAATTGTCGCGTAAAAAATATATGTTGGGGTAGTGCGGCCAGATATCAAGTGAAGGAAATGCATACTCGCCGATTTTACAAAATTGATAAAATGATTACCCTTTTAGTGGCGGGAGAATCAGTCTCGCTATTTCAGGTGAAGGCTGCATGCTTGGCAACGTTGTCCGGCAAGAAGTGTACGATGGTAGTTAGTGATGCGAAGCATACGGGATTGGCGTTTCTGTGTAATCGCACGCTTGATATTCATACGTATTTACCCTTCGGGTATTCTGCCCAGGCGCTTATCCATCCGTTGAGGCCTGGATATAATGGAGAATGGTTGTGTTCAGCTTCAGGTGGGTATCTGTTAGGGAATGGTCATCGCGTATTCAAGCCACAACGCATGGGTTTCGAATCGCCAGACGCATTAAGCCCCTTTGGGGCCGGAGGTATTAACGCTTACACTTATTGCCAAGGCGACCCTTTAAACTATGTGGACCCGTCCGGACAGTTCAGGATTGGCCGGCTAAAATTTTCTAATCTCTTCAGGTGGCCATTCAGAAAACGTGTGCGAGTCAGCGATCGTCAAGTGAGCAAGGGCGTCGCGGCTGTTACGAAAGCGCTGGTGGGTGGCTCAGAGCAGCAAAAAGCATCGCTTCGAAAACTCAGTGAGGATCGCCGTGCTTTTAATGAACTCTCAAATGAAGTATTAGCGCTCGGTTCGACTGCCTTTGGCATCTCATGGCGTGGCTCTGATTATCGTGGCATCATTACGGATATTGGTGTTGAGCCGTTTTATTGGCAGCAAAGAAAATTTTCGTATGCACATCAAATTAGTCTGCTGGAGGATCGAAAGGCCTTCCTAACAGCATTTGTGGGGGCTGGGCCGGATCAAGACCTTATTCCTTTGGCACAAGCTGTAAGTGCCAGTCAGGCGTTGATCAGGTCCGGGGGTCAAAGGCCTCCCGCAAGGCATCCCCAATAAAAACCAGCAGCGACAGAATCACCGCCAGGGCAAAGAACGCGGTAAAGCCCAGCCACGGCGCCTCCAGGTGCTGTTTGCCCTGGGTCACCAGCTCTCCCAGCGAAGCGCTCCCGGCCGGCATGCCGAACCCGAGAAAATCCAGTGCAGTCAGGGTGGTGATCGCCCCGGTCAGCATGAACGGCACATAGGTCAGCGTCGCGTTCATGGCATTGGGCAGGATGTGCCGCAGCATCACCTGGCTGTCTGGTAACCCCAGCGCCCTTGCGGCCTTGACGTACTCCAGGTTGCGACCGCGCAGGAACTCTGCGCGCACCACGTCGACCAGCGTCAGCCAGGAGAACAGCGCCATGATCCCCAGCAGCCACCAGAAGTCCGGCTCGACGAACCCGCTGAGGATGATCAGCAGGTACAGCACCGGCAACCCCGACCACACCTCCAGCAGGCGCTGGCCGACCAGGTCGATCCAACCACCGTGGTAGCCCTGCAGGGCTCCGGCCGCCACCCCGATCAGCACGCTGACCACGGTCAGGGCGAAGGCGAACAGCAAAGATACCCGCGTGCCATATAGCACCCGGGCCAGCACGTCGCGGCCCTGGTCGTCGGTACCCAGCCAGTTGCTTGCGCTCGGCGGGCTGGGGGTGGGCACCTGCAGGTCGTAGTTGGGGGTATCGGCGCTGAACGGGATGGGGGCGAACAGCATCCAGCCACCTTGCTGCTCGATCAACTGGCGTACATAGGCGCTGCGGTAGTCTGGCTGGAACGGCAGCTGGCCGCCGAACTGCTGCTCGGTGTAACGCTTGAGCGCCGGCACGTACAGGTCGCCCTTGTAGCCCAGCAGCAGCGGTTTGTCGTTGGCCACCAGCTCGGCGCACAGGCTCAGCAGCAAAAGGGCGGTGAACAGCCACAGCGAAACCCAGCCGAGGCGGTTGCGGCGAAAGCGTTGCAGGCGACGACGCGAGATCGGCGAAAGCATCAGTATGCCCTCGCGTCGAAGTCGATACGCGGGTCGAGCAGGGTGTAAGACAGGTCACCGATCAGGCGGATCAGCAGGCCCGCCAGGGTGAAGATGAACAGCGTGCCGAACACCACCGGGTAATCGCGCGACACGGCCGCTTCGTAACTCATGCGGCCAAGGCCATCGAGCGAGAAGATCACCTCGATCAGCAACGAGCCGGCGAAAAACACCGTGATCAACGCCTGCGGCAACCCCGCCACCACCAACAGCATGGCATTGCGCAGCACGTGGCCATACAGCACCCGGCGTTCGCTCAGGCCCTTGGCGCGGGCGGTAACCACGTATTGCCGGGAAATCTCGTCGAGGAAGGCGTTCTTGGTCAGCAGCGTCAGGGTGGCGAAGCCGCCGATCACCAGGGCGCCGACCGGCAGCACCAGGTGCCAGAAGTAGTCGGCGACCTTGCCCAGCAGGCTGAGCTCGTCGAAGTTGTCCGAGACCAGGCCGCGCACCGGGAACCAGCTCAGCGAGGTGCCGCCGGCGAACAGCACGATCAGCAACAGGGCGAACAGGAACGAGGGCAGGGCATAGCCGACCACGATCAGTGCACTGCTCCAGGCATCGAAGCGGCTGCCATGGCGCACCGCCTTGCGGATGCCCAGCGGGATCGACACCAGGTAGGTGATCAGCGTGGCCCAGAAGCCCAGCGACAGGGTTACCGGCAACTTGTCGAGGATCAGGTCGGTGACCTTGGCGCCGCGGAAGAAGCTGTTGCCGAAGTCCAGCCGGGCGTACTGGCCCAGCATCAGCCACAGGCGCTCGGGGGCGGACTTGTCGAAGCCGTACTGGCGTTTGATCTCCTCGATCAGTTTCGGGTCCAGGCCACGGGTGGCACGTGACTCGCCGTGCACCACCTCGGCCCGGGCACCGGGAGCGCCACCGCCGATACCTTGCAGGCGTGCCACTGCCTGCTCCACCGGGCCTCCCGGTGCGGCCTGGACGATCAGGAAGTTGACCAGCAGGATCGCCAGCAGGGTCGGGACGATCAGCAGCAGGCGGCGCAGTATGTAGGTGGTCATGGCGAGGATTTCCGGCGTTCGGCCATTTGCGCGTTGGTCAGCGCGGCAGGGCTGACTTCCCACCAGGTGTCCAGGCCTTCGTCATAGGCAGCCTGGACCTTGGGCAGGCCGAAGCGGTTCCACCAGACAGTGGAGCTGCCCGGTGGGTAGTAGTTGGGGATCCAGTAGTAGTTCCATTGCAGCACCCGGTCCAGGGCATGGGCGTGGTACAGCATGTCGGCCTGGGTGTCGGCGCGCACCAGGCCGTCGATCAGGCGGTCCACGGCAGGGTCCTGCAGCACCATCAGGTTGTTCGACCCAGGATCGCGGGCTGCTACCGAGCCGAAATAGTTGTACAGCTCGGCGCCAGGCGACAGGGTGACCGGGTAGCCGGTAACGATCATGTCGTAGTCACGTGCCATCAGGCGGTTGACGTACTGGGCCGAATCGACGTTGCGGATGTCCAGGGTCACGCCAATCTGGGCCAGGTTGCGCTTCCAAGGCAGCAGCAGGCGCTCCATGCCTGCCTGGCCGTTGAGGAAGGTAAACGCCAGCGGCGTGCCCTGGCTGTTCACCAGGCGGTCGCCTTCGGGGCGCCAGCCGGCTTGTTCGAGCAGCGCCAGTGCCTGCAGCTGCTGCTTGCGGATTATCCCCGAACCATCGGTGACCGGGGCGGTGAACACGGTGCTGAAGACTTCGTCCGGCACCTTGCCGCGCAACGGTTCGAGCAGTTTCAACTCGCCGGCATCCGGCAGTTGGCGGGCGGCCAGCGGGGTATTGGAGAACACGCTCTGCTGGCGGATGTACATGTTGCGCATCATCTGCCGGTTGCTCCACTCGTAGTCCCACAGCATGCCCAGCGCCTGGCGCACGCGACGGTCCTTGAACTGCGGCCGGTCGAGGTTGAACACGAAGCCTTGGGCCACCTGCGGTTTGGCCGGGCCCAGGTGGGCGCGCTGCAGGCGGCCGTCGTCCAGTTGCGCGCCGTTGTAGCCCAGGGTGTAGGCGGTGGCGGAGAACTCGCGGTTGTAGTCGTAGCCGCCGCCTTTGAGCACCTGCCGCGCCACTTCGGTATCACCGAAGTACTCGATGCGCAGCTTGTCGAAATTGTAGCGGCCACGGCTGACCGGCAGATCGCGCGCCCACCAGTTGGCGTCGCGCTGGAAGGTGATGCTGCGGCCGTTGTCGATGCTCCCGATACGGTACGGCCCGCTGCCGACCGGCTTGTCGAAGCCGGCGCCGTTGGCAAAATCGCGCTGCTGCCAGTCGTGTTCGGGTAGTACCGGCAAGCTGGCGAGGTCCAGTGGCAGGGTGCGGCCGTGGTCAGGCTTGAAGTCGAAGCGCACGCTGTGTGGGCTTTCCACCACGACGGCGGCAACATCGGCGAACTGGGTGCGATACCTCAGGCTGCCCTTGCTCATCAGCAGCTCGAAGGTAAAGCGTACGTCCTCGGCGCGCACCGGCTTGCCATCGGCGAAGGTGGCGCGCGGGTCGATCTCGAAACGCAGCCAGGCATCCTCCGGGCCGCGCTCCATGCGCCGGGCGATCAGGCCGTAGACGGTGTAGGGTTCATCGAACGAGCGCACGGCCAGTGGCGCGTACAGCAGGCCATCGACCTCGCTGACACCGATGCCTTTGTCGATGTACGGCAGGATATGGTCGAACTGGCCAATCTCGATGGCCGAGCGGCGCAGGATGCCGCCTTTGGGGGCGTCGGGGTTGACGTAGTCGAAATGCTGGAAGCTGGCGTTGTAGCGCGGGGCTTCGCCGTAGACGGTGAGGGCGTGGGTGGAGGCGGCGTGGGCGTTGAAAGCCAGGCAAAGCAGGAACAGGCACCACAATCTCTGTAGGAGCGGGCGTGCCCGCGAATGCGTCAGCTCAGGCAACGAGGCTGCATGCTCGGACGCATTCGCGGGCACGCCCGCTCCCACAGGGGATCTCATCACCTGAACAGGTGAATCAGTCCTGGCGGCTGGTCACTTCCAGCAGGTGGTAGCCGAACTGGGTCTTCACCGGGCCTTGCACGGTATTGATCGGGGCGCTGAACACCACGGTGTCGAACTCCTTGACCATCTGGCCCGGGCCGAACGAGCCCAGGTCACCGCCCTGGCGGCTGGACGGGCAGGTGGAGTTGGCTTTGGCGATTTCAGCGAAGTCGGCGCCTGCTTCGATCTGGGCTTTCAGTTCGTTGCATTTATCGATGCTGCTGACCAGGATGTGGCGGGCGGTTGCACGGGCCATGGGTACTGCTCCTTGGGGTAAAAAAGGCAAGCCTAGCGTACTTGTCCAGGGTATGTCTCGCCAGGCTTGCGTCCCGCTGCCTAGAGTTTTTGTGCCGCCTCGCGCAACAGGGTTTCGGTCGAGGCCCAACCCAGGCAACCGTCGGTGATCGACACGCCGTATTTCAGCGCGCCCTTGCCCAGCGCCTGGCAGCCGTCGAACAGGTGCCCTTCGATCATCACGCCGACGATCGAGCGGTCGCCGGCCAGGCGCTGCGCCAGCACATCGTTGAAAACCGCCGGCTGACGCGCCGGGTCCTTGCCGCTGTTGGCATGGCTGCAATCGACCATGATCCGCGCCTGCAGCCCGGCCTTGGCCAGCGCCTGGCGGGCCATGGCGATGCTGTTGGCGTCGAAGTTCGGGCCCTTGTGGCCGCCGCGCAGCACCAGGTGGGTGTCCGGGTTGCCCAAGGTCTCGATGATGGCCGGGTAGCCCTGCGCATCCATGCCGAAGTGGCGGTGCGGGTGGGCGGCACTGCGCATGGCGTCGCTGGCGATGGCGATGCCGCCGTCGGTGCCGTTCTTGAAGCCGACCGGCAGCTCCAGGCCACTGACCATTTCGCGGTGGATCTGCGACTCGGTGGTGCGCGCGCCAATCGCGGCCCAGGCCAGAAGGTCATCGAAGTAGCCGGCGGCCATTGGCTGCAGCAGTTCGGTGGCGACCGGCAGGCCGCGTTCGATCATGTTCAGCATCAGCCCGCGGGACAGGGCGATGCCGGCGTGCATGTCGTCGCTGCCATCGAGGTGCGGGTCGTAGGCCAGGCCTTTCCAGCCGACCGTGGTGCGGGGTTTTTCGACGTAGGCGCGCATCACCAGCAGCAGCTTGTCGTCGACTTCGCGGCTGAGGGCTGCCAGGCGGTCGGCGTATTCCAGGGCCGAGCGCGGGTCGTGGATCGAGCACGGGCCAACGATCACCAGCAGGCGCTGGTCGCGGCCTTCGAGGATGTCGCGAATGGCCTGGCGGTGGGCATGGACTTGCTGGGTAAGTTCGCTGGACAGCGGCATTTGCTGCTTGAGCAGGTGCGGGCTGGGCAGGCGCTGGCTGACGGTGGTGTTGGCTGCTTGCGGCTGGGTCAGGGCGAGGCTGGAGGCGTGCATGGCGTTTTTTCCCTGGGCGGACGGCGGGTTCTGGCCCGCGTCGTCGGCCCTATCGAGGTGTTCGACAAATCGTTGAATTCGTATTGGCTGCTGCATTGCCACCTGTGGAAGACCGAACGGAGGCGGCAGGCTGGCCCGAACGGGATTGGCTAAATCGCCAGGCGTAGGTGTTTGCGTAGTAATAAGTGGCGTAGTTCATGAATCTGTCCTCAATGTGAATCGGTGTTGTTCAAAGGCCTGAAAAGCAAAACCCCCGGTCGGGGAGCCGACCGGGGGTTTGAGTATTCTCATGTTCGGCGGCCCCTCGAAGGTGGGCGCCGTGTGGGTATCGGCGCCTAGTGGCTAAACCAATACCCAAAGTAATAGCTGGCAGGTGCCACGCAGCCGGCAACGGCCAGCACAGGGCGCAGGGTGCGGCCGGTGTGGTTGGCGTGGTTGCGGGTGTGTTTCGGCATGTTGCTCTCCAGTGAATGAGCCCGAGCTTACTTCAGTTCGGCTGGGCCATTCAATGGATAAATGCTATGGGGGTGTTTAATTGTTCCGGTACGGCCAGGCTCAGTGGCCATAGCGCCCGACCAGGCTCTGCGCCCCCAGCGCGTGGCCTTGCAGCAGTTGCAGCAGGCCGCTGCGGTCCAGGCCTTCGGGCAGGGTACCCAGTGGCAGGTCGGTGGCGATCAGCGTCAGCGCGTAGTGGTGCGGGTTGTCGCCGGCGGGTGGGCAGGGGCCGCGGTAGCTGAGCGTGCCCCGAGAGTCGCGCCCTACGGTCACGCCTTGCCCGGTCAGCCCGGCGACGCCTTCCTTCAGCCCATCCTGGGCCGGGTCGATGTTGTAGGCGATCCAGTGGACCACGCCAATACCCTTGCCGCCGTCCGGATCGAACATGATCAGTGCCAGCGACTGAGTGCCTTCGGGGAGGTTGTCCCAGCTCAGTTGCGGGGTGCGCTCTTCGCCAGCACCACAGGCCGGGTCCGGGCCAACCTGCTGCAAGGCGATCACGCCGCCATCGGTGAACGACGATGAGCTGATCGACATCGCGCCCTGGCTGCCAGCGACGGCCAAGGCGCTGCACGGCAGCAGGGCGGCGAGCAGCCAGGGTTTGAGGTTCATGGTGAATCCTTGGCAGGGCGTTCCGGCGCAGTGTAGCCCAGGCCGGCCTCAATGGCTGTCCTGGTCCTCGGCGGTGCCACCGGTGTGCCCGGCGCCGGAGCCGGTTGCTTCGCCGGTGCTGTTGGAGCCACCAGCGGCGCCGTCGGCGGCATCGCTGTTGCTGCCGGTGTCGCTGCTGTCATTGGTTTTGCTGCTACCTGGGCTGTTTACGCTGCTGTCTTCACCGGCGGTCTTGCCACCGTGCTGGTCGGTTTGCGGGCGGCTGTCGGTGTCTGTGTCGGTGGCGGCGAAGCTGGTGCCAGTGACGCTGACCAGGGCGAGGGCAAGGCACAGTGAAAGTGGGCGAATGCGGATCATGGAACCTCTCCTTTACGGATGATCTGTCATTCGTTGGGCTGGGGGCGGGGAGTGGGGTGCCGTCTGGGCGACGGATGGTCATTGTTGCGGGCTGCTGTGCAGCCCGCTCGATTGCAAGGGGGCCGCGCAGGCCCCGAGGAAGGCGATCAGCGGCAGTTGCCCGCCTTGCGATAACCCGCCGCCTGCGCCTCACCCTCTGTGGCGAAGGTGACCTGGTTCTTCGCGGTAACCTGGGTATAGCCTGGGCAGCCGACGGAAAGGTGATAGACATGGCTGTTGCGGTTGCCAAGCACCGCCCCCACCGACCCGGCACTGGCCAGGCTCGGCTTTGCCTCTGGCTTGGCAGCCTTCGCCGGCACCGCTTGCACCACGCCACTGCCGACTGGCTTGTAGTTGGCGGTCCATTTGCGTTCCCCGGTCACGAAGGGGTTGGCATGCCCCATGATCGCGGCAATGCGCCGGTCACGCTCTTTCTCCCAGGCCGACACCGGGTGCTGTTTGTCCCAGGCCATCAGCAACTGCTGCTGTTGGCGCGACATGCTCAGCTTGTAACGGTCGTACATGTAGAAGGTGGTGCGGGCGACCAGGCCTTTCACTTCGTCGCGTGGTTCGGCAGCACGCTGCACGAAGTCCACCTTGGTGGTGCACTGCCCGTATTGCCCTGCATTGCCAGCAACCATGCCGTAGTTGAAATTGCTGCGATCACCGTTTACCTCGCCCACTGCCGGGTACAGGTTGAACAGATCGGCCTCCATGGCGCGGAACACCGGGTCGTCATCCACGCAATGTTCGCGGCCGCCATTCTTCCAGCACTGGCGCTGGTTGCCGAAGGTGTAGGCCGGCACGATGTGTTCCCATTCGGTGCGTTCGGCGCGGTTCTGCTGCTTGCGGGTCTGGTAGCCGCACGAGGCGGCATCGATACGCCCGCCAGACTTGCCCACCCAGGCCCATTTGCAACCGCAGTACAGGTCGCCCATGGCACTGCTGGCCTGGTCCATGTACACCTTCTGCTTGGCCACCACCTTGGCCTCGGTGAAGGTCGCCGGCGGGCTGGCCAGGGCAGGGAGGGTGAAGGAAAACAGTAAGGATACGGCGTAAAGCAGTGATTTCATGGGAAAAACATATTTCAGGTTGGGGCATGCATTGTAATCATTTCCCTGGGGCTGGCCAGCTCGCCGATCCACACCAGTGGGCGGCGCGGGTCGTCGCTGCCCATGCTGCTGAACGTGGCCGAGTCGTGCATCGCCTTGAGCTGGGTGGCCATGCGCAGCAGGCGCTCGATGAAGCCGGTACCGACGGCGCCCAGTACCACGGTGAAGCGAGGGCTAAGCTGCCCGGCCAGGCGCTCCTGGACCAGGTCGAGTAGCGCGACCGGGACTTCGTCGGGGCGCAGTGAAGTGGGGAAGCATGGTGTGAAGGGTGGCATGGGCATGTCCTGCTAGGCGGGGGTACGAGTCCTGGGCAGCTTAAGCAAGGTCACTGTCAAAGGGGTAAAAGCGGGTAATGCTCAACGCCAGCTCGGTGCGGTCTCTGTAGGAGCAGCCTTGTGCTGCGAAGAGGCCAATCATGCCTCTACATTTCCGTCGGCCGTGCTGGCCTCTTCGCAGCACAAGGCTGCTCCTACACGGAGTCAGGCATCAGAAGGTCTGTCCCAGCGAGAACTGGAAGATCTGGGTTTCTGCCCCATCCGGCTTCTTAAGCGGTGCCGCCGGGACCGCACAAATTTCAGGCATTGTGCGGTCTCTGTGGGAGCTGGCTTGCCGGCGATGGGCTGCATGGCAGCCCCGTTCACGCTATCTGTCAGGCCTCAACCTTAGTGCCCACCCTTCATCCGCCGTGCCACCAGGTAGATCCCCAGCCCGACCAGCGCCGTAGCCGCGCCAATGTACCCGGTGCTGGTCCAGCCCATACCTGCGGTAATCGCCATGCCACCCAGCCACGGCCCCAGCGCATTGGCCAGGTTGAACGCCGCATGGTTGGACGCCGCCGCCAGGCTTGGCGCTTCATGGGCAATGTCCATCAGGCGGATCTGCAACGGCGCCGCCAGGGCAATCATGGTGCCGACCAGGCCAATGCCCAGCAGCAGGCTCCACAGCGCCTGTGCGGCAAAGCTGAAGAACAGCAGCACGGCAATCGACCACACCAGCACCAGCCCGACGGCGCGGAACTGCAGGCGGTCGAACAGCTTGCCACCGGCGATGTTGCCGACGATGCCGCCGACGCCGAATGCCGCCAGGCCGAATGGAATCCACTGCGGCGACACCTGGGTCACCTGCAACATGGTCGGCGCCAGGTAGCTGAACACACAGAACATGCCGGCAAAGCCGATCGAGGCGATGCCCAGCGCCATCCACACTTGCGGCAGGGTGAAGGCTTGCAGTTCCTTGCGCGGGTCGCTGCGCACTTCATCGTGGCGCTGGGGCACGAAGCGCCAAACCAGGGCGATGGTGCACAGGGCGATCACGCCGACCAGCACGAACGCCGAGCGCCAGCCGAAGTACTGGCCCAGCAAGGTGGCAACCGGGTTGCCGAGCAACATGGCCACGGTCAACCCCATCATCACCCGGGCCACGGCCCCCGCCCGCTGGTCCTTGGCCACCATGCTCGATGCCACTACCGCCGCGATGCCGAAGTAGGCACCGTGGGGCAGGCCGCTGATGAAGCGGAAGGCGACCAGGCCACCGAACGAGGGGGCGAAGGCGGTAGCCAGGTTGCCAAGGGCATACAGCGCCATCAACAACAGCAGCATGTGCTTGCGCAACAGCCTGGCACCGATGATCGCCAGTGTCGGGGCGCCAACCATCACCCCCAGCGCATAGGCGCTGATGGCATGGCCCACCTGGGGCTCGCTCAATTGCAGATTGCTGGCGATATCGGGCATCAGCCCCATGATGGCGAACTCGCCGGTGCCAATGGCAAAGCTGCCCAGTGCCATGGCAGCTTCCATCTTCGCGACGGTACTTTTGCTAGAGAGAGGGGGTAATTCCTGAACTGACATCTGGATCCTTGTGAAACATGCTGAAACGTTCAAGGTGGGATCATAGTCAACTCGCGATAGTGACGTCGAGCAGGGTGGAATCAACGTTCCAGGTAATGGGTCTGCGCGGCAAAATCGATGAAGCGCTTGCTGGCCAGCGACAGGTATTCCCCCGAGCGCCAGCACAAGCGGAAGCTCATCTGCTGCGCTGGCTGGAACGGTATGCCGACGATGCCCGGTGTGCGCTGTTGCACCGAGCGCAGCAGGGTCGCCACGCCCATGTTGTCCAGCGCGGCTTGTACCACCAGCGATACGAAGTTGCTCTGCAGCGCTACCTGGTACGTGATGCCATGTTCGGCGAAGAACGCATCCAGCAGGTGGCGCTGCACGAAGGTGCGGTCGAACACCACCATGTCGGTATTGCGCAGGTCCTCGGCTGTGAGGAAGGCCTTGCCAGCATAGGGATGGTCAGGGTGCATGCACGCCAGCATCTCATCGCTGCCCAAGAGGATCGATTCCTTGTCGGGCGGCACGCGCCGGGACTCCAGCAGCGCCAGGTCGATCTCCCGTTGTTCCAGGCGATGACCAATGTCCTCGGCACTGCCTTCGAACACGGTCATGGCAATACCCGGGTACAGCTGGCGGAAGGCGTTCATCAGGCCGGGTACATAGTGCAGGCCGAACATCGGCGGGATTCCCAGGCGCACTTCGCCGCGCTTCAGGTCGGCCATGTCACGCAGTTCTTGCCGCGCCACATCCATTTCGCGCAGGGCCGCTGCGATACGTGGCAGGAAGCGTTCGCCCTCGGCTGTAAGGATGACTTTGCGCGTGGTGCGGTTGAACAGGGTGACGCCCAGTTCTTCTTCCAGGCGGGTAACGGCCATGCTAAGTGCCGGCTGGGCGATATGCAGGTGCTGCGCGGCTTTGGTGAAGCTGCCTTGGCGCACGATCTCGACGCAGCAGCGCAATGCCTTGAGGTTCATTGAGGGGGGTTACCGTTCATAACAAACTGTGATGCCAAGCATCATAACAATATATTTATTATTATTAACCAGAGGGCCTACGATGCGCGCCACTGAGACATCCTGCAACATCTCAGTCACGCAGCTTAATAAATCTGCAATCCCACAAAGATTTTGAGGTAGTACCCCAAATGGCCAAGGCCGCCGATGTCGTTGTGCAATGCCTGGAAAACGAAGGTGTCGAGTATGTGTTCGGCATTCCTGGTGAGGAAAACCTCGACCTGCTCGAATCCCTGCGCAAGTCGAAGATCAAGCTGGTACTTACCCGTCACGAGCAGTCCGCAGGTTTCATGGCTGCCACCTATGGTCGCCTGACCGGCAAGACCGGCGTCAGCCTGTCGACCCTCGGCCCTGGCGCCACCAACCTGGTCACCGCCAGCGCCTACGCCTACCTGGGCGGCATGCCGATGATGATGATCACCGGCCAGAAGCCGATCAAGAAGTCCAAGCAGGGCCGTTTCCAGATCATCGACGTGTGCGGCATGATGGACCCCATCACCAAGTACACCCACCAGTTCGCTTCCGCCGACAACATCCCTTCACGCATGCGTGAAGCCTTCCGCCTGGCTGAAGAAGAAAAGCCGGGTGCCGTGCACCTGGAGCTGCCGGAAGACATCGCCGCCGAGCAGACCGACGCACTGCCGATCCCGCCAAGCCTGCACCGCCGCCCGTTGGCCGAGCACGTGGCGATCGACGCAGCCGTACAAAAGCTGCTGAACGCCCGCAACCCGATCCTGGTGATCGGCGCCGGCGCCAACCGCAAGATGACCGCCAAGGTCCTCAAGCAGCTGATCGACAAGACCGGTATCCCGTTCATCACCACCCAGATGGGCAAAGGTGTGGTCGACGAGCGCCATCCACGCTTCCTGGGCAACGCCGCGCTGTCGTCGGGTGACTTCGTGCACCGCGCCGTCGAAGCCGCCGACCTGATCGTCAACATCGGCCACGACGTGATCGAGAAGCCGCCGTTCTTCATGGTCCGTGGCGGCACCGAAGTCATCCACATCAACTTCCGCTCCGCCGAGGTCGATGCCGTGTACTTCCCGCAGGTGGAAGTGATCGGCGACATCGCCAACGCCGTATGGCAGATCAGCGAAGCGCTGAACGACACGTCGCACTGGGACTTCACCCGCCTGATGGCGATCCGTGAAGCCAACGAAGCACAGATCGCCGAAGGTGCCGACGACAACCGCTTCCCGGTCTACCCGCAGCGCATGGTCGCCGACATCCGTCGCGTGCTGCCGTCCGAAGGCATCGTTGCCCTGGACAACGGCATCTACAAGATCTGGTTCGCCCGCAACTACAAGGCGCACAAGCCGAACACCGTACTGCTGGACAACGCCCTGGCGACCATGGGCGCGGGCCTGCCATCGGCCATGGCCGCGCACCTGGTGCACCCGGACCGCCCGGTAATCTCGGTTTGTGGCGACGGCGGCTTCATGATGAACAGCCAGGAGCTGGAAACTGCGGTACGCCTGGGCATGCACATCACCGTGGTGATCCTGCGTGACGACGGCTACGGCATGATCCGCTGGAAGCAGGCCAACATGGGCTTCACCGATTTCGGCCTGGACTATGGCAACCCGGACTTCGTCAAGTACGCCGAAGCCTACGGTGCCAACGGCCACCGCGTGGAAAGCGCCGAAGGCCTGCTGCCGCTGCTGGAGCACTGCATCAAGACCCCGGGCGTGCACGTGATCGACTGCCCGGTCGATTACAGCGAGAACGACCGCATCCTCAACAGCGAGCTGCGTGAGCGCGCGCTGGCCGTGTAAGGCCTGACAGGATCGGCGCCACCTCAAGGCTGGCGCCGATCCGCCCTGCCTCAGAATCCGCCACCGCAAACACCGGCGCCGCCGGTGCCATCCAGAGCATCGCTCAAAGCGCCGTATCGACCTGAGTGGACAGCTCAGGCTTCCTCGAAGTGCATCTCCGGGGGCTTGCGCTTGAAACCACGGGTAATCACCGTCAGGTAGAGCACGCCGAGGCAGAGCCAGCCTGCCCCCAGGTAGATCGCCAGGTGATCCAGGCTTGCCATCAGCCACAACGTGGAGGCGAAGCCCACCAGGGGGAATGCGAGGTACATCAGTAGCGCGTTCGCACCACGCTGCTGCATGGCGACCCAGTAGTGGAAGATCACCGCCAGGTTGACCAGGCTGAAGGCGAGAAATGCACCGAAGTTGATGAACGAGGTGGAGGTCGTCACGTCCATGCGCAAGGCAAGCAGGGCGACCACCCCGCACAGGATGATGCTGGGCACCGGCGTGCTGAAGCGTTCGCTCAACCTTCCAAAGAATGACCTGGGCAGCACTCCGTCACGCCCCATCGCATACAGCAGCCGGGAGGCGCTGGCCTGCGCCGACAGGCCAGAAGTGAACTGGCCGACGATCAGGCCCAGCAGGAAGATGCTGACGAAGATGTCGCCACCGATGTTCTGGGCTATTTCATAAGCCGCCGCGTCGGCGTTGGCAAAGTCGGTGGACGGGTGAGCGAGCTGGACGAAGTAGCTGCAGGCGATGAACAGCGCGCCGCCAATCAGGGTGATCAGCAGGATGGCTTTCGGGATGTTCTTGCGTGGTTCTCTGGTTTCTTCAGTCAGGGTACTGACTGCGTCGAAGCCCAGGAATGAATAGCAGGCAATCGCCGCACCGCTCATGATCAGCGGCAACTGGGTACCTTCCTTGTAGAACGGCTCTAGCGTCCACAGCGGTACCGTCGGGTCGCCCCAGACATAGTGCACCGCGAGCACGACGAACGCCGCCAGCACCAGCAGCTGGATGAACATCAACAGGCCATTGACGGTCTTGGCCAGCCGCAGGCCGATCACATTGATCGTTGTGGTGATGCCGATGAATGCCAACACCCAAATGGCTTGTGGCACGCCCGGGAACGCCGAGTGCAGATAGGCCGCGCCAATGAGCCAGATCGCCATGGGCAGGAACAGGTAGTCGAGCAACACCGCCCAACCGGTGATGAAGCCCAGCTGCGGGCTGATCGATTTGCGCACGTAGGTATAGGCGGACCCGGCGACCGGGAAGGCGCGCGCCATGTGGCCGTAGCTCAAGGCGGTAAAGAGCATGGCGATGGCTGCAGCGAGGTAGGCTGCAGGTACCCTCCCTCCCGTGGTCTCGGCCAGGATACCGAATGTGCCCAGGACGATGATGGGGGTCATGTAGGCGATGCCGAAAAGCACCACCGAGCCCAGCGAAAGCGTTCGCTTGAGTGTGGCCATTACTGCTTGCTCCAGCTTGTGATTGTTATTCAGAGTCGAACACGCTGCCGTCCCTGGCGGCCTTGCATTCCAGTAATAGAGCCTGGAAGGGTGGAATTTTCAGGAGGGGATGGTCAGTTCGCGAAGGCCGTTGGCGTGCTCGACCTGTTCACCCGGCAGATGGATGCGGCGCTGGGCAATGTAGCTGTAGTCGCGCCGTGACCGCTGCAGTTGCTCCATGGCCAGCTCGACGGTCATGCGGCACTCGCCACGGCCGGCTTCGCACAGCAACTGGCCGTACGGGTCGACGACGGCACTGCCGCCAGCGAAGACCAGGCCGCCATCACCATCGCCCACGCGGTTGACCATGACTGCAAAGGCCTGGTTTTCCATGGCGCGCGCGGTGATGGCGGTTCTGTGGGTGGGCCCGTACGGGTCCATGTTGCCGTTGGTGACGATGATCAGTTCTGCTCCCAGCTGCCCCAGGGCACGGGCGGTTTCGGGGAATTCGATGTCAAAGCAGATCAGCAGGCCGACACGGATGCCTTTGAACAGGGCTGTCGCAAAACGGTCGCCTGGGGTGAAAACCCCGCAGTCCGATGCCCAAAGGTGGGTCTTGCGGTAGGTGAGCGCTACGCCTTCAGGCGTGACCAGCACAGTGGTGTTGTAGAAACGGCCGTCGTTTGCGGCTTCGGCCATCCCGACGACCACGGCAACATTCTGCGCTTGTGCTGCCTGTTGGACTGCCGTGATGCTCGGGCCATCCAGTGGCTCGGCGATGCGGCCGATGTTTTCTTCGGTTGGGAAGCCCATCAGCTGGGTTTCCGGAAAGACCAGCAGATCGGTATCGGCGCCGCAGTTGCCGATCGCCTCGATGGTGCGCTGCAGGTTGTACGCGGTATCGCCATCGCGACCGGCCAGTTGGACAAGCTCTACCTTCATTTCCAATCCTCGACTAACAGCTTCGACCGCCACGCCGTGGCGACATGGGGTGTAAAAAACGATCCCGGTACAGGTTCGCTCAGCGTAAGCTAGCCCGGATTATGGGGTGGTCATCATGGCGGGGGGTATTACGCCCACGTGGTAACCCAACAGGGGTAGAGGATGAATTTTACGCTGCACGACATCGCCTGGCACCGATCGGTAGGCCAATTGATCGAAACCCTCGACAAGGACCACTTCTGGACAGCCTTGGTGCGGTTGCTGAACGAGTACGTTGCCTGCGACAGCTGGGTTGCGCTGCTGTTTTCCGCAGGGCGCTCGCAGGTGTTCGCCGAGTGCCCCAGTGCAGACGGCAACCCTGACCCGCTGTTTCAGGATTACCTGAAGGGCTTGTACCTGCTGGACCCTTTCTACGTGGCCAGCCGAGAGGCTGCGGTGTCCGGCCTGGTGCGCCTGGCGGATGTGGCCCCTGAGTGTTTCGAGCAGACGGACTACTACCAGCGCTATTTCCGGCTTAACGTGGTTGCCGATGAAATTCAGTTCAACGTGCAGCTGGATGCGCAGCGCACGCTGTGCCTGTCGTTGGGTAGCAAGCGCCGGTTCAGCATCGAACAGGTCACCCTGCTGGAACTGTTGCGGCCGTGGGTCACTGCGCTGATGCGCCAGCGGATGACGTTCGAGCGGGAGTTGCTGGAAGAGGCCACCAAGCCTGCGCCGCACTGGCAAAGCCGCATGGAGGACAGGGTCGAGCAGATGGAGTCGCCGCTGACCGGGCGTGAGCTGGAGGTGGGCCGGCTGATGCTCAGCGGGTGTTCCAGCAAAGAAATTGCGCGCAAGCTTGAAATCTCGGTGGAGACAGTGAAAGTGCACCGCAAGCATATGTACAGCAAGTTGGGTATCAAATCGCAGTCGGAGCTTTTTTCGCTGTTTCTTCAGGCCCAGCTGGGTTGATTCAGGCTAGCTGCATGGCTCCACTGGCTTGTGATGAATACTGTCGCACCCAGGCCTGCGCTGCATCTTCAGATTCGACTGGTAATTAAAAATGACCCGCCCGCTGTTTGTTTCCATCGATGGGCCCAAGGGCACTGGCAAGACCACGCTTCTGGAGGCGGTTACCAAGGCCTTGCGGGCTGACAACAAGAAAGTGATCCGGCTTTGCGAGAAAAAAAGCGACCCCTACCGGGGGGAAACCATGGCCCTTGTCAATCAACTGGTCAGAAACCCCTCCCGGGACCTGGAGTTGAGGGTATGCGAGCGCTTCGCCGAAAGCCGTGCCTGGATTTCCCGAGACGTGCTGCCCAGGCAGCCAGCGGGCAGCATCATCCTGATCGATCGCTGGTACCCGTCTGATGCCGCATTTCGCCGCAGCGTGGCGTTCGACGAGATTCTGCGCCTGAACCTCGAGCGAAATGTACAGGTGCCCGATTTGCATGTCGGCGTTGTCACGGCCCCCGATACTTCGTGGGCAAGAGCCGCGGCAAGGACGCGCGGGCTGGGCAGTACGGTGATCCATAGCCTGGTCGAGCAGGTTGCCTGTACCGAGGCGTTCGAGCGTGCGGTTGCGGAACACGGCTGGGTATTGTGCCGTAATGAAGGGGCCATCGAGGATGCAACGCGGCAGATAGTGGCCGAGATCGATGGCGTGCTTCGACCACGTCATCGACCGCAGTGCGATCAGTGCTGAAACAACAGCAAGTACTGGTTACTGCTTCATGGGCATATCCATCATCGACGACTGCTGATCCATCATCTTCATCATCATGTCCATCATTCCGTCGCCCATACCCATGCCACCCTTGGCTCCCGACATTCCCATGCCCGAACCCATGCAGCCCGCAGCATGTTGCTGGTGCAGCATGGCCATGCTCTCCTTCATTGTCTTCATGCCCTCGCGCATGGCGGCCTGGCGCTCGGCAGGGGTCTTCGCGGCTGCGGCTTTGTCATGAGCAACCTGCATCTTGTGCATTTGCTCGCTCATCGCCTTGTGCATGGGCGACTCGGAAGTTGTACTGGCGGCTGGGGCGCTGGTGGAGGCGTCGCCAGCCTGATTTTTGTCTTCGGCATGCGCCATGAATGCACTACCGGCCAGAACAACAGCAAGAACCAACTTCAATTGCGTTTGCATGGCGAACTCCACTTTTATGGATATATACGACGTGCCTCAAGGCCTTGGTATGCCTGGATGATTGCAGTCTAGGCGGCCATCTGGTCGCGAATTTGACCTGCATCAAACAAGTGCAGCTTCATGCACTTTTAATAGGCTGGCTAATCTCATTGAAATTGTCGGCATAGGGGGCGTGGTATTCTTCAACTTTCTTACTGAACCGTTAATTGTTCTCTTGTTCCTGTTCCGGGAGAAATACGATGGCAATTGATTGGCTGGCCTTTACACCATGGTCCGCGCTGGCTGGTGGTGTGTTGATCGGGCTGGGGGCTGGGCTGTTCGCGGTGGTGAATGGCCGTATTGCAGGAATCAGTGGTTTGCTCGGTTCGATGCTGCAGCGAGGCGGGGAAGGGCGCAGAGAAAAGCTTGCCTTTCTTTTGGGGCTGCTGGCAGCCCCGTTGCTTTGGGGGATATTTGCCACGCTGCCGTCAGCCCGTTTCACCACGGCTTCCTGGACACTCATCGCGGCGGGCCTTCTGGTAGGGCTGGGGACGCGCTACGGCAGCGGTTGTACCAGCGGCCACGGCGTCTGTGGCCTGTCGCGCCTGTCACCCCGTTCGGCGGTGGCAACGCTGTGCTTCATGGCTACCGGTTTTGCCACGGTGTATGTGGTCCGCCATCTCGTACAAGGGGCCTGAAATGCCGGTGTTCAGTGGTTTCATCGCCGGGCTGCTGTTCGGCGTGGGGTTGTTGCTGGCAGGCATGGCCGACCCCGCCAAGGTGCTCGGTTTTCTCGACATCGCAGGGCAATGGGACCCTTCGCTGGCGCTGGTGATGATCGGGGCGATTGCCGCAGCATGGATACCGATGCGCTGGGCGAGCGGTCATCCAACGGCCCTGCTGGGTGGAGCGATGCAATTGCCTGGCCGACGTGATGTGGACCGCCGCCTTATCGGCGGCAGCCTGGTATTCGGCATTGGCTGGGGGCTTGCGGGCATCTGCCCGGGGCCGGCCCTGGTGCTGCTGCCTGCAGGGTACTGGCAGGCCTGGCTGTTCGTCGCTGCGATGCTGGTTGGCATGGGGTTGTTCCAGTGGCTTGAGGCGCGTCGTGGTAGCTGACATCCAGCTTTCCAGAGCAGGCCGCTGTATGTACGCACCTTGGTGGATGCTGCATCATGCCTGGCCATTTACCGCCCCACGGAGAAAACGATGATCAAGACCGGCGATACACTGCCCGACGTAACGCTTTACCAGTACAGCAACGGCGAGGGCGGCTGTGCAATCGGCCCGAACGCGTTTTCCCTGCACGAGCGCTGCAAGCAGAAAAAAGTGGTTATCTTCGGCTTGCCTGGTGCCTTCACGCCTACCTGTTCGCAGCGGCATGTACCGGGCTACGTGGCCGCGGCCAAGGACCTGTTCGCTACCGGGGTTGCCGAAATTCTCTGTGTTTCGGTCAATGATGCGTTCGTCATGAATGCCTGGGGTGTAAGCCTGCAGGTGGGCGATGAGGTCATGATGATCGGCGATGGCAACGGTGAATTCAGCGAGGCGCTGGGCCTGATCCAGGACCTCTCGGCGCGCGGCATGGGCCGGCGCTCGCAACGCTATGCCATGCTGGTCGACGACTTGGTGGTAAGGCACATCGCGGTCGAAGCACCCGGCAAGTTCGAGTGCAGCGATGCTGCGAGCATGTTGGCTGTTTGTAAGCTCTGAAGGCATACACAGTTCATGTGGGAGATAGCTTAGCCCTTTGGGATGCGCTATCACGCAGAAAACAAATATCGCTCGCTTGACGCGTTCTTTGTAGGAGCAGCCTTGTGCTGCGAAGAGGCCCGTACTGGCATTGCATATCTGTTGCCTATACCGGCCTCTTCGCAGCACAAGGCTGCTCCTACTGGACCCTGCTAAATCAAAGGTTCATGTGTTGCGCCTCACGCCACTAGGACAACGTGTCTTCTGGAGGCAGGTAGGGAAGGGCTAAACTGGCGCCAGTTCCAGACGTTTCGCTTTGCCGCCGCTGCCTGTATACCCAGGAGGTAACTCATGGCTTCTGCACCTGAAAGGCTCTTTTTCGAGGACTTGCAAGTAGGTGAGTCCTTCATGAGCGGCTCGTATGAAATGACCCAGGAGCGGATCCTGAGTTTCGCCTCGGAGTTCGACCCCCAGCCATTCCATACGGACCCCGATGCTGCACAAGAAACCTTTTTTGCTGGGCTGGCTGCTAGCGGCTGGCATACCTGCGCAGTCACGATGCGGTTGTTGGTAGAGAGTGTTCCAGTGGCTGGAGGGCTCATCGGCGCCGGCAGCGAAATCAGCTGGCCAAGGGCCGTGCGACCAGGTGACCTGTTGCGAGTGACCACAACCATAAGGGAGCTTGCCGCGTCGAAGTCGAAACCTGACCGGGGCTTCGCTGTCCTTGAGAGCATCACGCTCAATCAGGACGATGCCGTATGCCAAACCACTGTTTCAAGGGTATTGGTGTTTCGCCGGGCAGATGCGTAAGGCCCCGAACTGTCCACAGCATTCAATGCTCATGGGCATGCGAGTGAACGGTCAGGGCACCCGGCACCTTGGTCCGTTCGAGCCCGCCGTGGTCCAGCCACCGAAGCGTCTGCTCATAGGCCCGCTCCAGCAACGACTCGGTCTGGTCGAAGTTGAATACCGAGACATCGACCGGGCACAAGGGCGGAACGATATGCAGGCTGGTGAGCGTGCGGAAGTGTTCGATGTCACTCACAAGCTGGCGCATGCTCATCAGGTTGACAGTGTGCAGGGCCAAGGCGACAAGGCCGCGGGGCGGTTGAGTCAAGGCGCAGCTGAGCCCGGTGGGAATTACCACGACATTGCTGGCGCCCAGCGCTACGGCAGTCGAAATAGGCGTGTTGCTTGCCACACCGCCATCCACCAGGAACTGGCCGCCGATCTGCACGCAAGGGAACACCAGCGGTATCGCGGCGCTGGCCAGTAGCGCCTGCTCGAGTTCGCCATTGCACAGCACTGTCTCGGCACCACTGAGCAGGTCGGTGGTGACGATATGCAGGGGCAGTTTCGCATCCTCGATGCGATGGATCGGCAGCGCCTTGCCAAGCAATCGGTGCAAGGCCGCTGGTTGCAGCAGGAAACCACGCCGTTTGAGCAGGCCTCGGCAGGTATCGAGCCAGGACAACGGAAAGATGTCGGTTCTGCTCAGGCCTCGCCAGAATTCGGCGAGAGTCTCGACACCCTGAGCGTTGGGCCTTGCTGCAAAGTAGGCACCGTTGATGGCGCCTACCGAGGCGCCAACCACCATGTCGAACTGGACTTCGGCTTCGACCAGGGCCCGCAGCATCCCCACCTGGACCGCACCCAGACTGCCGCCGCCAGCGAACACGATTGCGGTTTGCGTAGGCATGATTGCTGTCTCTGCACAGACGTGTGTCGACTGAGTGTAGTTGGCCGGGTGCCGGCGGGGCTGGGTGCTGCCAGTGCCGCCCACCTCTCATTTCTTGCCCGGCAATACCGAACCGAGAACCTGCCTGGCCGTCTGCACGATGACCTGAGCCGGTCGTCGTCGCTGCTGAACGGCTGCACTCAAGCCAGGATCAATCGAGCTGAGTCGCCCGATTTCATTCAGCCAGCAGGAGTTACAGCGATGGCCCAGTACCTGTACCTGATCAGCTACATCCTCGACAACCAACCCGGCACCTGCGAATTGCGCAGTGACCAGGAGGACCTGAGCCGCGAAGCAGCGCGCGATTACCTCCAAGGCCTGCACCGCAACGAAGCGTCATCTTTCACTGACGTGCAGGTGCAACGTCTGGAGCACGACCATGAGCCAGGCACGTCGCCGGGGCATTATCAGCAACCATGAAAAGGTGAGGGCTGGCAGATGAAAAGAAGAGGTGAAACCTATAGAAAGTGGTGCGACCCGATCCTGCACCATCAAACCCATGAGGAAACGCTCGGAACCGGCACTTGCCTGGAAGTGCAGACGCGCTTGTCACGCACAGGCGCCACGCAGTTGTTCATTGGTGTCTATCGCACCGACGGTTCGGTGCTGTGCGAACGGATCTACGACCAACGCGCGGGGGAAACCATGAGGCGTGCGTTGCTGTGGGGTGTGGGATATGCCCGACGCGTCGCGGGTGAGGGCGAGGCGTTGCGTGGCGAACCGGCAGGTAGCTGATGATTTATCTCGGTTGCGCTGGCTGGAGCCTGTCGAGCCGTTACGCGGAGGCATTTGCGCAGCCCGGCAGCCACCTGCAACGCTACGCCACCCGCTTCAATGCAGTGGAAATCAACAGTTCCTTCTACCGGCCCCATCGCCCCGAAACCTATGCCCGTTGGGCTGCGTCCGTACCTGAGCATTTCTGCTTTGCGGTGAAGGTGCCCAAGGCCATCAGCCATGAGCAGCGGCTCTGCGGGTGCGAGGACGCGCTGGACAGGTTTCTTGCTCAATGCGGTCAGTTGAGCGACCGCCTGGGTTGCCTGCTGGTACAACTGCCGCCATCGCTTGGCCATGACCCCCAGCATGCGCGACGTTTCTTCGAAAGCCTGCGGCAACGGTATGACGGGCCGGTAGCGCTGGAGCCCAGGCACGCCAGCTGGCAATCGGCGCAACCGATGCTGGTCGATTTGCGCATCGCCCAGGTTGCCGCGAGCCCGTCGCGCTTCGTTACCGATGCGCAACCGGGAGGTTGGCCGGGGCTGGTCTACTGGCGCCTGCATGGCGAACCGAGGATCTACCACAGCGAGTATCCCGACGAATATCTGCAGCGTCTGGCTGAACGCTTGCAGCACAGCCTTGCCGCCGGAGTGCCCACCTGGTGCATTTTCGACAACACCGCCTCCGGCGCTGCGATAGCCAATGCACTGGCTTTGGAGCGGCATTTGCGCTGAGGAAGTGATGGAAGCATGGCGATGGAAAAGAGCGATGACCAATCAGTCAAAATTAATGAATCTTTTTACACGTCGCTCGCTCCATTAGTCTGAATTGGTGAAGGAGAGTGCAATGGCTGGACAGCAGTTGTATGTGATCGAGTACGAGCTTCATGGGGAATTTCGCACCTTCATCATCCGGCTCGAGCGTATGGACAACGCCGAAGCCTGGCACTGGGCAAGTTGCGATGCCGGCGTGGGTATCATTCCACGGTTCGGCCAGCACAAGATCAAGAAGGTCAGCCGGCCAATGGCTGAGCGCTACGGCATCGGCAATGTGCGCTGGCGGGTATCGGGCGACGGGCCGGAGTTCGTCGCACCGACCATTGATGTGAAGAAGTTTTCCAATAGCGGTACCGGCAATACCTGAAGCTTGTTGTGCGCAAGGCCTGCCTGAAGTCTTCAGGCAGGCTTGCGCTCATGGGTTCGCTTCCCAAGTTTCGAGGCACCATCACTCTCACTTTCAGGAGCCAGTACGTGCCGCAAATCATCACTCCAGGCACCCCTGAACACGAGATCAGCGAGCGGAACGCCCGCATGTTCGGCTCGCCAAAGGAACGCCTGGATTTCTACCGCCGTGAAATCCAGTACGAGACCAGCATCCTTGCCAACCGCACTGACGCCTATCTAGCTGCCCAGTCGTTTCTGGTGATCGCCTTCGTGTCGTCAATGAGTAACCTCAACCAGAGCTGGGGCGAGATGTTCACGCTGGTGGTTCCCCCGTTTCTCGCATTGCTGGGCGTGTTGAGTTCACTCAATGCCTGGCCGGGCATTCGCGCGGCCTACAAGATCATCGAGCACTGGCAATTGAAACAGAGCCACCTTCTGCGCAGCGAGCCATTGATGGGCCTGGCATATGACGAATCGCCACTGTTCAGCGAGGCGGAAACCTCCCTGGCCGGGCACCGCAAGTCGTTGTTATTTTCGCTGCGTACGCCTTGGATATTCCTGGTCTTCTGGATGATTCTCGGTATTTACGCGGTCTTCATCCAGCTGGCGTGAGCGGCGCGGCTGCACCCCGAGACAACGCGGTACTCCAATCGTTGTCGACGCTGATTACCGCCACCTTCAAAGCCTTTGCTCCGGTACCAATAACCAGGTTTGATTGCGCCATTTTCTTTGGGTCTCCAGACAAGTGTCATAGATCACAAACGCTGAACTCCTGCCGCCCCACCTGCGTCCCTCGAATGAATGCCCCAGTAAAGACGGCATCCACCCAACAATCAGCTTCGAGGGCGAAACGATGGACAAGACTAATCAAAGCTCGACGTCTCCACCCGGTAGCACCCAGGAACATGCCTTGATCGATGACGCCGGTGCGCTGCTTGGCGAGGCCAGGCACAAAGGCAGCGAGCAGTTCGAACACTACCGCGATAACGCAGCCGATCAGCTTGATTCGCTCGAGGAAGGTGCGCGTTCGGCGGCAGCTGCGCTGCAAGGCAAGGACAGTCTCGGGCTGTCGCAGTACCTGAACCAGGCAGCAGAGTGCGTGGGTGAGTTCGCCGAACAGGTACGCCATGAAAGTGCCGAAAGCCTGCTGCAGCGTGGTGCTCAGTTGGCCAGGAGCAACCCGGCGCTATTCCTGGCCGGTAGCGTCGCGATCGGGTTTGCCGTATCGCGTTTCATGCGAGCCAGCACCAGCCATGAGTCCACCACCCCTGCGTCGTCCGGTGATTGGCAACAGTCCCGCCCCGCGCAGCCAGTGCCTGATCGTGGTAGCGACGTATCCACCCGTGAACCTTTCACCCCAGTCGACCCAGTCGGCCCTGGTGCAGGCACGCCGGTCAGTGGCAGCCCGTTCGAACGCGATCCTCTCAAAGGAGGTGAATGATGAACAAAGAACCCTTGCATACCACCCCGAGCTTGCACACGGCGGAAGACGACGCCGTCGGTGTTGGCGGTTTGTTGCGCCAGCTGATGCGGGAAGTACCGGACCTGTTCACCAAGGAGCTGGCGCTGGCCAAGGCAGAGCTGCAGCAGAACCTCGCCACCCTCAAAGCCGGCACGGCTGCGGTGGCAGCGGGTGCGATCGTGATGCTGGCGGGCTTCGTCATCCTGTTGCTGGCGGCAGTCTACGCCTTGGCGATGGTGCTCGAACCCTGGCTGGCAGCCCTGATCGTGGGCGCGGTCACCTTGGTAATCGGGTTCATCATGTTGCAGTCGGGCAAGAAACGGTTCGAACCCACGCACCTGGCCCCTGACCGTACCTTGCATGCCATGCAGCAGGACAAGGACACGCTGAAGAGGAAACTGCCATGACCACTTCCTTCGAACATGAAGCGCACAAAGACCCTGACTTGCTCGAGCAGGAAATCAACGCCAAGCGCGAGCACATCAGCGATCTGGTGGACGCCCTCGAACAGCGCCTGAGCCCGGGCCAGATGGTCGACCGGGTCCTGGCCTATGCCAAGGGCAATGGCGGCGAGTTCTTCGAGAACCTTGGCACCACCCTCAAGAACAACCCCGTACCCGCAACCCTGACGGTATTGGGCCTGGCCTGGCTGGGCCTGAACCAGAACCGCCCCTTCAACCCCGGGCCTGCGCACCATGGGCCTGGGTTGGGCGAAAAACTCGGCGACGCGGTGGACACGGTGAAGGGCGCTTTCGCGCAGGCGGGGGAGGCAGTGCACGACGCCAGCCAGAAGGTGCGCATGAAAGCCCATGACATGCGCGATCGGGCCAGCGACTTTGGCAGCGGCGCCCGCGACTCCGTGGGGGCTTCCGCGGATACCCTGCGCCATTCGGCACACAAGGCCGCAGATCAGGCCACGGCACTGAAGGGCCAGTTCGATCACCTGCTGCAGGAGCAACCTCTGGTATTGGCCGCTTTGGGCATAGCACTGGGTGCGGCATTGGGGGCCGCATTACCCACTACCCGCAAGGAAGACCAGCTGATGGGCGCCAGCAGTGATCGTTTGACCGACACACTCAAGGCCAAGGGCCGCGAGGTGAAGGCGTCGGTCGAAGAGTCGTTCGACAAGGTGGGTGGTAAAGCGTCTACACAGGCCGAGCGCAAGCCTGCAGACTCCGACCTTTCCTCAGGGTTGGGCTTCAATTCCTGATCCCGTGGGATGTGCGTCGCCGGCCCCTCTGCCTGTGCAGAGGGCTGGCGGCTCATCACGAAGGTTGTAGGCTCAGGCTGGGAATGGCTGCGCAATATCGCTACGCTTTGGCCCACGCGCCAGGTCAAGAATTCGCCACAGTGAAGAAAACAGTTCGGTTTGATGATCTTCAGGTCTTCGTCACAACAGCCTTTGCCGGCAGCTTCTCGGCAGCGGCCAGGTTGTTGGATATTTCACCGGCCTTGGCCAGCGGGGCTGTCCAGCGACTGGAAAGCAGCCTGGGTGCCAGGTTGTTCGTGCGCTCCACGAGGCGTTTGCGGCTCTCGGATGATGGCGAGCGATATCTGCCCCATGCCCGTCAGGCCTTGGACGCACTGGACGCCGGTGAGGTGGCGCTGACCGAAGGGCGAGATGAGATCGCGGGTACACTTCGCCTGTCCATCCCTTCGGATATTGGCAGGAATCTGCTGCTGCCCTGGCTCGACGATTTCCAGCGGTTGAACCCCAAGGTGACGCTGCAACTGCGGGTCAGCGATCAGGTGGCCGACCTTGTCGGCCAGCAACTGGATGCGAGTATCAGGTATGGGCAACTGGCAGACTCCAGCCTCGTTTCACTGATGCTCGCCCCAGGGAATCGCAGAACGGTCTGCGCCTCACCTCGATACTTGGCACGACATGGGGCGCCAGACGCTCTGGAAGACCTGGGCAGGCATAATTGCCTGCGCTATGTGATGGGCGAGCAGACTTACGAGCGATGGAGTTTCCATTTGCCCGGTGGAATCAAGACCGTCCAGGTTACAGGCGACCGCTTGAGCGATGACGCCGATGTCGTTCGGCGCTGGGGCGTTGAAGGATTGGGGATCGTTTACAAATCCAGGCTGGACGTTCTGGCGGACATACGCGCTGGGCGGCTGGTCGAGTTGTTTCCTTGGGGTTACGGCCAACCTGCGCCGTTGCAACTGGTGTGCGCTCATCGAACCTCGCTCACACCTGCCGTGCAGGTGCTCAGAGCGTTTCTGGCGGAGCGTTTCGAGCAGCTCATCGCTGCTGATGGATAAGCTGACGGGGCTCATGGCCCCGCCTTGGTTACCTTGACTGGATGAATGCTCAGAAGCCTTCCAGGACAATCTTGCCTTTTGCCTTGCCGCTTTCGATCAGGGCATGGGCGCGTTTGAGGTTGCTGGCATTGATGCTGCCGAAGTGCTCGCCAACGGTGGTCTTGATGACCCCTTCGTCGACCAGCGTCGAGACTTTTTCCAGCAGATGGTGCTGCTTGATCATGTCCTCGGTCTGGTACAGCGAGCGGGTGAACATCAGCTCCCAGTGCACCGACAGTGATTTGCGCTTGAACGGCACGACATCAAGATGCTCAGGGTCATCGATCAGCGCGAGCTTGCCCTGTGGGCGCAGGACTTCGACGATCTGCGCAAGGTACGCATCGGTGTGAGTCAGGCTGATCACGTAATCCACTGGGTTGAGCTGGAGTTGCTCCAGTTGCAGGGCAAAGGATGCCGAATGGTCGATGACGTGATGTGCCCCGAGTTCGCTGACCCAGGCCTGGGTTTCAGGCCGTGACGCGGTACCGATCACCTTGAGCTGGGTACGCTTGCGTGCAAGCTGTACCAGGATCGAACCAACCCCGCCGCCGGCACCGATGATCAGCAGGCTCTTGCCAGCGCCGCCATTTTCCTCAACACCCAGGCGGTCGAACAGCAGCTCCCAGGCGGTGATGGACGTCAGCGGCAAGGCTGCGGCACTGGCATTGTCCAGAGTACGAGGCTTGTGCCCGACGATGCGTTCGTCGACCAGGTGAAACTCGCTGTAAGTGCCCGGGCGGTCGATCGCGCCGGCGTAGAACACTTCGTCGCCAGGCTGGAACAACGACACCTCGGCGCCGACCTCGCGAACGACGCCCACGGCATCCCATCCCAACACCTGGGGATGGGCGCCGCCGCGGCTGGCTCTGACCTTGGTATCGACCGGGTTTACTGCGATAGCTTTGACTTCCACCAACAGGTCCCTGGCGCCGGGCGTGGGTTTGGGCAGTTCGTGCTCGTACAACGATCGGGAATCCTGGATCGGGAGGCCGGGGGTGTCGTAGACGATTGCTTTCATTGGGATGTGACCTTTCAGGTAAACAGTGGTAACAGGCTAATCGTGTCGGCCCCCCTGAAAAACCGGGCTATTGCCGGAACACTTTCCGCGTTTCGCTGAAAATCGGCTAGCTGCCGCCCGGGTTGAAAGGGCTCCCTTGGACCGGGCGGCAGCAATCGGCAGCCTTGTGGTGGAACGTTGCCAACAGACTGCGCAACGTTGTCGGGATTCGGGAATTGGGTTCAGGCAACAGGGATCGGGTTCTCAACCAGCGCCAGGTTGAACTGGTGAATCAGTTCGTGTTCGTTCAGGCCCTGGTTGGCTCGCAGCGGGACGACACGATCCACCAGGACTTCCGTGGTTGCGGATTCGAGCTTGACCAAGGTTTCCTGGATAAAATCATCCAGCGGCATGGCACGCTCATCACCGCTCTTGTGAATCAGATCGGTGTCCACCCAAGGTGGCGCAATTTCCAGTACCTTGACGCTGGTGTCACGCAGGCTGAACCGCTGCGACAGTGAGTAGGAGTGGATGGCGGCCTTGGTCGCCGAATACAAAGCGGTGGCCGCCAGCGGCAGGTAGGCCAGAACCGAACTGTTGTTGATGATGCAAGCATCCGGTTGGCGCTTGAGGTGCTCGACGAAGGCTGCGCTGACGCGCACCGGGCCGAGCAGGTTGGTCTGCAGCAAGCTCACTGCTTGTTCGTCGTCGAGGTCCCCGGAAGCCGGATTGTCGAACGGCATGACGCCGGCATTGTTGATGATCACGTTCAATGCAGGATGGCGGCGGATCACATCCTGGGCCACCTCCTTGATCTGCTGCGGATCATTGATGTCCAGGCGCACTGTATCGATCCCCGGGTTGGCCTGGGCGATTTCATCCAACAGTGCCTGACGGCGCCCCGCAACGATCACTTTATTGCCACGTTGGTGGAATGCCTCGGCCAGAGCGCGGCCGATGCCTGAGGTACCGCCGGTAATGAAAATGGTGTTTGCGCTAAGTTTCATGATCCGTCTCCTTGCATTGTTCAGTTGGCGTTGTAGCGAGGGGCAAGCTGATTGCTGGACAGCTGGCCGAACAGGGCTTGCCGGCTGGCCTCGTAGCGTTCGAAGGACTTCAGGTCATGCATCGAGGGGATAGAGATCAGTACCTCGTCGTCAAAGTCCTGCAGGGCACCGTCCACCAGGTCCTGGGCCGACATCACGATACCCGGATCAAGGTTTTCGACCGGCAAGCCGCCGATCTGCCAGAAGTCGGTGGCGGTGGCTCCTGGCAGCACTGCCTGGATCCTTATGCCTTTGTCCGCAAGCTCCTTGTGCAGGGACTGGGTAAAGGCGGTGACATACGCCTTGCTGCCACCGTACACACCATTGAGCAGCTCCGGCGCCAGGCTGACAACGGACGAGATGTTGATCACGGCGCCTTGCGCACGGGCGACAAATCCGGGGATGGCCGCGTAGGTGAGGCGGGTGAGGGCGGTGACGTTGAGGGTGATCATTTCAGCCATGCGCTCGACATCACTTTCCAGCAGGCTAGTGTGGGTGCCTATGCCTGCGTTGTTCACCAGCAGGCTGATACTGGCGTCCTCGCGCAATTTGCGTTCTACCTTGGCCAGGTCATCCGTGTTTGCCAGGTCTGCCGGAAACACCTCCACGTTCTGCCGGGTTTCCGTAGTCAGCCGGCTGGCCAACGTATTGAGGCGCTCCCGGTTGCGGGCCACCAGCACCAGGTCGTAACCCCGACGCGCCAAGCGTTCTGCGTAGATCGAACCGATGCCGGTAGAGGCGCCAGTGATGAGGGCAGTGCCTTTGAATTGCTGCTTCATGGTCATGCTCCGTTGTTGGATGTGGAGCCCATGATGCAGAAGGTCGCCTTTGTCTTAAACGACACATATGGTACGTTTTCAGGACATCCAATGTGGAGCTCCAACCATGCACCGGGTCGGCTATCTCATCACCGAAGGTTTCCAGATCATGTCGCTGGCGACGCAGGCCGTGTTCGAGTTCGCGAACATTGTCGCGGGCGAAACGGTTTACAAGATCCAGAATTTTTCCATCGGCGGCGGCACGGTGCGTTCTTCCCTGGGCATGTACATGGACACGCTGCCGTTGGGCGCTCCTGGTCTGGCTGATACCTGGATGATCACGGGAACCCTGACGCCGCTGACTCCGCCAGGCGAGGAAGTGCTGGCCAGCGTCAGAGGCTTTGTCGATGGCGCTCGACGCACTGCCGGTCTGTGCACCGGCTGTTTCGTGTTGGCCCAGGCAGGCGTGCTGGACAACCGGCGGGCCACGACACATTGGGCCTATGCGAAAAAGTTGCGTGAACTGCACCCGAAGATCGAAGTGGAAGAAGACCGAATCTTCATTGTGGACGGGCAGATCTGGACGTCCGCCGGGATGACCGCCGCCCTGGACATGGCACTGGGTATGGTGGAAAAAGACCTGGGAACCGAGATGGCCAGGTCAGTGGCACGCAAGCTGGTGATGCATCAGCGCCGCTCCGGTGGGCAATCGCAGCATTCCGAGTTGCTGGCGCTTTCGCCGAAGTCTGATCGGATACAAAACGCCCTGGATTACGCACGCAAGCATTTGAGCCGTCCATTGAGTGTCGAAGAGCTCGCCGAGTCCGTGCATTTGAGCCCCCGACAATTTACCCGCGTATTCACTGCCGAGACAGGTCAATCACCTGCCAAGGCTGTGGAAAGCCTGCGTCTTGAGGCTGCCCGCCTGATGATCGAGCAGAGTCGCCACAGCCTGGATGTGGTGGCGAAGGAAACCGGGTTCAGGGACCGTCGGCACATGCGGGAGGTGTTCATTCGTGGATTTGGTGTCCCGCCTCAAGCCGTGCGAAGAGATGCCCGGCGGGTCATATTGGTTGAATGACAACGGACCCAGCCCGATGGATGTGCGCTTTCTGGCTCTGATCCACTACACAGGAAGCAGGTGCTCTCGTTCAAGCAACTCGATGTTGGACGGCTTCACCCGAACTTCGTGAAGCTCTGGGGCAGTGAACCAGCGGCACTCCACGATCTCGTGATCTGCAGCAGGCTTTGCTCCCGTTTCAACAGGCAACTGATAGAGGTAGTGCTCCTCACCCGCGAGCACGTAATGGTTGAGGAATCGAGCACCATTGAAGGGTAGGCAAGTTTCCTCCATCAGCTCGCGCTGCGCTGTATCCAGGTGATGCTCGCCTGGGTCAATCTTCCCGCCTGGCAACGCCCATTCAGCGCCTTGCTTGCGCACGAAAAGGATACGTCCTGCTTGCAGGCAAATGACAGTCGAGTGTCGTTCTGTGGCGTTGTTCATCATGCCCTCCCGTACCATGGAGGTGGCATCAGGGCAGCAATCACCCTGATGCCCGCTGCTGATTATCAGCGCTCTTTATCCCACTGCTGCTGATCATCTGCCTGGTTTTGCTGACCACCCATGCGGTCCTTGTCTTGCAGGTTCTGGCTCTGCTTGTCGGTCGTACCCTGGCCGCCCTGGCCGCCCTGGCTACCCGTATCACGGGAACGTTCCCAGTCCTTGTTCATCTTGTCCTCAGGTTTTTGGCCGGATTGGCTGCCACCTTGCTGCTGACCGGGCATCCGCCCCCCCGAACCTTGGCCGCCTTGCTGGCCAGCTCCGGCAGTATTGTTGCCCATGCCGGTGTCGGCATTGCCCTGGTTGCCACCTTTGTCTTGATTGTTTGCCATGATCGCTTACCTCGGGTCAAACACAGGAAGGTCTGTGTGTACCGTTATGACCGAGGCCCGTTCGCGCGGTATTCAAGGAATATTTGGCTAGCTGACTAAACGCATGAATTTCAGGGGTACGAGATTTTGGTGTGTGGGCAGGAAGGTGCCTGAAGGGCAGCGCCATCTGCGAAACCCTGTTCGGGGCGATCGGAGATCGCCCCTTTTGCGGTTCAGGGGCGGTCCTTGAGGGTTTCGAAGGCTTTGACGCTTTTGATCAGACTTTTGTTGCTGGCGGAGCCGGCACTGTTGAACAGAAAAGAGAAATCCGAGGCCAATGACGGGCTGCCGGCAATCGTCGCGTACTGATGGCACTGATTGCAGTTATCACCCTGCACGTAGGTCTCCATGGTGGTGTTGGCCACCGGCACGTTCCCCTGGCTGATGAACGGCCCGTACGACAGCGGCACTTGCGCGTTGGCGCCCGGTTCCGGGCTGGGCGGGTTGGGAGCGAGGGTCCAGAGTACGTTGACCAGCTTGTAGTACTGGAACACCGACTTGCCTTGGCTGTGCTGCGCGAAGTTGGCTTGTACCGCGCTGTTGAGGGCTTGCAGGTCGCCGGGCACGGGGTGTTCGCGGGTGGTCTGTACCGGCTGGTCGCGCGGGAAGAGATCGGTGCAGTCCTTGTCGGGATGCGTTTGCTTGCACTGGATACGGGCTTGGTTTGGTGTGCACTCGGGGCCGTTGCCACAGTCAGGGTTGTTGAAGGCAAACCCGTTTGGCGGGGTTTGTTGCGGCGGAACCTGGGCCGGTTCGGGCACGTTGTCCACCTGCTCGAAGGTGGTCCAGATGAAGTTGGGCGAAGCCTGGGTCTTGTTGATGATATGCAGGCCCACCAGCCCCACCACCTCCTGGGTGCACTCCAGCGTGTCGGGACGTTTGAGCCAGGCGACGGTAGTCAGGTAGCGCCCGAACAGCTCGGGTTTGCCAGTCAGTACCCGCCAGGCGGCCTTGAGCTCGATCGCGCCCAGTTGCTCCTGTGGCACTGGGGAGGTAGGCAGTGAGCGCATCGGTTCGCCGATGGGCAGTGACAGACCCTCCGGTGTCTGGCCGTCGAGGTTTCGCGCGACCTTCAATTGGTTGGCGGCGTCGTAGAGCCCCTTGTCGACGATGTAGTCGAACTCGGCCTTGCCCACCTTGCGTTCAAAAAACACCAGTTTGCCCGCCTGGTCCGTCAGCCAGCCGCCGGCCGCTTCCATGACCGGGTCGGGAATGGAGGCAAGTGTCCCGGTCGACAGGTGGAAACCGTGCAAGGCATTGATCGCGCCTTCGGAGGTGGCGTTCATGAACTTGCGCGCGCCCACCTTGAGTGTCTTGAGGCTACCTTGGGTGCTGCAGTCGGACGGTACCAGGGTTTGCACGCCCCAGCCGGTGGGCGTGGGGGCGCCGGGCAGGAAGATGTCGTTGGCGTCCTTGTAGCTGGCCCATACCGGGGCCACGCTCATGGGTTGACCCGGTGTGGAGGGGACCCCGAACTGCGCCAGCGTGCTTTGCATGTCGGGTTCGCCCGCCAGGCTGGCGGTGGCCGGCCAACCGGGGTTCACCGGCCAGTTCAAGGCAATGAACAACTGCCAGCCAAAGCAGTTCATGAACGCCTGGCTGGTGGCATTGAAGTTGTTGACCGGCAGGAATCCCCCGCTGGCCGGGTTGAACACCAATTGCTGCTGTACACAGGTATCGGCGTCCGACAGCGTGGCCGCCGTGGCGGGTTGCGGGGTCGACAGGCACAGTAGAATGCCGCACAGCAGCGACAGAAGACTCAAGCGTGACCTGGACATCATTGCGCTCCTTGCAAGCTGTGAAGCCGCACCCGAAGGTGCGGCGGTAGAAGGGCGTAAGTGGCGTGGCTCAGGCGCCAGGCACCAGCGCCAGGCCAGATTCCCAAGGGTGGTCTGTCGCGCTCACGTTCACATCTTCACCCGGGTTGAGGGCACGCAATGCCACCAGGCCGGGTGCTGCGGAGGGGCTGACCGTGATGGTCAGAATGTAGGCCTGGGTGCCGCCCGAGTTGGTCTGGCCGGGAATGGCCGACGCGTCGGGCAGGTACTGGGTTACCTGCGCCGTCACCCCGGGGTTGGAGAATTGCACCCTGGCATTCTGCGCCGTGGTAGTCGGGTCGGCACCTTGCACCACCAGCACGAACTGGTTGCTGCTACCCGGTGCAAGCCAGGCGGGCAGGTCGGTGGGGGATTGCCCGTAGAACAGGTCCAGCGGCAGCAGTTGCACTGGCCAGGGTTGCAGGCCGGCTACCCGGTCCTGCACGCATGGGAATGCTTGGGGCGTGGCGCTGAGCGGCTTGACGGTGACGCTCAGGCCGACCAACAGTTGTTGGGCGATGACCCACACATAGTTGACCTTCTGGTTGTTGATGGTGATGTCATTGATCGAGAAACCAGCGCTTTCCGGCACCTCGAACACCGCCTGCAGGATCTGGTCGGAACCGTTGGCAGCCGACTTGGCCGTACCGCGCGTGATGCGCCAGTACTGGCTCACGTCCTGGCCTTGTGGGCCCTTCCAGGCGCTGAAATCGGTGGGCTGTTGCAAGTACAGGCCAATGGGGTTAGTCAGCGACAGTCGGTTGTTCACCGCCGTGGTATTGGCCATGAAACCGATGTGCGGATCAGAGTTGCGATAGTTTTGCCCGTACTGCGCGCAGCAGATCAACGACTGGGCGTTCTGGCTGCTGCTCACCGGGCGCAGGATGGTGGCGGCGGCGGCCAGGTACACCTCGGCGCTGAGGGTATTGGGGCCGGAGGTCAGGTGCATCGCACCGCCGTACTGGCCGGGCACACAGGCCGTTCCGGCGTTCCATTTGTTGACGGTGTCATAGGCCGGCTTGCCGGTGGTGGGGTCGATGACCGGGTCGCCGGCCTTGCCGGTCGGGCAGTCGACGGTGTAGCGCAGGTACAGGTCTTCGAGTTGCACGTTCGGGTCGATGTAGTCGCGGTACAGGCCCAGCACTGCGTTCGGGTCGATGCGCCACATGGTCAGGAAGTACGCGGGGTTTTCGCAGGTGAAGGTGATCTTGCGCATGTTGCCGTTGGCATCGCGTACGATCGACCACTCGCAGTACTCGTCGAGCCAGCCCCGCGGGCCGGAAGGCGAGAACGCCGTGTACTTGCCGTTCCAGTCGATGCTCGGGCAGCGCTTGGCCGGCAGTTGCAGCACAGTACCTTGCTTGTTGGGGTCGTAGAGCATGTAGAGGGTGTTGTCGAGCGTGATCTGGCCGTGGTCGGTCAACGCCATCACCTGGTCCAGGGTCATGGCCTTGCCACCCAGCTGGGGAATGACCGCTGCACCGTTGTTGTAGAAGAACGTCCAGAGCCGGTTGGGGAAGGGCGCCCAGGTGATCGCCGGGGCGGTCACGTCGCCGAAACCTTCCACCAGCGGGTTGTAGTAACCCGAGCGGGGGGCGTCGTTCAGGCCCGACCAGGGGTTGCCGATGATCGACGATTCGGTCCAGCCGGTGAGGTTGTTGTTCCAGTCGGTTTCAAACTGCGGCAACTGGTCTTCCAGGCCCAGCTTGTTGTAGTCCTTGGGGGCTTGGCCGGCGGGAGAGGTGAACTGCTTGAAGGGCGTGCTCATGTCGGTTCTCCTGATGTGCGTGAGGTGGAAGCAGAGCAGCAGCCGGCGACCGGGGGCGGGCCGGCGAGGGTCTGGCGCGGGTCGTCCCACACCAGTTGGGCGATGAAACCGGGCAAGGTCATGTATTCGTCAGGCGTCAGCACGCGGCCGCTGTCGAGGTGGGTCACCACCAGCGACAACTGCACCGCGTCGCCGCGGCCAAGGCCCAGCGCAGCAGCGTTGCGGGCCGCATTCAGTGCACGGGACACGCCGTGGGTGATGCACCGGCCCTTGTCGTCCACCAGCCCCATGCCGATACGGCTGAAGCGCCCCACGTAATGGGGGTTGTCGGCGCTGATGTGCTGCGTGGCAGCGTCGGGCTGGTCGAGAAAGACATCGATCAGATAGGTGTCATGGGTGCAGCGCACATGATCGAACACCACCCACGGCCCGGGCCCTGCGGCGTTGCCCGCGGCAGGCCCGGCTTTTGCGCTGTGCTTGCAGCAGGCGCCGGTGGCCGCCTTGGGCGCGCCGAATTGTGGGGCCACCGGCACGCCGTAGTCGTAGCCGATGTGCCGGCTGTCCTGGGCCATGTCGCCGATGGTGGTGTAGCGCCAGGCGTCGGCGCTGGTGAAGGTGAGCTGCGTGGCGTCGTGGCCGGAGAACGGCTGGAGCAGACACTGCGTGGTGAATTGCGCCCCGGGGTTGGCCCTGATCCATACCTCGAGCATGCGGTCGATATTGGCGTGGTAGGAGCAGAACACTGGGTCGAAGGCGGTGTAGGCGTTGTCGGCCATGTCACCGCCGATCCAGCCGTGATAGTTGTCGTGGGGTTGCTCGTACAGGCCGTCGAAGTTGAGGGCACGATTGGGGTACAGGCTGTCCTTCTGGGGCGGGTCGAACACCGGGATGTTGGCCCACGGATAACCGGGCACACCTTGTGGTTGGCTGAAGGTGGTGAACTTCAGGGCATCTACCACCTGTTGCTGGAAAATCCGGCTCATGCCGAACAAACGGGTGCGCTCCGAACGCGAGTCGTCACCGTGGGTGTAGAACAACCGGTCGCGTTGCACATACCGGCAGTCCACCCCTTTGACCGCACCGTTGGCGCACACTTTCGAACAACCATCCTTCGCGGCCGCGTAGCGCAGGGGGTTGGGCCGGGTTTCGCCGGTGTGGGGGTGCACATAGGTTTCATCGAGAAAAGCCTGGGGCAGGCCGGCCTGTGGGCTGCCGTCGACGCTGGCGTCTTCGGCCATCCAGTCCCAATAGGGAATGGCACAGTCGATCAGTTGTTCCAGGTACAACAGGTAGGCCCGGTGCCAGAGGGCAAACGCCTCCTGATAATGCAGGCACCAGTTGGTGTGGATGTAGGCGTAACGTTGCCAGGGCGAACCACTGTCGGGGTCGCCCACCTGCATCACATCGTCCAGGCGGGCGCGGTACAGGTTCAGCTCCTCAAAGGTCAGGGCGCGGATGTCCTTTCTCACCCGCCTGACCGATTGGGGCAGGTCTGGTGGCGGGATGCGTTCGGCCAGATCGAAGGGAGAACCGGCGTCCAGGCGCCAGCCCTGGTTGACCCACAACCTGAAAGTCTCCAGCGCATCGATCGGCCAGAACTGTTGCTGGTCGAGGGTCAGCGGCATGTTGCGCGAGGCCAGGTGCTGGTAGATGGTTTCTGACCAGGTTTTGACCGACTCCGGGTCGTCCAGGTAGACGAAATAGGCGTTCATGCACCCGGTCCAGGAGGCTGCCACGGCCGCGCGCTGCGCAGCGGGAATCCAGTAGGGAGCGGTAAAAAGGCCGTGGATGTCCGCGGTCCATGTCGGTTTCGCGATGATCATAAGGTCCCTCTCATGCGCCCCGCAGGCCATATTCGGCCAGGCTGCTAAGCTCATTTGATGGTAAAGAGCTGGCGCGCAGGGAATCGTGCAAATTGGCGCGTCCTTGCGGCGGATTCATTGCAGTTTTTCAGGGAAGACACGTGAAAAATGACAGACGCCATGGATCTGAAGATTCTGGGAAAGCTGCAAAAGGATTGCAGCCAGAATCTGGAGTTGCTGAGCGACAGCGTTGGGCTGTCTTCCACCAGTTGCTACCGGCGTATCAGGCGCCTGGAGAGCGCAGGCATCATCAAGGCCAAGGTCGCGATACTGGACGAGCGCAAGCTTGGCATTCAGGTGACTGCCTTCTTTCTGGTGAAGCTGGACCGCGACAGCAACGACATTGACCGCAAGATGCAGCACATCCTGGCCAGCCACCCGGAGATTCAGGACTGCTACCTGATGACGGGCGAGTTCGACTTCGTGATGGTTGCCAAGTTTCGCGATGCCACCGAGTACACCGACTATATCTACCGGTTTCTCGACACCTACCGAGATATTCCGATTCGCACTTACTCCTCGACGTTGGTGGTGCGCACGGTAAAGAAATCGTACGAATTGCCGCTGGGAGGAGGGCTGCAGCAGGCTGTCGATGCCTGACAAAGCTAGCGCGGTACCTTGAACCGCTCGTGATACTCAGCATTTATTCAGAGGTAGATTGCTGCCGTACCGTCGGAAGAGTACAGATGTGCTCCTTGATTGAGCAAAGGCTCAGTTTGAATGGACGCTTGTCGCTGCCAAGCCTGCGGCGACATTCCCTCGGCCTTGACGAATGTGCGACAGAAGTGGGACTGATCGCAGAAACCGCACTCCAGTGCGATCTCAGCGAGCATCATTCCCGAGCCCCCCAGTAGTTCCTTGCTTTTGCGCAACCGTTGTTCACGCATCCACTGCTGCGGGGGCACATGCAGGGTATCCCTGAACATTCGTGTGAAATGGCTACGCGACAGCGAGCAGGCTTGGGCGAGTTCCGTAACCGTTATGCCGGTGTCCAGGTTCTCCAGCATCAACCTCTTGGCAGTCGTGACCTGCCAGGGCTTGAGGAGCCCGGTCGTTTTCAGTGCGACAGTCGCCAGCACAGTGCAGTGATCGCTGTTCATACAAATCCATTAATCAATGAAGTGGGCACGCACATTTCGAGTGGGCAGAGCAGGCCACTGCAGCCGCGGGCGGGCTACAGACGATAACGCTCGATTCGATGGCCTGGCTCAGCCAGCCGGCGTATCCATCAGCGGGTCAATGAACAGCCCCTGGAGGCAGGGGCTGGCAATGGTCAGACAGCAGCAGCAACCGGGGCCAGGGTTGGGCCGTGTTGAACGCGCTCTGGTGCTTTGTGCACCATGGTGTAGGCATAGTCGACACCCATGCCGTAGGCGCCGGAGTGTTCTTTCACCAGTGCCATGACGGCATCGTAGGTATCGCGGTTTTTCCAGTCGCGCTGCCACTCCAGCAGCACTTGTTGCCAGGTCACCGGAACCACGCCTGCCTGAATCATGCGCTGCATGGCGTAGTCGTGGGCTTCCTTGGTGGTGCCACCGGAGGCGTCGGCAACCATGTAGATTTCATAGCCGGCATCGTTCATCGCCGACAGCGCGAAGGTGGTGTTGCACACCTCCGTCCACAGGCCGGAAACGATGATCTTGTTGCGCCCGTTTTTCTTCAGCGCGTCACGCACCTTCTGGTCATCCCAGGAGTTCATGGAGGTTCGCTCCAGCAGCGGAGCGTCGGGGAAGACGGCGAGCAGCTCGGGGTAGGTGTGCCCAGAGAAGCTTTCAGTCTCGACCGTCGTGATGGTGGTGGGCACATTGAAGATCCTGGCTGCCTTGGCCAGGCCCACGGTGTTGTTCTTCAGCGTCTGGCGGTCGATGCTCTGAACGCCGAAGGCCATCTGTGGCTGCTGATCGATGAAGATCAGCTGGCTGTTGAATGGGGTCAGTACTTCAGTTTTCGGATTGTTCATTTGTGTTCCCTGTCAGCTGGATGATGGTCATCGCACAAGTCACGGCGCCTGCTTTCTGCAGGCTGTGCTGAGGCACTGGATGACGTCCTCAGTGATGCCCGTTGCTTGAGTCCGAGAACAAGATAGCCAATCGCAGAGCGAAGCGGTGGCGCACTTTTGCGCTCTCAAAGGCGCATTAATGCGCCCTTCGTTTGTTCATCCTGTTGCTAGTATTCGCACGCAAACGCGGATCTACCTGATCCGGTTTACGCCAGGAGAAAGCGATGGCAGCTTCACAACCACTCAACAAACAAACCGCCTATTGGGGCGTTCCGTGGGAGAATTCCTACGGGTATCCGCAGGCACGGCGGGTAGGGGACGAGATCTACGTATCGGGCCAGTTCAATCATGACGAGGAAGGGAACCTGGTCGCGCCGGCACCCTTGGATCGTGACGGCAGGCCCTGTGATTTCTCTTCGATGGGGGATCAGATGCGCGCCGCCTACGACAATATTGCCAAGCTGCTCGCGCTATACGGAGCGACGCTTGAAGATGTCGTGGAAGAGACGCTCTACGTACTGGACATGGACGCGGCCTTTGCCGTGGTCGGCAAGGTGCGCAAGGCCGCCTACGGCACGGAACGGCCTCAATGCGCCAGCAACATCATCGGCGTATCGAGGCTTGCCCAGCGCCCACAGCTGATCGAAATCGCCTGCAAAGCGGTACTTGGCTCACACGCAGAGTGACCCGCACTCCCGGTTTCGCTCTACGTGACCGGGAGTACCAGTTGGCCCTCGATCAACGGCTTCTGGTTGGCAACGGCAGCTGCACAGAACGTCATGAACGCTTTGACTCGCCACGATTTGCGGATGTCCTGGTGCGTCAGCAGCCACAGCTCATCCTGCAGCTCCGGCACCACCGGGCCGACGCGTTCAAGTCCAGGCGTGATATCACCCAGCATGCAGGGCAAGAAACCCACTCCCAGGCCAGCCGCGATTGCAGCACTTGCCGCCGCAACCGAATCGGTGCGGTACGAGATGCACTCGGCTGCGACCCTGTTTTCGACATAGCTCGTTGCCTTGAGGCCGCGTAGCGCTGCGGAATAGGAAACCCATGCCTGGCCTTCAGTGAACAGAGGAGTAGGCGATGTGTGGTTGCTGCTGCCGTACGGAGCCCAGGCGATTGTGGCCAGTTTGCGGCCCACCAGGCTTTCGGCGGGTTTCCTGGTCGCCCGAACCGCTATATCCGATTCGTCTCGCGCAAGGCTCAGTGATTCGTTGCCCACCAGCACCTCAATCGTGATGCCTTCATTGAGGGCCTTGAAGTCCGCGATGATGGGGGTGAGGAAGTAAAGCAGCAGTGAGTCGCTGGTAGTGATACGAAGCTTTCCGAGTGGCCCCTGGCCGGCGCGCGAAACGCGTCGCGTCACGCTGACGATGTCCAGCTCCACGCGCTCGGCGAGGGCACGCAATTCCGCGCCCTCGATGGTGAGCAGATAGCCCGATTTGCGGTGATCGAACAAGGCTACGCCAAGTGTTTTTTCAACCTGGGAGACCCTGCGGGAGACGGTGGACACGTTGATGCCGAGCTTCTTGGCTGTGGCAGCGCGATTGCCACACTCACTGAGCGTTTTGATGATCCGCAGGTCGTCCCAGGAGAGCTGGTTGGCAGCCTCGCCCACGTTCCATTTCACGTCCTTGGGGGTAGCCGGGGCAGTTGGGGCATTTCCAGGTGACGACTTCACGAAATCCGTTCCAGATCAGATTGCAACGATCATACGAGAAGGGGCTGCGTGAACCAAGTATCAGCATGAAGGCGAAGGAGGGGGCTTCGGTCGTCCCTTCATGCACACTCAACACTTGTCGGCGTTATCCTGTCTGTTGAGCCGAGAGTCTTTGGGGAATTACTCATGCGCAAGTTGACACTGTTGTTGGCGATCGCTGCATTTGCTGGTTGCCAGGCGCCGATGCCAACTGCCAACCCACAGATGGCTTGGGTCGATCTCTCGATGCCATTCCCGAATGACCGTGTGCTGTTGGCCGAACGCCTGGATAAACAACGCCTGCGCGACGGGCGCTTCTTTGAGGTCAGCCCCGGCAGCCATGAATTGGTCGTCAGGTTCGACTACGAAGTAAATGGTGGCGGTGGCATCAGCCTGATGGGAGGCACCACGGTAAGGCAATGCTACCTGACCCTCGACTACGAGCATTTCAAGGCTGGGCAGCGCTACGTGCTCGAGGCCCGCTCCATGGCCATGACGCCAGAGGCGAGGCTTTATGATGCGAAGGGAGAGATTGTGGCAGAGGTTACGGAGTTCTATTGCCTGATGTGATGGTGCTGCGTACATCAATGACTGGCATGGTTGCTTGGCGACCCTGGATAATGGAGGGGAATCACAAGGGCCATGCCATGCTGACCATCTCTAATAATGTGCACCTGCCAGACGCCGAAATCGAACTGACATACATCCGCGCGCAAGGCGCAGGTGGGCAGAATGTCAACAAGGTGTCCAGCGCCGTGCATCTGCGCTTCGACATCACTGCCTCGTCGCTACCCGAGTTTTACAAGGAGCGGTTGTTGGCGCTGCGTGACAATCGCATCACCGGCGACGGCGTGTTGATCATCAAGGCGCAACAATACCGCACACAGGAGCAGAACCGTGCGGATGCACTGGCGCGCCTTGCCGAGTTGATCATCAATGCCGGCAAGACCGAGAAGAAACGCCGTCCCACCAAGCCAACCCTCGGCTCGAAGACCCGTCGCCTCGAAGGAAAAGCCAGGCGCAGCACTGTCAAGGCGGGTCGAGGCAAGGTGGAGTTCTAGGCTCTGGGTGAAAGAGATTATGAACGTGCGCGTCCAAATACGTCATTTAACAAGTGGGCGATGTCAGGTGTTCATAAGCAGCTCAAAAGCCTGAAATTACTGGCTAACCGCTCTAGAGATTAACGTGCTTGTTCATCGACTGATGTTCATAGACCTAGTCTTCTCCGCCGTCCTTACGTGCGGGCAGGGGATTTTGTATCTGGTCCTATGGAGGTCGAAATATGGGAGATGGCTCGTGCTGACTGGTTAGAAAGGACAACTGCCAGTCGCTAGTTTTACGGTATCAGTCACCGCCAGCTTCGAATTGTAAGCTACCCTCCGAAAGGTCCGAAAGGCAGCTCTGGGTCGAAAGCGGTCATCCTCGAAGGATGTCGCCAGTAAGGTCAATGCTCCCCCGCATGCAGGTTATTCATGGGCCACCTGCATGCGGTATCACCTAGTCAGCCGTCTATTTTCTCTCCTTGACCATGAAGCTAAGAACGATGGTCAGCACGGTAGCCAAGCAAAGCATGAATGCCATGCCCATCAAGCCGGCGCTGAAGGATCCAGTGACATCCTTGAGCCAGCCGACTGCGTAAGGTCCTACTAAGCCACCAAGGCTGCCAGTCGCGTTGATGAAAGCAATACCCCCAGCGGCGGCTTGCTTGCTCAAAAATGTCGACGGGATGCTGTAGAAACAGGTCCGCACGGAGCAGAGTCCAATCAATGCTACTGTGAGCCCGAATAGAGCTGGAAGTAAGTCACTGTAAACCACAGAGAAAATGAAGCCAGCCGCGCCCGTGCCGCATGTTAGTGCAAGGTGCAGAATGTAGCGTCTTTTCCTGGCGAGCACTTTTGCCCAGATCAACATGGCTGCGCTTGCAATCACATAAGGGGCAGCCGAGATCCACCCGATTTGCATATTGGTCAAGTTGTGACTCTTGAGGATCTGTGGAAGCCAAACACCGATACCTAGGATACCAATGATGTAGCTGAAGAGGATTCCTGCGAGCAACCAAACCCGCGGATCCTTGAGCGACTGTTTAAAGCTGTGTGCGCTCTTAGATTCATGCTCGGCATCAAGAACTGCCTGAAGTGCCTGCTTCTCCTCAGGAGTGAGCCAGTGCGCATCAGCTGGCTTGTCGGCCAGCAAACGCAAACACAAGAGTCCCAGGAAACATGCCGGAAGACCCTGCAAGACAAGCAACCACTGCCACCCTGCAAAGCCCCAGATACCATCCATTTCCAACATGGCGGCAGACAAGGGGCCGCCGAGCACGGAGGACATTGGAATCGCGAAGAGAAACCAAGCCATGACCTTCGTGCGGTAATGAGCGGGGAACCACAACGAAAGGAAGAAGATCACGCCAGGGAAGAAACCTGCTTCGGCAATCCCAGCAAGTAACCTAATCGCGGCATAGCTGGTAGGGCCTTGTGCAAGGGAGGTGGCGGCGGCAAACAATCCCCAGGTAATCATGATTCTCGCAAGCCAGCGACGTGCACCGTATTTATAGAGTGCCAGATTACTTGGCACCTCAAATATACAGTAACCTAAGTAGAAGATCCCTGCAGCAAAGCCAAACTGCGACGCTGTGAGCCCGAGATCGTCGTTCATCGTTAGTGAAGCGAATCCTACGTTTGTGCGATCCAAATAGTTGAAGAAGTAAGCAAGCGCTAGTAGCGGTATAAGTCGTATTGCAGCTTTTTTACACGCGCGTATTTCGGCAGGATCTCTTTCCTGCGCGATGGGTGCAGTCAAGGTTGTCATTTAGGTAACCGTTATTTTTGTAGGGGCAGGGTCGGGCAGCATAGAGCAGAGAAAACGATCAGTGCCAAAACCTTTTAGCCATGACTTGCTATAACTTTTCGGCATGCCCGGACCATGCTTAATTGGTATCGTTACTTATGAAAACAAAGCATTTGTTGTTTTTTTGTTGTTACTTATCCTTCGGGTCGCCCTGACAAGCCATGAACATAAAATATGGGTGCTTCAAGACTAACTATGGACTGTGGTCCCCACATGTTGAAATTCATGCTTGGGATTGAGCTGAACGCCAAAGGCTAGGTTTTCTGGAGCGTCAGGCATGTCATGGCTCTGGAACAGCCAATGGAGATGGGCGATGCCAATGCTAAATTCGCAAATCGGGCTTATGCCAACTGCTAAGTTCCGCTGAAGGGGCAGGTTTTTCCAGTACTTGGTGATGACATCTGGTTAATGCCCAGGGCTTTCTCACACCGCTTAGCTACCGTGCGGGTTTGCTAGGCGGTTTTTTTTGGTCGGTTGTATGAAGATTGGGCAAAAGGGCAGTGCTCGCGTAGTTATGCTCTCCGCTCACTCGTCCCCGGGCTGGTTGAGTGATGCTCGGATGGATTCTGCGAGCGACAGGAGGATTGGAGCATACCGATCGATGACTCCTTCGGGAGCTTCGACCGTTGAAAGGCTGATGTTCAGAGCGTGTGTCTTGTAGACCGGGTGGTTCAGTGGGGTAGCGATAGCGATGACTTCAGGCTGCCATGAAGCAACGCAATAGCCGTTGTTTTCTACATCGGTAATCGCGGCCTCGATATCTGATATGAGCTGTTCAGCTCTGGCTTCGCATCGTCTTGATCTGAACAGCTCGATCAGGGGCCGTCGTTGCGCGTCGTTCAGGATCGAGAGATAGGCTCTACCCAAAGATGTCATTTCCATGGGCAGCCGCTGGCCGGTCAGTACGTTTCGCGGAGATTTGCGTTTACTAAAACGTATCGACTCGAGGTAGATCATCTCGTCGCCGTCCGCTGCGGCTAGGCCAACATTCACTTGATGGTCTCGCGCCACCTGGGCCATCAGAGGCGTAGCGACTTGAAGCAGAAAGCTGCCGTGGTACATGGAGTGAGCCATGCCAAGTACCGAAGGCGCTAGCCTGTAGCCCCTGGAAATACTGTCGAAATCCAGGAAACCAGACCGTACGAGGGTCTGTGTAAGCCTGCTGACAGTGGACTTTGATAGTCCGGTGATCTCGCTCAGGTCCCCATTGGTCAGATGTTCGCTGCCAGGTCTGAAGGCGCGAAGAATATCTAGCCCGCGCTCCAGCGAGCGATTGAGCGGTGCCTTGCCTTGCCCGGGAATGTGAGGGGAGGTAAGGCCGCTCTCGCCATGTTCCAATAGGTGGAACGGTCGCGTTGTCATGAAAATCACTCTCCCTCAGATTGGAATCAAGCTTGGCTCATTGCTGGGCGGTCAATCAACCGAATAATAAGAGAGGCACCGCATGACGACTTCCACGGAATTGTCAACTCCGATCGACCTTACCGTCACTGACGGTATTGCAACCCTGACGCTCAACCGTCCAGAGGCACGTAACGCCATAAGCGATGAAATGCGATCGCTGCTCATCGAGCACCTTGAGCATGTCGCGGCGGACAGCAGCATCAAAGCGCTGATCCTGACCGGCGCTGGCAAAGGGTTCTGCGCCGGCGGCGACATCAAGGGCATGCAAGCCCGAATGAGTGCACCGGCCGGTTCGGTAGCTTTCAACGGCTGGAAGCGTCAGCAGCGCGTCCACCACGCAGTGTCTCTGCTCCATAACCTGCCTAAACCCACCATCGCTGCAGTCAATGGCGCGGCAACCGGACTGGGCTGCGACATGGCGCTGAGCTGTGACTTCATCATCGCCTCCGAGCAAGCTTCGTTCGCTATGAGTTACATCGCGCGGGGCCTGATCCCTGATGGCGGTGGTTTGTACTTCCTTCCACGCCGTGTAGGGCTGAGCAAAGCAAAAGAGTTGATCTTCAGCGGCCGCGCCGTTTCGCCACTCGAAGCACAGCAGATCGGGATGATCGATCGCGTGGCACCGCATGAGAACCTTCTCCCTGCAGCTCAGCATTGGGCTCAGCAGATCTCTGCTGGCTCGGCTACTGCTCTGGCGCTGAGCAAGTCGATCCTGAACAACACCTTTGAGCTGACTCAGAGCCAGATCTTCTCCATGGGCAGCCAAGCCCAGGGCATCTGCTACACCTCCAGCGAGCATCAGGAGTCGGTTGCCGCCTTCCTTGCTCGCAAGGCAGAGCGGAGCTAAATCATGGACCAAATTGCACGCCTTCTCAGCCCTGCCAGCGTTGCCGTCATCGGCGCATCGGGTGATGCTCGAAAAACCTCCGGCCGTCCCATCGCATTTCTTCGCAAGCACGGCTTCGAGGGCCGGCTGTACCCGGTGAACCCGCGGTACGAGGAAATTGATGGATTGCGCTGTTACCCCTCCGTGGATGCTTTGCCGGAAGTACCGGATGTCGCGATCATTCTGCTTGGTCCAGAGCGGGCCAACCAGGCTGTTGCCGATCTCGCTGCGCGCGGCTGCCCAGCAGCGATCGTACTGGCAGGTGGTTATGGTGAGACCGGCACAACCGGGGCTCAACGGCAAGAAGAGCTCAAGGCGGCACGAGGCTCGATGAGAATCCTTGGTCCTAATACTATCGGGCTGGTTAACCTCACGGAGCGCGTGACCCTCTCTGCAAGTGGTGCATTGGACATGGACCAGCTGCTCCCCGGCCGCGTCGCAGTGGTTTCTCAGAGCGGAGGTATCCTGGGCGCGCTTCTTTCTCGCGGTGTCGCTGCTGGAATTGGCTTCTCGAAGCTCATTTCTACCAGTAACGAAGTGGATCTCGACGTTGCAGACTTCGTCGACTACCTCGCTGATGACCCAACCACATCGGTCATTGCGCTGTACATCGAAGGACTGCGCGACAGCGAAAAATTCACTCGAGCAGCTCGCAAGGCCCGCAGTGCTGGTAAGCCAGTTGTGGTTTACAAGGTAGGACGGTCCGAGGCAGGTGCTCATGCGGCCAATTCGCACACGGGCGCGCTGGCTGGCTCTGACGACCTGTACTCCGCTTACTTCAAGCAGCTTGGCGTGATCCGCGCCGAAACCTTCGCGGATTTGCTCGATATCCCCTTCGCGTTGGCAAGCGGAAGATCAATGAATGGCCGTCGAGTGGCGATCCTGACCTCGACCGGTGGAGCTGGCACACTGATCGCTGACAACCTGGGCATGAGCGGTTTCGAAACACCTGCGCCTGGGCCGGAAACTGCCGAGAAGCTGCGTAACTTGGACATCGGTGACCAAGCGGTGCTCGACCGTAATCCCATCGATTTGACCCTGGCAGGCTTGCAGCCAGAGTTGATGCGCAGCGCCATCGGCATTCTGCTCGACAGCGATGACTATGATGCTGTGGTCACCGTAGTTGGCTCATCGGGTGTCGCTCAACCTCATTTGATGGCGGACGCTATCCGCGACAGCCTAGCTAGTTCGGATAAGCCGGTCTTGGCCTACATCAGTCCCCACGCCCCCGCAGCAGCTCAGCGTATCAACGGCTCGGGTGGTGTTGCGTTCAACGCCCCTGAGAGCTGCGCCAGCGCGCTCAAGGCTTTGGTCATGAGCGGTCAGGGGAGCTCGGCAAGTGCGGCCGATATAGCCCCGTCAGCAGCTAGGGTGGAAGAACTGCCAAGTGGTCCGCTTGATGAAGAGCGTAGCAAGCGCTTGTACGCGGGCTTTGGCATCACGGTCACTCGCGAACTGGTGGTGAAAAGCGGGCAGGAGGCAGCGCAGGCTGCGAGCGAACTTGGCGGGCATGTAGCCTTGAAAGTGCTCTCGGAACTGATCCCGCACAAAAGTGAAGTGGGTGGAGTAGCGTTGCATCTTTCTTCGGACACCATCGGGGATCGTTTGGAGCGCATGCGCGATGAAGTCGGCGGGCATGTCGGCTTCACCCCGGAGTCGTTCCTGGTCCAGGAGATGGTCACTGGTGGGCAGGAACTGATCCTCGGCTTCCATCGGGACCCTCAGCTCGGCCCAGCGCTGCTGCTCGGAATGGGAGGCGTCACTGCGGAGCTTTTCCAGGATACGACCTTGCGTCTTCTGCCTGTGAGTGAAGAGCAAGCCCGGGAAATGCTGTGTGAACTGAAAACCTACCCGCTATTGGATGGCTTCCGCGGCATGCCAAAGGCAGATGTCGACGCCGCAGCAAAATGCATCGTGGCGTTTTCGCAAATGGCCATGCAGCTCGGCGACCGATTGGTCGAGGCGGAAATCAACCCGCTCCTTGTTCGTCCTGCGGGTAGCGGGGTCATCGCTCTAGATGGCTTGACGATCATCGCGTGAAAAGAACGGCTGTTCCATTCTGTGGAACAGCCTCTTTGACCTCGTATCTCACGATTGCATAATCAAAGAACGCTTCATTTCTGACTCATAAAAATAAGTAGGTCGCTATGAACAGTCTCTATTCCGCCGCTTCACGGCGCAGCGCTCTTTCGACCACTTCAGTTGTGACAGCCAAGATTTTTGAGCTGAACGCCACCTTCGTGCCGGGAGTATCGTCATGACCGCCGTGTTGAAAAGTGCCACTTCACCCGAGCCTATCGGCGCAAAAGCCGTCTCACCGACGGTCATTTCGTTCAGAGAGGTTTCGAAGTCATTCACCGTGAAGGGGGTTGCCAAGCAAGCCTCCCACAGCATCAATGTCGACATCCAACAGGGACAGGTGGTGACCATCATCGGTCCTTCGGGTTGCGGCAAGTCCACTCTTTTGAACATGGTCGCTGGGCTGTTCTCGCCTACAACAGGTGAAGTGCTCTACCGGGGCCAGGCTGTTCAAGGTATCAACGGCCGTACCGGTTACATGACCCAAAGCGACCATTTGCTGCCATGGCGTGATGTGACTGGCAATATCGCCATTCCGCTTGAAATCCAAGGTGTCCCGAAGGCCAAGCGACAGGAGCGGATTCGCGAGCTTTTGTCCCTTGTGGGTCTTGAGGGGCATGAAAAAGCGTATCCCAGCCAGCTTTCCGGGGGCATGCGCAAACGCGCTGCGCTGGCTCGATTGCTGGCTTACGATCCAGAAACCTTGCTGATGGACGAACCATTCGCTGCCCTCGATGCACAACTGCGCATGCGTATGCAGACCGAGCTGTTCAAGCTTAGCCGTCAGCTCAACAAGACCGTGCTGTTCGTCACGCACGACCTGGATGAGGCCGTGGCATTGGGCGATCGCTGCCTGATCTTCTCTGGACGTCCGGGCACTATCGTTCGCGACGTGAGTATCCCTCTAGGTGATGACCGCAACATTCTCCAGCTACGCAAGGACCCGCGTTACCACGAGTTGTGCGGCGATCTTTGGGAGTTCATCACTCCCTCTCATGACGCCTAAGGTCCTTCTTCCGGAGAATTACGAACATGAAAATCTTCCTCGGCCGTGTCGCCATTTTTGCTGTGCTCTTTCTGTCCTGGCAATTCGCTTCAGGCCCGCTGATCGACCCGTTTTTCGTGAGTTCGCCATTGGAAATCGGGAGCCGCTTCATTGACCTGGTTGCCAGTGGCCGTCTGTTCTCGCATGGTTGGATCACTGTGGTTGAAACCCTCGTAGGCTTCTTCTTCGGCGCTTGTGCAGGTATATCGGTGGGCCTGATCCTCGGTCGCAATGAGCTTCTGGCTAAATTGCTCGACCCGATTCTTGTCTCGATTTACAGCCTGCCGAAAGTCGCTTTGGCTCCACTCTTCATCATGTGGTTCGGTATCGGCATCGAGATGAAAATCATCCTTACCGCCACGATCGTCTTCTTCCTGGTGTTCCTCAACACCTACAGCGGTGTTCGCGCTGTGGAGCGCGAGCAGTTGGAAATTCTGCGGTTGATGGGTGCCAAAGAGCATCACCTGATTACCAAAGTCGTCCTGCCTTCGGCAATTCAGTGGGTATTTACCGGCCTCAAGATGTCGGTCCCGTACGCGCTGATCGGCGCCATCGTTGGCGAGATCATGGCCGCCAACCGAGGCTTGGGCTATCTGCTGCAGGACGCTGCCGGGCAGCTGGATACGGCAGGCGTGTTCGCAGCGCTCATTGCAATCATCTCGCTTGCGCTGATCCTCCAAGCCGCTGTGCGCAAACTGGAAGCGTCATTGATGCCTTGGAAAAAAGATCAGGAAGAACGTGAACTGTCCGTCTGATTGCAACCAACACAACAACAAGAAGAGGTCTTTGCCATGTCTATCAAGCGTCTGTTCTCTGCGCTGGGGTTGAGCGTTGCCATGAGTGCAACCAGCTTTTACGCGCAGGCTGCCGAAACGGTTAAAGTTGCTCTGGGTACGGAGGGGTTTGTTCACATGCCCTTGTTCGTAGCCTTGGACGGCGGCATGTTCAAAAAGCATGGACTAGATGTCGAGCTGGTGAAATTCAAAGGTGGCGGCGCGGCGGCCTCAGGGCTTGCCAGTCGCTCGGTCGAGTTCTGCTCGTGTGCTATCCAGAATGCGATCAACGCGAAGGTGAAGGGGGCGGACATCACCCTGCTTGGTCGTTTGGTCGGCCAATACGCAAGCAACATAGTTATCCATCAAGACCTCGCTGATCGCCTGGGCCTCACAGCAGACTCGACGGTTGAGCAACGTTTGGCTGCGTTCAAGGGGCTGCGCTTGGCAGTCAGCGGCGCCGGCGGAAGCGCAGACTTCCTCGTGCGCTTCCTAGGTAAAGAAGCGAAGTTGAATGCAGAAAAAGACTTCACACTTCTGTACCTCAACAACGGTGCGGCGATGCTTGCAGCATTTGCCCAAAACAAGATCGACGGCTTCGCGCTTTCGTCGCCGGCGTCCGATAGCGCCGTAATCGACCACAAGGGCTACACCTTGCTCGACATGTCCGAAGGAATGGTACCTGAGCTTGATGGCTACCCGTCGATTGCACTCAGTGCTCGTCGTCAGTGGGCGACCGAGAACCAGGACACAGTCAAAGCCTTCCTGGCTGCCTTGAGCGATGCCACGAAACTCATCAACGAGCAGCCTCAGGAAGCTATGAAGTCAGTTCGCAGCCGCTTCGAGGGCGTGAACGACAAGGTTTATGCAGCCGCGTGGGAGAACAATCGCAAGTCGTTCCCGCAGACGCCTTACCTCACCGATGAGGAAGTCAATCGTGCGATCAAGTTCCTGGGTGATATTCAGAACGAGAAAATCCCTGGTAAAGCCGAAGATTACCTGACCCAGGTGCGCTGAAGCGCCTTGCAAACTCCTGCCTGATCACCGCGGTGGCGACGGACTACCGCCGCGCACGATCAACTTCTTGGTAAGCAGTAATGATGAAAAAAAATATGCCGCTCTGCGCGGCAGGGGTTGGCTTTGCCGTGTATCTGCCGCTTGCTGGTGCGCAAGGCTTCTTTGAAGACAGCAAAGCTTCCCTGGAGCTGCGCAACTTCTACATGAGCCGAGATTTTCGCGAAGGTAGTGCGCAATCCAAGCGACAGGAATGGGCCCAGGGCTTCATTCTACGCTATGAGTCGGGCTACACGCCTGGCGTTATAGGTTTTGGCTTCGATGCAATCGGCATGCTTGGGGTCAAGCTGGACTCAGGGCCGGGTCGTTCGGGTACTGGGTTGCTGCCAGTGCAAGATGATGGTGATGTGCCGGACAACTACTCCAAAGCCGGTGGGACACTCAAAGTCAAGGTGTCCGAGAGCGAGCTCCGTGTCGGCACGTTGATACCAAAATGGCCAACCCTGGTCTCTAACAACGGACGTTTGTTGCCCCAGACATTCGACGGTGCCCAGATTCAGATCAACGAATGGAAAGCCTTGGAGTTTACCGGGGCGAAGATCCAGGGAACTGTATATCGCGATCAATCCGGTTCCACAGGGCTGGCACTGAACAATAAGAACCGTCGGTTTAGCGGTCCTCTTGATGGCGGTGATTTTAACCTGATGGGGGTGGCGTACCACCTTGCTGATAGTACGGATTTGTTGGCTCAGTACGCGGTTCTCGAAGACGTCTATACCCAGCGATTTTACGGTTTGACTGATCGTAGAAAGAGCACCTGGGGCTCATTCACGAGTGATGTCCGCTTGTTCGACAGCGACGATCAGGGGCAAGCCCGCGGCGGTCCTATCGACAACCGCGCACTCAGTGTCATGGGTACTTACAAACTGGGTGGCCACGCTTTTGGTCTCGGCTACCAGAAAATGTCCGGGGACTCGGCATTCCCCTACGTGGATGGCACTGACCCCTACCTGGTCAACTTCGTGCAGGTGGGCGATTTCGCCGAGAAGGACGAGCGCTCCTGGCAGGCTCGCTACGACTTCGATCTTGCGAGCGTGGGTGTCCCAGGGTTGACCTTCATGACTCGATATCTGAAAGGCAACCAAGCTGATGTGCGCGGAGTGGATTCCGGCTCGGACGGCGAGCGCGAGCTCGATGTCGAGTTGCAGTACGTGTTGCAGAGCGGGTCCCTGAAGGGGCTGAGCATGCGTCTGCGCAGTGCCACCTACCGCGCGGACTTCGCTCGGGATGCCGATGATGTGCGGGTGATTGTCAGCTACCCGTTGTCGCTTCTGTAATCAATATCCTCACCAGGAGAGAAACGATGCACTCCCTCGTAGCGCTTCAACGCGAAGGTGATGTCGGTCTGATCATCATCAACAATCCGCCAGTAAATGCCCTCTCGCGTGAGGTCCGCGAAAAGGTACTTGCGAGACTCGAGCAGGCGGCGGGTGACGCCGATATTCGGGCAGTAGTGATCGTGTGTGAGGGGCGTACCTTCATCGCCGGTGCTGATATAAAAGAGTTCGATCTGCCTTTGCAGGCTCCGCACCTGCCTGATGTATTGGCGGCAATCGAAAACTCGCCGAAGCCTGTTATCGCTGCGATGCATGGTTCGGTCCTAGGTGGCGGCCTTGAGCTTGCGCTTGCCTGCCATTACCGCATCGCAGGTCCAGGCACTCAGTTCGGGCTACCCGAAGTGGGTTTGGGCTTGATCCCCGGCGCCGGCGGAACGCAACGCCTGCCGCGTTTGTGCGGGATGCTCCCGGCGCTCGATATGGTATTGGGCGGAGAGCAGGTTGGTGTAGAGCAAGCGTTGGAGATTGGTTTACTGGATCGCTTGAGTCGCTCATCCGTATTCGAGTCTGCTTTGGAGTTCGCCCAGGAGATTATTGGGCAGCCGATACCGCGCTGCTGCAATCGGACCGTATCTGCATTTGATCCAGCAGTTTTCCAGCGACGGGCTCAGGCGATTCTTCATAAGCTTGTGGGGCAGGAGGCTCCACCTCTCGCGCTCCAAGCACTGCAGGCAGCTTGGCAGGTTCCCTTTAACGAGGGCATGGCGCTGGAGCGAGATCTTTTTATTTCTCGGCGTGAAAGTGTTCAGGCACGCGCCTTACGGCATGTCTTCTTTGCCGAGCGTGATCTTGCCTCTCGCCGCCGCACATTAGCTAAACAAGCCCCAGTTCGTGCCGTTGATTCGGTCGCGGTGATCGGAGCGGGCACGATGGGGAGCGGTATCGCGTTGTGCTTGGCTAACGCGGGTATCGCGACCGTGCTGATCGATACTCAGCCTGCGGCGCTTGATCGCGGACGAGCGGCTGTCGAGCGCTACTATGTCAGCGCGCTTGAGAAAGGCCGCCTCTCCGCAGAAAAGGCGGCTGAGCATGCTGGGCATATTCGGTACGAAGGTAGTCTTGAGGCGATCGCAGGTGCAGATTTGATCATCGAGGCAGTGTTTGAAGACTTGGCCGTCAAGCAAGACGTCTTCCGAACGCTGGATCGTTTTGCCAAGCCCGGGGCGATCCTGGCAACCAATACCTCTTACCTCGATGTCGATGCGATTGCCAGTGTTACCGATCGCCCAGGAGACGTCATCGGTATGCATTTTTTCAGCCCCGCTCACGTCATGAAGCTGCTCGAGGTTGTGAAAACCGCTCACCTGCACCCCGATGTGCTGGCAACCGTGCTCCAACTGGGTGGGCGCTTGGGCAAGACCGCGGTTGCGGTAGGGCACTGCTATGGGTTTGTAGGGAATCGGTTGTTGGCCGTCCGCGAGCGCGAAGCGACATTCTTGCTTGAGGAAGGCGCGTCACCAGAGGATGTCGACCGAGTGCTACGTGGCTTCGGCTTCCCGATCGGCCCCTTTGAACTGCGTGATCTGGCTGGCGTTGATATCGCGTGGTTCAACAGGAAAGGCCGGGGGGAACACCTCGGTCAGGCTGAGCGTCGATGCAACCTGATTGAGCAGCTACACGAGGCCGGCCGTCTCGGCCAGAAGTCTGGGGCGGGGTACTACCGGTATGAAGAGGGCCAGCGCAAGGGTTCTCCTGATCCATTCGTTGCGAAGATGCTTGTTGAACACAGGCACGCAAGAGGCCTGGAGCCGCGGGTAATCTCGGACGATGAGATCTTGCAGCGGTGTTTATTCGTAATGATCAATGAAGCCGCTCACATGTTGGAGCAAGGCATTGTCGACAGCCCTAATGACATTGATCTCATCTGGATCCACGGATATGGCTTCCCACGTTACCGCGGTGGGCTTCTCTACTATGCAGATCAGATCGGGCTGACTCAGATCGGCGAAGCCCTGGAGCAGTGGGCTCTCAAGCATCCTGACCGGCAATTGAATGTCTGCGCTTTGCTTCAATCCAGAGCAAAGGAGCGTGTTTCACTTAGCCAAAGTTAATGCTGCGGATTTACTTTGGGTCGGCCGATGACCACGACTTCGGCTGACCCTTTTTTTCTGCGGCATCTGAGGGCGCGTTTCGCAAAACCTGGCGCGCCATCACCACGCTGACCAATACTACGGAAAACAGTCTCAGCGTTTGGCTGGCGAGCACGAAGCCGGTGTCTGCGTGCGTCTCGACAGCTAGGATCGCCATGGCGTCCAGGCCGCCTGGGCTTGTGGCTAAGTACATCGAAAGAAAATCAATACCCATCAGCTTTGCAAGGAACCAGGCAGAGCCGGCACACAGTAAAATCAGGGCAGAAGAGCTCAAAACCATTGCAGGCATTTGCCGCCAGACGTACGCGACGGTTCGTCGGTCAAATCTGAGTCCGATGTAGCATCCGATCAAACCGTAGCCCAGGCTGAAGATCCAACTGGGAAGATCAATCGTTATGGCGCCAGACAGCTGTAACGCGCCTCCAAGCAGTAGTGGCACCAGCAGTGCGCCTGCCGGCAGACGCGTACCTGCTGCAACACCGACCAAGATGACCCCGAGACTCAAAACTAGATCCAACAGGTTTCCGGTCTGGCCCATATTGGCGGCTCCTGAGGAAGGCGTTTGCGCACCTAGCACGTGGCTCACCAGTGCTCCTACAACTATCACGCAAACCACCCTGACGTACTGCATGGTCGCAACCACACGTGCATCAGCTCCATAATCTTCCGACATTGCCACCATCGCCGATGCTGCACCGGGTGCTGTTCCCCAAGCTGCAGTTGCTTTAGATAGGCCACTGAATCGGATAGCTCCCAGGCTTACCAGTGCGCTCATGGCCAGTGTCAGGGCTGTGATACCCAACATCTGATACCAGGATTGTGCGAGCGTCTGGATGACTGGCCAAGTCATCGAGTGAGCCACCAACACACCCACGCAACCTTGGCCGAAGCGAAACGCATGACGATGAACACGGATTGTCACGCCCAAAAGACCACAAGCAATGCCCGCGAGCATGGGCCCGAGGAACAGACCTGCAGGGATATGCAGGAAGTGAAAAAACTGCCCCGCAGCGCCGGCTGCGAGTACCACGCATAGCCACTGCAGCAGGGCGGGCTTCGAGAGTGAAGAGGGGGTTGGCACTGGAGAATCCTCGGATGCTGGGCCAGATGATTATCCGAGGGGCTAATGGGCGTGGTCCATTTGCTGTTTTTGATGAACCGATTACCGAGAGTTATGAATCATGGATCTTAGGGACCTCACTTACTTCGAGACCATTGCCCGAACGGGTCATCTCGGTAAAGCTGCAGAGTTGTTGCACAAAAGTCAGCCTGCGCTCAGCAAAAGCATTCAGCGTCTCGAAGAGGCTTTAGGCGCGCAGCTTTTCAGACGAGAAGGCAGGAGAATAAGGCTCACTGAGGTTGGCGAGCTCCTTCTCCAGCGCGGGCGGCAGTTACAACTGAGCATTGCGGAGACCGAGCGCGAAGTACGAGACTTTGCGAGCGGGCAAATCGGGACTATACGCCTGGGCTGTTCCGCGAGCATGGCCGAGCACCTCCTTCCGCAGTTGGCATCCTTCTTGTTGGAGCGCGCTCCCGAGCTGCGATTGAAGCTCTCGATCGGCCAAGATGACATTCTCAGGGAGTCCCTGAGCTCCGGCCGCCTGGATGCGATTATTTGCCCTTTGAATGCTGGTGATCCCCATCTGCTCACCTTCCCGATTCTTCAAGATGAAGCTGTCGTCGTGGCCAGCGCAGATCATCCCGTCTTCTCTTCTCTTATCAGCATCGCAGCGCTATGCCAATACCGCTGGGTTCTGCCTGGTGATGCAGTCGCCTCCAGACGCTGGATCGACGAGGCATTCAGGTCACATCAGTTGCCTGCTCCTACGGTGCAGATTGAAGCAAATGCCGTTTCATTGTTGCCGAGGCTGATAGCCAAGACGCAATTACTGAGCTTTCTGGCCCGGGAAACGTTAGTGTCTGGACGTTGGCAATCCACTCTAAGAGAGGTCCCTATTCAAGAGACGACGATGACTCGGACCGTCGCGGTTTCAGTGCGAGCGGAGGCCTATCTGGCACCGGCTGTGCGACTGATGGTCGAGTTGCTGAAGGCTGACGGAAAGCGATTTTTCACAGAGATCTGATTCCAGTCAGTGGAACTCGCTCATTGTCACTGCCGAAGTGCTCTCCGACACTGTGGGCGCGCGTCGATTGGCTGCGCTAACCACTCTTGTAAGGAGAGCTCTGATGAGTCGCGATGTCTTCATCTGTGATGCAGTACGCACCCCGATTGGCCGTCTGAATGGTGTCCTTTCTGCAGTGAGGGCGGATGACCTTGCTGCTATCCCACTCAAAGCGTTGATTGAGCGCAATCCAGGTATCGATTGGGCCGCCGTGGACGAAGTCTTCATGGGGTGCGCCAACCAGTCAGGTGAAGACAATCGCAACGTGGCACGCATGGCGCTTTTACTCGCTGGGCTCTCTCCTTCGGTACCTGGTGTGACGTTGAATCGGCTGTGCGCATCCGGTCTGGAAGCTATTGGTGCGGCTTTCAGGGCGATTGCTAATGGGGAAATGGAATTGGCCGTTGCCGCAGGTGTTGAGTCGATGACTCGTGCACCCTACGTCATGGGAAAAGCTGACGGCCCGTTTGGGCGTACGCAGAAACTTGAAGACACGACGCTCGGTTGGCGCTTCATCAATCCGGCAATGGAAAGCGCGTACGGTGTCGATAGTATGCCGATGACCGGTGACAAAGTTGCCCAGCAGTACGGCATTTCTCGTGAGGATCAGGACGCCATGGCTCTGCGTAGTCAAGCACGAGCTGCTAGCGCGATCGAGCGCGGGTTTTATGCTGAAGAGATTGTTCCCGTCATCATTCCCGGCAAAAAGGGCGAAACCGTTGTGGTGTGTGATGAGCACCCCCGTCCTGAAACCACTGCAGAAGCGCTGGCCAAACTCAAACCGGTAAATGGTCCTTATTGCACGGTAACTGCTGGCAACGCTTCAGGCCTGAATGACGGCGCCAGCGCGATGATCCTCGCTAGTGCTGATGCGGTAGACAAGTTCGGTCTAAAACCTCGTGCCCGGGTCCTTGGAATGGCCAGCGCCGGTGTTTTGCCTGAAGTAATGGGAATTGGTCCAGTCCCTGCTGTGCGAAAACTTCTGCAACGGCTGAACATGACAATTGATGCTTTCGACGTCATTGAGCTCAATGAAGCCTTCGCAGCGCAAGGATTGGCAGTGATGCGCGAGCTCGGTTTGCCAGATGACAGTGAGCGAGTGAACCCCAACGGTGGAGCTATAGCGCTGGGTCATCCTTTGGGGATGAGCGGAAATCGACTGGTCTTGACAGCGGTGCACCAGCTCGAGAAGACGGGGGGGCGCTTTGGTGTGGCCACGATGTGCGTGGGGGTGGGACAAGGCTTGGCGCTGGCCTTCGAACGTATCGACGCTGTCACCTAGAGAAAGATATTGCTGTACTGGTGGACCATAAACCGCCAGCCTGAATGGGCCAGCAGCGTCTCTGTCCTTTGAATCAACCGACGACCACGACACCAGGCAATTGGGCGATGACTTCACGAATCAAGGTAATGATCAAGCCAATGGCAGGATCACGCGCATTGTCGATTCGCCATCCCAGTTCTATTGAGTAGCGCGGAAGGTTGATTGGGCATGGGTGGCATTGGACGTTGCTGACGCTGGCCAAGGCTTTGGCGGCATGGGTCGGCAAGGTGGCCACGCAGTCGCTGTGCTGCAGAAGCGCGGGAAGCGCGGCGAAATGAGTGGTTGAAGCCTCCACTGTGCGATTCAGCGACTGCGCAGCTAGCACCTCATCAACCACGCCCACATAGCCGCCCGATGAAACCAGAATGTGGCGCTTTTCAAGGTAAGACCCGGGTGTCAGCGGGGTGGCGTCAGCACGGGCCGCAGTAAGGCAGGTGTAGTCACCCGTTGCAAGCGCCAGCCGCCCCAGCGTCTTCGAGGCCACGGCGCCCGATGTCAAGGCAAGATCAAATTGCCGGTTCATCAAAGCATCGCTTGCCAGCAAGCTGTGGGTTTGCTTGAACACTAGGCGGATACCAGGCGCCTGTTCCCGGATTTTGTCGATCAACAGCCTGCCAATTGCCAGTTCGAAGTCATCCGACATGCCCAGTGCAATGGCGCGCCCGTGAATCGCCGCATCGTCATGGAGTGCCAACATCAGCCCCTGACGACACTTGTCCAGCGCGGCGGCCACGATAGGGCGCAATTCCTCGCTTTTTGCGGTGGGTTTAAGGCCTCGTCCTGTCCGTTCGAACAAGTGGTCACCGAACACTGCCCGTAGTCTGGATAGAGCAGCGCTCACCGCTGATTGGGTAATGCCCAGGCGAATGGCGGCGCGGCCCGCGCCTCCTTCCTCATACAAGGCTTCGAAAACCTTGAAGAGGTTCAGGTCCACAGAGGCGATGTCCAGCTTTTTCATGATTGGTGGAATCTTTCCAGGCACACAGGTAGCAGTCCCCCAATGCTGTCACGATATGATTGTAATTGATATCAGATCGAGTCGGTGCAGTATTGCTCAATAACGGATCGGGGCCGAACATTGCCTGCACTTACATCATGCGAGATCTCATCATGTCCCGTATCACCGTTGCAGCGCTACAGGTTGGCTCCCATCCACTCGGAAAGGCCCAGACGCTGAAATCCATCATCGAGTATGAGGCCAAGATAAAGTCGAGCGGGGCGAAACTGGTCGTATTGCCCGAGGCGATCCTAGGTGGGTACCCAAAAGGGCAGATATTCGGCACTTTCCTGGTATATCGCTTGCCGGAGGGGCGTGAGACATTCCAAGCCTATTTCGAGAATGCTATTGATGTCCCCGGCGCGGAGACAGACGAGCTCGCTGCATTGTCCGAACGCACGGGAGCTCACCTGGTCGTCGGGGTGATCGAGCGTTCTGGTAACACGCTGTTCTGTTCCGCGCTGTTCTTCTCACCAGAGGGTGGACTCATCGCCAAGCACCGCAAGTTGATGCCAACGGGTACTGAGCGTCTCATCTGGGGGCAGGGTGACGGCTCGACATTACCTGTTGTCGATTCACCAGCCGGCAAGCTCGGCACGGCGATCTGCTGGGAAAACCACATGCCGTTGTTACGCACTGCGATGTACGCCAAAGGCGTGCAGGTATGGTGCGCGCCGACAGTCGATGAGCGTGACGTCTGGCTGGCCAGCATGCGGCATATCGCTCATGAGGGGCGGATGTTTTTGGTTAGTGCATGTCAGGTGCAGAAATCGCCACTCGAACTGGGTATCGAGGTACCAGCCTGGGATCCTGACCGTCCCCTGATTCAGGGCAACAGTGTCATCGTCGGGCCGCTGGGTGATGTACTCGCCGGTCCACTGCGTGGTGAAGAGGGATTACTGACGGCAGAAATCGATCTTGATGAGTTGGTGCGTGCTCGCTACGACTTCGATGTGGTTGGCCACTATTCGCGGCCCGATGTGTTTTCACTGAGCGTCGATGAGCGCGCCAGGCCGGGTGTCGACTTTTTCAAGTGAGGAGTTTTCGGAACCTGCGGCAGGCTTTGATTAGCTTTGCGAAGCGCAAATGCGCCGTGATGTCGTCGCTCAGGCAGGGGCAGTGAAACGTGGATGTGCAGACCAAGGGCAGGCGCCTCGCGGCGCCCGTCCTGGTTTCCATCAATGCGCGTACTGAGCTTTGGCAAACGTCGCAATAGCGTCGGCCATTGCCTTCGGTTGCTCAGGCGCCATCGCATGTCCGGCGTTTTTGAGCACCACCACCTGAACGCGATCGCCCAGCATGCTTTGCAGAACGCCTGAGAACCTGCGTGGGGCTACTGTGTCGGATTCACCCTGCAGGTCGAGGATTGGGGCCTTGCCAGCGGCGAAGTAGTCATCGACCGGTGTGGTATTGCGTGCATGGGACTGAGCTTCATGCGTTTCGTCGTGCCATCCGCCAAGCCAGACACGAGGGTCGTTGCCGGGGGCGAAGAATGCTTTGCGCAGGTAGACCAGACGTTGCTCTTCGGACAGAGACATGTCACCGGCCCCATCGATTGCCTGACGCATTTCGGCGTTGATGGGCTTCTCAGACGATCCGGGTGGAACCTTGCCGGCAGAAGCCGCTGCGAGCACCACGCCGCGCACCAGGTCGGGCCTGTCGGCCGCCAGTTGTCGAGCCGGGAAGTTACCCCAGGCGTGCCCAACCACTACTACCGGCCCTTGTTTCTCGTGCTCGACAACTGCAGCGATATCGCGGGCAAAGTCATGGACTGAGAGCTTTTCCATCGGGCCTTTGCTTTGGCCTATGCCGCGGGGTTCAGGGCGCACCACCCTGAACCCATCTTGCTGCAGGTAATTTGCCACTTGGTCATAGTCACGACCCGAGCGTCCCAGCGAGGGAAGCATCACGATGATCGGACCCTTACCTTGGGAGTTGACCTCGATCTGGACGTTGTCGTACCGCACCATTTCCTGTTGCACTGCATTCGTTGCGGCAGAGCTGCTAGCCATGGCGATGGAGGCAGCCAGCGTCAGGGACGCACCAATGATGAAGTGAGAAATCTTTTTCATTGTTTTTTTCCTTGGGCAGTAAGTGATGGGGCAGGTTCAAGGCCGCTTTCCTCAAGCAATTTGTTAGCTTCGGCACTGTTGAGGTATTCAAGGAATTCACGTGCAACCTTGGTGTTAGAAGTGGTACTGGCCACGGCCGCATAAAACCGGCTGACTTTCTGTACCTCATCGGGAAGCGGGCCTAGGTAATCCACGCCAGGGGTTACCTTCAGTTCGCTGATCTGCTGCATGCCGATGTCCGCGTCGCCGCGAGCAAGCGCAGTGCCCACCAGTTCCTTGCCTTGAATCTCGACTGTTTTGTGCTTGACCGAATCGGTGATGCCCAAGCGAGCAAACAGCTCTGTCCGGATGTAGACACCACTAGCGCCTTGGGAATATGCGATTTTGTCAGAGCTGAGTAGCGCGGCACGCAGAGCGGACACGGTGGACACATCCAGGTGAGGATGACCTTTTGGTACGCCTATGCCGATACGGGAGTCGGCGATTTCTCGGCGAGTGCTCATGTCGAAAGCACCTGTAGGTCCCAGTAGATCCAGGGTCTCGCTGGCCATGATGGCCAAGTCCATAGGCTCCTTGTGTTTGATTCGCTGGGGGATGGACTCAGGAGAGTCTCCCATCGAAGGTCCCCAACTAATGCTCAGTGTGTTGCCACTGGCTTTCTCGTACGCTGGCTGTAGTTGGGCCATGGCCCCCTTCAGCGCACCGCTCGCGATTATCTTGAGCTCGGATGCTTCAACGCCGGCAGAGAGGGTCAGAAGACCGGCGAGGCCAGTCGAGAGCAGTAGCGGAGCAGATCTTGTTTTTTTCATATAGCTACCTTAGGAAGGGCGCACTTCAGGCGCCGCGAGTGTTAACGAACAGCGAATACAATGAGGTTGTGGAGGCCATCAGCAGGCGATTGCGTCGCGGGCCGCCGAAGCAGAGGTTGGCGCATCGCTCAGGCAGATCAATGTGTCCAATAGGAGTACCGTCAGGTGCGAAGACGCGAACCCCATCCAGGCCAGGCTCGGGAGCGCCCCAGCCACACCACAGGTTTCCGTCCACGTCGACGCGTATGCCATCGGGCAGGCCATGGCCTGCATCGATGAGTTCCCTGCGCTCGCTGAGCTGGTTCTGGTCATCGACGCTGTATGCGACGATGCGGCGTGGGCGAGCTCTCGACTCGACCAAGTAGAGGATTTTCTCGTCGGGTGAGAATGCGAGTCCGTTAGGACCTTCGACATTTTCGGCAACGCAGTGAAGCTTTCCGTCCGGCGTTAGGCAGTAAACGTTAGCCGGCAGCGCTGCTTCGCCTTGACGGCCCATGTAGTCACTGACCAAGCCAAAGGGCGGATCGGTGAACCAGATACTGTCGTCCGACTTCACCACGATGTCGTTTGGAGAGTTGAGTGGCTTGCCTTCAAAGTGACTCGCCAGAACGGTGATGCTGCCGTCGTATTCCGTGCGTGTGACTTGTCGACCACCGTGTTCACACACCAGCAGGCGGCCTTGGCGATCACGCGTCATCCCATTGGCCTGATTGGCCGGTTGGCGAAACACGCCGAGGACACCGGTGGCTTCATCCCACCGCATGATGCGGTCGTTGGGCAGATCGGTGAGCAGCACATACCGGCCATCTGCGAACCAAGCCGGCCCCTCAGCCCACCGCATTCCCCCACCCAAGCGTTCCACTTTTGCGTGGGCGAGGCGGTAATGTGCAAAGCGTGGGTCAAGCTCCCGTACGGCCGGATCAGGCACACGGGTGCTTGGACGCCAATCTCTATCGTCCATTATTCGTTTCCGTCAGTGTGTTGAAACCAAAAGAGCTCAGCGGTACAAGCGGGCCGGGTTGTCGACCAGAACGGCTTGTTTCAGTGCAGGGCTGTCACATACCTGTTGAATGAAGTTGAGCAGTTGGCGGTCATCCGGAGGGGAGCCCTTGATGTTTGGATGCGGCCAATCGGAGCCCCAAATCGCGCGTTCCGGGGCATACTCCAGAAACTCGCGAACGTAATCCAGAGCCTGCGGCCACGGGCCAGGTTGACCCTGCATGGCGCGATCGATACCGGAGAGCTTGATCCATCGGGCCGAATGCTCAAGATGCTTCTTCAGAGCAGCAAGCTCTTCTCTATCGAGGGGTTGGGTGAAATCTGGGCGCGCCATGTGATCAATGACCAGAGGCGTCTTCAGGTCCTTCCACTGGTCCAGGAACGGCAACAAAGTGTGTAGTTCTCCGTGAACCAACACATGCCATCCAAATGGAGCAACACGTTCGGCCAGTTGTCGCAGCTTTTGAGGATCCCGTGCGCCCGGCAGGTGCCCCATTAGATTGAAACGGATGCCACGCAGCCCGCCGTCGTGCAGAACCTGCAGCTGTTCATCGGTGGTTGTTTCGTCGATCAGACCAACGCCGCGGTAGTGTCCACCGCTCTCAGCGATTGCGGCCAGGATGGCGGAGTGATCCGTTCCATAGGGTGCAGCTTGAACAAGCACACCGTGCTCAATGCCAAGGCGCTGATGCAACGCCAGAAGATCTGAAAATGGCGCGGGGGCGGGAGTGTATGCGGCGTTCGCAGGGAGTGGGAAACGATCCCAGGGGCCGTAAATATGGGTGTGGCAATCCCACATCCCAGGCGCATTGGTTGGGCTGGACATGGAGGCTCCAAATGTCTGGCTGGTTGCTTCGCCGAGTAGGGTGATAGCTGCTGCAGCGATGGCTGTGTGCTTGATGAACAGGCGTCGTGAGGCCTGAACTTGATTTAGATCGTCCATAGTGACCTGCTCTTATTGTTTGTCGGTGGACGGGGGGCCATGGCCGGCCCCCTATAGAAATCAGCCGCAGCGAACGGTCATGCCGCCGTCGACGACGATCTCGGTACCAGTCACGAAGCGCGACTCATCACTGGCCAGGTACAGCGCGGCGTAAGCGGTGTCACGACCGTCGCCCATGAAGCCCAGTGGAATTCGAGCCAGGCGGGAGTCGAGCAGCTTGTTTACGTCGCCGCCGGTGCGCTGCCCTGCGAGACGGACTTCGACCATAGGCGTATGCAGCTGACCGGGTACCACGGTATTTACGCGAATACCTTTGGGGGCGTACTCAACGGCAGTAACACGGCCTAGTTGGATGACGCCGGCCTTGCTCGCGGCGTAGGCGACTTGCGCCGAGCCGGTGAACCGAATGCCAGACGTCGAAGCAGTGTTGATGATTGAGCCGCTGCCTTTTGCCTCCATTACCGGGATCACGTGTTTACAGGTCAGGTACACACTTTTCAGATTCAGAGCGATCTGGGCGTCGAACTTGTCCTCTGGCAGGGCAACTGCGCCACCCGCGGCGGAGCCGCCGACGTTGTTCACCAGGATGTCTACAGTCCCGTACGCTTGCTTGCAGGCTTCTACCATGGCAGCTACCGCTGAGCTGTCGGTGACGTCGCAGGCATACGGCGTCACTTCACCACCCGCTTCACGAATACGGCCCAGCGTTTCCTCCATGGCGCCGAGGTCGCGATCGACAGCGAACACCTTGGCGCCGGCAAGGGCGAACAGTACTGCCACGGCACGGCCATTACCCCAGCCGGCACCCACACAACCTGCACCGGTGACGATGGCGACCTTGCCTTTCAAGCGATCGCTGGTTGGAATATCTTCAGTCATGGGGTAATCCTCAATTCAACGTGGTAGGCAGTTCGGGAGCGACACCAGCCGGTGGCGGCACTTCGAAGACCTTGATAGTCATGGAAATCAGCGTGTAGTAGCCGGCAATGCCAACGAGATCGACTGCGGCGTCGTTACCCAGCAGCTCAATGAACTCTTTGTAGAGGCCGTCGCTAATGCCGCGGGTATCGTGCAGTTCACGAACGAAGCGATAAACCAACGCCTCATCGGCTTTCTGAAAGCTCGGCTCTTGCCCATCGCGTATGGCGTCGATGATCTCGGGAGCCAGGCCGGCCTCCAGAGCAAACGGTTTATGTGCAGCCCACTCATACTCTGCGAGCCAATGACGCCCCATCAGCAGAATGGCCAATTCAGAGAGGCGCGGTTCCAGGCAGCTGTCGTAGCGGCAGTAGCGACCAAGGGCCTGGGCGCACTCAGCCAGTTCTGGTCGATGTAGCCAGATGGCGAGCGGGCCGCGGACGCCTTTGCGTGGGCCGTTGGCGATGCGGTCGTAAACGACACGCTGGGCGTCATTCAGTTGTTGCGGATCAATGGGAGGCAAGCGATTCATGGCCGTTCCTGTTACGAGTGCTGGGTTTGCGATTGAGACAGGGGTTGGGCTTGCGCAACAGCTTCGGGGGCAGTTACTTGAGCTGCGCTGACATCCGAGGGGCGCAGCAGGCTGCGGCCAGGGGCACGGCCCGTTTCACGTTCGAACGCTTCCGGATCAAAAGCACCCTCCCAGCGGGCGATTGCGAAAACGGCGATGGTGTTGCCAACGATGTTGGTCAGGGCTGTTGCTGTCGCCATGATCCGATCAATGCCGAACAGAAGGCCCAAGCCGCTCAGCGGAAGGGTCTGTACAGACTGCAGGGTGGCTGCCAGCTTGATGAAAGCACCACCTGCAACCGTTGTACCGCCTTTGGAGGTAATGCTGAGGATCGCCAGCAAGCCGGCCTGTTGCCAGAGCGAGAACGGAGTGTCGGTGGCTTGCGCAATGAATCCGATAGCGATTGCCATATAGATCGCCGTGCCGTCCAGATTGAAGCTGTAACCGGCCGGCAGCACAAAACCAACAACCACTTCATCACAACCAGTACGTTTCAGTTTCTCGATAAGCCGCGGGAACGCGACTTCACCAGAAGCGGTACCGAACACAAGCAGAATTTCATCGCGGATCAACCGCAGCACGGTCATGAACGGCAGGCCAACCGACCAGCTGATGGTGCCGAGCACTCCGAACACGAACAGGAGCGAGGCGGCGTAGTAGACGGCGATGAGCTTGAGAAGGTAAAGAAGGGTGTCGCCACCGTAGCTACCGATCGCAGCGGCCATCGCGCCAAATGCGCCGAGGGGGGCCAGCTTCATGATGAAGCTGAGCATCTTGAAGAGGATGGTTTGAGCTTCGTCAATTGCGCGCACTGCTACGGACTCTGGCCCGCACGTACGGTTGATAGCAATACCGGCCAGTACTGAGATCAGCAGGACTTGGATGATGTCGCCTTTGGCGAAAGCATCCACAAGGGTGTGCGGGATCAAGCTCAGCAGGTAGGTGATGACCGAGACCTCGCCTGCTGCGGCTGTAGCCTTGATGGCAGCCGAAGACTCGTTCATCCCTGTGGCATGCAGCCCAACACCTGGCTCGACAACGTTCACCAACACAAAGCCTACGAGCATCGCGACCGTGCTGACGACTTCAAAATAGAGCAGTGATTTCATGCCAAGCCGGCCTAGCTTGCGCATGTCCTGGACGTGGGTGAGGCCATGCACCAAGGTCACGAAGACGATTGGAGCGAGCATCATTTTCAGGAGCGCAATAAAGGCTTGTCCGAGAGGTTTCATGGCAGTGGCCCAGGTGGGCGCGGCGAAACCGAGGATGACGGCAGCGACAAGTGCTATCAGCACCTGAACGTGGAGCTTCTTCAACTGGTTCATGGCAATTCCTCGCCCACGGGATGGGCGTCATTGTTCTTGTGATTCGCATGCTGGGATGGCCAATCCCACCGGCATAGCTATTAGAACTGAGCATAGAGATCTGGCGTAATCGGTGCAAAAACCTTATTTTGATAAAAAGCTATGCCAGTTAAGCATGGAGTTTCAGATGGATATCCGTGAGCTTCGTTCCTTCGTCAAGGTCGCCCAATGTGGTGGATTCAGTCGGGCTGCGAGGGATTTATTCATCGCTCAACCAGCGCTCAGTCGACAGATTGCAAAGTTGGAAGAGCAGCTGCAGGTCGAGCTTTTCACTCGACATGGGAGAGGTGTTGAGCTGACTGCAGCAGGCTCTCGTTTGTTGGAGCGTGCAGAGATCATGCTGCGCTACATGGAAGAAACTGCAGACCATGTGCGCAACACTGCGGATGAGGAGCGGGGGCATTTGGCGATAGGCCTGCCCCCAGCAATTGGGTCAATTGTCGGCCCTCAGCTGATTCGTAGTTTCAAGGACCGGTGGCCAAAGGCATCGCTGCATGCGCTTGAGGGGCTCAGCACATCGCTTCAAGAATGGTTGCTGGAGGGCCGGATCGATGTGGCGGTTGTCTATAACCAACCCTTGATCGAGGCATTCGATGTGCGGCCATTGTTCAGCGAACGGATGGTGCTGGTTGGCCCACCTGGCGAGGCATCGCGTAACGTCCGTCTGACTGCGCTTGGCGACTTCCCTTTGATCTTGCCGGGGTTGCCTCATAGCAACCGTCGCCTGGTGGAACAGATTGCCGCACAAAACGCGGTTCGTCTGAATGTCGTGCTCGAGGTCGATAGCGTTAGTTTGACGAAGCGGTTGGTCGCTGAGGGGCTTGGCTACTCCATTCTCGCCCATGCCGCTGTTCAGGAGGACATGAACAGCCACACGCTGGTCGGCCATGCAATTGAACGGCCCGGTATCCGCTCAACCGTGTCATTGACTCGGCTACGCGACCGACGTAGCTCTCGTCTGGCCTTAAGCTATGAAAAAATCTTGCTGGAGACCCTGGAAGAGCTCGTTACGGTCGGTGCTTGGAAAGAGGCAACGCACTGGCTGGCGCAGTGACAGCGATGCTCAAACCCATGTATGTCCTGTGCTAGACATCGCCCTCGCATGCTGTTCTTTCACCGAGGGAGCGGATTGAAGAGAGCCATGCTCAATTGTCATGAACTGCTATCAATACACGGTATTTGTCAGTTTTTTTTAAATGCATAGTCTGCTGTCAGCGGGGCAGGTATCAGCCTTCGCATACCAGATAAAAATAAGAGGCATAGACCATGCGTTCTACCTACTTTGCGACTTCACTAACTCTGCTCAGTTTTTGCTTGGCTAGCCAATTTGCTCACGCCAAGAATGATGTCTCCATCCTGACTGCGAGCAAGGGGGATGTCCACATTGAGGCATTGGTTCAGGGATCTGGAAAAACCATCGTCATCCTGCCGTCTAAGGGCCGGGGTGCTCACGATTACGATCAGGTAGCCAGCTACCTGGCTGATGATGGTTACCGCGTGATTCGACCAGAGCCTCGGGGTGTCAATGGAAGCCGGGCCCCCATGGACACGCCAACGTTGCATGATTTTGCTGCCGATGTTGCGTTAGTGATGGACAAGGCCCACGCCGGGGCTGCAATTGTCGTTGGTCATGCCTGGGGAAGCCAGCCCGCACGCGTGCTTGCGGTTGATCGTCCGGATCTTGTGAAAGGTGTGGTGTTGGCTGCTGCATCCATTGGCAAGTTGCCTCCAGGATCGTCGGAGAAGCCCTATGGAAGGATGGTTGAAGCGATCAAGGGAGCGGGCAACTATGCGTTACCTGAAGCTCAGCGAATCAAATACCTTGAGCTAGCATTCTTCGCCCCTGGCAATGATGCGCGAGCGTGGTTAACCGGGTGGTATGACAAAACACATGTGGCTCAAGATCACGCCCGAGATAGCACACCGGTTGAGAGCTACTGGTCTGCTGGTAACACAGTGCCCATTCTGGACCTTCAAGCTGAAAAGGATGCAGTTGTAATTCCCAATATACTCAAGTCGATGCTGGGTGATCGAGTGGAACACCAAGTAATTGCCGGAGCAGGCCATGCCCTTGCACCTGAACGGCCGAAGGAGATGGCTGATGCGATTTCCAGGTTTGCTGATCGGGTTTACGCAAGTAAGGACTGACTCCTCCACCATCTCTCGGCTCGAGGTCTACATAATTTCTAAGCAAATTTGTCGTGTTCAGGAATCTGGCCATCGCTGATGGCCAGTTGGGAGTTTGATGTCGAAGCTCCAAATCAGGTCTGGTGTGGAGACATCACTTACGTCTGGGCACAGGGCAAATGGCACTATCTTGCAGTTGGATCGCGCCAATGTGGACACTGACGCTATTCTACCAAAGCAATTCCTGATGATTATCGAACGCAGTACCATGGAGAACCCTATCAGGACTGCTCAAAAAGGCCTCTAAACTTGAGCTTTCCACTCAACCAGCCACGATATGAAGGCGCTGGAATTATGTTGGCTCGTGGTAACTTTGGTTGTGGTTCTAGCCGTGAACATGCGCCTTGGGCTTTGCATGAATGGGGAATTAGGGCGATTATTGCACCGAGCTTTGCTGAAATTTTTTATAGCAACTGCTTCAAGAACGGGATTCTACCAATCGTGCTGGACGAGGTTGCTCTCGAAAATTTATTCGTCGCAGTTGAGCAGCTGCCAGGTTATCAAATAAGCATAGACCTTGAAAAACAAGAGATTGTAGACGGCCATGGCAACCGCGTTCCGTTTGATGTCGACCCGTTCCGAAAGCATTGCTTGCTTAATGGTTTGGACGAAGTGGGGATGACGTTACTAAAGGTGGGTGCTATTCGGGAATTTGAGAAAACACGTATAGTTTTGGAACCATGGCTTTACGAGAGGTTCTAGCCCTTCAATGGCTCCTCTACCAAAACTTTTTGGCGTTCGGCGCTGAGCATCCAGATGTCGTCGTGTAGCTAAAGGCTTTAGCGATGCTATACGCCATAGCGTTTGTTTCCCCCAGACGTGATGCAGTAGCGGCCGCCTCTTGGGCCTATGCATACACGACCAGAGGAGCAGGGGCACGATGATCCATATTCGGGTGTTGAGCTTCGAACTGGCTGCGGAGTAGGGCGCTCCCGTTTGGGCCGCGGGGCGACAAAGCAGTTCGGGCCGCTGCAGAGATTTTTGTAGGAGATCCACCGTTGTGGTTGGCCGTCGAGGCTGATGCGCGCCCATTCCGCTTTTTGCTCATAGACCTGAACCTTCTCACCGCGCTTGAGGCTAGAGATCACTTTCCCTCCCGGTTCAGCGCGCAGATTCAGCTTGTCCGCGTTGACGAAATGCTCAGGTGCCGAGGCTTGTGTAGGTTGTGGTGCTGGTGATGAATTTGAAGCCAAAGTGTTAACCGACGCCTGGATAGCTGGTGGCTCAGTTTTAGGCGAATCCTTCTTGCCAATGGCCCAGATCACCACGAAGAGAACTAGCAGCGGCAGAAACCATGATTGACCTTTCTTGCGCATATCCTTTGCACCCTCGAAATGATATCTGTCCTTTTAGAAGAGGCCGGCTGGAGCCTGGCGAGCAATTTTCCATCTTTCATCGTCGATACAATTCAGCTTAGCCGACTGAGGCTGGTTGGAGCGGCAGCCGCACCTGGCTGACGTCCCGGGCCGTTAACGCGCCTGATGGTATGTCGTGCCGGATATGTTCAGTCATACGCTACCTGAGCCTCTCAGTGACCAGCCTTCGATAATCCCATGTGTGTCAAAGGTGCTCAGGAAAGCACGCAGGGTCGGGGAAGTTGGTGGTTGCAGCGACAGCAAGAGGATTGAGTACAAATGTGCTCCGTGGCGCTAGTGAAGGCTGACGGGCTCCATGAACGGGCACTTCCAAATACGTCATTTAACATAATACTCATTATGCGCTAGTCAATATTTGGTCACCGAACCACGAGTGAGGCACTTTGGGACCAGGGAAAGCTCCCTGGTCTAGATAATCTGTCCTGATCCATCGCCCACTTCGCCGACTTTGGTGCTGGATGCGTTAGCCTTGCCTTTTGACTGTTGGCTACCGCGACTTGGACATCAGGCCAGCCATTTGCACCTGTACCCTGAGTGCTTGAAAGAAACCTGGTACGGTCACCCTCGACCTTGTTTACCAAGACAAATCCGGCGCATGCATGACCACACTGACGACTAGCGCCTGTCAGCCAGCGCCATTGAGTTTGCCACGCTGCCCATCGCCGGCAACCCAACTCCCGGTCGATCGGTTAACGCGGTCAATTGTAGGAGCGGCCTTGTGTCGCGATGGGCTGCAACGCAGCCCCAGCAATTCATGCCGTTGCTCTGAAACTTTGGGGCTGCTGCACAGCCCATCGCGACGCAAGGCCGCTCCTGCAAGGGCCAGCAGGATTGGGAAGACAGTTGTTTACATCTCACGCAGACCTCAGCCACGAACCATCCCTGTGGGTGCTGGCCTGCAAGCGATGTGACCAGTACAAGCGACAAAAAATACATGAGGACCGCGCGATACCTGAGGGCCAGGCATACCCCCCCATTTGCCATGCTGTATATGCAAATAGGATATAACTACACTAAATACTCATTTAGCGTAGTTATATAGAACCCGTCTCTGCACCCAATCCTCAAACAAGCCCGCCAAAACGCCTGTAAAAGCCTTCATTCACATCCGGCAACGGCCCATCAGCCGTCTCCAGCGCTGCATTCAGCCATTCTTCCGCCTTGGCAAACACCAGCCGATAGAGGTTACGGCACAACTGTCGCGCGGCCCTTCCCTCCCAATCCCCAGGCAGCAGCTCGTCCGGCAGTTGCGGGTCGCGCAGCAGCAGCCGGCGGTATTCGTGAATCAGCAGCGTACGCGCCAGGAAGCAATCCTGCGCATCAAGTTGTTGCTGCTCTTTCAAACCTTGCCATAGCGGCCTGAACAGCTGGATGAACTCGCTGTACTGCTGCCCCAGTTCGTCGATGCGCCAGCTTTCCCGCACCTGGGCACGCATGGCCTTGGATGCCAGCACTTCCTGGGTGTGGGTTTCGAAGACGATGCTGTCGTCGCTCGCCTCCAGGTCACGCAAGGTGGCGGCCAGGTCGGCGCGGTCTGCCCGTGGGCAGCCCAGCAGGTTTGGCGCCATGGTCCCGAAGCCCTGCCACTCCAACTCTTCACGCAAAGCCTTGCGCTTGCCGGCCTCCAGTTGCGAGAGCAAAACCAGTGTCCAGGCACCGTCCCAGGCTGGCTGGCTGGGGCTGTAGACCCGCTTGAAGGCCTTCTCGAAACGCCGGCGGCCGGTACCTGTCAGGCTGTAGTAGCTGCGGCGGCCAACCTTTTCGGCAGTGAGCCAGCCTTCCTTGGTAAGGCGGAAGATCGATGTGCGTATCAGGCGCTCGTTGATGCCGATCGGCTCCAGCAGGTTGATCAGGCTACCCAGCCAGACGGTTCCGCCGTGGGGCTCGATGGCGTCGCCGTACAAAGTGATGATCAGGGAACTGGCGCGGATCGGCGTCTGCTCCTGGAAGCGGGTGATCAGGTTGTTCAGTGGGGCGAGATTGCTCATGGGCGAACTGTGCGCGGTTAAAGCACCGACTATACCTGCGCGGCGGGCCGCCTGACCATTGCGTGACGCTGCCAGGCTCATGCCGATGCCTGGCCTTTGGGCCTGACGCCAGTGTCTTCCATGCGTGGGCGCTCGGGCTCGACCTCGGTCAGTGGCGGGCATTCGACCATGCTGTTCATGCAGCGTTGCGCCAGGTGCTGATACTCCGCCGTGCCGCGTTGCTTCCAGACCAGTTCCTGTTCGGTCAGTGGGCGCTTGACCTGAGCTGGCGAGCCCATCACCAGGCTTTGTGCCGCACATTCGAAACCCGCCTTGACGAATGCCGTGGCCGCGACGATGCAGCGCGGTGCCACATGGGCGCCATCCATCACCACCGCGTTCATGCCGATCAAGGCGTCTTCGCCCACGCGGCAGCCGTGCAGCACGGCGCCATGCCCGACATGCCCGTTGCGTTCGACCACCGTATCGCCGCCCGGAAAACCATGCATCACGCAGGTGTCCTGCAGGTTGGCACCCTCCTCCAGCACGATACGGCCGAAATCCCCCCTTAGTGACGCCAGTGGGCCGACGTAGCAACGAGGGCCGACGATGACATCACCAATCAGCACGGCGCTGGGGTGCACGTAGGCTGTCGGATGAACCACGGGCGTCAGGCCGTCCAGTCGATAGCAAGGCATGGCAAAGCTCCTGAAATGATTTCAAATGCGCCTTGATCTTGTATCACAATCTTGTGATGCGTCAATCGCCATGGTCGTGTATCGCTTTTGCTGGGGTCATCGCGCCCCATTAAATCCAGCGTAATTCGTTGATTACAAAGTGATGAAGCGATTCATTATCCTAAAACCCTTTGCTGAGGCAGGTGTCACTCTCACAAAAAGAGATACATGGAACAATTTTGAATGTTGCATAATTGTATCGCATAATGCATATACTGGTTCCACCTGGACGTGATCCCCGCATCACGCCCCTGCAAACAATTCCAAGAAATGCCGGCCCCACGATGTGCCGTGCGTGCAGCCAGAGGAACCCGACATGCCGCGATATCTCGATGTGCAGGCGCCTGAACACGGCGTCCAGCTCATTACCCTGCAACGGCCCGAGGCGCTCAACGCCCTGTGCACCGAGCTACTGGCAGAGCTGGCCGCTGCGCTGGAAGCGGCCGGGAAAGACGAACAGACCCGCGCGGTGGTCATCACCGGCAGCCGCAAGGCATTCGCCGCAGGCGCCGATATCCGCGAGATGGCCGAGCGCGACCTGGTCGGCATCCTCAACGACCCCCGGGTGGCCCACTGGCAAAGCATCGCCGCCTTCGCCAAGCCACTGATCGCCGCCGTCAACGGCTACGCCCTGGGTGGCGGCTGCGAACTGGTGATGTGTGCCGACATCGTCATCGCCGGCAGCGACGCCCGTTTCGGCCAGCCAGAAATCAACCTCGGCATCATCCCCGGTGCCGGTGGCACCCAACGCCTGCTGCGGGCAGTAGGCAAGCCGCTGGCCATGCAAATGGTGCTGACCGGTGAAGCCATCACCGCCCCTCATGCATTGCAGGCCGGGCTGGTCAGCGAAATCACCCAGCCGGAACTCACCGTAGAACGCGCCCTGCACATCGCCCGCAGCATCGCCGCCAAGGCCCCGCTGGCAGTGCGCCTGGCCAAGGAAGCGTTGCTCAAGGCCGGCGATACCGACCTGGCCAGCGGCCTGCGTTTCGAACGCCATGCCTTCACCTTGCTGGCCGGCACCGCCGACCGCGACGAAGGTATCCGTGCCTTCCAGGAAAAACGCCAGGCCCGCTTCCAGGGCCGCTGATCATCTTTCCCTCGACTGACGGAGCGAGTCTGTCATGACTTTCCAGCACATCCTGTTTTCCATCGAGGACGGCGTCGCCCTCCTCTCGTTGAATCGCCCCGAGCAGCTGAACAGCTTCAATACCGCCATGCACCTGGAAGTGCGCGAGGCGCTCAAGCAAGTACGCCAGAGCAGCGAAGCCCGGGTGTTGTTGCTGACTGCCGAAGGCCGGGGTTTCTGCGCCGGCCAGGACCTGTCCGATCGCAACGTCGCCCCGGGTGCCGAGATGCCGGACCTGGGCGAATCGATCGACAAGTTCTACAACCCGCTGGTGCGCACCCTGCGCGACCTGCCGCTGCCGGTGATCTGTGCGGTGAACGGCGTGGCAGCCGGCGCCGGTGCCAACATCCCGCTGGCCTGCGACCTGGTGCTGGCGGCACGCTCGGCCAGCTTCATCCAGGCCTTCTGCAAGATCGGCCTGGTACCCGATTCCGGCGGCACCTGGCTGCTGCCGCGCCTGGTCGGCATGGCACGGGCCAAGGCTCTGGCCATGCTGGGCGAGCGCCTGGGCGCCGAACAGGCCCAGCAATGGGGGCTGATCCACCGCGTGGTGGACGATGCCGCGCTGCGCGACGAAGCCCTCACCCTCGCCCGCCAGCTCGCCACCCAGCCCACTTACGGCCTGGCCCTGATCAAGCGCAGCCTGAACGCCAGTTTCGACAACGGTTTCGATGAACAGCTGGAGCTGGAGCGCGACCTGCAGCGCCTGGCCGGGCGCAGCGAGGATTATCGCGAAGGCGTGAGTGCCTTCATGAACAAGCGCACGCCGGCATTCAAGGGGCGTTGATCATGAGCGCACTCGCAAGCAATGCCCAAGTGGCGGTGATCGGTGCAGGCGCCATGGGCGCAGGCATCGCCCAGGTTGCGGCCCAGGCCGGCCACCCGGTAAAGCTCTACGACAACCGCCCGGGCGCTGCCGCCCAGGCGGTGGCCGGCATAGACCGGCAACTTGCCCGCCTGGTGGAAAAAGGCAAGATGCAGGCTGCCGAACGGGAAGCCATAAGCGCCCGGCTGTGCCCGGTAGACGCCCTCGAAGCCCTGGCCGATGCTCACCTGGTGATCGAGGCCATCGTCGAGAACCTGAAGGTCAAGCAGGCGCTGTTCAGCCAGCTGGAAGCCTTGTGCGCCACCGACTGCATCCTCGCCAGCAACACTTCGTCGCTGTCCATCACCAGCCTCGCCGCCGGGCTGCAACGCCCGCACCAGGTGGTTGGCATGCACTTCTTCAACCCGGCGCCGCTGATGGCCCTGGTCGAAGTGGTCTCGGGCCTGGCCACCGCCCCGGCTGTTGCCGCGTGCATTCATGCCACCGCCCAGGCCTGGGGCAAGCAGCCGGTGCACACGCGCTCCACGCCGGGCTTCATCGTCAACCGCGTGGCGCGGCCGTTCTACGCCGAAAGCCTGCGCCTGCTGCAGGAAGGCGCAGCCGATTGCGCCAGCCTCGATGCGCTGCTGCGTGATGCCGGTGGTTTCCGCATGGGCGCATTCGAACTCACCGACCTGATCGGCCACGATGTCAATTACGCCGTTACCTGTTCGGTCTTCGATGCGTTCTATGGCGACTTCCGCTTCCAGCCTTCGCTGGTGCAAAAAGAACTGGTGGACGCGGGCCGCCTCGGGCGCAAGACCGGCCAAGGCTTCTATAGCTATGCCGAAGGCGCCGAACGCCCGCAGCCAGCCGAACTGCATAGCCCCGCCATAGTCGATGCCTGCGTCGTCGAAGGCGACCTGGGGGTGATGCAGCCGCTGGTCGAACGCCTGCGCCAAAGCGGCGTCGCCGTGACCCAGCGCGCCGGCAGCGGCCTGATCCAGGTGGGCGATGCCACCCTGGCGCTGTCCGATGGCCGCCTGGCCAGCCAGCGCGCCCGGGAAGACGGCCTGCGCAACCTAGTGCTGCTCGACCTTGCCTTGGACTACACCACCGCCACCCGCCTCGCCATCAGCTGGTCGGCCGACACCAGCGACAACGCTCGCGACCAGGCGGTGGCCTTGCTGCGGCGTGCCGGCCTGAAGGTAACGGCGGTCGCCGACCTGCCCGGCCTGGTGGTGCTGCGTACCGTGGCGATGCTCGCCAACGAGGCCGCCGATGCCGTGCTGCAAGGTGTCGGCAGCGCCGCCGACATCGACCTGGCCATGCGCGCCGGCGTCAACTACCCCTGCGGCCCGCTGGCCTGGGCCGCGAACCTCGGCATCCCCCACACCCTGCGCGTGCTCGACAACCTGCAGCGCAGCTACGGCGAGAGCCGCTACCGCCCTTCCCTGCTGTTACGCCGCTGCGAAGCCAAAGGAGGCACCCTGCATGACTGAAGTCGAACTGGCACAAGCCTGTGCCGAGGCCATGTACGCCCGCGACCAGGCCACCCAGGGCCTGGGCATCCGCCTGCTGGAAGCCGGCCCGGGCCAGGCATGCCTGCGCATGCCGGTACGCGCCGACATGATCCAGGGGCATGGCACCTGCCATGGCGGCTTCCTGTTCGCCCTGGCCGACTCGGCATTTGCCTTCGCCTGCAACAGCCACGACCAGGCCACCGTCGCCCTGGGCTGCAGCATCGACTACCTGGCCCCGGCGCTGCGCGATGACGTGCTTACCGCCCGCGCCAGCGAGGTCAGCCGCAAGGGCCGCACCGGCCTGTACCACGTCCGCATCGAGAACCAGCGCGGTGAGCTGGTGGCGATGTTCCATGGCAAATCCTACAAAGTGCGCGGCACCGTGCTGGCGCAGGAGACGCAAGATGACTGAACACACCCTGGCCGATGCGTTGATCATCGACGCCGTGCGCACCCCCATCGGCCGATATGCCGGCGCCTTGAGCGGCGTGCGCGCCGATGACCTGGCCGCCATCCCGCTCAAGGCCCTGATCCAGCGCCACCCCGAACTGGACTGGAAAGCCATCGACGACGTCATCCTCGGCTGCGCCAACCAGGCTGGCGAGGACAACCGCAACGTCGCGCACATGGCCAGCTTGCTGGCCGGGTTGCCGATCGAAGTGCCGGGCACCACCATCAACCGCCTGTGTGGCTCGGGCCTGGACGCCATCGGCAATGCAGCCCGCGCCCTGCGCTGCGGCGAAGCCGGGCTGATGCTGGCCGGCGGCGTGGAGTCGATGTCACGCGCGCCGTTCGTCATGGGCAAGTCGGAGCAGGCGTTCGGCCGTGCGGCCGAACTGTTCGACACCACCATCGGCTGGCGTTTCGTCAACCCGCTGATGAAGGCGGCCTTCGGCACCGACTCGATGCCGGAAACGGCCGAGAACGTTGCGCAGCAGTTTGGTATTTCCCGCGCCGACCAGGACGCCTTTGCCCTGCGTAGCCAGCACAAGGCCGCCGCTGCACAGGCACGCGGGCGCCTGGCACGGGAAATCGTGCCGGTCGAGATCTCGCAGCGCAAAGGCCCGGCCAAAGTGGTCGAGCACGACGAACATCCCCGCGGCGACACCACCCTGGAGCAACTGGCCAGGCTGGGTACCCCGTTCCGTGACGGCGGCAGCGTCACCGCCGGCAATGCCTCCGGGGTCAACGATGGTGCCTGCGCCCTGCTGCTCGCCAGCAGCGCCGCCGCCCGCCGTCATGGCCTGAAGGCTCGCGGCCGAATCGTCGGCATGGCGGTGGCCGGGGTCGAACCACGGCTGATGGGCATCGGCCCGGTGCCGGCGACCCGCAAGGTGCTGGAGCTTGTCGGGTTGTCGCTGGCAGACATGGACGTCATCGAGCTCAACGAGGCCTTTGCCGCCCAGGGCCTCGCGGTACTGCGCGAGCTCGGCCTGGCCGACGACGACGCGCGGGTCAACCGCAACGGCGGTGCCATCGCCCTGGGCCACCCGTTGGGCATGAGCGGTGCACGCCTGGTCACCACCGCGTTGCACGAGCTGGAAGAAACCGCCGGACGCTACGCCCTGTGCACCATGTGCATCGGCGTTGGCCAAGGCATCGCGATGGTCATCGAACGCCTCTGAGCGGCTCAGACCATCGGCTTGTTACCGAACCGAACGCAGCCGTATATGCTGCTTCCATGACACTCACCACGCGGCCTGCAACCGGTACCGCGCGGCGTACAAGAACAATTCGAGTGAAGCCATGAACATGTACCATGATGCCGATCGTGCCCTGCTGGACCCGATGGAAACCGCCAGTGTCGACGCCCTGCGCCAGCACCAGCTGGAGCGCCTGCGCTGGAGCCTGAAGCACGCCTACGACAACGTACCGCTGTACCGCCAGCGCTTTGCCGAGTGCGGTGCCCACCCCGACGACCTCAAGTGCCTGGAAGACCTGGCGAAGTTCCCCTTCACCGGCAAGAACGACCTGCGCGACAACTACCCCTACGGCATGTTCGCCGTGCCCCAGCAAGAGGTGGTGCGTCTGCACGCCTCCAGTGGCACCACCGGCAAGCCGACGGTGGTGGGCTACACCCAGAACGACATCGACACCTGGGCCAATGTGGTCGCCCGCTCGATCCGCGCCGCGGGTGGGCGCAAGGGTGACAAGGTGCATGTCTCCTACGGCTACGGCCTGTTCACCGGCGGGCTTGGCGCGCATTACGGTGCCGAGCGCCTGGGCTGCACGGTGATCCCCATGTCCGGTGGTCAGACCGAAAAGCAAGTGCAGCTGATTCGCGACTTCCAGCCCGACATCATCATGGTCACCCCCTCCTACATGCTCAACCTGGCCGACGAGATCGAGCGCCAGGGCATCGACCCGCAAGACCTCAAGCTGCGCCTGGGCATATTCGGCGCAGAGCCGTGGACCGATGAGCTGCGCCGCTCTATCGAGCAACGGCTGGGCATCGATGCCCTCGACATTTATGGCCTGTCGGAAATCATGGGGCCTGGGGTGGCGATGGAGTGCCTCGAAACCAAGGATGGCCCGACCATCTGGGAGGACCATTTCTACCCCGAGATCATCGACCCGGTCACCGGTGCGGTGCTACCGGACGGCCAACTGGGCGAACTGGTGTTCACCTCGCTGAGCAAGGAAGCGTTGCCCATGGTGCGCTACCGCACCCGCGACCTCACTCGCCTGCTGCCCGGCACCGCCAGGCCGATGCGGCGGATCGGCAAGATCACCGGCCGCAGCGATGACATGCTGATCATTCGCGGGGTCAACGTGTTCCCGACCCAGATCGAGGAGCAAGTGCTAAAAATAAAACAGCTTTCCGAGCTTTATGAGATTCATCTGTATCGCAATGGAAACCTCGACAGTGTCGAAGTGCATGTGGAACTGCGTGCGGAGTGCCAGCACCTTGATGAAGGCCAGCGCAAGCTGTTGACCGGGGAGCTGACCAAGCAGATCAAGACCTATATCGGCATCAGCACCCAGGTGCGCCTGCAGCCCTGCGGCACGCTCAAGCGTTCCGAGGGCAAGGCCTGCCACGTGTTCGACAAACGGTTGGCCAGCTGATTCATTCGGCTGCCTTTTCGGCCCCGGCATCGTCCGGGGCTTTTTTTTGCCTGGGAGATTGCTGGGGGCGCTTTGCGCCCCTTTCGCCGGCAAGCCAGCTCCCACAGGGGCAGCGTCCATCTCCAGGGCAACCGCTCTCCTGTGGGAGCTGGCTTGCCGGCGAAAGGGCTGCACAGCAGCCCTCTTGGCCCGCAAAGTGATACACAAATCTTATTTGATACACATAAAACTGTTTGACGTTATGTTTTGTATCGCTTACAAATGACTCATGCCTTAGCAGGAGTCGGAACACATGTACGCACAGCTAGTGGAAACCGGAGTCAAGCGCGTCAAGTCGCTGGAAGAGATGTCGCCCGAGGAGCGCAACTTCCAGGAAAAGATCGACGCCGAAATCAAGATCGAAGCCAAGAACTGGATGCCCGAGGCCTACCGCCAGACCCTGATCCGGCAGATCTCCCAGCACGCCCACTCGGAAATCGTCGGCATGCTGCCCGAAGGCAACTGGGTCACCCGTGCCCCCAGCCTCAAACGCAAGCTGCAGCTGATGGCCAAGATCCAGGACGAAGCCGGCCACGGCCTGTACCTGTACAGCGCCATGGAAACCCTGGGCGCCGACCGTGACGAAGAAATCGCCAAGCTGCACAGCGGCAAGGCCAAGTACTCGAGCATCTTCAACTACCCCACCCTCAGCTGGGCCGATATGGGCGCAGTGGGCTGGCTGGTGGACGGCGCCGCCATCGTCAACCAGGTGGTGCTGCAGCGCACCTCCTACGGCCCGTATTCGCGCGCGATGATCCGCATCTGCAAAGAAGAGAGCTTCCACCAGCGCCAGGGCTACGAAATCCTTCTGACCATGATGCGCCACGGTACCCAGGCCCAGCGCGACATGGTCCAGGACGCGATCAACCGCCTGTGGTGGCCGGCACTGATGATGTTCGGCCCCAGCGACGAGCACTCCCCCAACAGCGCCCAGTCCATGGCCTGGAAGATCAAGCGCCAGACCAACGATGAACTGCGCCAGCGCTTCATCGACCAGACCGTGCCGCAGCTCGAGCTGCTCGGCTGCACCGCCCCCGACCCCGAGCTGAAGTGGAATGCCGAGCGCGGCCATTACGACTTCGGCGAAATCCAGTGGGACGAGTTCTACGAAGTGATCAAGGGCAATGGCCCATGCAACCAGGAACGCGTCGCCACCCGACGCAAGGCCATCGAGGACGGTGCCTGGGTGCGCGAGGCCGCCGTGGCCTACGCGCGCAAGCAACAGAACAAGAACGCCGCCTGAGCGGCGATTGATGCGGAGATCGAAAATGTCTGTCTGGACCCTCTACGAAGTGTTCGTGCGCAGCAAGCACGGCCTTAACCACAAGCATGTCGGCAGCGTGCACGCCGCCGATGCCGCCATGGCCATCGAAAACGCCCGCGAGCTGTACACCCGCCGCAGCGAAGGCGTCAGCCTGTGGGTGGTGCCCTCGGCACTGATCACCGCCTCTTCCCCGGACGAGAAAGACCCGCTGTTCGCCCCGGCGGACGACAAGGTCTACCGCCATGCCAGCTTCTACGAACTGCCCGACGAAGTCGGACACATGTGAGGTTGGCCATGCACAACGAAACCCTTGTCCCCTACCTGCTGCTGCTCGGCGACAGTGCCCTGGTGCAGGGCCAGCGCCTCTGCGAATGGTGTGGCCGCGCCCCGGCCATCGAAGAAGAACTGGCCCTGATGAACGTCGGCCTCGACCTGGTAGGCCAGGCGCGCAACTGGCTGGAGTACGCCGCCGAGCTGCTCGATGATGGCCGTGACGCCGACGCCCTGGCCTTCCGCCGTGACGAGCGCGCCTATCGCAACCTGTTGCTGGTCGAGCAGCCCAACGGCGATTTCGCCGTGACCATGACCAAGCAGTTCTTCTATGACGCCTGGCATTTCGCCGTGCTTCAGGGTCTGGTCGGCTCGAACGACGAGCGTATCGCCGGTATCGCCGCCAAGGCCCTGAAGGAAGTCACCTACCACCTGCGCCGCTCCAGCGAGTGGGTGCAACGCCTGGGTGGTGGCACCGAAGAAAGCCGCCAACGCATGCTCGCGGCCATCCCGGCACTGTGGCGCTTCACCGTCGAACTGGCCGCCGGTAGCGACAATGAAGTGCACCTGGCGCAAGCGGGTATCGCCGCCGCCCCCGCTGCCGTCGGCGCGGCCTGGCTCAAGCAGGTTAGCGAGACCTTCGCTTCGGTCGAACTGCCGTTGCCCAAGGCCGCCAGCCACTTCTACCTGGACGGCCGCAAAGGCCTGCACACCGAGCACCTGGGCCTGCTGCTGGCCGAGATGCAGTTCCTGCCAAGGGCGTACCCCGATGCAACCTGGTGAGCTGATTGCCGGCGACCGTGGCGCCCGCGCGCCACGCGGCGATGACCTGGCCCGGGCCTGGGCGGTACTGGCCCAGGTTATGGACCCGGAAGTGCCCGTGGTCAGCGTGGTCGACCTGGGCATCGTGCGCGACCTCGACTGGCGCGCCGGGCACCTGCACCTGGTCGTCACACCGACCTACTCCGGCTGCCCTGCCACCGAGGTGATCGAAGGGGATATCCGCCAGGCGCTGGAGCAGGCCGGCTTCCCCGCGCCGCTGCTCGAGCGCCGGCTGACCCCGGCCTGGAGCACCGACTGGATCAGCGAACTGGGCCGCGAGCGCCTGCGCGCCTACGGCATCGCCCCGCCACAGGGCAGCGCCAGCAAACGCAGCCTGCTCGGCGAGGCGCCGCAGGTGTGCTGCCCGCAGTGCGGTAGCGCCCATACCGAATTGCTCAGCCAGTTCGGTTCCACGGCTTGCAAGGCGCTTTACCGCTGCCGCGAGTGCCTGGAGCCGTTCGACTATTTCAAATGCATTTGAGCCGTGGAGAACGCCATGAGCCAGTTTCACAGCCTGACCATCAAACAAGTGCGCAACGAGACCCGCGATGCGGTGTCGATTGCCTTCGACGTGCCCGAGCACCTGCAGGCGCAGTTCCGTTTCACCCAGGGCCAGTACCTGGTCATGCGCACCCAACTGGATAACGAAGAAGTCCGCCGTTCCTATTCTATCTGCAGCGCCGTGCAGGATGGCGAACTGCGTGTGGCGGTGAAGCGCGTGCCAGGCGGGCGCTTTTCGGCATTTGCCAACGACGTGCTCAAGGCAGGCCAGCAACTGGAAGTGATGCCGCCGTCGGGCAGCTTCTTCGTGCCACTGGAGCCGGCCCGCCAGGGCAACTACCTGGGCGTGGCTGCCGGCAGCGGCATCACGCCGATCCTGTCGATCGTCGCCACTACCCTGGCCAGCGAGCCGTACAGCCGCTTCACCCTGCTGTACGGCAACCGCTCCAGCTCTGGCGCACTGTTCCGCGACAAGCTGGAAGACCTGAAGAACCGTTACCTCGACCGCCTGAACCTGATTTTCGTGTTCAGCCGCGAGCAGCAGGATGTCGACCTGTACAACGGCCGCATCGATGCCGACAAGTGCGGCCAGTTGTTCTCGCGCTGGATGGACGTTGCCAACCTGGACGCTGCATTCATCTGCGGCCCACAGGCGATGACCGAGACGGTGCGCGACAGCCTGCAGGCCAATGGCCTGGCCAAGGACCGTATCCATTTCGAGCTGTTCGCAGCCGCCGGCAGCGAAGCCCGCCGGGAGGCCCGCGAGGCGGCGCGCCAGGTGGATTCGGCGCTCAGTCACATCACCGTGATCAGCGACGGCCGCGCCCTCACCTTCGACCTGCCACGTAACACCCAGAACGTGCTGGACGCCGGCAACGCCATCGGCGCCGAGCTGCCGTACTCGTGCAAGGCCGGCGTGTGCTCGACCTGCAAGTGCCGGGTAATCGAGGGCGAAGTGGAGATGGACAGCAACCATGCCCTGGAGGATTACGAAGTGGCGGCCGGGTATGTGCTGTCGTGCCAGACCTACCCGGTGAGCGACAAGGTGGTGCTCGATTTCGACCAGCTCTGAGACCGCGTCGCCTGCTTCGCGGGCGCGCCCGCTCCCACAGGGATAGCACAAGTCTCAAGCACACCGCCGCACCTGTGGGAGCGGGCATGCCCGCGAAGAGGCCCTAAGCAACACCGCAACACCCGCGTGACCTCAACAAAACAATTACAACACCCAGAGATCGCAACCCATGACACCCGAACGCATCGAAAGCATCGCCAACCACCCCGACTTCCAGCACCTGGTGCAGCGCAAACGCCGCCTCAACGGCAGCTTGACCCTGGCCATGCTGGTGATCTACTACGGCTTCGTCCTGCTGGTGGCGTTTTCCCCCAGCACCCTCGGCCAGTCCCTCAGCGGTGGCGTGACCACCGTTGGCATGCTGGTGGGCGTGCTGATGGTACTGCTGTCCTTCGCCTTGACAGGCATCTACGTGCACCGCGCCAACAACGTGCTCGACCCGCTCAACGACAAGGTCAAGCAGGAGTGCGCACAATGAACTGGACTGCCATCTCGATGTTCATGGTGTTCGTCTGCTTCACCCTGCTGGTCACCCGCTGGGCTGCCATGCGCACGCGCTCGGCCAGCGATTTCTACACCGCCGGCGGGGGCCTGACCGGCATGCAGAACGGCTTGGCGATCGCCGGCGACATGATCAGCGCCGCCTCGTTCCTGGGCATTTCGGCAATGATGTTCATGAACGGCTATGACGGCCTGCTGTATGCCCTGGGCGTACTGGCCGGCTGGCCGATCATCCTGTTCCTGATCGCCGAACGCCTGCGCAACCTGGGCAAGTACACCTTCGCCGACGTGGTCAGCTACCGCCTGGCACAAACCCCGGTGCGCCTGACCTCGGCCTTCGGCACCCTGGTGGTGGCGCTGATGTACCTGGTGGCGCAGATGGTCGGTGCCGGCAAGCTGATCGAACTGCTGTTCGGCATCAGCTATCTGTACGCGGTGATGCTGGTCGGTGTGCTGATGGTCGCCTACGTCACCTTCGGCGGCATGCTCGCCACCACCTGGGTGCAGATCATCAAGGCAGTGATGCTGCTTTCGGGCACCAGCTTCATGGCCTTCATGGTGCTCAAGCATTTCGGCTTCAGCACCGAGGCGATGTTCGCCAGCGCCGTGGCCGTGCATGCCAAGGGCCAGGCGATCATGGCCCCGGGCGGCTTGCTGTCCAACCCGGTGGACGCCATTTCCCTCGGCCTGGGCATGATGTTCGGTACCGCCGGCCTGCCGCATATCCTGATGCGCTTCTTCACCGTCAGCGATGCCAAGGAAGCGCGCAAGAGCGTGTTCTATGCCACCGGGTTCATCGGCTACTTCTACCTGCTGCTGATCGTCATCGGCTTTGGTGCAATCGTCATGGTCGGCACCGAACCGTCCTACCGTGATGCCACCGGCGCCATTATCGGCGGCGGCAACATGGTCGCCGTGCACCTGGCCCAGGCCGTGGGTGGCAATCTGTTCCTCGGTTTCATCTCCGCCGTGGCCTTCGCCACCATCCTGGCGGTGGTCGCCGGCCTGGCGCTGTCCGGTGCATCGGCCGTTTCCCACGACCTGTATGCCTGCGTGGTGCGCCAGGGCAAGGCCAGTGAACAGGAGGAAATGCGCGTGTCGCGTATCGCCACGCTGCTGATCGGCCTGCTGGCGGTCATCCTCGGCCTGATGTTCGAGTCGCAGAACATCGCCTTCCTCTCTGGCCTGGTGCTGGCCGTGGCCGCCTCGGTCAACTTCCCGGTGCTGCTGCTTTCGATGTTCTGGAAAGGCCTGACCACCCGCGGCGCAGTGTGCGGCAGCATGGCCGGCCTGGTTTCGGCGGTGCTGCTGGTGGTGCTGGGCCCGGCGGTGTGGGTCAACGTGCTGCATCACGAAAAGGCGCTGTTCCCCTACAGCAACCCGGCGCTGTTCTCCATGAGCCTGGCCTTCCTCGGCGCCTGGGTGTTCTCGGTCACTGACAGCTCCGAACGCGCCAGCCAGGAACGTGGCCGCTACCTGGCCCAGTTCATCCGTTCCATGACCGGAATCGGCGCCGCCGGCGCCAGCAAGCACTGACTCTCAGGGAAGAACAACCATGTCGGGTAAAACAACAACAATGAACCGCACGCACTTCATTTCGGCCGCCTGGCTGGCGACCCTCGCCTTGCCGATGCCGGCGATGGCAGACTTCATCGGCGACAGCCACGCTCGGTTGGAGCTGCGCAACCATTACCTCAACCGCGACTTCCGCCAAAGCAATGCACCGCAGGCCAAGGCCGAGGAATGGGGCCAAGGCTTTACCGCCAAGCTGGAGTCGGGCTTCACCGAAGGCCCGGTCGGCTTTGGTGTCGACGCCATGGGCCAACTGGGCATCAAGCTCGACTCCAGCCGCGACCGGCGCAATACCGGCCTGCTGCCTTTCGGCCCGAACAGCCATGAACCGGTCGACGACTACAGCGAACTGGGCCTGACCGGCAAGGTGCGGGTGGCCAAGAGCACCCTGCGCCTGGGGACCTTGCAACCGATCCTGCCGGTGGTGGTGTACAACGACACCCGCCTGCTGGCCTCCACCTTCCAGGGTGGCCTGCTCACCAGCCAGGACCTGGCCGGCCTGACCTTCAACGCCGGCCGCCTGACCAAGGCCAACCTGCGTGATTCCTCGGGCCGCGACGACATCGGCTACGGCGCCGCCAGCAGCGACCACCTGGACTTCGGCGGCGGCAGCTACGCCATCACCCCGCAAACCAGCGTCAGCTACTACTACGCCAAGCTCGAGGACATCTACCGCCAGCAGTTCGTCGGCCTGATCGATACCCGCCCGCTGGGCGAAGGCCTGAGCCTGCGCACCGACCTGCGCTACTTCGACAGCCGCAACGACGGCGCCGAGCGTGCCGGCAACATCGACAACCGCAACTTCAACGCCATGTTCACCCTCGGCGTACGGGCCCACAAGTTCACCGCCGCCTGGCAGCAGATGTCCGGCGACAGTGCCTTCCCGTTCGTGAACGGCGGCGACCCGTTCACCGTCAACCTGGTCACCTACAACACCTTCACCCGCGCCGGGCTGGACTCGTGGCAGGTGCGCTACGACTACGACTTCGTCGCCATGGGCATCCCCGGCCTGAGCTTCATGACCCGCTACACCGATGGCCGCCACGCCGAGACCGCCACCGTCAGCAACGGCCGTGAGCGTGAGCGCGACACCGACATCACCTATGTCATCCAGAGCGGCCCGTTCAAGGACGTCAGCCTGCGCTGGCGCAACGTCACCTTCCGTTCCGGCAATGGCCTGACCAACGCCGTGGACGAAAACCGCCTGATCATCGGCTACACCGTGGCGCTGTGGTAACAGCGCCCCCTCTACATTGGAGAACAGCATGTCTGCCGCCCCTACCCTGCAAAGCTTCATCGCCGGCCGCTGGCTTGGCCAGCACGGCGCCCAGGCCCTGCGTAGCGCCCTGGATGGCCACGTTTTGGCCTACAGCCACGAAGAGCGCCCGGATTTCGCCGAGGCCGTGGACTTTGCCCGCGCCCGTGGCCTGGCCACGCTGATGGCCATGGACTTCCAGCAACGCGCTGCCCGCCTGAAGGCAATGGCCCTGTACCTGGCCGAGCGCAAGGAGCAGCTTTACGCCCTGTCCCACCACAGCGGTGCTACACGTGCCGACAGCTGGATCGACATCGAAGGCGGCAACGCCACGCTGTTCTCCTATGCGGGCATCGGCAGCCGTGAACTGCCGTCGGGCAACCTGGTGCACGAAGGCCCGGCCATCCCGCTGGGCAAGCAAGGCCATTTCGCCGGCAGCCACATCCTGGTGCCGCGCGCCGGCGTGGCGGTGCACATCAACGCCTTCAACTTCCCCATCTGGGGCATGCTGGAGAAGTTCGCCCCGACCTTCCTGGCCGGTATGCCGTGCATCGTCAAGCCGGCGACCTCGACCAGCTACCTGACCGAGGCCGTGGTGCGGCTGATGAATGCATCCGGGCTGTTGCCCGAAGGCAGCCTGCAACTGGTGATCGGCAGCACCGGCGACCTGCTCGACCGCCTGCAAGGCCAGGACGTGGTGACCTTCACCGGCTCCGCTGACACCGCCGCCAAGTTGCGCGTCACGCCGAACCTGGTGCGCAACTCGGTGCCGTTCACCGCCGAAGCCGATTCGCTCAACTGCGCCATCCTCGGCCCGGACGTGACCCCGGACAGCGAAGAGTTCGACCTGTATATCAAGGAGGTGGTCCGCGAAATGACCACCAAGGCCGGCCAGAAATGCACCGCCATCCGCCGCGCCATCGTACCGGCCAGGCACATCGACGCGGTTGCCACGCGCCTGCGCGAGCGGCTGGCCAAGGTGGTTGTCGGTGACCCGTCGCTGGAAGGCGTGCGCATGGGCGCCCTGGCCTCCCACGACCAGCAGCACGATGTGGCCGAGCGAGTGCGCAGCCTGCTGCAGAGCTGCGACCAGCTGTTCGGTGCCAGCGATGGCTTTGCGCCGCGTGGCGAGGGTGTGGCCGAGGGCGCGTTCTTTGCTCCGACCTTGCTGCAGGCCCGTGACCCGCATGCCGAAGGCGGTGCCCACGATATCGAAGCGTTCGGCCCGGTCAGCACGCTGATGGCCTATGACGACCTCGATGAAGCCCTGGCGCTGGCCGCGCGGGGCAAAGGCAGCCTGGTGGCGACCCTGGTCACCGCCGACCGCAGCGTGGCAGCCAAGGCCATTCCAGTGGCTGCCGCCTGGCACGGCCGCTTGCTGGTACTCGACAGCGAGGCGGCCAAGGAATCCACCGGGCATGGCTCGCCATTGCCGCAACTCAAGCACGGCGGCCCGGGCCGCGCTGGTGGGGGTGAAGAGCTGGGTGGCCTGCGTGCCGTCAAGCATTACCTGCAGCGTGCCGCAGTACAGGGTTCGCCGAGCATGCTGACGGCGGTAACCGGCGAATACGTGCGCGGTGGCGAAGTGATCGAAACCGAAGTACACCCGTTCCGCCGCTATTTCGAGCAGTTGCGCATCGGCGAGTCGCTGCTCACCCATCGGCGCACCGTGACCGAAGCCGACCTGGTCAACTTCGGTTGCCTGTCGGGTGACCATTTCTACATGCACTTCGACGAGATCGCCGCCAAGGAATCGCAGTTCGGCAAGCGCATCGCCCACGGCTATTTCGTGTTGTCGGCAGCGGCCGGGCTGTTCGTCTCCCCGGGTGCAGGCCCGGTACTGGCCAACTACGGCCTGGATACCCTGCGTTTCATCAACCCGGTCGGCATCGGCGACACCATCCAGGCGCGCCTGACCTGCAAGCGCAAGATCGACCAGGGCAAGACCAGCCCGCTGGGCCAGCCCCAGGGCGTGGTGGCGTGGGATGTGGAGGTGACCAACCAGCTGGGCGAGCTGGTCGCCAGCTACGACATTCTCACCCTCGTGCTGAAGAAGCCCTGACAGTACCGTTGGTCAGGGGTGGTGGATATCCAACCGACCGCCCCTGGCTGTTGCCGCTCTCATTCAATGAGGGGTGGTCAATGGCTTCGCCTCTCACTCCTGTATTGGGCCCGCCTGATCGCGGGCCTTTTTTTCATCGAGAGCGAGGGTTGCGAGATGAAAGAGTTTACTGCGATGGGTGGCGGCAGCGCACAGGATGACTGGCCGGAGCTCGAGCCGGACCGGCGCAATGACCGGGCAGATGACCCGGATGCCGACCCCAATGTGACTGATGACGAAGAAAACCGCCCGGGCGTACCGGCCAGCGACCCAGAGTCCGGTGCCTAGACGGCCTGCGCGTACCTGTAGGAGCGGCTTTAGCCGCGAAGAATCCAACGCGGTGAATGGCACCGGCTGCGCCGGTGTTCGCGGGCGCGCCCGCTCCCACAGGTATGGCGCACTCCTTGAACTGGTGATGTCCCTGTGGGAGATTGCCCAGCCCTTTGGGCTGCGCTGTCGCGCAGAGAACCAATATTGCTCGTCTGACGCGTCCTTTGTAGGAGCAGCCTTGTGCTGCGAAGAGGCCGGTACAGCCAATAGACAGGCTTCGTCAGCCCCGGCCTCTTCGCAGCACAAGGCTGCTCCTACAGGACCTCGCCGAACCAATGAGTCATGTGTTGTTCTATCAGAGCGGGCATGCCCGCGAAGCAGGCGACACAGTGCTTTGGGCCAGCGGTCACATTGTCGCCGCTGGCCCCCCCACCGACTGGTTCGGCTTGCTGCCGGATATGCGCCATTGCACGGCGGTAATCCCGTAGCGCTCGGCCATCGGCCTGCTGACTTTTCTGATTTTTTCGCGCCCGAACTTCGGAATGATGCCGATGCCCGCATCACAACTTGCCCAATGCCAGGCCTCGGCGTTGTCCAGCGTCTCCAGACGGATGATGAAACTGCGCGGCTTGCCATGCAGTTGGTAATCGATGATGTATAGCTGTGGGCCAGGCATCGCAGGGGCCTCCTCTTCTCCATGGATGACACCCTGATTGATCGGGGTACGGCCAGAAGATTCAAAAAAATGTCGAGCAACAGGTACCAAAGGCCATTGCAGTCCCGGTACACAGGAGGTAGCCGGCACCCGGCACTGCGGGTACCGGGTGCCCAGGAGCACTCAACTCACTGTTGGCGGCCCCCGCCGTGGCTGTTCTGGCCGCCCTTGCGACCGGCCTCCGATGCCCGTTGGCGGTCGTTGGCGAAGTTGCCGCCAGAAGCCTGCCCACCCTTGTGCCCCGCGCGGGAGGCCCGTTCCCGGTCATTGGCAAAATTGCCAGGGTTGGTTTCCTTGGTGCCGCCGCGCTGGCTGGTTCGCTCTTGATCCTGCGCCATGTGGTATCTCCTTGCGATGGATTGACTGCTCGCATGGATGTTTGCCATGCCTTGGTTCCGAGCCGCCAATCACACAGTCTGCTCAATGGTTTTGCCGGCAACTGACCAGTGGCACCAAACATGGGCCGGCAAAAGGTTTGCGTGACGGAAGCAGGCGGGTCGCACTTTCCTTCGCAAGCAGAGGTCTCAATAACATGGCGACGGCCTATAATCCCGCCACACACACGCCCGATGATGCTGCTAAGGGCGGAACGTTCCGGTCTGCACAAGGCTCCGTCCATGAAGTCGTCCCCCAAGCAACCTGCCTCGCCCCAGAACCCGGCACTCAGCCCCAGCCACCTGGATTTCCCGGTGGTGGGCATCGGTGCATCGGCAGGCGGCCTGGAAGCGATCTGTACGCTGTTCCGGCAAATGCCCAACGATTGCGGCATGGCCTTCGTCGTGGTCCTGCACCTGTCCCCCGACCACCAGAGCGTCGCCGACCGCATCATCCAGGACACCACGCAAATGCCGGTGCGCCAGGTGACTGAGCCGGTGCCCATCGAGCGCAACCACATCTACGTGATTTCACCGGCCAATCGCCTGTCCACCAACGACGGCTACCTGCGGGTGACCCCGGCCAACCGGAGCCGTGGCGACCACGTGGCCATCGACCTGTTCTTCCGTGACCTGGCTGACGTGCACAAGGACCACGCCTTCTGCGTTGTGTTGTCCGGTACCGGTGCCGATGGCGCCGTGGGCCTGTCGCGGATCAAGGAGCAAGGCGGTGTGACCCTGGCGCAAACACCGGACGACGCCCAGTACGACAGCATGCCCCGTGCCGCAATCGAGACCGGCATGGTCGACCTGGTGCTGCCGGCGGCAGAAATCCCGCAGAAGCTGCTGGAGCTGTGGCGCAATGCCCGCCAGGTCAGGCTCCCGGAAATCGAAGACGATACCCTGCCTCCGGCCTTGGGCACCCGAGTCGGCGATGCCCAGGCCAGCGAGCCGATGCTCGAAGAGATCCTGCTGCAGTTGCGCAGCAATACTGGCCACGACTTTCAGCACTACAAGCGCGCCACGGTACTGCGACGCATCGAGCGCCGCCTGCATGTGACCGGCCAGGCAGACCTGGCGGCCTACCTGCATTACCTGGAACAGTACCCCGCGGAATCCAGGGCCTTGCTGGCCGACATGCTGATCGGCGTGACCAATTTCTTCCGCGACCGCGAAGCGTTCGAAGCACTGGAGCGCCATGTGTTGCCACAGCTGGTCTGCGAACGCGACCCGGCCGAGGGCGCGGACGAGATACGCGTGTGGTCGGCCGGCTGCTCCACCGGCGAAGAGGCGTACAGCCTCGCCATGCTGGTTTGCGAGCAGCTGGCACTGGAGCAGCGCTCGCACAAGGTACAGGTGTTCGCCACCGACCTGGACGAACGCGCCATCGGCATCGCCCGCAGTGGCTCATACCCCGAGGCGATCGTCACCGACGTGCCGCCCAGCCGGCTGCGCCAGTTCTTCCTCAAGGAAGACCAGCATTACAGGGTGCGCAAAGAGGTTCGCGAAAAGGTGCTGTTCGCCCGGCACAACCTGCTGTCGGACCCACCGTTCTCGCAGATCGACCTGATTGTCTGCCGCAACCTGCTGATCTACCTGGACCGCGAGGTGCAGCGTGACATCCTGCAGATGTTCCACTTCGCCCTGCGCCCGGGTGGCTACCTGTTCCTCGGGTCGTCCGAGTCGGCCGACATGGCCAGTGAACTGTTCGCCCCGGTGGACAAACGCAACCGCATTTTCCGCGCACTCGATGCCAGCAATACCGGCCGCCGTTCCGGCCGTCAGCTGGCCGGCACATCTGCCGCCAGCATGCCACTGGAAACGCTGGCCAAGGCCAAGCCGGGGCGCAAGCCATCCTTCGCCGACCTGCACTACCGCGCCCTGGCGCGTCGCATGCCGCCCAGCCTGATAGTCGATATCGACGGCAATATCCTGCACATGAGCGAAGGCGCAGGGCGTTTCCTGCAACTGGCCGGTGGCGAACCGAGCCGCAGCCTGCTCAACCTGGTGCTGCCGCCCCTGCGCCTGGCCCTGCGCAGCACCTTGTTCCAGGCGCGCCAGGGGACCGAGGCGGTGACTTCGCGCCCTGTCGACCTGGCGGAAACCATGGGCAAACTGCAGGTGGAAATCACCGTGCAGCCGTACAAGGACGACCTCAGCGCCAGCGATTGCCTGCTGGTGGTGTTCGAGGAACGCGCGCCCGACCCGTCCCTGCCGTTACCCGGCGTCATCCGCCAGACCGACAGCATGGTGCTGCACAACCTCGAACGCGAACTGCAGCGCACTCGCCTGCAACTGCAGGAAACCATCGAGCAGTCAGAGGTCTCCAGCGAGGAGCTGACGGCTTCCAACGAAGAGATGCAGGCCATCAACGAGGAGTTGCGGTCGGCCAGCGAAGAACTGGAAACCAGCAAGGAAGAGCTGCAGTCGATCAACGAGGAACTGCTCACGGTCAACTACGAGCTGAAGAACAAGGTCGAGGAAACCGACAAGGTCAACGACTACCTCAGCAACCTGATCGCCTGCACCGAGATCGCCACGGTGTTCGTCGACCGCAACCTGCATATTCGCTGGTTCACGCCCCGCGCCACCGACCTCTTCAATATCCTGCCAGTCGATACCGGCCGTTCCCTGCTCGACATCACCCACTGCCTGGATTACCCGGCGCTGGCCGACGATGCCCGCGCCGTGGCCCAGGGCGAGGCCGTCATCGAGCGTGAAATCGGCGGCCAAAGCGATCACTGGTACCTGGCGCGCCTGCTGCCCTACCGCTCCAGCGAGCAGAAAATCGACGGCACGGTGCTGACCTTCATCGACATCAGCAGCAGCCATGCCGCCGAAGAGCGCGTGCGCCTGGGCGAAGAGCGCCTGAGCAAGCAGTTGGCCGAGACGCAGAGCAACAACCACATGAAGGACGAGTTCTTCGCCGTCATGTCCCATGAGCTCAAGCACCCGCTCAACCTGATCCAGCTCAATGCCGAAATCCTGCGCCGCCTGCCGTCGCTGCGCAACATCAGTGCAGCGAGCAAGGCCGTGGGTACCATTTGCGACGCGGTAACCAGCCAGGCGCGGATCATCGACGACCTGCTGGATGTGGCGCGCATTCGGACCGGCAAGCTTAAGCTCAAGACCCAACCTGTGGATCTGCTCGCCCTCCTGCAGGGCATCCATGATGTGGTGGTGAGCGAGCAACACCCCTGCCCGGTTCGCCTGGAGCTGCCCGCCGACACCCTGCCGGTGATGATCGAAGGTGACGTTACCCGCCTGGAGCAGATCATCTGGAACCTGCTCAACAACGCGCTGAAGTTCAGCCCGGCGGGCAATGAGATACGCCTGGTGCTGAGCCACGACGAAAACCACGCGCGGTTGCAGGTGATCGACCATGGCGTAGGCCTGAGCCACGACAGCCTCGAGCACATCTTCGACCTGTTCAGCCAGGCTACGCCGCAACAGGCCAGCCACAGCCGCGAGGGCCTGGGCATCGGCCTGTCGCTGGTACGGCAACTGGTCGAGGCCCATGGCGGTAGCGTACGCGCCAAGTCACCGGGGCTGGGCCTGGGCTGCACCTTTGAGGTCACCCTGCCACTTTGCGATACGCAACTCCCGCAGCGTGAGCAAGGCTCGGAGCCACTGAGCGAGGGCCGCCTTAATGGAATTCGCGTGTTGCTGGTGGACGATTCCGTAGAAGTGCTGGCGGTAATGCAGGAGCTGCTGGAAATGGAGAGCGCCACTGTCAATGCCTTCAGCAAGCCACGTGAGGCCCTGGACGCCGCTGCGGGTGAGGAATACGACATCATCCTGTCCGATATCGGCATGCCGGTGATGGACGGCCATGCGCTGATCAAGGCCCTGCGTGGCTACGTGCACCTTCGCCATACCCCTGCCATCGCCCTGACCGGCTATGGCGCCAGCGCCGACCAGTACAAGTCACGCCAGTCCGGCTTTGACCGGCACCTGAACAAACCGGTGGGCTATGACGAGCTGGTCGAGGCCATCGAGGCCCTCAGCGGTTCGGTGCCTTACTGACCGTTGGTCGCTTTCAACGCAACGTTCAGTGCCGCCGGGGGCCGAATCTACATGGAATGAGGGATTCGCCCGGGAGCCTGAATGAAACCAGTCAAGCATCGCGCAACGATCATCTGCCGGCATGGCAAACAAACCCATAAATGGCTGTGGGTGAGAAAGCCCAACGCCGCCTGGACCCTGCCCGGCGGCAGGATCGAGCCCGGCGAGACGCCAGTACAGGCAGCGGAACGTGAATTGCTTGAGGAAACCGGGTTGCAGGCAGAATCGCTGACCCTGCTGATGCGCCACGAAGCGGCAGAGCGCATGCATTATGTGTTCGAAGCGGAGTTCGCCGACGCCCCACATCCCAAGGCCCTGCGTGAAATTGCTGATTGCCGGTTCGCCCACCCGGACCAGGTGCCCATGCTCAAGGACGAGATCAAGCTGCTGATCCGCTCGTTGCTGGCGTGTGACCGGGCAATGGCAGCGTCAGTGAGGTAGACCTTTTTCTCCTGTGCCGGCCCTTCGCGGGCTTGCCCGCTCCCACAAGTACTTCACCGCTTCTGAAGCATGTGCTGAACCTGTGGGAGCGGGCATGCCCGCGACGAGGCCGGCACAGGTATCAGCTAGGCATGCACACTCCACTGACAAGCCTCCACCTCGATCGGCATCTCGTCTATGGCATGGATCATCCCGTTCGCCAATGCCTCCCGGGGCCCGAGTATCCGCGGGTAGGCCATCAGATACCGCGGTACATCCAGCACCTCGTCCGCCCCTTCGGTCCGCTCGGCGACGATTTGCGCGTACAGCCGCAGGTCATAATCCAGGCTCATCGCGTATTCAGCCATGCGTGAGTGGTCGACCGAGCCATGCAAGGTCCAGTGGAAAGGATGAAACAGGAACTTGCTGTAACTGCATGCCGTGCGCCGTTCCCCGGCCAGGAAGATGATGTTGCCCATGGATTCCACCGTGCCCAGGTTGTGGGTATGCACCTCGACCGGTAACGCCCGCAGAAAGTTGTACAAGGTAAACCCGTAGCTGCACTCGCCGCCCATGGTAGCGATGTTCAGTTGCAGGGCGTCGGCGCCCTGCTGCAACGCCCGCGAACAGGTGTTGATCAGGTTGCCGCAGGTGGATGAATTGATAGGCCCGGTGAAGTGGACGATATGTCTGGCCATGCTTGCCTCCAGGGTTGACAGGTCATTCCTTGGTTGAATGCGCATCGTCACCCTGCCCGGCCATCTGCCGGTATTGCTTGCGCAGGGCATGCAGCTCGGCCGGATCCATGTCTTCAAGGTCCAGCAGCGCCTTGTGCGCCTTTTGGGTTGTGCGCAACAGCTCATCGATCTTGATGTGCAGTTCGTCGTTGTCGCGGTTCTGGGTGTTCTGGATCAGGAACACCATGAGAAACGTGATGATGGTGGTCGAGGTGTTGATCACCAGTTGCCAGGTGTCGTTGAAGCCGAACAGCGGCCCGGTCACTGCCCAGATCAGGATCAGCAGGCAGGCGATGCCAAAAGTCAGCGGGCGGCCGGCCCAATTGGCCAGCCATTGGGCGAAACGGTCGAATTTCATCCTGGCGCCCTTCCTCGTAGCAGGTATGCGGTGGAAACGCCGCGGGCCGCAAAGTTCCACGCGGCATCAGCCTTTTCCGTTGGTCAACCGTGCTGAACCCTGGCCGCTGTTCACCAGTCGCACCTTCAGAGTGACCGAACAAGGACTGGCAATGAGGAAGGCAGCGTGAGCGATATCCGCATCGGCATCTCCGGTTGGCGCTACGGCCCGTGGCGCAAGGACTTCTACCCGAAGGGCCTACCCCAGGACGACGAACTGGCGTTCGCTTCGCGGGCGGTCAACAGCATTGAAATCAACGGCTCGTTCTACAGCCTGCAAACACCCGAACGCTACCAGGGCTGGCATGACCAGACGCCGCCCGGCTTCGTGTTCGCGGTAAAAGCCCCGCGCTACATCACCCATGTACGGCGGCTCAAGGACATCGAAGAAGCCATGGCCAATTTTTTCGCATCCGGGCCGCTGCTGCTCGGCAAGAAGCTGGGCCCGTTCCTGTGGCAGTTTCCGCCGAACATGAAGTTCGACGAAGGCCGCTTCGCCCGTTTTCTCGAACTGCTACCGCACAGCCGCAAGGAGGCCCGCGAATGCGCACAGGGGTGTGCGCAGCGCCTGAAGGACAACGGCAGCACCGATATCAAGGGCAACGCACGGCTGCGCCACGCGGTGGAAATCCGCAACGAAAGCTTTTTGTGCGAAGCCTTCATCAAGTTGCTGCGCAAGCACCAGGTAGCGCTGGTAGTGGCCGACAGTGCCGGTAAATGGCCCTATGTCGAGGACCTTACCGCCGACTTCGTGTACATGCGCCTGCATGGCGATGTCGAGCTGTACAGCAGTGGCTATACCGCTCAGGCGCTGCGGCGCTGGAAGCAGCGCATACAGCACTGGAGCCAGGGCCGCCAGGCCGACGATGCCCAGCTGGTGGTGCCTGGGCCGCCACCACGGCGCGCTGCCCGGGACGTCTACTGCTATTTCGACAACGACCAGAAAGTCCATGCGCCTTATGACGCCCGGCGCCTGTTGCAGAAGCTGTCGCTGGACCATGAACTGATGACCGAGCCTGGCGTGGTGCCGGAGGTGACCCTGTGAACAGGACCCTGCCTGCCCCGCACGGCATCATCGACAAGATCACCGCCGTGCGTCGGCTGAATGTACTGACGTTGAACGTGCACAAGGGCTTCACCTTCTTCAACCGGCGCTTCATCCTGCCCGAGTTGCGCGAAGCCGTGCGCGCCACCGGCGCCGACCTGGTGTTCCTGCAGGAAGTGCACGGTAGCCACCAGCAACATGCCCTGCGCCACCCGGCCTGGCCGGATACGCCACAGTACGAGTTCCTGGCCGACAGCATGTGGCCGCAGTTCGCCTACGGCCGCAATGCGGTGTACCCCCATGGGGACCACGGCAACGCGCTGCTGTCGAAATTCCCCATCAGCCGCTTCGACAACCTGGACGTCTCGGTGCAGGGCAACGAGCAGCGCGGGCTGCTGCACTGCCAGCTGGAGGTGCCGGGCCATGACCAGGTGCATGCGGTGTGCGTGCACCTCGGCCTGCGCGAGGCCCACCGGCAACGCCAGGTAAAGCTGCTGCTGGACCTGCTCGACAGCCTGCCGCCCAAGGCGCCGGTAATCATCGCCGGCGATTTCAACGATTGGCGGCTGAAGGCCGATGCCGTGCTGTGCGAACACCTGGTAGAGGCCTTCGGCGAGCACTTCGGCACCCCGGCGCGCAGTTTTCCGGCGCGTCTGCCGCTGTTGCGCCTGGACCGCATCTACCTGCGCAATGCCATGCCCGGCACGGCCCAGGTTTTGTCGAAGTACCCGTGGTCGCACCTTTCCGACCACGCCCCTCTGGCTGCGGAGATCAAACTGTGAACCGACCCTGGGTAGACGGCAACAGCGTGCAGTTGCTGATCAATGGCGAGCAATACTACCCCCGCGTGTTCGAGGCCATGGCCCAGGCACGGGAGGAAATCCTGCTGGAGACCTTCATCATCTTCGATGACAAGGTTGGCCAGCAATTGCAGCAGGTCCTGATCGATGCCGCCCAACGCGGCGTACGTGTCGAAGTGGCCGTGGATGGCTATGGCACGGCCGACCTGCCCGACACCTTCATTGCGGCCATGACCGATGCCGGGGTCAGTTTCCACGCCTTCGACCCTCAGCCGAGGCTGGTGGGCATGCGCACCAACCTGTTCCGGCGCCTGCACCGCAAGATCGTGGTCGTCGATGGCGAGCGGGCCTTCATTGGCGGCATCAACTACAGCGCCGACCACCTGGGCGACTTTGGTGCCATGGCCAAGCAGGACTATGCCGTGGAAGTCGCCGGCCCGGTGGTGGCGCAGGTGCATGCCGCCAGCAAGCGCCTGATGTCGCCGGTGCTGCAGCCGCCCAGCGCCGTACGCCCGCTGACCGAGCCTGCCGGTACCTGCAGCGCCGTGCTGGTCGAGCGCGACAACGGGGTGCGCAGCACCGATATCGAGGCCCACTACCTGCAGGCGTTTCGCAGCGCCCGGCAGCGCATCGTGGTGGCCAACGCGTATTTCTTCCCGGGTTACCGGCTGATGCGTGAACTGCGCAATGCGTCCCGGCGTGGCGTGGAGGTGCGGCTGATCCTGCAGGGCCAGCCAGACATGCGCTGGGTGCGGGCGCTGTCGCGGCTGTTGTACAACTACCTGCTGCGCGATGGTGTGGCCATTCACGAGTATTGCCAGCGGCCGCTGCACGGCAAGGTGGCGCTGGTGGACGATGAGTGGGCCACGGTCGGCTCCAGCAACCTGGACCCGCTCAGCCTGTCGTTCAACCTGGAAGCCAACCTGTTCATCCGTGATCGCGCCTTCAACCAGCAGCTCAACCAGCACCTGCAGCAGCTGGCCCGCGAACAATGCAAGCCGGCCACCCTGGAACGCATGGTTCGCGGCTACTGGTGGCGGGCGCCACTGATTTTCGTGTGCTTCCACGTGATCCGCCATTTCCCGCGGATTGCCGGCTGGTTCCCGGCGCACCGCCAGCACCTGCGCTCGGTGCAGCCGGAGGCCGAGGCACAGGGTGACTACCACGAGGGCCAAACCTGATGGCGCGTAAACACTGGAAAACCTGGGGCAAGCGGCTGTTCACCCTGGCATTCCTGATCCTGATCCCTGCGCTGTTGTACCTGCTGGCGCGCAACCTGGACTGGAACGAGGTGCGCCAGTCGTTGCTGGCCTACAAGCCCGGCACCCTGGCCATAGGCCTGGCGCTGGCCGGGTGCAGCTACCTGACGTTCGCCAGCTACGACCTGCTGGCTCGGGCCTACACCGGCCACCACCTGCCGGCACGCCAGGTTTTGCCAGTGGCCTTCGTGTGCTATGCCTTCAACCTCAACTTCACCACCTGGGTGGGTGGCGTTGCCTTGCGCTACCGGCTTTACAGCCGCCTGGGCCTGGACACGGCTACCATCACCCGTATCCTCACCCTGGGCCTGCTGACCAACTGGATGGGCTACATGCTGCTGGCTGGCACCGTGTTCGCCTTGCGCCTGGTCGAGCTGCCCGCCAACTGGGCGGTCGGTGCCAGCGGCCTGCAACTGATCGGCGTGGTGTTGCTGGCGATTGCCGCTGGCTACCTGCTGGCCTGTGGCTTCGCCAAAAAGCGTACCTGGCGCTGGCGCGACCATGAGGTAACGCTGCCGTCGCTGCGCCTGGCGCTGTGCCAGGTTGTACTGGGTGCCAGCAACTGGGCGCTGATGGCGCTGCTGATCTTCTGGTTGCTGCCTGGCGAAGCCTTCTACCCGTCGATTCTTGGCATCCTGCTGATCAGCTGCGTTGCTGGTGTGGTTGCGCATATCCCGGCCGGGCTGGGTGTGCTGGAAACGGTGTTCCTGGCCCTGCTGCATGGGCAGCTCGCCCAGGGCACGCTGGTGGCGGCCCTGCTGGGCTACCGCACGCTGTACTACCTGGTGCCGCTGTTGCTGGCGGTGCTTGTCTACCTGATCCTCGAGAAACGCGCCAAGGCCATGCGCCGGCGCGAGAAGCCTGCCCAGACCTGACAAGGGCCATTGGCCCGGGAGGTGGCAAATGCGTGGCGCTGTCTTGAAGCCGATGTTGATACTGATGATGGCCAGCCTGCTCAGCGGCCAGGCCCTGGCCGAAGCCTGCAACGTGCTCACCCGTTCCTCCAGCGAGGCGGTAACGCCGGTGGAGCGACACAGCTGCTACAGCTACAGCAACCTGCCCGCCGAAGCGATCAACTGGTCGTGCAGCAATGAGAGCAAGGACATGCTCAACAGTGAAAAGCACAAGGTCGCGCGCTGTGCGGATGGCAGCGTTGGTAGTTGCATCGCACCGTTGACCCAGGAAGCATTGGCCAACCCAAAGGCAACTGGCGGTGACAAGCCGGCGTTGCCCAAGGATGCACGGGTGATCACCTACTACTACGACACCCCCAGCCTGGGCCAGGCCCGCAGTGATTGCGAGCGTAGCAACGGCATCTGGCAGACTCACTGATTCTGCCGGCTTGGCGCGTGTTTTGTAGGAGCGGCCTTGTGTCGCGAAAGGGCCGCAAAGCGGCCCCGGCAATTTTCCGTGCGAAGCTGAAATTCTGGGGCCGCCTCGCGGCCCGTTCGCGACACAAGGCCGCTCCTACAGGATCATCACCGCCCCATAGACCTATGCAGAAGCTATGAGACGGCGATGTTTCAGGGCGAAATCGGGTCACTCGCCGGGAAAGTCTCGTCCAGCGCATTGTCCACGGCGCTTTCCTTGGTTTTTCCCCCACAGTGGCAATCCGGCATCCGGCACGGTTCGCCATTGCGATGCCCGCTGGCACAGGCCTCGCAGCAATACACCTTGCCTTCGAGCTGCAAGGCATTGGCATCCACGGTGCAGGAACAATCTGCACAGGCACAACGCAACTCATTCATGGCTTGCTCTCCTCGTCGTCGATCACATCATCGGTCCACGGTTCGCCATCAAGCGGTGCGGAGCGGGCCAGTTCGGCTTCGTCCAGGCCTTTGCCGCCGCCAATCTCATTGGCCTCTACCCGCCTAAGGGTCTTGTCTGCAGGGCCACCGCTGCCACCGGGTTCGTGCGGGTCACGGGCGCCGGTCTCGTCCAGCAAGGTGTCCGGGCTAAGGTCGTCGTAGGTGACGTTGTCCTCGTGCAGGCTGTCGCTCAATGCCTCGCCGCCAGTCATGCCGCTTTCGGCCACGCGCCTGGGCGGGAACTCGCGGGCCACGTCCGCGGCTGGTCGCTCGTCACCCGCACGCCCCTCGCGCTCGTCCAGGCGCTCGTCGAAGTCCAGTTCATGCACGCTGCCCATGCGGTCTTCGGTATCGTCGATTTCAGTGGGGGTATAGGGCTTCGGTTCATCTGTTCGGGCCATGTGCGTTCTCCGTCAGGTGGCTTCATTCGGTCGACTGCACCTGCTGGTGGAAGATTCAGAGTTTTTTTGAACTACCGCTCGGGCCGTTGCCTCCCAGATTAGAGACTGCGAACCGCCCGGAGCCCGCCATGGCCAAGCCCCTGCAGGAATATGCGCGCAAGCGCGACTTCAATGCCACGCCCGAGCCCAGCGGCAAGCGCAGCCGTGGCAAGCGGGCCCACGCGCTGCAGTTCTGCATCCAGAAGCACGATGCCAGCCACCTGCACTACGACTTCCGCCTGGAACTCGATGGCACGCTGAAAAGCTGGGCCATCCCCAAAGGGCCGTCGCTGGACCCCAAGGTGCGCCGCCTGGCCGTGCACGTGGAGGACCACCCGCTGGACTACGCCGACTTCGAAGGCCATATCCCCGAAGGCCATTACGGCGCAGGTGACGTGATCGTCTGGGACCGGGGCATCTGGGAGCCCGAAGGCGATGCGCATGAGGCCTATGCCAAGGGCAAACTGCGTTTCCGCCTGCAAGGCGAAAAGCTCGGCGGTGTATGGAACCTGTTCCGCACCCACCTGGCCGGCAAGAAGGAGCAGTGGATGCTGGTCAAGTCGCACGACGGCCTGGCGCGCAGCGAAGCCGACTACAGCATCGTCGACGCCCAGCCCGACAGCGTGCTCAGCGACCGCACGCTGGTGCCGCGAAAGCCGACAGCAAAAAAGGCCGCCGCGCCACGTCGCAAAGCCGCCAGCAAAGGCCGGAAGGTGCCGTTGCCGGCGCAGCTGCAGCCACAACTGGCGACCTTGGTCGACTCCCCGCCCAGTGGCGACTGGCGCTACGAGGTCAAGTTCGACGGTTACCGCATCCTTGCCCGCATCGACGGTGATGACGTGCGCCTGTTCACCCGCAATGGCCATGACTGGAGCAGCAAGATGCCCAGGCAGGTTGCCGCCTTGCGTGCGCTGGGCCTCGATTCGGCCTGGCTCGATGGCGAGGTGGTGGTGGCTGGCGAAAACGGCGCGGCGGACTTCCAGGCGCTGCAGAACGCTTTCGACACCGAGCATGACGAGCACATCACCTATTACCTGTTCGACCTGCCCTTCCTGGGCGGCCAGGACCTGCGCCAGTTACCGCTGCAGGACCGGCGCGACACCTTGCAGCGCCTGCTGGAGCACAACGAAGCGGACGTGCTCAAGTACTCCGACGATTTTGACCAGCCCGTCGAGTCCCTGCTCGATAGCGCCTGCCGGCTGCAACTCGAAGGCCTGATCGGCAAGCGCGTCGACAGCCCCTACAGCGGCCGCCGCAGCCCCGACTGGATCAAGCTCAAGTGCAAGCAGCGCCAGGAGTTCGTGATCGTCGGCTACACCGACCCCAAAGGCAGCCGCAGCGGCTTTGGTGCCCTGCTGCTGGCCTTGCATGACAACGACAGCGGCGAGTTGCGCTATGCCGGCAAGGTCGGCACCGGCTTCAGTGCAACCACGCTGGCCAGCATCCATGCCCGGCTCAAACCATTGGAAACCGCCAAGCCGGCCCTGCCCAACCCGCCCACCGGGGCCGAAGCCCGGGGCGTGCACTGGCTGAAACCGCAACTGCTGGCCGAAGTCGCCTATGCCCAGATGACCCGTGACGGCATCGTGCGCCACTCGGTGTTCCACGGCCTGCGCGATGACAAACCGGCTACCGCCATCGACCTGGAGCGCAGCATGCCCGCCAAGACCCTGCCCAAGCGCAAGCAGGCCAAGGCCCCCGAGGCTTTGGGCGAGCTGCGCCTGACCCACCCCGAGCGGGTGGTCGACGCCACCAGCGGCGTTACCAAGCGCGAGGTCGCCGAGTACTACGCTGCAGTCAGCCAATGGATACTGCCCCAGCTCAAGAATCGCCCGGTGGCGCTGGTACGTGCCCCGGACGGGCTGGCCGGGGAGCTGTTCTTCCAGAAGAACGCCGGCCAGTTGCATCTGCCCAACGTGCTCAGCTATGACAAGGCCGAGGCCGGCCAGGCGGCGATGGTCATCAATCGCGCCGACACCTTGATCGGCGCAGTGCAGATGAACATGCTCGAACTGCACACCTGGAACGCCACCGACAAGGACTTCGACAAGCCCGACCGCTTCGTCCTCGACCTTGACCCGGACCCGGCGCTGCCGTGGAAGGCCATGCTGGAAGCCACCCAACTGGCCCTCACCTTGCTGGATGAACTGGGCCTGAAGGTGTTTCTCAAGACCAGTGGCAGCAAAGGCATGCACCTGGTAGTGCCCCTGACCCGGCGTGCCAGCTGGGATGAAGTCAAGGCATTCAGCCACGGCATCGTCGATTACCTGGCCAGGTTGTTCCCCGACAGGCTCAGTGCCGTGTCCGGGCCCAAAAATCGCATCGGGCGCATCTTCATCGACTACCTGCGCAACGGCAAGGGGGCTACCACCGCCTGCGCGTATACCCTGCGCGCACGCGAAGGCCTGCCGGTATCCGTGCCGATCTGGCGCGAGGAACTGCCGCAACTCAAGGGCGCCAACCAGTGGAACATCGGCAACGTGCTTGAACGCCTGGGTGATGTCGACGACCCCTGGGCCGATTATGGCAAGACCAGACAATCGATCACCGTGGGCATGCGCAAACAGCTGGGGCTGGCCTGATGACGGCTTGCCTTCAGCGCTACGCCCGCAATGCCTGACCAAGGAGCCGCGCCCATGAGCATCGTCCAGGATTTTGACCTGACCAACCTCGATCGCCTGTTGCGAGCCTTCGGCGAGCGGCAGCAACCGCTCAACCTCGATACCCAGTTGCCGCAGCTGATTCAGGCACTGCAAGCCGACCACCTTGACCTGCTGCCCCTGCCCGGCCAGGGCAATACGCTACGGCGCTGGCAAACCCTGGCCCGGGTGGCAGGCTGTGACCTGGCCTTGGCCAAGCTGTACGAGGGCCACACCGACGCGTTGGCGATCCTTGCCGAATGCGCGGCTGCACACCACGCTGCCGAGGGTATATGGGGCGTGTGGGCCGCCGAACCGCCGGATGCCCGCGCCTGCATTGTCGCCCGTGATGGCGACCAGGTCCGCCTGGAGGGTCGCAAGGCCTGGTGTTCGGGCGCACTGCAGATCGATCGGGCGCTGGTCACGGCCTGGGACCAGCATGACCAACCCCAGCTGGTGGCCATCGAACTGTCCCATCCCAGCCAGGGCCTTGTCATAGACCGCTGGCAGGCCATTGGCATGGCCACCACCGCCAGTGTCGAAGTCGAGTTCAACCACACCCCTGGCATCGCCATCGGCCGCCCCGGGCAATACCTGTCACGCCCCGGCTTCTGGCATGGCGGTGCTGGCATTGCAGCCTGCTGGTACGGCGCCGCCGAAGCCTTGGCCGACTACCTGCGCGAACACTGCCGCAACCCCCGCCCCGACCCACATGCCGACGCTCACCTGGGCGCAGTCGACGCCGCCTTGTACGGCGCCAGGGCGGCACTGCGCGAATGCGCGGCATGGATCGACCGCCAGCCAGGCGCAGACGCCAGCTTCGAAGTGCGCCGCACCCGCGCCCAGGTGGAACAGGCCGTTGAACAGGTGATCCACCACGTTGGCCGGGCGCTGGGCGCCACTCCTTTCTGCCGTGACAACCACTTTGCCCGGCTGAGTGCCGACTTGCCCGTGTTCCTGCGCCAGAGCCATGCCGAGCGCGACCTGGCGGCGCTCGGGGAGCAGTTGGCAAAACAGCCGGCGGGAGTCTGGCAACTATGAGCGAGAACCTGATCCAGGCGAACAGCGGTACACCGTGGGCGGACTGGCAGCAGGCCGCGCACCTGGCCAGGGCCACCTGGATCACCCCTCAGCAATTGTGCCCACCGGGCCGCCGCCTGGTGCTGCTGGCACCGCACCCCGATGACGAGATTCTCATGGCCGGCGGGCTGCTGGCGGGCTTTCATGGCCGGGAAGACGACCTGGTGTTGATCTCCGCCACCGATGGTGAAGCCAGCCACCCTGGCTCTACCCACTGGAGCGAACACCGCCTGCGCCGGCAAAGGCCACTGGAGAGCCGCCATGCCCTGCAACAGCTTGACCTCGACCTCGGTCGCCTGGACTGGCGGCGGCTCCACCTCAAGGACGGCGCGTTGCCACGTGACGAGGCGTTTCTGCTCAACCACCTGAGCCAGTTACTCAGGCCTGACGACCTGCTGATGGCCACCTGGAGCGGCGATGGCCACTGTGACCACGAAGCAGTAGGCCGGGCTGCCGCGCAGGCGGCCCGGATGCGCAAGGCGCAATGCCTGGAGGTACCCGTGTGGGCGTGGCACTGGGCACGACCGGACGACCCGCGTCTGCCGTGGCCGCGTGCCCACCGCATTCAGCTGGACGAGGCCAGCCTGGCCCGCAAGCGCAAGGCCCTGGCCGCTCATGTCAGCCAACTCGAACCGGATGGCCAGCGCCCGCCCGTACTGCCGCCGAACTTGCTGGATTGTCTGCTGCAACCTTTCGAACTGGTGTTCCTGTAAAAGGAGTTGTCATGAGCCTCGACCCACAGTATTTCGCCGACCTGTACGCCACCAGTGAAGACCCTTGGGCCTTTCGCACCCGCTGGTACGAAAAGCGCAAGCGCGAGCTGGTCATGGCCTGCCTGCCGCGCCAGTGCTACCAGCGCGTGTTCGAGCCCGCTTGCGCCAATGGCGAGCTCAGCGCCTTGCTGGCCGAGCGTTGTGCCAACCTGGTGTGCCAGGACCTGGACCCTACTGCGGTAGCGCTGGCCGGTGAACGCTTGGCTGGGCTGCGCAATGTCTCGGTGGAACTGGCGCGGCTGCCGGCGGACTGGCCAGGTGGGCGTTTCGACCTGATCGTGCTGAGCGAGGTGGGTTACTACCTCGACCCGACCGACTGGTTGCAGGTGATCGAACAGTCGGTGGCCAGTCTGACCTACGACGGCGGGCTGCTGGCCTGCCACTGGAAGCATCCCATCGCCGGCTGCCCGCAGGACGGGCGTGAAGTGCACCGCATACTGGCCCGGCACCTTCCGCTGTATCTGCAGTTCCAGCATGACGAGGCGGACTTCTTGCTGGAGTACTGGTCCTCTCAGCCCAGCGTGGTCGACCTCGATGAGACCTGCCCATGATTGCCGTGGTGATCCCGGCCCACAACGAGGCCCGGCGCCTTGGGCGCTGCCTGCGGGCAGTACTGGCTGCCGCCCTGCAGGCGCAGCAGGCGGGGCACCAGGTGGAGGTGCTGGTGGTGCTGGACCGCTGCAGCGATGGCAGCGCCGCCGTGGCAAGGCGGTTCGGTGTACAGGTGCTGACCGTGGATGCCGGCAACGTCGGTATGGCCCGCCGGGTGGGCGCGGCATACATGCTCGAGCGCGGCGCGCAGTGGCTGGCGTGCACCGATGCCGACAGCCGGGTGCCGGCGCACTGGCTGCTGTCGCAACTGGCCTGCAGGGCCGAGGTAGTGTGCGGCACGGTGCACGTCGAGTACTGGCAACCCTGGCAGACAGCGGCCTTGCGCAAGCTGTACCACAGCCGTTACCAGGCACATGAGGGGCATCGGCATGTGCATGGGGCCAATCTGGGGGTGTGTGCCGACGCCTATGATCGTGTGGGCGGCTTCCAGCCACTGGCGGCGCATGAGGATGTGCAACTGGTCAGCGACCTGCAGGCCAGTGGTGCGCAGATCGTATGGACCGCCAGGCACAGCGTGGCCACCAGCAGCCGGCGCGACAGCCGCGCCCGCGAAGGGTTTGGTGATTATCTGGCGGGGTTGCAGACACAGGTTTGATGAGGCTTGTGTTTGACTCTTGGTTCAGCAGTTTCTGTAGGAGCAGCCTTGTGCTGCGAAGAGGCCGGTCCTGACAAAGCCTTTCTATTGCTTGTACCGGCCTCTTCGCAGCACAAGGCTGCTCCTACAAAGGACGCTTCAAACGAGCGATATTTGTTCTCCGCGCGACAGCGCGGCCCCAAAGGGCTGGGCAATTTCCCACCCAGTGCAAGCGCAACGGAATCACGACGCCTTGCGTGTCTTCTTCGCCGGCTTCTTGCCACCGAGGCTGCGCTTGAGCAGTTCGGTGAGGTCGAGGATGTCTGCGCCTTTCCCTGCTTCCGTCGCCTCGCCCTTCTCCACGGTCTCGATCTTGCCCTTGCTGGCCTTTTCTTCCACCAGGTCCATGATGGTCTGGCGGAAGGCATCGTGGTAATCCGCAGGCTTCCACTGCCCGCTCATGTCCTCGACCAACCGCTTGGCCATGTCCAGTTCGCGCTTGTCCACCTTGGCCTCGGTGACGCTGCTGTCCAGCTCCAGCGTTTCCAGCCCACGCACTTCTTCAGGCCAGCGCAAGGTGATCATCACCAGCGCATCATCCAGCGGCCGCAACAACGCCAGGTGCTGGCGGGTGTGCAGCACTACCGTGGCCAGCGCCACCTTGCCGGTCTTCGCCAGGGTTTCGCGCAGCAAGGCGTATACCTTGCCGCCACGGCGGTCGGGGGTAAGGTAATACGGCGTGTCGAAGTGCTGCAGCGGGATCTCGCCAGCCTCCACGAAGGAGAAGATATCGATCGTCTGGGTCGCCTCGGGCCGGGCCTTGCGGATTTCCTCCTCGCTGATCACCACATAGCGGCCCTTCTCGAACTCGACGCCCTTGACGATGTTGTCCTTGTCGATTTCCTTGCCAGTGACCTTGTTCACCCGCTTGTAGCCGACCGGCTCCATGCTGCGCTTGTCGAGCCAATCGAAATCGACCCGCTCGGTGCGCACCGCGGTATTGAGGGCCACGGGAATATGCACGAGGCCGAAACTGATGGCGCCTTTCCAGATTGCCCTAGCCATTGAAGGTGCTCCCAGGGTTGCCTGCCAATACCTGAATCGACTGCAACCGGCGGCGAAGGTTTAGCCGCCCCGCCCTACGGCAACGGGTTGCCGCCGGTCACGCCGAACACCTCGCCGGTGATGTAGCTGGACTCCTGGCTGGCCAGCAACACATACACCGGCGCACACTCGGCGGGTTGCCCCGGTCGCTTCATCGGCGTTTGTGCGCCGAACTCGGGGATTTTCTCCGGCGGTTGGCCGCCACTGGGTTGCAACACGGTCCAGATGGGCCCCGGGGCCACGGCATTGACCCTGATGCCGCGCTCGATCACCTGCTTGGCCAAGGCCTTGGTGAAGGCGACGATCGCGGCCTTGGTGGTGGCATAGTCGAGCAAGGTGGCCGAAGGCTGGTAGGACTGGATCGAGGCGGTATTGATGATGGTCGCCCCCGCCGGCATCAGCGGCACGGCCGCCTGGCACAGCCAGAACAGCGCGTAGACGTTGGTTTTCAGGGTGTGGTCGAACTGCTCGTGGCTGATCTGGCTGATGTCCTTGCGCGCCTCCTGCTTGCCGGCGACGTTGACCAGGATGTCCAGCCCGCCAAGTTGCTCGTGGGCCTGGTCGACCAGCTCCTTGCAGAACTGCTCATCCTTCAGGTCACCGGCAATTGCCACCACCTTGCGGCCTTCGGCTTCAATCAGCTTGATGACTTCGCGGGCATCGGGTTGCTCGATGGGCATGTAGTTGAGGGCAATGTCGGCACCCTCACGGGCAAAGGCGATGGCCACTGCACGGCCGATGCCCGAATCCGCACCGGTGATCAGCGCCTTGCGCCCTGCCAGGCGGCCAAAACCCTTGTAGGTGGTTTCGCCGTGGTCTGGCTCGGGCTGCATGTTGGCATCCAGCCCCGGTGCTGGTTGGCCTTGGGCCGGGAATGGTGGATGCGGGTACTGGGTCAGCGGGTTCTGCATGCTGAACTGGTCGTGGGGTTTGTTAGGCATGGGGGCCTCTCCTCTGGTGTACCGGTGTTGGCCCATTCGCGGGCTTGCCCGCGAAGGCCGTCCTACCGTTTTCGAGGAGAGCCTTCATCGATGGTTTTTTTCGACTGGCCCAAACACCGACCAGCGGTCACACCGGGCTAAACAGCACCCGCCTGAAGGCCTCGGCAGCCAGGTGCACCTGTACCGCCCAGTCCTGCGCCGCATCACTGCCGGCATCATCGGAAATGTACTTCAGGCACACGAACGGGATGCCTTCGCTGCGTGCGATCAGCGCCAGCACGTAGGCTTCCATGTCGACCACGTCATAGGGTGCATCGCCATGGTTGATCTCGAAGCTATCGCCACTGCCGCAGGTCTCCAGGGCCAAGCCTGGGATCTGCGCCCCATGCTCCAGCACCACCGGGATGTCCGACAAAGGTGTCTGGTAACGGGCGAAGCCCAGTGGGGTCACATCCATGTCGCGCTGCACGAAGCGGGTGCAGCACACCACCTCGCCCTTGCCATGGCGCTGGCTGCCGGCCGAGCCGAGGTTGACGATCAGCCTGGGCCGGCGCGCGGCAATGGCCTTGGTCAGGGCGATGGCGGCATTGACCTTGCCGATGCCGGTAAACACGGTATTGACGTCAGCGAATACATCGCCGGCCTCGGCTTCGAGGGCGAAGACAAACAACGTGTCGTCCAGGGAAATGTCGGGGAATTGCTTGATCAGCATCATGGCGCAGGTGGTTCCGGGTGGCTGCGAAAGGCGCGGCCATTTTCGGTCAACCCCGGCTAATTGCAAGCCCCGGCGGCCACCACGGCTCGTAATGCCTGCGCCCTGCCCAAGCCTGCAGCGCTGGCCTGGGCCAGGCATTGCAGCTGCTGGTCGGCATGGGTGCCATCGCGCAGCAGGCGTTGTGCATGCAGGAAGGCGCGTTCGGCGTCTACAGTGTCGATCGGCAACTGTTCCTGCAACTGGGCCAACCAACCTGCGGCCGTGACCGGCTGCTGCTCATGCAGGCCAATGAACTCGCCCTGGCGCCCATGGCGCATGGCGCGCCAGTAGTTTTCCTGGGTGATCCAGCGCTGCTCGCGGTTGCAGGCGGACGAGTCGTGCCGGTACACGATGCTGTGCTCGACCAGGTGACGAAATAGCGCGGCGATGCACAGCGCGTCCTCCAGCCGCGGGCAGCCATCGCAGATGCGCAGTTCGACCGTCGGGAAGCGCCGTGAAGGCCGGATCGCCCACCAGAAGTCGCCATCCGCGGCCAACGACCCTGTGCGTTGCAGCAATGCACGGTAGCGCTCGTAGGCTGCCCAGTCCGGCAAAGGCTCGGGCAAACCCATGTGCGGCCACTCCCCGCAAATTACCCGCCGGTAGCTCATGTAGCCGGTGCACTGGCCTGCCCACAGCGGGGATGACGTGCTCAGCACCAGCAACAGAGGCAGCCAGCCCAGTACACGGTTGATCAATTGGATGCGGTCGCAACCTGGCGGTACGCCCACGTGAACATGCAGGCCGTTAAGCAGGCTACGCCGCGCCACATGCCGGTAGTCAGCGAACAGTTGCTGGTAATGCGCAGGGGTAGCAGGTTTCTGACGCAGCCAGGCGGCATTGGGGTGGCTTGCCGCGCCGTACAGGCCCATGCCCTCTTCGGCCAGCGCTGTGTTCAGCCGCTGGCGGCTGTGCAGGAAGAACTCGCGTGCCTCGAACAGGTTGGCGAACACCGGCGAGGCCACTTCGATCTGGCTGCGGAACATTTCCTGGGCAAAATGCTGGCCCAGCGCCTTGCGACAACGCCCGAGCACGGCTGGCGAAGGTGTGGCTGGCACCTGCCCCGTGTCCAGGTTCACCAGCAGGTATTCTTCCTCGATGCCGAACGTGCAGGGTCGGGCCATGCTGCCTCAGCTGTTGCGGGTGACTGTGAGCACCACCGCGGCGATGCGCTCGACCTGCTCGTAACCGGGTTCGTTCAGTTGCTCGCCAAACACGTCCGGGTCGATTTCCCGATATACCCAGGACCATTCCGGGCCCGCCAGGCGCAGGCGAATGGCTTCGAGCAAGGCATCACGGCCTTCGACTATCGCCACGCCGGTATACAACAATAGCGAGCCCCCCGAGCCGAGCCGCTCGCAAGCTTGCTCGACGATACGCAGCGAAAGCTGCGCGCCGAGCGAACCACCGCCATGCCGATAGGTACGTTGGCAGGCATCCAGCATGTACGGCGGGTTGGCAACGATTAGGTCGAACAGCCCGGTAATGCCGTCGAGCAGGTCACTGGGTTCCACGGAAACATTGCTCAAGCCCGCCAATGCCGCGTTGATCGCGGTGTAACGCAGCGCGAGCGGGTTGATATCCACGGCGCTGACATGGGCATGGGGCGCCGCGCGGGCGATCAGCAAGGCGCCGACACCCGTGCCGCACCCGATATCCACGGCATGCTCGACACGCTTGGGGGTGCGTTGCAGGTGATCGTGAATCACTTGGGCGAAACGGTAACTGTCGGGGCCGAAAAACACTGCGTCGGTTTCCTCGGTGGGGTAAGCAGAGTGCAGCAGCAGCAGGTCGTCGATCGTGGACCAGCGCACGGTGCTGATCAGCAGTTCTCCGTGCTGCTTGAGCACCTGAGCCCGCCGCATCTGGTCCAGCTCATCGGCAGAAACCAATGATGAACGGAACGGGCGGTTCCAGCCGAACACATCGCGCACTGTCCTGGCTTGCCCGGCTTCCGGGCGCGCATTCACGCGAGCATGGGTTGCCGGGGTGACGCAGGTGAAGCGGTAGCCGTCGGCGCGCAGGCGCCTGCCCAATTGCAGCATTGCCTGGTCAGCCTGGATTTGTTGTGGATCGAGCAGCATCAGCGGGTTACCTCCTGATTCAGGCCGGTAGCACGCAAGTAGCGCCGGGTGGCCAGCAACCCTTCCGGTGTCGCATGACGGTTACCGAACATCGTGTCGATCAACGTCTGGATATCGGCGTCCGGGGCAGGAGTCGTGAGCGTATCATCCGATTCCACCTGCACCTCCCAGCTGCCAGGCAGCACGCGACGCCCGCGGGCTTGCAAGCCTGCAGCGATCCAGTCGTGCCATAGCTGTTTTTCATACGCCGTGAACACGCCATACATCGGTGCCGAGGGGCCATCGATGAGTCCCCACCAGCGGCTGTTGGCGGGAGCTTCACCACGGCGGATCCAGCCCTGTGCCTGCAACGCTTGCAGAAACGCGGGCATGGCACCGGGCTCGGCCAGCCATTGGTTGACGGTGCGTTTTTGCAAGCGGCAATGGTCGGAATGCATGAATTGGCCAAAATTGCGCTTGCGCTCCAGTGCCGAAAGCAGCTCGGATTCAAGAAAGAAGCTGCTGATCAGGCTGGGTGTATCAAGCCCCAGGTCATTCAAGCGGTACCCGCTGCGCACCCGCTGGTAAAACTGGCCAGCGTCGTCGACCGGGCAGAATTGGCGTAGCGCCTGGATGGACAGATGCGCATGCCCGCTGGCCGCGTTATCGATGGTCACATGAAGCTGGAAATAATGGCCATCAATGCCCACTTCCGCCAGTTCGTAAGTGGTAATCAGCAAATGCAACGGTGGTTGTTCATAGCCCAGGTTGTAGCCGATCAGCTCGGGAAGAAAATCATCGCCATGGCGCCCCAATGCCAACTGCAAGGCACCTTGCAGGTAACGCTGGTCGTCCAGTTCAGTCAGGCCCAGGCAACCCAGCCGGCTCAACAGCCGTTGGTAGATCAGCACATGGTTGCAGCGCGGATCGCCGCCGCCCAGTTCTTCCATGTAGGTGCGAATCAGGCCGTGATAGCGCGGATCGCCCCAGTGGCGCAAGGTGCTGTGCAGCCATGCCCCGTCCACTGCCTTGGTGGGTGCCACTTGTTGCAGGAACCACAACGCCTGGGCACGGTTGGCAAAGTAGCGCCGAGGTGCACCTTGGCGGCGTTGTTCGAGGTAACTGGCATATGCTTCGGCCACCTGGCTTGCATGGCCAGCGCTCCAGGCTTCCAGCTGAGCAGGATCGGCAGGCAGGTCATCCGGCAAACGCTGCGCGCGTGCCAATTGTTCGCTCAGCCAGGCTGCGCTCGTGGTGTCGTGGCTCACGAGCAGCTTGTGGTAACGCTCCTTCAGGCTTGGCCCATTTGCCGAAGCCGGTATCACCGCGCTGGTCTTGCGGGTCATTACCGTCATGCCGTAGTCCTTGTCCGCGTTTTATTGGCTGGGTTTCTGCCCGGGCATCGGTTCAGGGGCCGGCGCCGGCTGGGTAGCGGGTTTGTCGCCGGGTTGCTGCATCTGCAGTGAAGGTTTGCTTTGGTCGGCATCCTTTGCCGGGTGGTCGTCATCCCGGTCGAAACAACCACCCAGCAAGCCAAGCGTGCCCACCAGCGCTATCAGAGGGATCAATCGCATGGGGTTCTCCTCATGTGCAGAATCGCAGTGCCCGATCACCCGGGCACTGCGTAGCCTCACTTACGAACGGCCGCCCTTGCGGCCCGATTCGCTGGTACGGCCACCACCGGATTGCTGGCCGCCCTTGCGCCCAGCTTCGGAGGCTTTTTCGCGGTCATTGGCAAAGTTGCCCGGGTTCTTGTTGCCACCCTGGCTGCCTTGCTGGTTGCCGGTGCGGCTGTTCTCTTTGTTGGCCATGGTCTTAAACCTCGTATGACTTCGGAATGCACGGCATTACCCGCCGTACACCTGTTGGGAGTTCGGTCATTTCGGTGGATTCGGTTTAATGCGAAGCGTTCTGACCAGCGGCATTAAATAAGCGGCACCCGCATATTTGGCGCGCTTGTCAGTCGCGCGATGCGCTTTCCAGGCGGGCCTGTCGCCTTCCCAGCACCCCGCCGGTCAGCGCCCAGCCCAAGGCAATCAGCGTACCGATCAACATCGCCAGTTGCGGGTACTCGCCCATCACGTCCAGCGCCCGTTTGAGCCAACCACTCAAGGCATCGCCACCGCGGTAGACCACGGTGTCGATGAAGTTCTTGGCCTTGTACTTGTCCTCGACGGGCAGCACGGTAAACAGCATCTCCCGCCCCGGCCGCACCAGCGCGTACTCACCGGCCCGACGCACCACCATCACCACCACGAACACGGCGAACACCGGGGCCAGTGCCAGCCACAGGAAGCCCGCAGCCATCACCAGCGGCACCGCCACCAGCAGCACGCCCACCCCCAGCCGGCGGGCCAGGCGACCGGTGAGGAACACCTGGGTGAGGATGGCCAGGGCCTGTACCACGCTGTCGATCAGGCCGAACACCTGGGTTTGCCGGGTACGGTCGGTGAAGGTTTCGCTGACGATGCGTGCCTGCTCGAAATACAGGAAGGTGCTGACACTGGCGAGCAACACCACGAACAGGGCAATGCCCAACAGATAGGGCGAGCGCAGTACGGCAGTGGCACCGGCAAACGGGTTGCCGCCCAGTGGCCGGGAATCCGCCCGCTCGGCTTGCGCCGGTAGAGGGTTGAGCTTTCGCCAGCGTTGCAAGTACAACGTAGCGCCAATGCTGCCCAGAAGAAGCGCTGCGGCCAGCACCAGCAAGCCGGCATGGCCCAGCGGCGCTACCAGCAGCGTGCCCAGGATGGGGCCGCTGAGCCCACCCAGGCTGGCCCCGGCCGCCAGCAGGCCGAACAGGCGCTTGCCTTGTGCGGTGGAAAACAGGTCGGCGAGCAAGCTCCAGGCCAGCGAGATGCTCAGCAGGTTGAACACCGACAACCAGATGTAGAAGGCCCGCGCCGCCCATGAAGCTTCCGGATTGCGGGCGAACAGCACGGCGAACAGCAGCAGGTTGCTGGCGAAAAAGCCGTAGGTCCAGGGCAGGATGTACCGGCGCTGCACCTTGGAGGCCAGCCAGCCAAACAGCGGCAGGCACGCCAGGGTGGCGATGAAGGTGCCGGTGAACAGCCATTGCAGGTTGTCCACGCCACCGGCGACGCCCATGGTTTCGCGCACCGGGCGCAGCATGAAATAGCCAGTGAACAACAGGTAGAACAGCAGCAAACCGGCGATCACCGCTGGCCCTTCGCCGGGCTGGATGTTCAGCCCCTGGTCCAGGCGCCGCCGCCAGGCTGCCATGGTGTCAGGCAAACTGCTTGATCAGCGCCTGTTGCTGCGCCTGGGTCAGCAACGGCCCGTGCCCGGCCTTGAGCTGGTCAAGTTGGCGCTCGGGCCGGCTGGTCGCGGGGATGACCGTGGTCACCGCCGGGTGACTGATGGCGAACTTGAGAAACAGCTGCGCCCAGCTGCCGACACCCGCCTCTGCGGCCCAGCCGGGCAAGGCTTGGTCCTTCACCCGGGCGAACAGGCGGCCATCGTCGAACGCCCGGTTGACCAGCACGGCGACGCCCTTGTCCTGGCACAGCGGCAGCAGTTCGCGGGCGGCGTCGGGGGCATTGACCGAGTAGTTGATCTGGATGAAATCCAGCGGCTCGCTGCGCACGATGCGGGCTACCTCGTCCTGGCCACTGTTCAGGTAATGGGTGATGCCGACATAGCGGGTCTTGCCCTGCTGCTTCAATTCGCGGGCATAAGGCAGCTGGGTCTGCCAGTCGCGCAGGTTGTGGATCTGCAGCAAGTCGACCTTGTCGGTGCGCAGGCTCGCGAGGCTGCCGGCCCATTGCGCTTCGGCGTCTGCCCGGCTGTCGGCGGCGATCTTGGTGGCAATGAAGCATTGCCGGTGCCAGCCGCCCTCTTCCAGCAGCTGGCCGAGAATGCTGTCGGCGCCGCCGTAGTTGGGCGAGGTGTCGATAACCCGGCCACCGCCTTCGAAGAACGCCTGCAGTACAACTTTCAGCTGCTGGTACTGGGCGGAACCGGCTTGCACTTCGAAACTGCCGGAGGTACCGGCGCCGATCACCGGCAGCGCTTCACCGGTGCTCGGCACTTGGCGGGTCAGCAAACCCGCCGGGGCAGCGGCGTGCAACCAGGGGCTGGCGGCCAGCAAGCCCAAGGTGGCACCCGCACGTAGGACATCACGACGTGCGTACATGGAAAAGCTCCCGTCATGAAGCGGAAACTTTCAAGGCTAGCCGCTGCCCCCGGCTGCGTCCGGTGTTTCTGTATCTGGATGTTTAGCGATCAGGCTTGCAGCAACAGGCTCAGGTCGACACCCGTCTCGCTCATCGGCGGACACCAGTAGTATCCACCGGTCAGTGGCCGGCTGAAGCGGTACAGGCCGTCGATGATGCCGTCCTCCAGGCCGCTCATGCGCCGCAGCTGCACCTCGAACGCATCGAAGCTGTGGCCCAGGGCCACGAAGGCCAGGCCTGCGCCCCGTTGGTCTGCCCAGGCCACCGAACGACGGACCATGAACGCTTCTGGTTCGAAACTTTCCTGGGCCGTGCGCTTGACGTGGGCGGACTCGGGGGCGTCGTCGAGCTCTTCGTTGTCGCTAAGGCGCCGGCCGATGATGTTGTCCTGGTCAGCCTGGGGCAGCGACTTGAAGTATTCCAGGTCGTGCTTCCACAGCTGGAACGCGGCAAAGCTGGAGCCATCGGCGCCAATTGCCGCCTGCACGGCCTCTTCGTCCACCGGGTTTTCGGTGCCGTCCTCATAGCCGGTCAGGTCATGGCCGCCACGGTGCAGGAAGCCATCGACGCTGTCGGCCAGGCGCAGGGCCGGAGCCAATGCCAGCTCAAGGGCCTGGGCCCGCAGCAGCAGGTCACCGCGCTCGTCGCCACGCAGCCACAGCCACAGGGCGTGTTGGGTGCTGGGGTTCTCCACGGCAGCATCCAGCTGAGGGAAGGCGCGCAAGCCAGGTACGTCACGGCCCAGGGCCTTGGCCAGCGGGGCGCCGACACCCAGGATCAACTGTTCGCCATCGACCTGCGGCAGCAAGGCATCCAGGGCGGCAGGCAGGGCCTCGGGCGACTGCAGGGAGAAGAACAGGTGACGGGCGTGGGCCGGCACCGGGGTGGCAAGCAGACCTTGCTGGAACGGCATGACAGGCTAATCCTCGGTAAAAACAGGAATGCTACTGCGCCTGCAGGCCTGCTGCAACGCGGCATACAGCCTCGCTGGGCGCTGCGCTCGGTAACAAACGGTTACCAAGGGCTGGCGTTTTGCGATTAGCTATCAATCAGGGCCGACCTACACTCCACCGGGTCCTTCGCCCGAGAGACCGCCCATGACCGCCTCACCTTTGCTCACCGCTTTTCTACCGCTGGCCCTGGGCATCATCATGCTCGGTCTCGGGTTATCGCTGACGCTGGCCGACTTTGCCCGCGTAGTGAAGTACCCCAAGCCGGTGGTGGTAGGCCTGGTTTGCCAGATCCTGCTGCTGCCGCTGGTGTGCTTCCTGATCGCCAGCGGGTTTGGCCTGGAGTCGGCGCTGGCGGTGGGGCTGATGCTGCTGGCCGCCTCGCCGGGCGGCACCACGGCCAACCTGTTCAGCCACCTGGCCCATGGCGATGTGGCATTGAATATCACCCTGACGGCAGTCAACTCGCTGATCGCGATCCTGACCATGCCACTGCTGGTGAACCTGTCGCTGAGCTGGTTCATGGCATCGGACCAGGCCATACCGCTGCAGTTTGCCAAGGTGATGCAGGTGTTTGCCATCGTCCTGCTGCCGGTGGCGCTGGGCATGCTGGTTCGCCGCTTTGCACCCGCCTTCGCCGCGCGCATGGAGAAGCCGATGAAGCTGGTGGCTGCGTTGTTCCTGGCGTTCACCATCGTCCTGGCGCTGGCCAAGGACTGGCAGACCGTGGTTGCCTACGCACCGGTGGTGGGCCTGGCCGCGCTGCTGTTCAACCTGCTGAGCCTGGGCGTGGGCTACTGGGTACCGCGCCTGCTGAACATTCCCAAGCGCCAGGCGATTGCGATCGGCATGGAGATCGGCATCCATAACGGCACCTTGGCGATTGCCCTGGCATTGAGCCCTTCGCTGCTGAACAACGCCACCATGGCAGTGCCGGCGGCGCTGTACAGCCTGATCATGTTCTTCACCGCGGCGGCGTTTGGCTGGTGGGTGAGCCGCGGGCATGTGGCGGCGCAGCCCAAGGGTGAAACAGTGAATTGAGGGCCTTTCCACGTACCCTGTGGGAGCGGGTTTACCCGCGAAGAATCCAACTCGGTGCATGGCACCGGCTGCGCCGGTGTTCGCGGCTGAAGCCGCTCCCACAGTGTCCCTGCTTACTCAATGAGTCATGTGCAGTTGCATCATCGTGGGCTGCTCTGCCAGTCCCTGTCACAACTGGCTGCGCTTGTGCCGCAACTCCTGCTTCAGCACCTTCAACGGCGGTGCATAGAAGAACCCGAACGACACACTCCCCGTTCTCCCTTTCACCGCATGATGCAACCGGTGTGCGCGGTGCAGGCGCTTGAGGTAGCGGTTGACCGGCCGTGGCTTGCGTGGCCAATGCCGATGAAAGAACCCGTCGTGGGCCACGACATACAGCACGCCGTACCCCGCCACGCCGCCACCCACCCACTGCAAGGGCGCAAAACCACCCTTGCCCAGGGCCACCAGCAGCGTGGCGATCAGCCCTAGGGCCACCAGGTACAGGTCATTGGTTTCGAGCATGCCCAGTTGCGGCTCATGGTGCGAGCGGTGCAGCCACCAGCCCCAGCCATGCATGATGTACTTGTGAGCCAGCGTGCCAACGCCCTCCATGGCCACCAGGGTGCCGAACAGTACGGCGAGATTGAACAGCATGGAACGGTCCGGGGGATGGCAAGGGAAGGCGCAAGGGTACCGATTGCCCGCGTTTTTTTCCATGCAGGCGTGACCGGTTGCGGGCACTTGCGGATGAAGCCATTGTCATGTTTTTGCCCTTGACCTGGCATGCCACGGGGCGTAACGTCCGCGGCGCAATTTTGCATCCCTGAACAGGAGACCTGCATTGGACAGTAGCCCCAGTCGCATGCGACAGGCCCACGTGGCGCGCTAGTCCGGCAGTGTCCTGCACTGTCTGGCCGGCCTGGCAAGACGGTGGTTTCTTGTAATCCCCCTCTTCTTCCTCCCCCTTCGTGGTCCTGCGCATTTTCTGGTTTTTCAACCGCGCCAGCTGATGGCGTTCTTGCGGGCGTGTGCCCGTGGAAGAGGTTTGCTATGGATTGGAAAGTATTTCTGCTGCGTGTCAGCATCGCCCTGCTGCTGGGGGCGCTGATCGGTGCCGAACGTCAACTGCGCCAGCGCCTGACCGGGCTGCGCACCAATGCACTGGTCAGCACCGGTGCTTGCCTGTTCGTGCTGATGACCCAGGCGGTGCCGGGCATGGCGCCCACCGATGCGTCGCGTATCGCCGCGTACGTGGTATCGGGCATCGGTTTTCTGGGTGGCGGCGTGATCATGCGTGACGGGTTCAACGTGCGTGGCCTGAACACTGCCGCCACGCTGAGGTGCACGGCCGCAGTCGGCGTGCTGTGCAGCCTCGGGCTGCTGCTGGAAGCGACGCTGGGTAGCCTGGTGGTGCTGTGTGCCAACATCCTGTTGCGCGACATTGCCCAGCGCCTGGACCGCCAGGAAGTGGTGCCGGCCAGCGAGGTAGAGCAGCACTTCGAGGTGCGCATCGTCTGCCGCGCCGAGGACGAGATCCAGGTCCGCAGCCTGATGTTGCACAGCCTGGGCGACCCGCAGCTGCGCCTGCAGTCACTGCACAGCGAAGACCTGGCGAACCCCGCACGCCTGGAAGTACGCGCCGAACTGCTCGGCACCGCGCAGGCGCCAGCGCAACTGGAACGGTTGGTCAGCCGGGTGAGCCTGGAGAAAGGTGTAAGCTCGGTGCGCTGGCAATTGCAGCCGCAGGTGCTGGCGGCAGACTAGAACGAAAGGACTTCTTCATGCGCATTCGCCCTACCCTCGTGCAAGACATTCAATGGCTCCCGGGCGTCGAACGTTCGGCTGCCCAGGCCTTTGCCGCCCGGCCGGCGCTGGCATGGCTGGCGCAAGGAGATGTGATGGACTGCGGCGCCCATCAGGCATTTGTCGAAGCTGGCGGGAGCTGGGTGGCCGAGGGGCCAGATGGGCGCATTCTGGGGTTTGCCTGTGCCCGGTTCGTGGATCAGGCGCTGCATCTTCATGAAATTTCGGTGCGCCGGGAGGCCCAGGGGCAAGGTGTCGGGCGCAAGCTGTTGCAGCAGGTGGTCGATGCGGCGCGCCATGCGGGGGCGCGGGAGCTGACCTTGACCACCTTTGCCGATGTGCCATGGAATGCGCCGTTCTATGCGCGGTTAGGGTTCGAGGTGATCGATGAGGGGCTGCTGGATGCACGCTTGCAGCAGATTCTGGCCGACGAGCGTGCCCATGGGCTTGCGGGCCGTTGTGCGATGCGCCTTGGCGTGGATCACTAGACTCCGGGGCCGCTTTGCAGCCCATCGCCGGCAAGCCAGCTCTCATAGAACAATACATGACTCATTGGTTCGGCGAGGCTCTGTAGGAGCAGCCTTGTGCTGCGAAGAGGCCAGTACTGACAAAGCCTGTCTATTGCTTGTACCGGCCTCTTCGCAGCACAAGGCTGCTCCTACAAAGGACGCGTCAGACGAGCGATATTTGTTCTCTGCGCTACAGCGCAGCCCAAAAGGGATGGGCAATCTCCCACAGGTAATGTGCATCTCTTTGGCACTGCGCGGTCCCTGTGGGAGCTGGCTTGCCGGCGATGGGGCCGGTACAGGCAACCAAGGGCCTTTATTCATCTACGCCCACCACTGCACGTTCTGCCAGGCAATACCCGTCCCGACCCCGGCGCTTGGCCTGGTACAGCGCCGCATCCGCTGCCGCCATAAGGCGCTCGGCCGTCACCCCCTCCCGCGCCAGGTCACCCACCGCAATCCCCGCACTGCACGACACCCGCCCCAGTGGGCTACCTGCATGCTCCAGCATCTGACGCCGCAACAGCTGTTGCACTTCCTGCACCAGCAGCTCCGCCCCGCGGGCATCGGTATCGGGGAGCAGCAGTGTGAACTCCTCGCCCCCATAGCGCACAGCCAGGTCGGCCGGCCGCTTCAGTGCCTGCTGCAGCACCTCGGCAAAGCGCCGCAGGCACTGGTCGCCCGCTGGGTGCCCGTAACGGTCGTTGTAGGCCTTGAAGTAATCCAGGTCGAGCATCACCAGCGCCAGCGAGTAGCCCTGGCGTCGTGCCCGACGCAGCTCCGGCTCGAACACTGCGTCCAGCCGCCTGCGGTTACCCAGGCCGGTCAGGCTGTCGGTCAGTGCCAGGGCCTTGAGGGTCTGGTGTGCCTGGTGCAGCGCCCGCTCGATGACAATACGCTCTCGTAACTGGCGCAACACCACACCACCAAACGCTGCCAGCCCCACCAGCAACAGCAGCAACACTGCCACCGACTTGATCGCATCGTGCCGCCAGGGCGCGACGATCGATTCCCGCGACAAGCCGGCCTCCACCACCAACGGGTAGCTGGCCAGCGCGCGATAGCCATACAGCCGTGGCGTACCGTCCACCACGGCCACCGCCTCGGCCACCCCTTCGCTTGCATGCGGCAGGTGCTTGCGGAAGATCTCGCTGCTGCTAAGGCTGCGGCCAATCACCTGTTCGACGAACGGCCGCCGTACCAGGATAGTGCCGTCGCGCTTGGCCACTACCAGCGCGCCGCGTTCGTCGATCTTGAAGTCGCCGTAGTAGCGTACGAACCAGTCCACCTTGATGGTGCCTAGCAACACCCCGGCGAAGCTGCCATCGGCATATTGCAGGCGCCGTGAAATGGGGATGATCAGGTCGCCAGTAGAACGGCTGCGCACCACCGAGCCGATGTGGACCCTGCGGTCGGTATGCTCGCGGTGGTAGATGAAGTAGTCGCGGTCGGCATTGTTGGCATTGGGTGGGACTACCGCCTGGTCGGTAACGATCCAGCTGCCATCCGGGCCATACACGAACAACCCGTGCAACTGCGGCATGATGCTTTTCTGCTGGACCAGCAAGGTATGCAGGCGCGGCCGGTCGATGTGCTCGAAGCCGTCGCCTTCCAGGCGCTCGGCCAGCGCCGCGGTAATTGCGTCGACCTGGCGGATGGCATCTTCGGCATGCTGCGCCGTGGCCCGGGCCAGGTTGGAGACCATGTTCTCGGCATTGGTGAAGGCGTGCCGGTAGTCGCGCCAGATGCGCCAACCTTCCACCACGACGAAGGCGAGCATCACCACCAGCATGAACGCGAGTACCAGGCGGAACAGCGCCACGGCCCGGCCCTCGCCGGTTATCGCGAAGAGCCCGTCCTCATCCTGCTTCCTGGCTGCGCACATTGAAATCCCTAGCCTTACCGCGTTCGCCGCGTTTCACTATAGTTCAGCACCATCTGGGCGCAGCCGGCCAGGAAAAAGATTAAACCTTTGCTCCCCATTCACCCTCAACCGTACGCGACACTGAGGTCGCGCCACGGTTTAAGGAGTGAAGCATGAGCAGTCTCTTCATCAAGCGTGTCGGTTTTTCCATGGTGTTGGGCTTGGCATCGGTGCAGGCAATGGCGGCGAGTTCCGATGACTTCGTTGAAGCGGCCACCGAGGCCGGTATTGCCGAAGTGGTCACCGGCAAGCTGGCTCTGGAAAAAACTCAGAATGCCGAAATCAAGACCTTTGCCCAGCAGATGGTCAGCGACCACACCAAGGCCAATCAGAAACTCGGCGACATCGCTCGCAAGCTCGACATCTCCGTACCCGATGAGGCGGCAATAACCGACAAGGTCAAGAAAATGATCCTGGAATGGCGAGAGGAGTCGTTTGACAAGTCTTACGTCAACAACCAGGTCGACGCTCACGAAAAGGCGGTGGAGTTGTTCAAGAAGGAAGCTGCATCGTCCGACAAGGCTGAATTGAAGGCCTTTGCCAGCGAAACCCTGCCCAAGCTCGAACAGCATCTGGAGCATGCCAAGGCGCTTCAGGCCAAACACGGCAAGTGAGGCCCGCCATGAGTAACGATGCATTGAAAGCCGAAGTGCTGACTCGCCTGTTGCACGCTCACCCCCAAGGGTTGGGCAAGGAAGTGCTGGACAACTACCGGGGCGAGAAAGCCGTGGCCGGCATGCTCAAGACGCTGCAGGAGGCCGGTTTGATCCAGGATGGCAGCGTGGCGGTGAGCAGCGACCACCAGATCAGCGTGAACTACCCCATCAAGCTATCGGCGGCAGGTGTGGAGGCAGCCAGACAAGCCGAAGGCTGAGCGCGCCCTCCCGCCCAACCTTGTCGCACAGGGAACAAGGTTCGAGCGCATGCACATTCCTTGTGGGAGCGGGCGTGCCCGCGAAGGGCCCAACGCGTTGTAGGCACCGGCTCCGCCGGTGTTCGCGGCGGTTCGACGCCTCGACACGCCCGCTACCACAAGGCCTCTTCGCAGTTACTGCGCCGCGTTGGCGGCAGACAACTGCGACTGACACTGGTGCAGCGCTTCGTCTCGTGCCTTGAGTTGCTCTTCAAGCTGCCGCAACTGGCGAGCCTGTTCCGTGCACAAGTCGCGCCTGGCCTCCAGGTTCTGTGCCTGCACATCCAGCTGCCGACGCATTTCCTCGCTTGCACCCTGCGCCTGGGCCAGGATCGTGCGCAAGCCCTGGATCTGCGCATCACGCTGCTCCAGCAATTCGTCCTGCGCCCTGCAGGCGCTGGCGGCCTGGCGATGCTCACCCAGCAAGCGCTCGTTGTCGCGGTGCAGGCGGGTCAGCTCGTCCTGCTTGACGATCATGCCTTGCTGCAGTTGTCGCAACTCCACCTGCAACTGTTGCAGCTGCGCTTCGTGGCGGCGCTGCTCCTGTTCACGCTGTTCGCGGCTGGCGTTGCGATAGTGTTCCAGCGCATCGCGTGCATGACGGTGCTTGTCTTCCAGTGATTTTACCTGCTCCTCCTTGTCGGCCAGGCGCACCTGCAGCTCGCCCAGCGACTGGTTGAGGCTGGCACTGCGCAGCTGTTCGGCCTGCAGGGTGCTTTGGGTGGAAAGCAGTTTTTCCGATTCGGCGGCCAGTGCGGCCACATCGATCTGATGCTGTTGGTGCGCCGCAGCCAGTGCCTGTTGGGCAATGGCCAGTTGTGCCTCCAGCTGTTCGCGCTGTCGAGTGAAGGCGCTTTCGGCCTGCTCGATCTTCAGGTCGGCCTCGTCCTGCAGCTGGGTTGCCAGTTGCCCGACCATTCGGCTCAGCACGTCACTCAGCGCAATGCCGCCCTCGGAAGCCACGGGTTGCTGGCCGTTCAACTCTTTCAGGTAGCGGTGAATCGTGGTCTTGGAGCCGGTGTTGCCCAGCTCGATACGTATCGCATCGATGCTGGGGTTCTCGCCCCGGGCAATCAGCGCCTGACGTGCCTGCTGCACTACAACCTTGTTTATACCGCCCCGGGCCATGCTTGCTCCTACGATTTTGTACCGTGTTATGTACCATGTAATTACATACCGATTATGAATACAAGCAGTTGCCCGAGCAAACATTTCCTATGGTGGAATAATCACGGCTTATCGCATGTGAATGGTTCTTGGGAGCTGTGCGCGGGGATAAACCAGTACGCCAGACAGCAAAGCGCCCCGCTCGGCTTCAAGCCGGCGGGGCGCTGCAGAATGCTGAAGCAGGGAGCGTCAGCTGTAGTGTTCAACCCTGGCAGGTGTTCTACGCATGAGCACCTTGCCGTTGCGTACCGACACCAGCGCATGCCCCTGGCTGCGCACCATTTCGTAATCGTCCGGCGCAGAGAGCAGCAACAGGTTGGCCGGTCGCCCCACTTCGATGCCGTAACGCTCGCCCAGGTTCAGGGTGCGGGCGCTGTTGTCGGTGATCAGGTCCAGGCAACGCTGCAGGTCTTCGTAGCCAAGCATGTGGCAGATGTGCAGGCCGGCCTCCAGAATACGCAGGATGTTGCCATTGCCCAGCGGGTACCAAGGGTCGACGATGGAATCCTGGCCAAAGCACACGTTCATCCCGGCCCGGTCGAGTTCGGCCACGCGGGTGACGCCGCGGCGTTTCGGGTAGTTGTCAAAACGCCCTTGCAGGTGAATGCTCTCGGTCGGGCAAGATACGAAATTGATACCCGACTGCTTGAGCAGGCGGAACAGCTTGTAGCAGTAGGCATTGTCGTACGAGCCCATGGCCACGGTATGGCTGGCTGTCACCCGGGCGCCCATGTCGCGCACCCGCGCCTCTTCGGCCAGCACTTCGAGAAAGCGCGACTGCGGGTCGTCGGTCTCGTCGCAATGCACATCCACCAGGCAGCCGGTACGTTCGGCCAGGTCCATCAGGAACTTGACCGACGACACGCCCTGGTCGCGGGTGTTCTCGAAGTGTGGAATGCCGCCGACCACGTCGGCACCGATGGCCACCGCTTCGGTCATCAGCGCCCGGCCGTTGGCGTACGACTCGATACCCTCCTGGGGGAAGGCGACGATCTGCAGGTCGAGCAGGTGGCGCACTTCGTCACGCACTTCGACCATGGCCTTTAGCGCAGTCAGGGTGGGGTCGGTGACATCGACATGGGTACGCACATGCTGGATGCCATGATCCACCAGCATGCCGATGGCCTTCTTCGCGCGGTTCTTGATGTCGTCGTGGGTGGTGATTGCCTTGCGCTCGGCCCAGCGCTCGATGCCTTCGAACAGGGTCCCGCTCATGTTCCACTGCGGTTCGCCGGCAGTCAGCGTGGCGTCCAGGTGGATGTGCGGTTCGATAAAGGGCGCCACCACCAGGTTCTGCCCGGCATCCAGGTCATCGGCAGCGCGCGCCGCCACCCCTTCGGCCTGGGGCACGATGGCGACGATGCGTTCGCCGCTGAGTTCGATGCGGAACAGGCCAGGCTTGCCGCGCAGGCGTGCGTTGATGATGTTCATGATGCTTCTCCCTGGGCTTTGCGGGTGGCCCTACCAGCATAGTGGCCCAAGCCTTGTGGTATTTGCTACTGGCCCAATCGCCGGCAAGCCAGCTCCCACAGGTAAACCACAGCCCTGAAGTCTGTGCAGTACCTGTGGGAGCTGGCTTGCCGGCGATTGGGCCGGCGCAGGCAGCAAATCAGGCTCCGTCCAACCCCATCTGCCAGAAGTCCGCCTCCAGGCTGGACGCCTGGCCGAAGATCTCCACCAGCTCGGCAAACCGTTGCTCGGTCATGCTCCGCGCTGCCAGCTCGTCCAGATGCTTGCGCGCCGCTGTGGCGACACCCTGGTAGCCCTCGCCGGCATACTCGGCGATCCACTCGCGGTACGGGTGATTGCTCAGATCGCCAATCCGCTCGGACAACGCCCGGCCAATCTCGGCATAACCGATCACGCAAGGCGCCAGCGCCACATGCAACTCCAGCAGGTCACCCGCGGCACCGCAGTCCAGCACATAGCGGGTATAGGCAACCGTGGCCTGGTGTTCGGGCGCGGCCTCGATATCAGCCTGGGTCAGGCCCCAGCGCGCGCACAGGCGCAAGTGCAGCTCGGTTTCATCCAGAATCGCCGCCAGCCCCGCCTGCGCGGCGCGGATGTCGGCCGGTCGACGGCTCTTGTAGGCAGCCAGTGCCCAGGCGCGGGCGAACTGGATGAGGAACAGGTAATCCTGTACCAGGTAGGTGCGGAAGGCGGCTTCGCTCAACGTACCCTCGCCCATCTGGCGCACGAATTCGTGGTCGACGTAGCTGTTCCACTGCGGCGTGGCGGCAGCCTTGAGGCGGTCGAAGATATCCATGCTCATTTGTCCTCCGGGTAGACAGCATCGAAGAAGGCCAGCTCCAGCGCCACGGTGCGCTGGTAGAAGTCACCCGCCAGCACGGCGTCCTGCGGGCCGACGCGGTCGAGTTCGGCTTGCAGGAAGGCAACGAAGTCCTGGAATGCCGGGTTGTCGTGCAGGGTGATCCATTCAGCGTGGACGAAGTTGTCCGGCATCGGCTTTGGCGCCTTCAACGCCCAGTCCAGGTACAGGCCTTCGGCGACGTTGAGCACCGCCAGCGCGGCCGCATAGGATCGGGTGGCCGCCGCTTCGCGCATGATCGCCTTGAAGCCTGCGGTCGGGACGGTGTCGGCTGGTTCGCTGCGTTGTGCGGGGCTTACCCCCAAGGCCTCGAAGGCACGCAGGAAGTAGGTGTTCTCGTCACTGGAGATCATCCCGGCAAAGCGCCCGAAGCGCAGGCGCGCCTCGAAGGTGTCGGCGGTGGCGATGGCCGCGCCCAGCAGGGTCAGGAAGCTGTCGAGGAAGCGGTGGTCCTGCACCAGGTAGTCGACCATGATCGGGTCCGGCAGGCTGCCGTCGCACAATTGGGTGACGAAGCGGTGGCCAACGGCCGCCGACCAGGTCGGCTCGCTGCGGCGGCGCAGGGACTGGCTGAAGCGTTCGGTCATGTTGCTGTCCTTGATGGGGGGTGACAGCGAGACCGCGATGGTTGGCATGGACGGGCCTCGCAGTGAGGCCGGCAAAAAGGCAGGTTTCAAAGTCCCATCCCTTCGCCGGCATGATCCGGATCAGGTTCGAAGGGTCACCGCGCTGCAGCATCCAGCGGTTTCTCAGCCCGGTGCCGGGCTCCCCTTGGTGGCGCTCAGGTATACCCCAGGGCGCCGCGGCTGTCACCACCCAATCTGTGGGCAATGGGTGACCCACTAGTGGGGGCCCTCACCCATTTTTGACGCCGTGGCATTTAGCGCGCATCAGGCGCCACAAGGATTTATTTAGAAACATATTCCTCGTATTTGGGTTGGCACACCCGTTGCTCCAGCCCCGGAAACGGGCAAATAGCCATGACGGCGCAAACGAGGCGCAAGGCAATGAAAACACCTGCCATGATCCACCCTGCAAGGCATGCATTCCAGCTGTCCACCGTCGCTACGCTGATGCTCGGCCTTGGGCTGGTCACGGCGACAGCGGCGCCCATGGACGACAACAGCATGCCCCCGCCGACCGACCCGTCGGCCTACACTGATCAGCCGGCTGACCCGACCCAGCCCTTGCTGGACCTCTATAGCATGCCAGAGGCGAATCAAGGCTCACTCGAACTGACCGATGGCGTGTACGGTGACCGCAACACGGTAAGCGCAAACAACGTGTTGCCACCGGCCCTGCAAACCGGGGAAAAATACCCCACCAATGGCAAGCCAAGCCCGCTGTTCGGCGCGTTGCCGTTTACCCAGCAGTTACTGCTATTCGAGGAATTCGGCACGGAAAGGCTCGACCCCACGCTGCCGCCGCCCACTCTGACCTTCCCGGTGCCGACCCTGGGCGCGGCACCAGCGCAGGACCCCAACGTGGTGGCCCGCAGCGGCCCCAGCGGTACAGCCCTGGAAGCCTTCCTCAAACAGCCGGGCCTGTACCCCTTCCCGACCCAGTATTCCAACGTGCTCGACCGCAACCCATGGAAGGCGCAGATCGAGATGTTCCTCAACCGCCAACCGGTCGGTTCGCCTGCGGAAGGCCGGCCACCAGGAAAAGGTTGGTCGCACCAGCGCTGGAACGAGTTCTACCCGCAGGCGGGGTTCAAGACCGCCCAGGCCGGTGCGCGCATCAACCTCGGCATGCGTGACCGCAAGCAGCTGCACAACTATGCAGTTGGCGAGTTCGCCCCGGGCGGCCTGTACTACCAGACTTCCGATATCCCGAACACACTGGGCACCACCAAGGGCATCGACACCCGCTTCCACCCGAAGATGCCGCTGCAAAACCACAAGTCGCTATGGACCTTCGACGGCACCTTCCCGCCCAAGCTGCTGATGGTGCGCTATGGCCAACCGATCCTGATGCGCCATTACAACGCGTTGCCGATCGACCCCTCGGCCAACGCCGGGTTTGGCCTGCACACCCTTTCGACCCATGAGCACAACGGCCACTCCCCGGCCGAGAGCGATGGCTATGCAAACGCCTACTTCTTCCCGGGGCAGTACTACGATTACCGCTGGCCGCTGCAACTGGCTGGGTATGACACCATCAACACCCGTGCCGAAGACCCACGCGCTGCGTTCCCTTGCTCGGCGGGCGAAACCTTGTTCGTCAACGATGCCAACCCCGGCCTGAAAACCTGCCAGAACGGCAGCATCAAGATTCGTGGTGACTGGCGCGAAACCATGAGCACCCACTGGTTCCACGACCACATGATGGATTTCACAGCGCAGAACGTCTACAAGGGCAACGCCGTGATGATGAACTACTACAGCGCCCTGGATCGCGGCAACGAGGCCCTGCAGGATGGCGTCAACCTACGTTTCCCCAGTGGCTCGGGCATGCCGTGGGGTAACCGCGACTACGACGTCAACCTGGTGATCGCCGACAAGGCCTGGGATGCCAACGGCCAGCTGTGGTTCAACCCGTTCAACACCGATGGCTTCCTCGGCGACCAGATCCTGGTCAACTGGCAGTACCGGCCAACGCTCAAGGTACGCGCGCGCAGCTACCGCTTCCGTATCCTCAATGGCTCGGTGTCGCGCTACCTGAAGCTTGCCGTCGTGCGGGAGATCGCCGGCAACAGCGGGGAGTTCAAAGGCCCAACCGGCTCCAACCTTTCATATGCGCGGGTACCGTTCCACATGATCGCCAACGACGGCAACATCATGGAACACACCGTGCCGTTCGACGGCACCATGGACCTTAATGGTGACGGCAACCTGCAGGACAACAACGGCGTCCTGCCGCTGCAGGGTATCGCCGAACGCTACGACATCATCATCAATTTCGCCAAACACGGCATCAAGGTCGGCGACAAGCTGTACCTGGTCAACCTGGAGGAACATCAGAGCGGCAAGGGCCCGGAGGGTACCATTGCCCTGGCCGATGTGCTGTCGGAAAAATACAAGGCGGTAATCAAGCAGACCAGCAATGGGCCTGAGTGGGACAACGGCGACCCGGCGATCGGCAAGTTCATGCAGTTCGTGGTTCAGCCCTACAGCGGCCAGGACCTGAGCATGGACCCGGTTGCCTATGAACCGGCCAAACCGGGCAAGGCCGAAGGCCTGAAAATGCTGCCGCTGCCGATAGACCGTAATTCGGCCACCGACCAGGCCAAGCTCAAGGATGCCCGCCATCGCGAGTTCATCTTCGGCCGCTCGGACGGTACCGACACCCAGCCCTGGACCATCAAGACAGATGGCAGCTTTGGCTACTCCATGGACCCACGTCGCATCAACGCGGCGCCACAGTTGGCCCAGCAGTCTACCGACGGCGGTTTCAGCGGCGACGGTACCCTGGAAGTATGGAAGATCATCAATGGTGGCAATGGCTGGAGTCACCCGGTGCATGTGCACTTCGAGGAAGGGGTGATCCTCAGTCGCGACGGCAAGGCCCCGCCAGAATGGGAAAAATGGGCGCGCAAGGACGTGTATCGCATAGGGCCGGATACCGACTCGTCCAAAGAGGTGGAAATGGCCATCCGCTTCCGCGAATTCGCCGGTACCTACATGGAACATTGCCACAACACCCAGCATGAAGACTCGTCGATGCTGCTGCGCTGGGACCTGGAACACCCAGGCCAGTTCCAGGTGATGCCGACCCCACTACCGGGTTGGGATGGCGTGGAGTACGTGGCTTCGGTTGGGCTGCCGACCTTCCGCACCGAAGACCATGATAACGACGACCCGACCAACAAACCGCCGGTTGCGGCCAACGACAGCGCGGCTACCACGGCCGGCAAGCAGATCACCTTGAACGTGCTGGCCAACGACACCGACCCGGAAAACAACCTGCCGTTGACCGTAGTCGGCCTCAGCCAGCCGGACTCCGGCCAGGGCACTACCAGTACCGACGGCAGCACGGTCACCTACGTCCCACCGGCCACGGTAACCACAGCGTTCACCGCCAGCTTCAACTACACGGCTCGTGACGCCAAGGGCGCCGAATCGGTGGCCCCGGCCACGGTCAGCATTGCGGTGAGCCCGGCAGCGGCGGTCGACCAGATCCAGGTCACCAGTGCCACGGTGCAGGTGCGCAGCGGCAACCGCTTTACCTGGGATATTTCGGGCACCACCACGGTGGCCACCGGCAACAGCATCACCGTGACTGCGGCAACCACCAGTGGCCCGCTGCTGCTGGGTACGGCCACGCTGAGTACCACTACCAGCGGCGCCCGTTGGCGCTTGTCAACCACAACCACCGGCAGCGGCCCGGCCACACCGGCGACCGTGACCGTGAAATCGGCGCTGGGGCAGAGCGTGACGGCGCCAGTCAGCATCAGGTAATCGAAAAGCGGGGGCCGCTGTGCGGCCCATCGCTGGCAAGCCAGCTCCCACCTCGACCGCGTCGGCTCCAAGCCTTGTGCAGTACCTGTGGGAGCTGGCTTGCCGGCGATAGGGCTGCAGGGCAGCCCCAATACCGTTATTGACGAGGACCGCATCATGTCCGGTTCATGGCGTTTCCTGCTGGTGCTCTCGCTGTTCGCCGCCAGTATCCCGTTCTGGCCGTTGCAACCACAGCAACCCGTGGCCGAGGAAGCTGAAACTCCCTGGGGCGCCGATTACTTCCCCAACATCCCGCTGCTCACCCAGGACGGTGAGAAAGTGCATTTCTTCGACGACCTGATCAAGGACAAGGTGGTCGCCATCAACTTCATCTTCACCGGCTGCTCCGACTCCTGCCCGGTGGAAACCGCGCGCCTGCGCCAGGTACAGAAAATCCTCGGTGACCGGGTCGGCAAGGACATCTTCCTCTACTCCATCAGCATCGACCCCTACAACGACACCCCCGCCACACTCAAGCGCTACGCCGAAAAGTTTGGTATCGGCCCCGGCTGGACGCTGCTCACCGGCGAGCCGGCCGATATCGAACAATTGCGCCGCAGCCTGGGCCTGTACATCGATGGCCTGGAAAACGGCCGCTCCAAGGACCACAACCTGAGCCTGATCATCGGCAACCAGGCCACCGGCCGCTGGATGAAGGCCTCGCCCTTCGAAAACCCGTACATTCTCGCCGACCGCCTGGGCAACAGCCTGCACAACTGGAAACAGGCCAGTGCCATGGCCAATGACTACGCCCAGGCTCCCGAGGTGCGCGCCCCCAGCAGTGGCGAGCAGCTCTTCCGTACCCGCTGCTCGTCCTGCCACACCCTGGGCAATGCCGAGCCAGGGCAGCCCGGCATCGGCCCCGACCTGCTCGGCGTGACCCGCCAGCGTGATGCCAACTGGCTGACCCGCTGGCTGAAGGAGCCCGACCAGATGCTGGCCCAGAAAGACCCCCTGGCCATGCTGCTGTACGAACAATACAACCGCGTGGCCATGCCCAACATGCGCCTGGGCGATACCGAAGTCAGCGCGCTGATGAGTTACATGGAGGAAGAAACTGCGCGCCTGCAGACGCCGCTGGCCGATAAGGGAAATCCTTAAAGGCAATTGGCCACCAGTCATTAGGCTGTCATCTTACTGTCGTATTTTTCGACCATCACCCAGGGTCGGGAACTATCAGCAGTGATTCGCCGTTCGCTTTCATCCGCCAGCCTTCTGCGGCTGCTGATCCTGATGCTCTGTGCAGCCACCCTGGCCTTTGTCTGGGGACTGCATGTTTCGCAGAAGGTTGCCGCCCGCCAGGACGCGCTGTCGGCCAAGGCCGCCGAGCACCTGAACCTGGCCAGTATCGTTGGCGAAAGCCTGCGCCAGTTGGTGGATCGCGCCCAGGCCGTGGGCCGGGTCGCCCAGGACGACATGAAGATGCTGAGCCAGGGCAGCGTCAGCCTGGCGCGCATGCTTGCCGAAGACCCGGTATTCAAGCGCATGAGCCTGTACGACCGGCAAGGCCGGCTGTTGTCGGCCAGCCATGCCGACGAGGCCGCCGAGCTGCCCGAAGACTGGCTGCGCCAGCTGCAGCGGCACGTTGCCCGCTACGGTTTCAAACCGTTCCTGCCCAGCGTGCAGCCCCCCGGGCAAGCGACCACCGTGCCCAACCGGCACCTGCCCTTCCTGCTACCGCTGACCAACCTGCCGGGTCGCGAAATCGACAATATCCTGGTGGTGCAGCTGGACATCGGCTACCTGGCGGTGCTGCTGCAGCACATCGACCTGGGCGGCAGCGGGCTGGTGCGCCTGCTGCAGGATGACGGCCTGGAGCGGGTGCGCATCGATAGCAGCGGCGTGGTGGCCGGTGACGCACTGCTGCCCGGGCTGCCGGACAGCGGCAGTGAAGCAGGCATGCTGACCCAGTACGCGGCCGGCGCCCCCTACCAGAGCCTGTACCGGCGCCTGCCCGAGCGGGGTTTCAGCGTGGTGGTCAGCCAGCGCCAGGACGAAATCCTCGCGCCTTCGACGCTGGCCTATTCCCGGCAGTTCTGGTTGAACCTGAGCATGACCCTGATGATCCTCGCCAGCCTGCTGTGGACCTTGCGCCTGTTGCGCAAGCGCCAGGAGGCCTTCAGCGCGCTGGAACAGGCGCAGCAGGTCAACCAGCAGTTGATCGACCGCCTCGAGGACGAACATCGGCGCAGCAGCCATGCCGCGGCCACCGACCACCTCAGCGGCCTGCACAACCGCCGCCAGTTCGTCGAGGTGGCCGGCCAGGTGCTGACCCGGCAACGCGGCAAGCGCCGGCTGATGGCGATCCTGTTCATCGACATGGACCGCTTCAAGTCGATCAACGACTCGCTCGGGCACAAGATCGGCGACCTGCTGCTGCAGGCCGTTGCCGGGCGTATCCAGCGCCTGCTGGAGCCCGGTGACGAGGCTTCGCGCTTTGGTGGCGACGAGTTCGTGGTGCTGCTGGCCGGCGAGCGCAGCGAGGAACAGATCAATGCCTGGGTCCGCGTACTGGTGCAGAAGCTGTCGGCCACCTACGCGCTGGACGGCCAGGAGGTCAACACCAGCCCCAGCGTGGGCGTGAGTATCTGCCCGCGCGACGGCCAGGACATCGACAGCCTGATCCGCAGTGCCGATGCCGCGATGTACTCGGCCAAGCAGGCCGGGCGCGCGCAGTACCGTTTCTTCGACCCGTCGCTGAACCTGGCCGACATCCACGCCTTCACCCTCGAACAGGCCTTCGGCAGCGCCCTGGCCGAGCGCCAGTTCGTGCTGCACTACCAGCCACAGATCCGCCTCGACACCCAGCAGGTGCTGGGCTACGAAGCACTGGTGCGTTGGGACCACCCCGAGTTCGGCCTGCTGTACCCGGACCGGTTCATTGAACTTGCCGAGCGCAGCGGCTTCATTGTCGAGCTGGGCTGGGAGGTGTTGCGCCTGGCCTGCGAGGCCCTGTCGGGTTGGGACGCCCAAGGCCGGAAGACGCGGCTGGCGGTCAATGTATCTGCGCTGCAGCTACGCCAGGCAGACTTCGCTGCACGGCTACTGAGCGAACTGCAGCAGTACGCCATCGCCCCGCAGCGGCTGGAGCTGGAAATCACCGAAACCACCATTCTCGACCCCGAAGGCACGGCGGTGGCGCACCTGCACACTCTTCGCGACGCCGGCCTGGGCATCAGCCTGGACGATTTCGGCCGCGGCTACGCCGGTTTTGCCCACCTGCATTCGCTGCCGCTGAGCAAGCTGAAGATCGACCGCTCGCTGATTGCGCCGCTGTCCAACAGCCACGACGACAGCCCGATCGTGTCGTCCACCATCATCCTTGCCAAACGCCTGGGCCTGGAAGTGGTGGCCGAAGGCGTGGAAACCCGCGAACAAGTGGTGTGCCTGAAGCTTGCCGGCTGCGATATCGCCCAGGGCTACCACTTCAGCCGGCCGCTGTCACCGGCGCAGCTGCGTGACTACCCGCTCTTCAACGGTGTCGAGGACAAGGCCTGCGTGTAACGCAAGCCAGATTAAGGCCGCTCCCACAGGTATTGCGCTGGACCTGCAGGCAGCGCAACCCTGTGGGAGCGGCCTTGTGTCGCGAAAGGGGCGCAAAGCGCCCCCGACAATCTCGCCAGCATCGCAGCCAGGACAGGCAATCCATTTCGGTTTATCGTGTGCCCATCATCCACTTGCACCCGCACCATGACCGACATCGAGCGCTACCTCCGCGCCGCCACCCGTGACAACACCCGGCGCAGCTACCAGGCCGCCATCGAGCATTTCGAAACCCACTGGGGCGGTTTTCTCCCGGCCACGGCCGAGAGCATCACCCGCTACCTGGCCGACCACGCCGACCAACATGCCGTCAGCACCCTGCGCCAGCGCCTGGCGGCGCTCAGCCAATGGCACGTCGCCCAAGGTTTCCCCGACCCGACCAAGGCGCCGCTGGTGCGCCAGGTGCTGCGCGGCATCCGCACCTTGCACCCGACACCGCCCAGGCAGGCGGCGCCGCTGTTGCTGCAGCACCTGCAAAGCGCAGTGCAATGCTTCGAAGAAGAAGCCCGCCAGGCCCGGGAACAGCATGACCTGGCCTCCCTGCGCCGGGCGCGTCGCGACGCTGCGCTGCTATTGCTGGGCTTCTGGCGCGGTTTTCGGGGTGATGAACTGGCTCGCCTGCGCGTGGAGCACATCCAGGCCGAGGCCGGCGTCGGCATCACCCTGTTCCTGCCACGCAGCAAGGGCGACCGCGAAGCCCTGGGCGTACAGCATCGCACCCCGGCCCTCAAGGCCTTGTGCCCGGTCACGGCCTACCTGCAATGGCTGGAAGTCGCCGGCATCGCCCATGGGCCGGTGTTCCGCAAGCTCGACCGCTGGGGCAACCTCGGCGACACCGCGCTCAACAGCAACAGCCTGGTCGGCCTGCTGCGGCGCATGCTGGAGCGCGCCGGGGTACCGGCGGCGCTGTATACCGGGCACTCGCTGCGCCGAGGTTTTGCCACCTGGGCCACGGCCAACGGTTGGGAGCTGAAGGCGCTGATGAGCTATGTGGGCTGGAAAGACGCGAAGTCGGCGTTGCGCTACATCGACGCGGCGCAGCGCTTTGGCGAACTGGCCGTGCTACCGGCCAGCCAGGCGCAAAAGCTTATTCCTTGAAGGTGTGACGGGCGATGCCGCCAATTTCCGGGTTGATGGCATAGAGGTCGCCAGCGTCGGGGTAATGCTGCAAGTCTTCGGCACTCATGCCCAAGCGCGCGGTGCTGATGAACAAGGTATTCATCCCCTCCCCACCGAAGCAGCAACTGGTGGGGCACGGCACTGGCATCAGTACCTGGTCGGTGAGGTGGCCATGGCGGTCATAGCGTAACAGGCAACTGCCATGGTACTGGCACACCCACAGGCCGCCGTCACGGTCCAGCGCAAGGCCGTCCGGCCGCCCCAGTTCGGCAGGGGTTTCGGCAAACAGAGTGACCGCGCCAAGCCGGCCTTCGGCCAGGTAACTGGCGCGGTAGATCGAGCGCGCCGCCGAGTCCACGAAGTACACCGTGTGGCCGTCCTGCGACCAGGCCAGGCCGGTGGGCAACGCCATGTCGTCGTGGATCACCTGATCATTCAACTGCCCGTCAAAGCGGAACAGTGCCCCGGTGTTGCCGGTCAGGGCATCGTCCATCAGCCCGGTCACGAATCGGCCCTGCGGGTCGCAGGCGCCGTCGTTGAAACGGTAGGTCGACCGCGGGTGAACCGACACCGAATGCCGGCGCACCTTGCGCAGCGACACGTCGAAGATGGCCACGCTGGCGTCTTCGGTGAAAATCAGGTTGCCCTGGTCGGTCAGCGCCAGCGCACCAATGCGTGCCGCGGATTCGTACAGGCACTCGGCCTGGCCATCAGGCGTCAGGCGGTTGATTCGCCCGCCGGAGATATCGACAAAGTACAACGCGCCGCTGCCTTCATCCCAGACCAGGCTTTCGCCCAGGTCGGCGCGGGTGCTGGCGACGTTGACTGGCACGTAGCGGCATGCCTTGAGGCGGTTGCGCAACTCGCCCACCTCCGCCAGCGTCATGGAACAGGCCAGTCCCAGGCCCTGTGCGGCATCGGTAAAGACCGCAACGTTATCGTGGAAAGGCTCTGTGACGGGCATTTGCTGGCTACCTTCGATTCTCCTTTCTACGATAACAACAAAAAAATCAATGACCAAGCGCGGGGTGCGGCAGACTGCAGTGGTCGATCAAGTTCGCGTTGCGCAGCGCCACAGCCGCCCGATATCACAAGCCCGCGCCCGCAGCAGCTCAGCAGCATTGGCACAAGCCTGCTCCAGGCTCATCGGCCCGCTGGCCAAGGCAAAGGCAGCGTCGACGCCATGGGCATACAGCTGCTGGTAGCCTTCACCCAAGGTGCCGGCCAGCACCACCACCGGCACCCCATGGCGCTTGGCAACCCGAGCCACCCCCATCGGCGTCTTGCCACGCAAGGTCTGGGCGTCGAAGCGCCCTTCGCCGGTCACTACCAGGTCTGCACCTTGCACCATGGCATCCAGGCCGGCCAGTTCGGCCACCACTTCCACCCCAGGGCGGAATTGCGCGCCCATGAAGGCCCGGGCTGCGAACCCCATGCCACCAGCAGCGCCACAGCCTGGGTAGTCCCGCACATCCTCACCCAGCAGTTGCGCACAATGGTCGGCAAAATGCCCCAGGGCCTGGTCCAGCGCCTGCACCTGCTGTGGGTTGGCGCCCTTCTGCGGGCCGAAGATCGCCGATGCGCCGTTGGCGCCACACAGCGGGTTGTCGACGTCTGCCGCGACTTCGAACTGCACCTCGGCCAGGCGCGGGTCAAGGTCGCTGGCATCGATGCGGGCCAGCTTGGCCAAGGCCAGGCCGCCCTCTTCCAGCGCTTGCCCGTCGGCGTCCAGCAGGCGCAGGCCCAGCGCCCGCAACATGCCGCTACCCGCGTCGTTGGTGGCACTGCCACCGATAGCCAGCACTACCCTTTGCGCGCCCGCGGCCAGGGCGGCGGCAATCAGCTCGCCGGTACCCCAGGTGCTGCTGCGGCAGGCATCGCGGCGGCCAGTGGGCACCAGTTGCAGGCCACTGGCCTGGGCCATTTCGATGATCGCCGTGCGGCTTTGCGGCAGCCAGCCCCAGCCCGCCTCCACGCTTTGCCCCAACGGCCCGCGCACTGTCTGACGACGCAGCTCGCCGTGGCTGGCGGCAAGAATCGCATCCATGGTGCCTTCGCCACCGTCGGCCATCGGGCACTCGACCAGCTCGGCCTCCGGCCAGGCCTCGCCCAGGCCCGCCGCGATGGCGCGAGCGACACCGGCGGCGTCGAGGCTGTCCTTGAACGAGTCGGGGGCAATGACGATCTTCATGGGGTTTCTCCTGTCCTGATGAGCGGCATGCTGACAGGTGGCCGCAAAGGTGGCCTCGGTCAAATGCACAAAACGCCGGGCGGGTTGTTTGGGCAGATGCCTTTCACCTGCACTGGCCCTATCGCCGGCAAGCCAGCGCCCACAGGTTCAACACAGGCCTGAGAGCAGCATGCATCCTGTGGGAGCTGGCTTGCCGGCGATAGGGCCGGGGCAGGCGGCCCTTCAGTCGGCAGGCAGCAGCTGCAACCCCAGGTACAGGCTAAGCATCCCTTCCATGCGCAGCGGGTCGACCTCGCCCAGCTCGGCAATCCGCTCCAGGCGGTAGCGCAAGCTGTTGCGGTGGATGCCCAGGGCATCGGCACAGGCCTGGCTCTGGCCGTCATGGGCACACCAGGCGCGCAGGGTGGTGAGCAATTGCCCGCTGTTGTCCTTGCTGCGAATACGTTGCAACGGCTCCAGCAATTCATCCAGCGCATCATCGTTGCGATGCCGCCACAACAATGCCGGCAACCGGTAGCGCTGCAGGCTGAGCAAGCGCTCGCCGGGCAGTACCTCGCGCCCATAGGCCAACAGGTCGCGCACCCGGCGATAACCCCGGCGCAGTTGCTCCAGGCTTTGCGCGACACTGCCCAGGGCCAGCCGCTCCACGTCCCAGCCATGGCGCTGCAGGCGTTCCAGCAGGCGAGGTTCGTCCAGCGCCACACCTGCCGGGCGACACCACAACAACGACTGGCGGGCCGGGCTTACGCACCAACTGTCCGGGTAGCGGCTCATCAACCATGCCGCCAGGGTTTCGGCGGCTGGCCCCGAGGCCAGCTCGAACAGGCACGGTACCCGCGGCAGCTGGGGCTTGAGGCCCAGTTGCCGGGCCTCGTCGAGCAACCGGGGGGAATCGCCGCTGCCGCCCAGCAGCAGGGCCAGCAAATCGTCACAGCGCTGCCGTCGCCATTGCTGGTCGGCCTGCAAATGGCGCTGGGCCAGCAGCATTTCGGCGGTCATGCGCACCAGCTCGCCATAAGTGCGCACTTGCTGCGGATCACCGGTAAGGCCGAGTACGCCCATCAATCGGCCATCCAGCATCAGCGGCAGGTTCACCCCGGGCTGCACGCCCTTCAGGCACTTGGCAGCGTCCGTATCCAGTTCGACGATGCGGCCGTTGGCCAGCACCAGTTGCGCACCCTCGTGGCGGGTGTTGATACGCTCAGGTTCGCCACTGCCGAGGATCAACCCCTGGCTGTCCATGACATTGACGTTGCATGGCAGAATGGCCATCGCGCGGTCAACGATATCCTGCGCCAGGTCATGGTCGAGTTCGAACATTGAGCGGTCCTTTGGGTGTCAGGGATTTGGGCTCGGGCACAGCAGCCCGGTGCAAGTGCTGTGCAAAAGCACAAAGACAGGCACGCCGCAGTCCCCGAGACTCGTCAGGGCGAGCGCCGGAACAGGCGACGCGGCGACAACCATAACAACAGAGAACCCGATCATGGCATACAGCCCCGCCCCTGACCAAGGCACGGACACCACCCGCAACGCGCTGTACCGGCGCATCACCCTGCGGCTGATTCCGTTCATTTTCATCTGCTACCTGTTCAACTACCTGGACCGCGTCAACGTCGGCTTTGCCAAGCTGCAGATGCTCGACGCCCTGAAGTTCAGCGAAACGGTGTACGGCCTTGGCGCCGGCATCTTCTTCATCGGCTATGTGCTCTGCGGCCTGCCGAGCAACCTGGCGCTCAACCGCTTCGGCCCGCGGCGCTGGATCGCGCTGATGATGATCGCCTGGGGCAGCCTCTCCACCTGCCTGCTGTTCGTCACCACGCCCACCGAGTTCTACGCCTTGCGCCTGTTGACCGGCGCCGCCGAAGCCGGCTTCTTCCCGGGCGTGGTGCTGTACCTTTCGCGCTGGTTCCCGGCGGCCCGCCGCGGCCGCATCATGGCGCTGTTCATGTCGGCTATCCCGGTATCGGGCCTGCTCGGCGGGCCGTTCTCCGGCTGGATCCTCCAACACTTCGCCGCCGGCCAGCACGGCCTGGCCGGCTGGCAATGGATGTTCCTGATCCAGGGCCTGCCGACCGTTGCCCTGGGTGTACTGGCGGTGTTCCTGCTTAGTGACGGCTACCAGAAAGCCGCCTGGCTGAGCCCGGCCGAACGTCAGCTGATCGCCGCCGACCTGGACGCCGATGCCGCCAGCAAGCCGAGCACCACCGGCGACGGCGTGCTCGCCGTGCTGACCAACCCGCTGATCTGGACCTTCGGCTTTGTCTACTTCTGCATCCAGAGCGGTGTGTATGCGATCAACTTCTGGCTGCCGTCGATCATCAAGAACATGGGCTTCGACAACCCGCTGCTGATCGGCTGGCTAAGCGCCATCCCGTACCTGCTGGCCGGCGTGTTCATGATCCTCTGCGGGCGTTCTGCCGACCTGCGCAACGAACGCCGCTGGCATCTTGTGGTGCCGATGCTGATGGGCGCCATCGGCCTGCTGATCGCGGTGAACTTCGCCGGCAACCCGACCATTGCCATCCTCGGTCTGTCGATCGCCACCATGGGCGCGCTCACCGGCCTGCCGATGTTCTGGCCGATGCCCACCGCGCTGCTCAGCGCCGGCGCGGCTGTCGCGGGCCTGGCGATCATCAACTCGGTGGGCCAGATGGCCGGCTTCCTCAGCCCGTACCTGGTCGGTTTCATCAAGGACCAGACCGGCTCGACCGATGCTGCGCTGTATTCGCTGGCGGCGTTGATCGTGCTGGGTAGCCTGGTGGCCTTGCGGGTTACCCGGGCTGGTGCGCTGAGTACTGCAAGGGCCAGTTGAACCCATTCGCGGGCTCGCCCGCTCCCACAGGATCACCACAAGCTCAAACGCTGTGGTATCCCTGTGGGAGCGGGCAGGCCCGCGAAGAGGCCAGCCCAGGCCACATAAAATCCATACCCTCCACCGATCGTCAGCTCAACGCATCCCCTCCCCAGCCCAGGCGTCAAATGGTTCCAAAGGTCCCTTTGGAGAACCCCCATGACCCAGCACGCCGTGGCTCGCCTGGCCCAACTCGACGAACACCGCCCCCTGCGCGTCCAGGCCGGCAGCGAGGAGATCATCCTCATCCGCCAGGGCGACCAGGTGCACGCCTACCAGGGCAACTGCCCCCACGAAGGCGCGCCACTCAATGAAGGCGTGGTGTGCGGCGGCCTGCTGGTATGCCCCTGGCACAAGGCCGCGTTCGCCGTGGACGAGGGCGCGGTCTGCGAGCCGCCGGCCCTGGCCGACCTGCGTCGCTACAAAACCTGGGTCAAGGGCGACGAGGTCTGGGTCGACGACCAACCCCTGCCCAGAACCGAGCCGCCCCGCCACAGCGACGCCCGCTGTTTCGTGGTAGTCGGCGCTGGTGCCGCGGGCAGTGCCGCAGTGTCCACCCTGCTGGCCCATGGCTTTGCCGGCCGCCTGGTCTGGATCGATCAGGAGCGCCAACCAGCCTACGATCGTACTTCCCTGAGCAAATTCGTGATCGCCGGGCAGATGCCGCCCGATGAAGTGCCGGCCCTGCTTGACGCCGACGCCCTGCGCAAGGGCCAGCTGGAGCGCAAGCATGGCAAGGTGCGCACACTGAACACCCAGAAACGCCAGGTCACCCTGGCCGACGGCCAGCAGATCGACTATGACGCCTGCCTGCTGGCCACCGGCGGCAAGGCGCTGCGGCCCGATATCCCGGGCGTCGACCTGCCTGGGGTATTCACCCTGCGTTCACGGGAGGATGCCGCGCACCTGCTGGATGCTGCCGAGCCCGGCCAGCCGGCAGTGATCGTCGGCGATGGCTTCATCGGCCTGGAAGCCGCGTCGGCCTTGCGCAAGTACGGCGTGCAGGTGCACCTGATCACCCGCCATGAGGTCCCCCTGGCCCGGCAATTGGGCGAGCGCATTGGCCGTAGCATCCGCGAGTTGCACGAACGCAAGGGGGTCACCTTCCACGGCCCTACCGAGGTCGAACGGATCGAGGGCCAGGGCAAGGTCGAGGCCGTGCTGCTGGCCAACGGTGAGCGGCTACAGACGCCATTGGTGCTGCTGGGTACCGGGGTAAGACCTGCGACCGCGTTCATTCAGGGCGTGCTGCTGACCGAGGACAAGTCGGTGCAAGTGGACGCTGAAATGCGCGCTGCAGATGGCCTGTGGGCCGCGGGGGATATCGCCACCTTCCCCCTCAGCGGGCGCCCGGTGCGTATCGAACACTGGCGGCTGGCCCAGCAACATGGGGTGATCGCCGCGGCCAACATGCTCGGCGAGCAGCGCCGCTACGCCGACGTACCGTTCTTCTGGACCTACCAGCACGGCCGCACCTACGAAGTACTGGGCCACGCGCGGGACTGGAACCGTATCGAGTTCGTCGGCGAGCCGGAAAAAGGCGACTTCATTGCCTTGCAATGCGTGGATGAGCGGGTCGAGGCAGTTATCGCCAAGGGCTATTCCGATGCCATGGCGACGCTGTCGCAACGCCTGAAGCGCCCGTTGACCTTGCAGGAGGCCTTGGCGCTGATCGGCTGAAGCTGCCTTTCATTGCGCCCCGGTTGTGTGTAAAACGGGTAGATCTGCCGACTGCACAAGGACCCAAGCGCATGATCTACCGCCCCCTCGGCCACAGTGGCCTGCAGGTTTCCGCCCTTACCCTGGGCAGCATGATGTTCGGCGAGCAAACCAGCACCGAAGACGCCCTGCGCATCATCGACAAGGCCTGGGACCAGGGCATCAACTTCATCGACACCGCAGACGTTTACAACGCCGGGCGTGCGGAGGAAATCGTCGGCGAAGCGGTGGCCCGTCATCGCCATGACTGGATCGTGGCCAGCAAGGTCGGCTTTGGCCCGGCCGATGGCCTTCCCAACCGCAGCGGCCTGTCGCGCAAGCACATCTTCAATGCCCTCGATGCCACGCTGACGCGCATGGACATGGACTACCTGGACATCTACTACCTGCACCGCGAAGACCACAAGGTGCCGCTGGAGGAAACCGTGCAGGCCATCGGCGACCTGCTGCGCCAAGGCAAGATCCGCTACTGGGGCGTGTCCAACTTCCGCGGCTGGCGCATCGCCGAGGCCTGCCACATTGCTGAGCGCCTGGGCGTGCCCAGGCCGGTGGTGAGCCAGCCGCTGTACAACATCGTCAATCGCCAGGCCGAACCGGAGCAGCTCACCGCTGCGGCCGCCCATGGTCTGGGCGTGGTGCCATTCAGCCCGCTCGCGCGGGGCGTGCTCAGCGGCAAGTATGCGCCGGGGGCGGTACCGGATGCCGGTAGCCGTGCCGGGCGCCAGGACAAGCGCATCATGGAGGTGGAATGGCGGCAGGAGTCGTTGGCCATTGCCCGGCAGATCCAGGCCTATGTGCAAGCCAAGGGCGTGGGTATCGTCGAATTCGCGATTGCCTGGGTACTGAACAATCGGCTGGTCAGTTCGGCGATTGTCGGGCCGCGGACCGAAGAACAGTGGGATACCTATGGCGGGGCGCTGGCGGTGAAGATTACCGCGGAGGATGAAGCGTTCATTGATTCGCTGGTCACGCCGGGGCATGCCTCGACGCCGGGGTTCAATGATGTGGCGCATTATGTGAGTGGGCGGTTGGCCCGTAGCTGATCGCTCTCCTGTTCTGCCTCTTCGCGGGTAAACCCGCTCCTACAGGATTGCCCATGACTCCAGGGCCTGTGCAACCGCTGTGGGAGCGGGTTCACCCGCGAAGAGGCCGGTAGCTTTAACCCAGCTGCGCCAGGGCCTGCGCGGCATAGGCATGCGAACGCTGCCGCGCCAGCGGGTCGTGGATGCGGCAGTCGATCATCAGTTCATCCGCACCGGTCTGCTCGATCAGCGTGCGCAACCCTTCCCTTACCCGGTCCGGCCCGCCGGCCACGGTGCAGGCCATCACCTGCTCAAGTACCTCGCGTTCATGGTCCGGCAGGCTCTCGACATAGCCCTCCTGCGGCTTGGGCAACAGGCCGACGCGCCCGACGTGCAAGTCCAGCATCCACTTGCGATGGGAGCTGGCCAGATAATCCGCCTCGGCATCGCTGTCGGCGGCGAACAGGTTCATGCCCACCATCACATACGGCTTGGCCAGTTGTGCCGAAGGCTGGAAGTTGGCCCGGTAATGGGCAATGGCCTGCAGCAGGTAGCGCGGGGCAAAGTGCGAGGCGAAGGCATAGGGCAGGCCCAGTTTCGCTGCCAGGTCGGCGCCGAACAGGCTGGAGCCGAGGATCCACACCGGGATGTCATGCTTGCCCGGCACGCCGCGCACGCGGCGCTGGCCGTTGTCGGCCAGGTAGTCACGCAGCTCGGCGATGTCCTGGCTGAAGTCGCGCTCTGGCGCAGCACCACGCAAGGCGCGCACGGTAGGCCCGGAACTGCCCGGCGCACGGCCGAGGCCCAGATCGATGCGGCCAGGGTGCAGGGTGTCGAGCGTACCGAACTGCTCGGCCACCACCAGCGGCGCGTGGTTGGGCAGCATGATGCCACCGGCGCCGACGCGGATATGCCGGGTGGCGTTGGCGATTTCGTTGATGACCAGTGACGTGGCGGCCGAGCCGATGCCCGGCATGTCGTGGTGCTCGGCGATCCAGTAGCGGCTGTAGTGCTGTTGCTCGACATGGCGCGCCAGTTGGCGGGACTCTTCGATCGCGTCGGCGAAGGTCTTGCCTTCGCCGATCATGACCAGGTCCAGTACGGACAGTGCAGTCATGGGGTCTCCACAGGGATTATCAGTGACTGCCAGTTTCCCTGCTGCGCAGCCAGTGATAAACCCGGCTTCAGGCCCGGCATAGGGGCCTGCCATTCCCCAATCAGTCTTCCCAGGGCACGCCCGGTTCCCAGCTGGCTACCAGCAGGTCGATGAAGCCGCGTACCCGTGGCGACAGGTGGCGCTTGCTTGGGTAGACGATGCGAATCGGGTCCGCTGGCGGCCGATAGGCTTGCAGCACCTCCACCAGGGTGCCGGCGCGCAGGTCGTCGCCGGTGATGTAGGTGGGCAGGTGAATCAGCCCGAAACCCGCCCGGGCGCCGGCGAGCATCGCCTCGGAGCTGTCGATGTTCAGCCGCCCGGGGTCTTCGCACAGGTGCAGCCCCGCTTCGGTATGAAAGCGCCACGGCATGACCTTTTCGCCGGCCAGGAAGGCGATCTTGTCATGGCCGTAGAGGTCGCCGGGCACCTGTGGTACGCCGCGTGCGTCCAGGTATGCGGGCGAGGCGCAGGTGACGAACTGCTGCCAGGCCACCGTACGGGTCAAGAGTTGCGAGTCTTCCTTCGGCACACCGATACGCACCGCAACGTCGATACCCTCCTCGACCAGGTCGACGAAACGGTCGGTGAAGCGTATATCCGCGCGCAGCTCGGGCCACTGCTTCAGGTAGCGGTCGAGAATCGGCAGCACATGGCGCTGGCCGAACGACAGGGGTGCTGTCAGGCGCAGGGTGCCGGTGGGCTTGCCACGGCGCTGGGCCATAGTGCTTTCCACCTCGTCCAGGTCATCCAGAATCTGCCGCCAGCGTTCATAGGCCACCAGGCCCTCGTCGGTCAGGCTCAGCTTGCGCGTGGTGCGGTTGAGCAAGCGCACGGCCATGCGCGCCTCCAGGCGAGCGATGCTCTTGCCCACCGCCGAGCGCGTCAGGCCCAAGGTGGCGGCGGCGGCGGTAAAACTGCCAGCCTTCGCGGCGCTGACGAAGGCGGCGATGTCGCCGAAGCGGTTGGGTTCCATGGGTGGTTCCTGAGTCTGGTGCGGCTGGTTTAGATAGGTATGGATTTGTGAAATGCAAGCAGGACTGTCGAGAGCGATCAAGCGAAGACCTTGATCACCACTAAATGCACCGGATAGAACAGGTAACCCCAACGCCCCACCGCAGGCACCCGCCAACCCTCCTGACGCAGCAACGACCACCCGAGCGGAATCGCCAAGGCCGCGGCCATCAGCGTTAGCACGGTAAACGGCGCCAACAGATGCTCCTGCAACCAACTGTTGGTCAGGTTCCCCCCCATGGCCAACAGGCAGGGCAACAACCAGGCCGCCCCTTCCTTGCGCCGAGCCATCAACCAGGCGCCCGGCAGCATCACCCCCGGCAGCCCGTACATCAGCTGTTCGCTGAACAGCCACCCTGCAAGCAGACCGGCAAAGCCAAGCACGCGCGCTGAAATCAACGGATGATGCACACCCCAGGCAACCAGCAACCCCAACACCAGGGTCGGCATCACACTGAACGTTGACGAACCACTGTCCAGCCAACGGTACGCAGGTTCCGACAGCACCGCGAACACCAGCATCAGCCCCAGATAACGCAGGTTGCCGCGGGTATAGAGCGTCCCGCACCTGGTGCGCGCCACATTCACCGCAATCGCCAGGCAAAACAGTGGAAACGCCAACCGGCCAACCACGAACAGGCCATCGGCAGCAGGCCACAGGAAACGCAGGTGGTCGGCGACCATGGTCAGCATCGCCGTCCACTTGACCAGGTCCAGCCCGGCTGAACGCACGCCTCAGCGCCCGCGCTCGACTGTGGCAGGCCCCAGGTAGCGATCGGTCCAGGCGGCCAGCGGCAAAGGTGGCTGCTGCTCGACGATCCGTCGCCAGATCAGCACCAGGTCGTCGCCATTGAACGCCGCCCCTGGCCCGGCACCCTCCCACAGCGACGGCACATCGGCAATCCAGTGCCCCTGGCTGTCTCGGTGGGCCATGTTGAAGCGGAACGTGTAGTTACCCGGGATACCCATGCGCAGGTCGCTGACCACCAGCGCATCGCCGACCTGGTCGTAGCGCAGCCAGTCGTCGGTGAACCAGCGCAGGCGCTGGTGCAACGGGTGCCCGGCCAGCGCTTGCGCCAGTTGAAGATTACGCGGCAAACGTTGCATTTCTGGCGGGTGCTGGTCGAACCCGCTGCTGATGCCCTCGTAGTAATCGCCATCCGGGGTCTTGGCCAGCACCCGCCAGACCAGGCTGTTGAACGCTATTGGCACGGCACGCACCTGGCTGACGGCGATGCCTTGGCGGTCGAGGGCAGCCTGGAACCGCTGCTCGGCCGCCATGCGTCCGGCCAGGCCGAACCCCAGGTAGGCTGCGCTGAAGAGCAAGGCCAAGGTCATTAGCTGCACCGCCTTGCTTGTCAGCCCCTTGATGCTTGCGTAGATCACCGCGGCCAGCAGCGGCACGGTGTAGACCGGGTCGATGATGAACACCGCCGCCCAGCTTTCCGGGGTGGCCTGCAAGGGCCAGAACAATTGCGTGCCGTAGACCGTGAAGGCGTCGAGCAACGGGTGGGTGACCAGCACCAGCCAGAACGCCAGGAACAGCCTGGGCAAGGTATAGCCTTTGCCTGGCCAGCATTTGTTGACCAGCCAGGCCAGCAGCAAGGCCAGCCCGGTGAGCACGAACAAGGAATGAGAAAAGCCGCGGTGGTAGGTCATCTGCGACACCGGGTCGGCGTAGCGGATGATCACGTCCAGGTCGGGAAGCGTGCCCAGCGCCGCACCATACAACAGTGAGCGGCGGCCCTGGATGCGGCCAAGCACGGTACCTTGCAAGGCCGCGCCGAGTACGGCCTGGGTGATGGAGTCCAAGGGTGGCATTCCTGAAAGGGAGGTTTCCGGAAGCTAACTTCATCCGGGCCCAATGCGCAATTCCTCTTGAAGGTGCATCTGTAACGGGCTGCCTGCACTGGCCTCATCGCCGGCAAGCCAGCTCCCACCCCGACCGCGTTGAGCTCAAGGTATGCGCTATCCCTGTGGGAGCTGGCTTGCCGGCGATGAGGTCAGTGCAGGCAACATAAGACAGCTGCTCCCACCGGGTTTGCACATGCCTCTATGGATGATTCAGAACAACTGCCAGGTGTACACCAGCGTCAAGCGGTTCTCGTCGATGTCGCTGCGGTAGTTGGACCGGGCCATGGCATTGCGCACCCGGATCCCCAGCCCCTTCAGCACACCGCCCTGCACCGCATAACCGATGTCCAGGTCGCGCTCGCGGTCGCGCCCTTCATAACCCAGCCCGGTGTCGACATTGTTACCCGTGATGTAGCGCACGGTCGCTGTCAGCCCCGGCACGCCCATGGCCGCGAAGTTGTAGTCGTAGCGCACCTGGTACGAGCGTTCGTCGGTGTAGGCGAACTCATAGGTCGGTACTTCGTTACCCAGCGGCGAGATGTTGGCGAACATCCGTGGGAAAGGGCTGTCGCCATAAATGCCCTGGTAGCCGACATGTAAGCTGTGCCCGCCATGCCGGGCAGTGAACATCGAAAAGAACGCCTGGTTGTCGATGTTGCCGAGCAACGCATCGCCGTCCTCGCGCGCGGTGAAATACCCCAGGTTGGCACTGAGCACCCAGTTGCCCAGGGGCTTGCTGTGCTTGAGGCCGACAAAGCCCTGTTCGTAAATGTCCTCAAGCTGCCCATACCACAGGCTGACGCTGCTCTGGTTGGCATTGAACGCATAGTCACCGCCCAGGTAGTTGAAGGCGTCGCTTTCTACCTGGCGGATCGGCACATGGCCGAGCATGGCGTTCATCTTGCCGTCACCGCCTTCGTTGCGCAGGTGGGTGCTTGCCAGGTGCCCGGCCTGCACGGTCAGGCCGTCGATTTCCGCCGAGCTAAGGCTGGCGCCCTGGTAGGTCGGTGGCAACAGGCGGATGTCGCTGAAGGTCAGCACCGGCAGGTTGGGTTGCAGTTCGCCGACGCGCAATTCGGTTTTGGACAGCCGGGCCTTGAAGGTGGGCGCCATGCGGCTGTATTCGTCGGCGGCGCGGCCATCGCCGTGCACCGGCAGCAACCCGGTGTTGGTGCGGTCTGGGCTGCTGTCGAGCTTGATGCCCAGCAGGCCCAGGGCATCAATGCCAAAGCCGACCGTGCCCGGGGTGTAGCCCGACTTGAAGTCGAGGATGAAGCCCTGGGCCCACTCCTCGGCCTTGGACTGCCGGTTTGCCCCGACGATGTCGGAGAAGTCGCGGCTGAAGTAGTAGTTACGGGCACTCAGGGTGGCCTTCGAATCTTCGAAGAAGCCGCCTTCGGCGGCCAGCAACGGTTGGCTGAGCAAAGTCAGGCCCAGGGCGACGCAAGGGGTGTGGTTCATTCCGAAGCTCTCTTGATCTTGTTTTTATGGGTAAAGCGTTGGAAGCACGGCGGTTCATGGGGTACGGCGCAGCACCTCCCGGGCACGTGGCTGGCGCAGCCTCAGCAACCCATGGCTCAGCAGGCCGAACAGCAGGCCCCAGAAGGCTGCCGACAGGCCCAGGAAGGCCACCCCCGAAGCGGTGACCAGGAAGGTGAACAGCCCGGCATCGCGCTCGGTTGGTTCCGCCAGGCTGCGGGCCAGGGCTTCGCTGATGGCGCCATACAGGGCCAGCCCGGCCAGGGCGGCGATCAGGGCGGCGGGGAATGCTGCAAACAGCGACATCAGCGTGGCCCCGGCGATCCCCAGCAGCAGGTACAGCGCACTGCCAGCCACCGCCGCGACATAGCGCCGCCGTGGGTTTTCATGGGCCTCATGCCCGGTGCACAGGCTGGCGGTGACCGCCGCCAGGTTCAGCCCGTGGCAACCGAACGGCGCCAGCGCGGCACCGGCCAGGGCGCTAGCGCTGATGATCGGGCTGGCCGGCGTGGGGTAGCCGGCGTTGCGCAGTACTGCCATGCCCGGCATGAACTGCCCGGTAAGGGCCACCAGCACCAGCGGCAGTGCCAGGCTGAATACCGCTGCCAGGCTGAACTGCGGGGTGACCCACTGCGGCGACGCCAGCTCCAGCACCAAGGCCTCGCTGCGAAACGCCCCGCTGGCCACGGTCACCAGCGTGCCCACGCACAGCACCGCCGCCACGGCGTAGCGCGGCTGCACCCGTCGCATCAGCACGTAGGTGACGAACATTGCCAGTACCAGCAGCGGTTGCACCGGCAAGGCGCGGAACACCTCGATGCCGAAGCTGAACAGGATGCCGGCCTGCATGCCGGCGGCGATGGAGCCCGGCAGGCGCGCGATGATGCGGTCGAAGGCCCCGCTGATGCCGATCAGCAGCAGGAACAGGTTGGCTACCAGGTAGGCGCCAACGGCCTGTTCCAGGCCCAGTTGCGGCAAGGCGGTGACCAGCAGCGCCGAGCCAGGGATCGACCAGGCGATCACCACCGGCACCCGGTAGCGCAGGCTGAGCAGCGCGCCGAGTACGGCACTGCCCATGGACACTGCCCAGACCCAGGAGGACAGTTGCCGATGGGACAGGCCGGCAGCTTCTGCGGCGTGGAAGATGATCACCAAGGGGCCTGCGTAGGAGATCATCGTGGCGATGCAGCCGGCGACGATGGCGGACAGTGAACTGTCCTTGATCAGGGTTTTCATGGCACCTCTCGCATCGGTGATGTATGGCAAGGGCTGCGCCCTTGATCGCCGGCAAGCCAGCTCCCACAGGGATCCCACTGGTTTCAGCCCTGTGGTGATCCTGTGGGAGCTGGCTTGCCGGCGATAAGGCCTCAGGCCTCTTGCAAAGCCCGCGGCCGCCCACTGCGCTGCTCATTGGCACCGCCCCGGGCCTGCTGCAACTGGAAGTCGAATTTCAACTCGGCATGTCGCCCCGCCTCGCCCTCGACGAACACCACCTCGCCCACCAGCCCATCCCGCGTGGCATAGGCAAAGTCATCCCACAGGTACTTGTCTCCGGCCAGGTTGATCTGCGTGGTCAGGTGTCGGTACCCCGGTGCCGAGATAAAGAAGTGCACATGCGCCGGACGCTGGCCGTGACGGCCCAGCAGGTCCAGGCACTCCTGGGTCGGCCCCTGTGGATCGCAGCCATACCCGGACGGCACGATGGAGCGCGCGCGGTAGCGGCCTTCGCCATCGGTGATGATGCGTCGGCGCAGGTTGTACTCGGACTGGCTCTGGTCGAAGAACGAATAGGTGCCACGGGTATTGGCATGCCACAGGTCGACCGTGGCCCCAGGCAACGGCCGCCCTTGTGGGTCGAGCACCTGGCCCTCGAGGTACATCGGCGTGGCCACGCCCTCCTCGCTACCGTCATCCATGCGTACTTCACCTTCGGCGATCGGCGCGCCGGCCACGTACAGCGGGCCTTCGATGGTGCGTGGAGTACCGCCGACAAGGCCTGCTTGCTGGTCCTTGGCATCCTGCAGCAGGTCTAGGAAGTGCTCGATGCCCAACCCAGCCACCAGCAACCCGGCCTCGCCGCGGCCACCCAGGCGGTTGAGGTAGTCGACGGCATGCCAGAACTCGTCTTCGCTGATGTCCAGGTCTTCGATCAGCCGCGCGGTGTCTTGCAGCACGCGTTGCACGATGCGCTTAAGGCGCGGGCTGCCGGCATCGTTGCCAAAGCCTGCGGCCTCTTCGAAGAACTGCTGTACCTCGGCAGTGTGGGAAATTTTCACGGTCATGGTGGTTTACCTCATGTTGTTTTTCTGGAGTTACGCCTGTGCCGCAACCGCCTGGGCGTGCCGACGGCCGCTGGCCAGGTGCACGGCCATGGCCAGCGCGGCAATTGCGCCAGGGATGGCGAAAGCAATGAAATTGAGCTGCAGGGGCAGGTTGATGCCCATCAGCGCACCACCCAGCAGCGGGCCGACGATGGCACCGTTGCGGCCGATGCCCGAGGCCCAGCCCAGCCCGGTGGAGCGCACCGATAGCCCGTAGAGTTGAGCGGCGCCGGCATACAGCAGGATCTGCGTGCCGATGGTGGTGGCGCCGGCAATGAAGATCAGCAGGTACAGCACCGGCATCGGGCTGTTGACGCCCAGCAGGCTGATCGACAGCGCGGCGGCGATGAAGAACGCCACTTTGACTTTGACCAGGCTGTAACGGTCGCCCAGCCAGCCACCGAGAATCGCCCCGGCCATACCACCGAAGTTCAGCGCCAGCAGGAACGACAGGCTCGAGCCCAGGCTGTAGCCGGCGTTGGCCATCAGCTTCGGCAGCCAGGAGCTGAGCGCGTAGACCATCAGCAGGCAGCAGAAGAACGCCAGCCACAGCGCCAGGGTGCGAATGGCCAGGCCGTTGCGGAACAGTTCCAGCACCGACGCCCCGCTGCCTTTGCGGTCGGCCGCCTGCAGCGCATCGTCCGCCTTCACGTCGCAATCCGGGTCCAGCCGCTTGAGCAGCTTGCGGGCCTCGTCGGTACGGCCCTGGCGTACCAGGAAACCGATCGATTCAGGGAGGTAGTACAGGATTACCGGCAACAACAGCAGTGGCACCGCGGCGGCGAAGAACATCGATTCCCAGCCGAAACGCGGCAGCATGAAGATGCCGACACCCGCCGAGAGCATGCCGCCCAGCGAGTAGCCACTGAACATGATCGCTACCAACGTGCTGCGCAGTCGCTTGGGCGCGTACTCGTTCATCAGTGCCACGGCGTTGGGCATCAGGCCGCCACAGCCCAGGCCGGCAATGAAGCGGTAGATGCCGAACTCGCTCGGGCTGCTGGCAAACCCGTTGAGGATGGTCGCCCCGGAGAACAAGGCAAAACAGATGGCGATGCCCTTCTTGCGCCCGATGCGATCGGCCAGGCTGCCGAACGCCAGGGCGCCGAACATCATGCCGAACAGCGCATAGCTGCCCAGTGCACCGGCCTGCAACGGGGTCAGGCCCCACTCTTTCATGATGACCGGCAGTACCACGCCGTAGATGAACAAGTCATAGCCGTCGAAGATCAGCAGCAGGCCGCACCAGGCCATGACCATCCAGTGGAAGGGGGTAAAGCGCGCATTATCGATGATCGGGTGTACGTCAAGGGTTCGCATGGCATCTGTCGCTCTTGTTTTTGTTGTGAAAGAAAGCTTTTTGCCTAGGGGTGTCGCTCAGCCGAGGTCGCCGCCCCCTACCGGCAAGGTCACGCCGGTGATGTACGAGGCTTCGTCGGAAGCCAGGAACAGGATTGCGCCCACCTGCTCGTCGATGCTGCCGTAGCGGTGCATCAGGCTGCTGTCGAGGGTCTGGTCGACGATCTGCTGGTACCAGTGCTTTTCCTGTTCGGTCTGCTCGGCACTGTTGCGCGGTACGCGCCGGGGTGGCGCTTCGGTGCCGCCGGGAGCAGTGGCGTTGACCCGGATGCCACGGCCGGCGGTTTCAAAGGCCAGGCACGCAGTCAGCGCGTTGACGCCACCCTTGGCTGCGCCGTAGGGCACGCGGTTGACGCCACGGGTGGCGATGGACGAGACGTTGACGATGGCGCCGCTGCCACGCTCGAGCATGTATGGCAGTGCGGCATGGCAGCACCACAGGGTGGGGAACAGCGAACGGCGTACTTCGGCTTCGATCTGGTCCACTTCGTAGTGTTCGAAGGGCTTGGCCCAGATGGTGCCGCCAACGTTGTTGACCAGGATGTCGAGGCGGCCGAACGCTTCAACCGCGTTGGCCATGACCCTGGCGCAGTCACCATATTGTTCCAGGTCGGCGGTGAGGGTGAGCATGCCCTCGCTGGCCAGTTCGTGAACCAGTTCGGAGCGGTCTACCGCTATCACTTGCGCGCCTTCGGCCTTAAGCCGCCAGCACACGCCACGGCCGATGCCCTGGGCGGCACCGGTGACCAGGGCGACCTTGCCTTGGAATCGGTTGTTCATATCCATCTCTCCGGTTCGCCACGGTTCCTGTGGGAGCGGGCATGCCCGCGAATGCGTCCGACCAGACAAAGTTGTTGAACCTGCTGGCCTCTTCGCGGGCACGCCCGCTCCCACAGGGTCGGCGTATTACTTGGAATAAAAGGAATCAGGCCGCCGCCGCGAACTTCTCGTAGTAGAAGTTCGCCGGGGTAATGCCCTGCTCGCGCACGTACTGGCTGACCGCCTCGACCATCGGTGGCGGGCCGCACAGGTACACATCCACATCACCATCGTTGAGGTGGCGCGGTTCGATGTGCTGGGTCACGTAGCCCTTCTGCGGGTACTGGCTGTCCGGGTTGGCCACGCAGGCACTGAAGGTGAAGTTGGGGATGCGCGCCGCCAGCGCCTGCAGGCGGTCGAGTTCGACCAGGTCGAAGTCGTTGGTCACGCCGTAGATCAGGTGCAGCGGGTGCTCGCTACCCTGCTCGGCGATCTTCTCCAGCATCGCCGTGAACGGCGCCAGGCCCGTACCACCGGCCAGCAGCAACAGCGGGCGCTGGATCGGCCGCAGGTAGAAGCTGCCCAGCGGCCCGGCCAGGGTCATGCTGTCGCCCGCCTTGGCCAGGTTGGTCAGGAAACTGCTCATCAACCCACCCGGCACGTTGCGGATCAGGAAGCTGACCTCGCCGTCCTTCTGCAGCGAGCTGAACGAATAGGCTCGGCTCTGCTCGCTGCCCGGCACCTTGAGGTTGACATATTGCCCCGGCAGGAAGGCCAGGCGGCTGAGGGATTCACCCTTGATCGACAGGGCAATGGTGCTGGCCGACAATTGGCGGACATCACTGATGGCGGCCTCGAAACTGGCCTGTTCGGTCTTGCACAGCTGCGACGAGGCCGGGATGCGGATGACGCAGTCGCTCTCGGCGCGCATCTGGCAGGTCAGTACGTAACCTTCGGCGATTTCATCTTCGCTCAGGGCATCTTCGATGAAGTTGTCGCCCAGGTCGTAGCGGCCGGACTCGGCCTTGCACTTGCAGGTACCGCAGGCGCCGTCGCGGCAGTCCAGCGGGATGTTGATGCCCTGGCGGTAGGCGGCGTCGGCCACGGTTTCATGGCCGGCGGCCTCGATGAAGCGGGTAACCCCGTCTTCGAAATTCAGTGCGATCTGGTAGCTCATGTTGCACCTCGCGGGCGAGCCTGGCCACGGCACGTCGCAGGACGCTCCGGGCAGCGCTCGCAAAAACCCTGGATCAGATGTGGTAGATGTCGATGACCTGGCGAACGTAGTCGTTCTTCAGCACCACCTTCTTGGCCTTGATCAGCGGCTGCTCGCCGCGCAGGTCGAGGGTGTAGAAGCTGGTGCCGAAGTAACTGTCGGTGGTCTTGTAGCGGAAGCTCAGGGTGTGCCAGTTGAAGCGCACCTGGCAGCTGCCCTCGCCCTGCTCGACGATCTCGATGTTGCTGATGTTGTGCGAGGTGCGGGTGTCGGGCACGGTTGCACTGGAGCGCTCGGTCTTGATGCGGAACACCCGGTCTTCCAGGCCGCCTCGGTTGCCGTACCAGATCAGCGAGATTTCGCTTTGTGGGTCTTCGGTAAGGGTGTCGTCATCGTCCCAGCTCGGCATCCAGAAGGTGCAATCACTGGCGTACATTTCCAGCCACTGATCCCACTGGGCGTCATCCAGGTAACGCGCTTCGCGGAAAAGGAAGTCGCGCACGGTTGCATACAGGCTCATTGCACGGCCTCCACGGGGATCAGTTGCTGTTCATCCTTCAAGGCCTGGATCATGGTTTCCTGCCAGTACTTGTGCTGCAGCACGAACAGGCCTTCGTCCTCGGTGCGTACGCCCGACAGCAGCGGCTTGAGCTCGATTTCCCGGGCCGCCTCGTCGGCGCCTTCCACCCAGTGTTCAGCGCCGCGGGACATGTCGTTCCAGCCGGTACCGCCGCCGTAGCCGGTCTGGCACGAGCGAAACTCTTCCAGGTCGTCGGGGGTGGCCATGCCGCTGACGTTGAAGAAGTCTTCGTACTGGCGAATGCGCTTGGCGCGGGCATCGGCGCTCTCGCCTTTCGGCGCGATGCAGTAGATGGTGATTTCGGTCTTGTTCACCGAAATCGGCCGGGCGATGCGGATCTGCGAGCTGAACTGGTCCATCAGGTACACGTTCGGGTACAGGCACAGGTTGCGCGAGTTCTCGATCATCCAGTCGGCACGGGCCTGGCCGAAGTCGGCGGCGAGTTGGTCGCGGCGCTCGTAGGCCGGGCGGTCCTCGGGGTTGGCCCAGCGGGTCCACAGCAGCAGGTGGCCGTGGTCGAAGGAGTAGAAGCCACCGCCCTGCTTGGCCCAGGCACCGGCGCTCATGGTCTTGATCTCGTCACCCGCCTCGCGCTGCTTGCGCTGGTTCTGGGTGGCGGCATAGTTCCAGTGCACGGAGCTGACGTGGTAGCCGTCGGCGCCGTTCTCGGCGGTTAGCTTCCAGTTGCCTTCGTAGATGTACGAACTGGCGCCACGCAGCACTTCCAGGCCTTCCGGCGACTGGTCGACGATCATGTCGATGATCTTGGCCGACTCGCCCAGGTGCTCGACCAACGGCTTGACGTCGGCCTTCAGGCTGCCGAACAGGAAGCCACGGTACGACTCGAAGCGTGCCACCTTGGTCAGGTCGTGGGAGCCGTCGCAGTTGAAGCTGTCGGGGTAGCCGGCGTTGCTTGGGTCTTTGACCTTGAGCAGCTTGCCGCTGTTGTTGAAGGTCCAGCCGTGGAACGGGCAGGTGTAGCTGGCGCGGTTGCCGCGCTTGTGCCGGCAGAGCATGGCGCCGCGGTGGCTGCAGGCGTTGAGGAAGGCGTTGAGCTCACCGTCCTTGTTGCGCGCGATGAAGATCGGCTGGCGCCCCATGGTCAGGGTGAGGAAGTCGTTTTTCTCGGGAATCTGGCTTTCATGGGCCAGGTAGATCCAGTTGCCCTCGAAGATGTGTTTCATCTCCAGGTCGAACAGGCGTGGGTCGGTGAACATCTCACGCTTGCAGCGGTAGATGCCCTTTTCACGGTCGTCCTCGAGCAAGGCATTAAGGTAGTCGAATCCCAGGGACATGGCCAGGGTCTCCCTTGTTATTGTTTAGACCTGGTCAGGTTAGGGAGACGGCTGGCGGGGGACTATCCGGATTGTGCAGAGTATTATCCGCCTTCACGCACTTTCGACGCTTGTTCAGCGGGTTGGGAAAATGGCAATGCATTGATCAATTCGCGCCTTTTGTACACTTCTTTAGCTTTTACCAGCTTTCGATCAACCCAATGCTTGATAGCTAAAATCTCTTTGCGTGTCTCGTGAGCTGCTTGGGCTTCCAAAGGGACCCTCTCAGTTGCAAAATACTTTTCAGCCAACTCGAAACGATTCGCTATGCCTTGCAGAGTAGCCGTAGCACTCTCTAGTCGCTGTACATCGCCCAACTTCCAGGATTGATTTCTTTCTGCATGTTTTATCCTGCCCTTCAGATTAGGGTCAATTTCAGACAATCCCTTCTTCACGCTAAGGGTTTTTAACGCTGGAGCTTTTTGACCAAATGTATAGGACGCAGCCGAACGAAGCCCCCATCGATTGGTGAACAGGCGGCTATTGTTCAGGAAGCTATTGGGTGGCAGGCCGGTGTGTCCACTTGGATCCACTTTATTCACAGGATCATTGGTACAGTAGCAGTACGAATTGGGACCTCCATCACCGAACGGGCTCAAGCTGTCTGGCGCATTGAATCGCATCAACTCCGAACTGTATGCACGATATCCATCCCCCAACAAATAGTGCCCGGTGAGCGTCTCTTTCCGTTGACCGGTGTATTGCAGCATTGACGCACCTTGACGGCTGTCCCACCCATACACTGTGTACTCCATCGAACTCGATGAATTTCGCCAATTCCAGCGGAGAACCGAACCTTGTAAATCCGTTGCGTAAAACGCTAGCTGGCTATCATCACGCTGCCCCAAAACCAGATCAGCAGCGCGCATCAACGCCGAGGCCCCGCCGTCCGGATTCTTGATCAGCGACAGGCCTTTGGAGGAGTAAAAATAGAGCTGTTTTTGCGACATCGACATGGTTGCCACCATTTACCCCGTGATGAAGCAAATAGTGGTTTGGAGCCATCGTGCATGCAACTGGCAGAAATATCAGGTAGACAAGCTAAACGTCTTCACGCGCGCCGCTTGAACGTCTGCGACGGCAACTCACCAAACTGCTGCCGATAGACCTCGGAAAAACGCCCCAGATGAAGGAAACCGTAATCCAGGGCCAGCTCCGTCACACTACGCACGCCACAGGTCGGGTCGCTCAGGCATGCATGCACCCGCTCCAGCTTACGCTGGCGCACGTAATGTTTGGGTGTAGTGCCCAGATGCTGGTCAAACAACGCATACAGCGAGCGCAAACTCATGCAGGCCTGCTTCGCCAGTACCTCAGCCGACAACTCCAGCTTCAGGTTGCGCTCAATGTACTCAAGAATGCGCTCAAGCCCCGCTTGCGGTGCGCTCAGGCATTCGCGACGGATATTGGTGCTCATCAGGGTCAGCAGCTTGCTGGCGACGATCTGGCTGTAGTGGCCCTGCACCCTGGGCAGCGAATCGCTCACCTCTGCTTCCTGGCAGACCATGCCCAGCAGGTTGACGAACCCGTCCAGCTCGTCCAGCCGGTAATGGTTGCGCAAGAACCGCACCCCGCCATCAGGGCGGTGCCAGCGCTGTTCGTCGCAGATCGAATCCAGTAGCCGGGTCGGTACCTTCAGGATGAACTTCTCGCAGTCTTCCGAGTAGGTCAGGTCAACCGGGTCGTCGGGGTTGATCAACAATAGTTCGCCCGGCACCAGGTGGTGCTCGCGCTTGTGCCCGCGCCACAAGCAGTTGCCATTGAGCAGCACCTGCAGGTGGTAGATGGTTTCCAGTGCCGGCGAGGTAACGCGCACGCTGCCGCCGTAGCTGATGCGGCAAAGGTCCAGCTCAGCGAACTTGCGGTGGCTGAGGCTGGCTTGCGGATGAGTGGTGCGAGACAAACCGATGCAATGCTGGCCTACGTGCTGGTTGACATAATCGGACACAGCATAAGGGTCGGCGTGATGAAACACGCTACTGCGCTCGCTCAGCAGGCGGCTTTCCATAGGCAAGGTTACCCGGATCGTTATTGTTCTGGTTGCCGCATCCTACGGCCCGGCGGGCTGTGGTTGCGGTCGTCACGGTCATTCTACCGAGCCGGTTGCGGGTCGCGGGGGCAGGCGACAACCGGTGGATGGGCACACTTAAGCAAAAAGGCGGGGGTTGGGCAATGCGACCTTGGGAATGGATGGGCGGATAGCGAACAGTAAGGACAGGTCAGTGTTCGTTTATCGAACGGCTCAGGCAACCCGGCAACGCTCACTTCACTGCACCGGCAGGAAGTTCATCAACAACAGGCTTTGCGCATAATTCAACCCAATCCTCCTATACCGCTCATCCAGCAACTCCGCCAGCAAATCCAGCCGTGCCACGATCTTGCCGAACTCCACGGCAAAACTCAGGTTGCTGCCCTCTTCCGAGATTTCGTTGGAGAACAACAGCAGCACACCATTGGCATCCTGCCGCTGGCTCAACATCCAGGTGGCCTTCTCGATATTGCGTGCCGCGTTGTTGACGAACAGCGGGTCGATGGTATCGGTCATGTAGAACTCCGTACGGCCGCCGTGCGCGGTAATCAGCATGCTGCCGATGGCGTAGATGAACGCACCGACCCGGTCACCGCGAAACTCGGGGCTCAGGGCGTAGCTCAAGGCTGCCAGGTCGCGACGGTTGCCTAGTTGTGGCAAGGGCTGGCGTTGCTCGATGGCGATACGGATCTGCCCCTCGGCAGTTGCAGCATCCACGTAGCCGGACAGCTTCCACTGATTGGGGTTGCGCAGGTACAGCTTGTTCATCAGCAGGTACAAGCTCTGCAGGTTATCGCGCATGGACAGCGTGGCCAGGCGATCGACGCTGGTCTGGAACAGCTCGCTGGGCTTGCCGTTGCCGAACTGGTCGAGCACGTCGCGGCCCTGCTGCTGGGTGCAGGCGCACAGGCATGTGAGGGCGCCTGCCATTAGCAGGCGGGGGAAGAATTTTGGCTTGCTTGCAACCATCGGCACCGGGTCGATATTCGGCGGCCGCACCGTGGATCAGTGTGGCCTGGCCATGCATAGAGCCCGGAAATTGGAAAAAGTGCGGTGATCGGGGGTTTTGCATACCTGTGCCGGCCGCTTCGCGGGTAAACCCGCGCCCACAGGATCACCACAAATCTTGAAAACTGCGCAGAACCTGTAGGAGCGGGTTTACCCGCGAAGAGGCCGGCGCAGGCATTACATGAATTACATGGCGTGACGCAACATCTCCACCACCTGCGCATGCAGCGCCGGGTCACCACAGGCCACCACGCACCCGCCATTCTGCGCGCTGCTGCCATCCCACGCCGTGATCACCCCGCCCGCCCCTTCGATGATCGGCATCAGCGCCTGCACGTCATATGGCTGCAGGCTCGCCTCGACAATCACGTCGACGAACCCGGAAGCCAGCATGCAATAGGCATAGCAATCGCCACCGTAACGCATCAGGCGCGCCTTGCCGGCAACGGCCTCGAACGCGGCCTTCCGCGCGGCGGTATCGAACATGTCCGGCGTGGTGCACATCAACGTGGCGGAGGCCAGGTCGGCACAGGCGCGGGTCTTTAACGGCGCACCGCTGCGCCAGGCGCCTTCCGGCGTTCCGACAAAGCGTTCGCCGGTGAACGGCTGGTTCATCACCCCGACCACCGGGCGGGTGCCGTCGTTCAGGGCAATCAGCGTGCCCCACAGCGGCAGGCCGGTGATGAAGGCGCGGGTGCCGTCGATCGGGTCGAGCACCCAGGTCAGCGGGCTGCTGCCGACTGCCACGCCGGCTTCTTCACCGAGGATGCCGTGGTCGGGATAGCGGGCCTGGATCAGCTCGCGCATGGCGTCCTCGGCTGCCTTGTCGGCCACGGTCACCGGGTCGTACAGGCGCCCACCCTTGTCCTCGACGTCCAGGCTGGCGCGAAAGTATGGCTTGATCGCCACGGCAGCGGCATCGGCCAGCTGCTCGGCAAAGGCGCGGAATTCGCCGATCTGTTCAGCACTCAGGGACATGGGGCGGGCCTCGTGAAAATGATGGGGCCCGCATCATACCCGACACGCCGTTCCGCGCCAGCCTCCGCCAGGCTGCTCATGCGCCCTGCGCGGTCTAGACTGAACAAGACCAGATCACCGGGGGGCTGCCACACGTGGAGGTGTGAGATGAGCCAGTTCAAGCGTCTGTTCGTCATGCTCGGCCCGCAGATGCGCCACACGCCGGCGCTGCAACGCGCTGCGGCGCTGGCGGAATCCAGCGGTGCCTTGCTGGATATCAACGTGTTCGTCGACGATGTCGACACCTTCGGTTTGATGAGCGATAGCCGCGAGCGGGAACGGCTGCTCAGTGACAACCGCCAATGGCTGGCGGACGAAGCCGAGCAACTGGCCAACGCCGGCCTGGATGTATCTACCGAACTGCTGCTGACCCGCGACCCGCTGAACAGTGTGCTGGAACGGGTCGAGCGACTGGGTTGCGACCTGCTGATCAAGGATGTGCAGCACGAACCGGTGCTCAAGCGCCTGCTGGTAACGCCACTGGACTGGCAGTTGCTGAAGGACAGCCCGGTCGCCGTGCACCTGGTCAGCGATATCCGCCTTCCCCTGCCCCGGCAGATTGCCGCCGCGGTGGACCTGAACAGCCATGGCGCAGGCGAGCATCTGGATGAGCAGGTGATCCGCTGCGCCCATGCCCTGGCCCTGCAGTGCAATGCCGAGTTGCACCTGCTGCATGTGTGCGACGCGGCCAAGACACACATTGCCGACTTCGGCGCTGGCACGGTGACCATGCCCGGCTTCGATGTCAGCGTGCGCACCGCGCAGCGGGCGGCGTTCAACCGGCTGGGCGACCACCACCAGATCCCGCTGGAGCGCAGGCACTTTCTGGAAGGGGCTGCGATCAAGGCGATTGCCCAGTTCGTCGGCCACAGCCGGGCGGATGTGATCGTGATGGGCAGCCACCGGCATGATGCCATGCAGACGTTCCTGGGCGGGACGACAGCGCATGTGCTGGAGCATCCGCTGTGCAATGTGCTGGCGATCAAGGCGGTTCGGTGAGTACTGGTATACCTGCACCGGCTTCTTCGCGGGTGAACCCGCTCTCATTGAACAACACATGACTCATTGGTTCGGCGAGGTTCTGTAGGAGCAGCCTTCTGCTGCGAAGAGGCCGGGGCTGACAAAGCCTGTCTATTGGCTGTACCGGCCTCTTCGCAGCACAAGGCTGCTCCTACAAAGGACGCGTCAGACGAGCGATATTGGTTCTCTGCGCGAAAGCGCAGCCCAAAGGGTTGGGCAATCTCCCACAGGAATTCCACTGACCTCAGGCTTGGTGAAACCCCTGTGGGAGCGGGTTTACCCGCGAAGAAGCCAACACGGATTCTACCCTTGGCATCTGGTACACCAGTGCCACATAAAAAGAATGCATTTGATAATGATTCGTAGTAGTTTCTCGGCGCTTGCCCACCCTACCCTCAGCGCCCTACTCCAGGATCGTACCGTCGATGCGTCGCACGTTCGTTTCGCTTTGTGTGCTTCATGCTGTCTCTCCGCTGGCCTTTGCCGAGCCTGAACCGCTCAGCGAACCCACCCAGATCGAACTCCAGGCCCTGAACATCACCAGCAGCGCCGACAGCGAACGTGCCGAAGGCCCGGTCGAGGGTTACAAGGCTACCCGCTCGGCCAGCGCCACTCGCACCGACACTGCCCTGCACGAAACCCCGCAATCGGTCAGCGTGGTGCCCAAGGATGTACTGGAAGACACCGGCGCCACGCGTCTGCAGGACGGCCTGGACTACGCTGGCGGCGTCGGCCGCGCCAACAACTTCGGCGGCCAGGGCCTGACCACTTTCACCGTGCGTGGCTTCACCACCGGTGAGTTCTACCGCAACGGTTTCCCGATCAACCGCGGCTACCCTAGCGCCCCCGACGCCAACACCGTCGAACGCCTGGAAGTGATCCGTGGCCCGGCCAGCAGCTTGTACGGCCGTGGCGACCCTGGCGGCACTTTCAACGTGGTCAGCAAGCAGCCGCTGCCAGAGTCGAAAGTCACCCTGGGCAGCCAGTTCGATGACCAGGGCATGCACCGCGCTACCCTGGACGCTACCGGGCCGCTGAATCAGGACGGCTCGCTGGCCTACCGCCTGAACCTGCTGGGTGAAGGCGGCGAAAGCTTCCGTGACGATGTGGAAAGCGAGCGCTATGACGTGGCGCCAGTGCTCAGCTGGCAGGTCAACGACAGCACGAAGATCGTCTTCGAGGGCGACTTCATGCGCAACAACCACCCGCTGGACCGTGGCCTGACCCGCCTGCCCGGCCAGCTCGGCACAGCTTCGCGCGACACCAACATCTGGGAAAAAGGCAGCGACAACCTGCTGCACAACGACAACAACATGGCCCAGTTGCGTTTCGAGCACCTGCTCAACGACAACTGGACGCTGGGCGGTGGCATGCAGTGGCTCGACGGCTCGCTCAAGGGCAATGCCGTGGAAGCCAACGCATTGCAGGCTGACGGTCGCACGCTGGGGCGCAACTTCAACTACCGCAAACTCGAGTGGACCGACCGCGACTACCAGCTCAACCTCACCGGCCACTTCGACACCGGCGGCTACGCTCATACACTGCTGACGGGCATCGAGTACGAAGACTACGACTACAACTCGATCATCCAGCGCTCGGCCAGCGGTGCCGATAAGTACCCGATTGACATCTTCGACCCGGTACTGGGCCAGCCACGCCCTGCCCTGACCCGCACCACCACCCATGACAAGGAAAACCTGAAGACCTGGGCGGCATTCATCCAGGACCAGGTGGCCCTGACCGAGCGACTGAAGGCGCTGGCGGGTGTGCGCTTCGAGCGCTTCGAGCACGATTACGACGACAAGCTGCCGACCAACCGCGACTTCAGCAAGGGCGAAAACGGCGTCACCCCACGCTTCGGCCTGATCTACGACCTGACCGATACGGTTGCGGTCTATGCCAACACCGCGCGCTCGTTCAAGCCCAACACCGGCACGCCAAACGGAGGCGGAGGCTTCGACCCGGAGAAAGGCAAGTCCTACGAACTGGGTGTGAAATGGGAGGCACTCGACCGCCAGCTGAGCATCGACGCGGCGATCTATCACATCGTCAAAGAGAACGTCCTGGCGCGCGACCCGAACGACTCAACCGGTACCTACAGTATTGCGGCCGGCGAAGTGCGCAGCCGTGGCCTGGACATCAACATCGCCGGCAACCTGACGCCAGAGTGGCGCGTGATCGGTGGCTATGCCTACGTGGACGCCGAAGTCACCCAGGATACGACCCTGCCCAAGGGCACGCGCCTGGCCAACATCCCGCGCAACAGTTTCAGCCTGCTGAACACCTACGAGTTCCAGGATGGCTTGGCCAAGGGGCTGGGGTTGGGGGTTGGGGTGAAGTACGTGGATGATCGCGCCGGCCAGACGGCAGCCACGACCTACACCATGGAGCGCTACAGCGTGGTGGACCTGCTGAGCTTCTACAAGGTCAACGAACACGTGCGGTTGAACCTGGATGTGAAGAACGTGTTCAACAAGGGCTATGACGAGGGCGCGTTCAACAACTACGTCTACCCGGGTGCGCCAAGGACAGTGCAAGCTGGGGTTTCGTATACCTTCTGACAGTTAATGGGGCTGCTTTGCAGCCCATCGCCGGCAAGCCAGCTCCCACCTCGACCGCATCGTCCCAGCCATACGCAGTCCCTTTAGGGGCCAGCGCAGATCCAAAGAACTGCGCGGTCCCTGTGGGAGCTGGCTTGCCGGCGATGGGCCGCAAAGCGGCCCCCGGTCTCAGAACCCTTTGCTATAGAACAGCGAGTACGACTCGATGCCGTCGTTAGGCTGCTTGAGCCCCGCGTTGGAGTAGTGCATCGCGCGGATCCCCACCTTCTGCTCCCCCGGCAGTTTCAGGCCGAAGCCGATGCGGTCTTCGAAGTTGACCGACGAGCCCAGGCGCTGGTCGCCCACGTCGGTCTTGGAAAACGCCGCCAGGCCAATGCCGGCTTCGATGTACGGGGTATAGGTGAAACCGCTGAACTCGTAGGTGAACACCGGGCTGAACGACAGCGAGTGCGCGCCACTGGCCTCACCGCCTTCCCAATAGGTGTAGGCCGCATCCCAGTACCCGGTCAGATGACCGGTGCTGCTTTCCAGCCATTTCTTGTCCCAGTCAAACGACAGGCCAATACGGTAGGTCATGTCACCTTGGCCAGTGGCGCCAACGGCACCGCTCACCTGCGCTGCCTGGGCCAGATTCGCCCCGGCAAAGGCCAGCACTGCAGCAGCCAGCGAAGCTGCTAGACGGGTTTTCATCAATGACTTCTCCTGATGGTCTATACGGCAAGCGGGGGCTTGAGCCCCTCGATCTTATGCGGTGACCGGATGCATCCACACCGGTCACAGGAAGTAATACTTTTCTGATTATCGTCCAGATAAACAGAAAGTTGAAAGTGAATTGCCACCATTGGCTAATACCCTGCGCCAGCATCTGCCATGCCGAGCAGCAGCACTCAGTCGTATTCCGCTTCTTCGTGCTCGCCCAACAGGCGCCTTTGCCTGGGTGTGGCCTCCTCCAGTACCTGCGGGTTGAAACGCCAGTTCAGGTATGGCGAAAACTTCTGCGCGACCATGCGCCGGCCATAGTGCACTTGCAGCATGTCGCGCTGGCTTGATTGGGTGCAGTTGGCCCCGCCGCTATGCCAGACATCGCTGCGAAACACCAGCGCGTCCCCGGCCTTGCACAGCACCGGCTGGGCCTTTCGGCCCTGCCAGTGTTGCTCGCCAGCCTGCGGTGGCCGCGCCGCGCGGTGGCTGCCGGGCACAATCCAGGTCGGCCCGATGTGATGGTCGATATCGCTGAGGTACAGCTGCGCAGTCAGGATTTGCGGGGGCTGGGTGAAGTCGCCGCGCTCGCTGAGCCAGTCGGGCAACTGCATGGGCAGATGGTCCAGGTGCAGGGCCATGCCGGGGTAGCCCGGGTGGCTGCGCCAGGCAGTCTGGCCGATCACATGGCAGTCGGCGCCCAGTGCCGCTTCGGCCAGGGCAATCAGCGGCGGCAGGTCGAGAAAGGGTAACCACAGCGGGTTGCGGTTGAATACGCACTTGTAGTGTTCCAGCAGACCCTGGTAATCCCAGTGGATGGGCTGCAGGTCATCGATGGCGCAGCGCAGCAAGGCGATACGCAAGGGTTCGAGCACACCGGGGAGCAAAACATAGCCCCGCTCGTCCAACATCTCCAGCTGAAGATCCAGGCTCATGGCGATGTGCTCCTTTTCAGGCAGGAGCACATCCGTACTCCTGCCCGTTTTTCCATCAACGCCAGTTCAGGTTCACGGTCGCGGGGGTCTTGCCATTCACGGTCACCAATTGCTGCACCGTCTCACCCTGGGCGTTGCCAGTCACTTTGTATTTGCCGGGAGGCAACTGCACGTACAGCAGCGGCCCGGCATCCGTAAGACTGAGCACGGGCTGGCCCTGTGCATTCTGGATGTCGACGGTAGCACCGCTCTGGAACTTGCCTTCCGGGCCGGTGGAGAGTTCTACGTGCAGGTCATAGCCCGGGGTCTTGCGCAGGGCGTTGGCTTCATCCTGGCCGATGCCGCCTTGCAGGTAGCGGACGCCGTTCTGCTCCTGCTGTTGCAGTTGCACGGCCTGCATGTCGATAGGGGCATTGAGGTCGGCGGCGGCCGCCAGGGTCCATGGCAGTGCCAGGGCGATCAGCAGCGCCGCGCCGAGGGCATAGTGATGGTTACGCATGGTACGACCCTCCTTTCGAGGATGGCTTACCTATTATCTGATCCTTCGGGCGTAACGGCGTTCGTGCTGATGCGTGGTCGTGTGGATGAAATTCGCTTCATCGGGGTAAATATTGCGCAGGAACATCATGTTGCACGGCCTTCCTCAAGCAGTTTCACGAACATGCTCAAACTGCGCGAAAAGGTGCCACGTCGCCATACCAGCCAGGTTTTCAGGTAGCGGAAATCCTCCGACATCGGCCAGGCACTGACGGTGCTGCAACCGGGCATGTTGTCGAGCATGCTGCGCGGCATCATGGCCAGGCCGGCGCCGGCGCTGACGCAGGCCAGCATGCCGTGGTACGACTCCATTTCGTGGATCTTGCCCGGTACCGCCTGGTCCTGCACGAACCAGTTCTCGAAGTGATGCCGGTATGAACAGTTGGCGCGGAAGGCGTAGATGCTTTCGCCGTTGACGTCCTGGGCGCGGGTTACCGGGGCGTGGTTGAGCGGCGCGATGACCATCATTTCTTCCTCGAACACCGGCATGCCCTCCAGCGTCGGATGCAGCACCGGGCCGTCGACGAACGCCGCTACCAGGCGCCCCGACAGCACGCCTTCGAGCATGGTCCCGGAAGGCCCCGTGGACAGGTCCAGGTCGACCTTGGGGTAACGCTGGTTATAGGCCGCCAGCAAGGCCGGAATGCGCACCGCCGCCGTGCTTTCCAGCGACCCCAGGGCGAAAGTGCCCTGCGGGTCCTCACCGGCCACTGTCAGCCGCGCCTCGTGCACCAGGTCAAGGATGCGCCGGGTGTACTCGAGGAAGTTCCAGCCTGCGGGGGAAAGACGCAGGCGGCTCTTTTCACGTATGAAAAGCTCCACGCCCAGGTCCTCCTCCAGTTGCTTGATACGCGTGGTCAGGTTCGACGGCACCCGGTGGATATGCTGCGCAGCGGCACTGATGCTGCCCTGCTCTGCCACGGCCTTGAAGATCTCGAGTTGCACCAGGTCCACAGCCATTCTCCAAACGTGAATGTTTCGCTCATTATTATTCAGTTTTCATTAAAGCCATAGCCCGCTAGTCTGGCGTCACGGATCAATTACAACGAGAGTGTCCCGCCATGAGTGCGATCAGCAGCCTGACCCACGCCATCTCCCTCGACCCGTACAGCGGCGAGCAGATCGGCGCCTACCCGTTCGACACCGACGCCGCACTGGAAGCGGCGCTGCAACGCGCCAAGGTTGGCTACCGCCAGTGGCGCCAGGTGTCGCTGGGTCAGCGCAGCGAGTACCTGCTCGCCCTGGCCAGTACCCTCGAAACCAAGGCCGAAGCCTTCGCGCAAATGATCAGCCGCGAAATCGGCAAGCCTGTCGCCCAGGCCCGCGGTGAGGTCAGCAAGTGCGTTGGCCTGTGCCGCTGGTACGCCGAACACGGCCCGGCCATGCTCGCCCCCGAGCCGACCCAGGTCGAGAAAGCCCGCATCGAATACCGCCCGCTGGGCCCGATCCTGGCGGTGATGCCTTGGAACTTCCCGGTCTGGCAGGTACTGCGTGGCGCCGTGCCGGCAATCCTGGCCGGCAATACCTACGTACTCAAGCACGCGCCGAACGTGATGGGCAGCGCCTACCTGCTGGGCGAGCTGTTCAAGGATGCCGGCCTGCCGGAAGGCGTGTTCGAAGTGCTGAACGTGACCCCGGACGGCGTCACCCGCGCCATCAACGACCCGCGCATCGCCGCTGTGACCCTGACCGGCAGCGTGCGTGCCGGCATGGCGATTGGTGCGCAAGCCGGCGCTGCGCTGAAGAAGTGCGTGCTGGAGCTGGGCGGTTCCGACCCGTTCATCGTGCTGGCCGACGCGGACCTGGATGCCGCCGTCAAGGCTGCCGTGATCGGCCGTTATCAGAACACCGGCCAGGTCTGCGCTGCGGCCAAGCGCCTGATCGTCGAGGAAAGCATCGTTGACGAATTCACCCGCAAGTTCGTCGAGGCTACTCGCGAGCTGAAGGTCGGCAACCCGCTGGAAGAAAGTACCTACATCGGCCCGATGGCCCGTTACGACCTGCGCGACGAGCTGGATGGCCAGGTCCAGGCGACCATCGCCGAAGGCGCCACCCTGCTGCTGGGCGGCCACAAGGTCGATGGCGTGGCCAACTTCTACGCGCCGACCGTGTTCGCCAACGTCACCCCGCAGATGACTGCGTTCAAGCAGGAGCTGTTCGGGCCGGTGGCGGCGATCATCAGCGCACGTGATGCGGAGCATGCGGTGGAGCTGGCCAACGACAGCGAATTCGGCCTGGCCTCGACCATCTACACCGCCGACTACGCGCTGGCCGAACGCATGACCGCGGCGCTGGATACCGGCGGCGTGTTCATCAACGGCTATTGCGCTTCCGACCCCCGCGTAGCGTTTGGCGGGGTGAAGAAGAGCGGCTTCGGGCGTGAACTGTCGCACTTTGGTGTACGTGAGTTCACCAATGCCCAGACTGTGTGGCTGGACCGTAACTGATCCAGCGTAACAGGGGCCGCTTTGCGGCCCATCGCGACACAAGGCCGCTCCTACAGACGATCACGGTGCGATCCTGTGGGGTCGGCCTGTATCGCGGTCCCTTGTAGGAGCGGCCTTGTGTCGCGATGGGCTGCAAAGCAGCCCCAACAATCTCAATCCCGAACCTGGTCCTTGACCCAGTCCAGCATCCCCCCCGGCACGATCAGTTCATGCCGCGCCCGCGAACAGGCGGTATACAATCCCGCCAGCATCCGCGCCCGTTCATTGCGGTTCCCCGCTACCTGCGGCGCTACCATCAGCTCCGGCGACACCATCACCCGGGCGAATTCCATGTTCTTCACATCGCGCACCCGCCCCAGGAACAGCTTGGGCGCCTTGTCCCAACGGTAACGGCTCTTGGCCCTGGCAAAGTGCTCTGGCGTGTAGCCCTTGCGCAGCATGTTGGCCACGGCGACGAACGCCTTGTCATCACCCTTGTCCTGCTCCAGCGCCTGCCAGCTGGCATAGCGGAACAGCATCGGGTGACGCGGCCGGGTGCCATGGCGATACAACTCGATGCAGTCTTCGACGAACAGCTCGAAGTCCTTGCGCGCGCTTTTCAGCAGCACGAACGGCACGCCTTGGTGGGTCAGGCGCTGGAACCAGCCAAACAGGCCCCATTCATCGTCGACGATCAGCGCCGTTGGCTGTTCCGGCACCGTTACCGCATCGAAGAAGCTGACCCGGGTGTAATGCTCGGCGCTGCCGCTGAAGGCTGCCTGGATCGCCGCCGGGTGGGCATTGATCAGCGGGTTGAGCACGTTGTCCATCGCCGGCCCGGCCCGCAGCGAGTGGTCGATGTAACGCTGGCGGATAAAGCCGCCATGGTGCGCGCTGAGGCCGTTGAGGTTCTGCAGCTCGTCACCCAGGGCAATGATCGACTGCGGGCTGCGGTCGAGCACGGCAAGCATCGGTGCCGACAGCTCGTGGGCCTCGTCGACGATGACATGGGTGTAGCGGCTATCGATCACATGACCGGTCAGCGACAGCAGTTTGACCCGGTGGTAGTCGCGCACCGGCAACTGGATTTCCCGTGCCGACGGGCGAATCAGCTCCTGCCAGTACAGCCGTGCCTTTTCCAGCAAGACTTCCTGGTCCAGTGGCGTGGTCCCCGGCCCGGCCCAGGGCAGGTGGTGCAACTGCAGCTGGGTGTCGGCGCTGTGGCAAAACGTGCGTACCGCGCGGATGCACAAGGCAACCACATCGCGCGCGGCGAGCGGGCCGATGTCGGGGATGGCCAGCCAACGTACCACCTGCGCATCCTGCGGGCGCCACGAAAGCTTGGTGCGATACGGGTCGCGCAGGCGCCAGCCATTGCTGGTGAGGTCGCGGTTGAGCAGCTCGTCGGCCAGCTGGCCGAAGGTCAGCGCGGTGTAGGCGGCGGCGTCCTTGACCCGCGCCTGCAGGGCGCGCAGCTGGCCTTCGGTCAAGGCCAGCAACAGCGTGCGCTGGGGCTCGAGCAGGCGGGCGAACTGGTGAATCAGGAAGGTCTTGCCGGTGCCGGCAAAGCCCTGCACCGCCACCGACTCATCGATACCACTGAGGAATTCGCGCAGCAGGCGGTTCTGTTGGTCGCTGAGCATCAGGTCGCTGGCCAGGGAAGGCAGGTACACCGGGTGCAGCGGGGTTGCCCGCTGGCGGTAGCTGTCGGCGAACTGGAAATTCCACTGGCCCTCGGCGTCCAGCAACTCCTCGGCCTGGTACTCCACCTCGGTCGACAGCAGTGCGATCCCGTTTTCGCCCAGCATGCCCAGGCCCATGGCGAAGGCTTCGCGATCGAAGTGCTGCGCCACCTGGCCCTGGAAGCGCCCCGGTGCGGCGCTTTCGACCTCGTTGGCAATGCGCACGATTTCGGCAAAGCGGCGTTCCTGCGCATCCGCCGAGGCGGCGGCGGGCTGGCGCGGCAGGTTCTGCACGAACAGCACGGCGGCGGCGGCGAGCACGCTGGCGGTGGTGAAGAAGTCGGTGGTGGGCTCGCTGGCGAGGCGGTCGGCCTGGTCGCTGGGCAAAGGCAGGTAGAACATCGGCACCTCGGGTGAAATCAGGGCGGCACGATAGCAATTTTTGCTGTGGAATGCTGGGTTGTGTATTGCCTGGCCCGGCCTCTTCGCGGGTGAACCCGCTCCCACAGGGACCTCACAATGCCTGGCACTGAGGTAATCCTGTAAGAGCAGCTATACCACCAAGCTACACCACCAGATTCAGCCCCTGCCCCGCTTCAAGGTCTCGCTGGGAAACTCCTTGAACAACTGCCGGTAACTCTCTGAAAACCTTCCCAAATGCCAGAACGACCAACGCATCGCCACCTCGGCCACGGTCACTTCACCGCCATGCAGCAGATCGCGCCGCGCACCGTTCAACCGGCGCAGGCGCAACCAGTGCGCCGGCGGCATCCCGGTAAACGCCTTGAAGGCTTGCTGCAACTGACGCAAGGAAACCCCGGCAACATCCGCCAGCTCCACCAGATTCAGCGTTTCCTCCGGGCAGTCGGCCGCCCACTCGCTCACCCGCCGCATGATCGCCCGTTCCTCGTCACGCCGGCCCAACGCCACGCCCTGCAGGCGCTGGCAGGCGTTGTCGAGGATGAACAGGCAGTCCTCGAGCAATTGCTCCGCCAGGGCCTGCCCCTGCAGAGGGCAATCCGCCTGGCCCAGGCGGGTCAGTGTCGCACTCAGCCAACTGCCGAACAGCGCATTCTGCCCGCTGCCCAGCGGCACCATGAACAACCCTTCCAGGCGCTGCGGGTCAAGCCCATGGCGGGCCAGGAAGGCCTGGTCGAACACGACCGCCACTTCCTGGTAGTTCTCTGGCGTGATCCAGATGTTCCGGCTCTGTTCGTTCAGCAGGTACAAGCTGTTCTCGCTGCGGTCGAAGCAGAACGCCAGCGAACCGCTCGGCGCGCGGAAAAACTGCTCCACCCGGGTGTTCAGCCGCTCCTCGTACACCTCCACCCCGTCCAGCCCCAGGCAACGCAGCTCACCGCTGAAATGCCCGGGCGACATCTGCCGGTACTGCTGCTGCCAGCCAGGGGTGGCACGTACTTGTTCGGTTACGTCGGTGGTGTGGTAAGCCTGGACTTGCAGGGCATTGGCGGTTGTCACGCTCGGTCCTAGTCGCACTCTTTTGGTGCATTCATTGCCGGAGAAAGTGGATAGATCAGCCTTGCGGGCTGCGACCAAGATAGTCTCCAGCGCGTCACCTGGGAAGCGGGACGCCTTCGAAACCCTGGAACGGTTTACGCTGGCACGCTTGCTCCCACACCAAAACCCAACCAAGAGGTCTGTATGAACGCCCCCTTCGATCAGCTGTCCGCCTGGCTGAAAGAACACCGTATCACCGAAGTCGAATGCGTGATCAGCGACCTGACCGGCATCGCCCGCGGCAAGATCGCACCCACCGCCAAGTTTCTCCACGAGCGTGGCATGCGCCTGCCCGAGAGCGTGCTGCTGCAGACGGTCACCGGCGACTATGTCGACGATGACATCTACTACAACCTGCTCGATGCCGCCGACATCGACATGGTCTGCCGCCCAGACCCGAGTGCCGTGTACCAGATCCCGTGGGCGATCGAGCCGACCGCGATCGTTATCCACGACACCTTCGACAAGCAAGGCAACCCCATCGAACTGTCGCCGCGCAACGTGCTGAAGAAAGTGCTCAAGCTTTATGCAGACAAAGGCTGGCAGCCAATCGTGGCACCGGAGATGGAGTTCTACCTGACCCAGCGCTGCGAAGACCCGGACTTGCCGCTGCAAGTGCCGCTGGGGCGTTCCGGCCGTGCCGAAAGCGGCCGCCAGTCGTTCTCGATCGATGCCGCCAACGAGTTCGATCCGCTGTTCGAAGACGTCTACGACTGGTGCGAGATCCAGGGCCTGGACCTGGACACGCTTATCCATGAAGACGGCCCGGCGCAGATGGAGATCAACTTCCGCCACGGCGACGCCCTGGACCTGGCCGACCAGATCACCGTGTTCAAGCGCACCATGCGTGAAGCCGCGCTCAAGCACAACGTGGCCGCCACCTTCATGGCCAAGCCGATCACCGACGAGCCCGGCAGCGCCATGCACCTGCACCAGAGCGTGGTCGACATCGCCACCGGCAAGCCGATCTTCGCCAATGAAGACGGCAGCATGAGCCAGCTGTTCCTGTACCACATCGGCGGTTTGCAGAAGTACATCCCCAAGCTGCTGCCGATGTTCGCGCCCAACGTCAACTCGTTCCGCCGCTTCCTGCCGGACACCTCGGCACCAGTGAACGTCGAGTGGGGTGAGGAAAACCGTACCGCCGGGCTGCGCGTACCCACCTCAAGCCCCGAGGCAATGCGCGTGGAAAACCGCCTGCCGGGCGCCGACGCCAACCCGTACCTGGCAATCGCCGCCAGCCTTCTGTGCGGCTACCTGGGCATGGTCGAGCGCATCGAGCCCAGCGCACCTGTGCAGGGCCGTGCCTACGAGCGGCGCAACCTGCGCCTGCCGATCACCATCGAGGACGCGCTGCAGCACATGGAAGACTGCGAGACCGTGCAGCAATACCTGGGCAAGCAATTCGTCCAGGGTTACGTGGCGGTCAAGCGTGCCGAGCACGAGAACTACAAGCGCGTGATCAGCTCCTGGGAGCGTGAATTCCTGATGCTGAGCGTGTAATCACCTTCCAGGGCATGCACTGGACCTGCAGGAGCAGCCTTGTGCTGCGAAGGGGCCAGTGCCGCCACAGCTGATCTTTTGCCCTACCGGCCTGTTCGCAGCACAAGGCTGCTCCTACAAGGTGATGAGTCACCTGTGGGAGCGGCCGCCATAAACCGAACGCCAAGAACAATACCAACGAGGTGTCCCCATGCGTCATCTGCAAGCCCTGATCCCCGCCGCATTCACCCTGCTGTTCGCCACCACTACCCAGGCCACTCCCTCGGTCAGCGTGTACAACTGGACCGACTACATCGGTGACACCACCGTGGCCGACTTCCAGGCCAGCAGCGGGATCAAGGTGGTTTATGACGTGTTCGACTCCAACGAAACACTGGAAGGCAAGCTGCTGGCCGGGCGCACCGGCTATGACGTAGTGGTGCCATCCAACCACTTCCTCGCACGCCAGGCACAGGCGGGTGCCTTCCTGCCGCTGGACCGCAGCAAGCTGCCGAACTGGCAGCACCTGGACCCCAAGCTGCTCAAGCAACTTGAACAGAACGACCCGGGCAACCAGTACGCCGTACCCTACCTGTGGGGTACCAACGGCATCGGCTACAACATCGACAAGGTCAAGGCGGCCCTGGGCGTCGACCATATCGATTCATGGGCGGTGCTGTTCGAGCCCGAGAACCTGAAAAAGCTCAAGCAATGCGGCGTGGCGTTCATGGACTCGCCCGATGAACTGTTCCCGGCCGTGCTCAACTACCTGGGCATGGACCCGCGCAGCGAGAAACCGGCCGACTACGCCAAGGCGGAAGCCCGCCTGCTCGAACTGCGCCCCTACATCACCTACTTCCACTCCTCCAAGTACGTTTCCGACCTGGCCAATGGCAATGTCTGCGTGGCCTTCGGCTACTCCGGCGACGTGTTCCAGGCCGCCAACCGCGCCGTGGAAGCGAAGAACGGGGTAAAGATCGCCTACAGCATTCCCAAGGAAGGCAGCAACTTGTGGTTCGACCTGCTGGCCATCCCCAAGGACGCCAACAACCCCGAACAAGCCCTGGCGTTCATCAACTACCTGCTCGACCCCAAGGTGATCGCCAAGGTCAGCGCCACGGTCGGATATGCCAATGCAAACCCCGATGCCCAGGCCTACATGGACGCATCGCTGGTAAACAACCCTGAGATCTACCCACCCCAGGACGTGCTGGACAAGCTGTACATCTCCAGCACGCCGAGCCCGAAAATCATGCGTGTCATGACTCGCTCCTGGAGCAAGATCAAGTCCAACCGCTGAGCCGAGAACGCCCATGTCTTTCACTACCCAACACACCGCTTCGTACTATGCCGCCACGGCACGCGATGCGGCGCCCTACCCCAGCCTGGACGGCGAGCTGAGCGCCGATGTGTGCGTGGTCGGCGGCGGGCTGACCGGGGTCAATACCGCCCTGGAACTGGCCGAGCGCGGCCTCTCGGTGGTGCTGCTGGAGGGCCGACGCATCGGCTGGGGTGCCAGCGGCCGCAATGGCGGCCAGCTGATTCGCGGCATCGGCCATGACGTCAGCGGCTTTGCCCGGCATGTCGGCCAGGACGGTGTGCACTACCTGAAACAGGCCGGCATCGATTCGGTAGCGCTGGTGGCCAGCCGTATCGCCCGGTACGGCATTGCCTGCGACCTGCGCTGGGGCTTCTGCGAACTGGCCAACACCCCTGCGCAGTTCGCCGCCTTCAAGGACGAACAGGACGATCTCGACGCACTCGGCTATCGCCCTGAAACCCGCCTGGTCAGTGCCGACCGGCTGCATGAAATCGTTGCCAGCGACCAATACGCCGGCGGCCTGGTAGACATGGGCTCGGGCCACCTGCACCCGCTTGACCTGGTTCAGGGCGAAGCCCGCGCCGCCCACGGCCTGGGCGTACGCATCTTCGAGCAGAGCCCGGTGCTGCGCATCGAGCACGGCCCCCGCGTGACACTGCACACAGCCCGTGGCAAGGTGCGGGCAAGCAGCCTGGTGCTGGGCTGCAACGCCCACCTCGATGAACTGGAACCACGCCTGAGCGGCAAGGTGCTGCCGGCCGGCAGCTACGTGGTGGCCACCGAGCCATTGCCCGAAGCGCTGGCCAACAGCCTGATCCCGCAGAACATGGCGCTGTGCGACCAGAAAGTCGGCCTGGACTACTACCGCCTCACGGCAGACCGGCGCCTGCTGTTCGGCGGCGCCTGCCACTATTCCGGCCGCGACCCCAAGGACATCGGCGCCTACATGCGGCCCAAGGTGCTGAAGGTGTTTCCGCAACTGGCCAACGTGCGTATCGAATACCAGTGGGGAGGCATGATCGGCATCACCGCCAACCGCTTCCCCCAAGTCGGGCGCCTCAGCCAGCACCCCAATGTTTACTACGCCCAGGGCTATTCCGGGCATGGGCTGAACGTGACGCACTGGACGGCGAAACTGCTGGCCGAAAGCATCGCCCTCGGCCACAGCCAGGGGCTGGACGTGTTCAGCGCCGTGCCGCACCTGACCTTCCCCGGTGGCAAGGCACTACGCTCACCGCTGCTGGCGCTGGGGATGTTGTGGTATCGACTGCGGGAGGTGCTGGGTTGACGTGGCAGCAGGCTTGCCTGCGAATCGGAAGTTAAAGGAAATTTTTCAAAAAATTCCGTAATTCACTGTTTTTAAAGGGCTTTCAAAAAAACAAGACAAAGGACTCAAAGAAGAACCTGTAACCCTTTGGTTTTAATGATATTAAGCAGCTTCAAAGCCGGTCCCGATGGACGCGTCTCGCCCTGCTCCCATTTGCGCACTGTCGATGCGCTCGTGTGCAAATGCATCGCAAAGACCGGCTGGCTGAAGTTGAGTGCCTCGCGCAAACGGTGTATGTCCAGTGCGCTGAAATCTCGCACCGGTGCAGGGCATAGCGCTTCGTAATCCCGAAGCGTGACCTTGCCGATCGCTCCGGCCTCGTGCAGGGCGACAAGGTCCTCGCGTAACGATTCAATCAGTTTGCTGCTCACAACATACCTCCACCCGCCTGCAACGCCCGGCAGAGCAAACCCAGAAAGACTTTGCCCGCGAATCGCAGCACTTCTGCTCCTTAACGGGCATAGTTTTCCAAGGGCGGCAGAAACTGAAAAGCCAGCGAAGTCCCAAGACACTGTAGGAATTTGCGCGCTTGGGAAAGTGACCGTAGCCACTTCCCACTACAGATTGAACCAGCCCACTGGCCAACTGCCCCGCACCTGCTAGCGTTGTTCTGGCCGACCTATCATGGATGCATCTTCATCATGAAATCATTGCCCCGCATTACCCTGTTGTGCGCCGCACTGCTTACCATGGCCGCCTGCTCCAGCAATCGCGTGGACCCAAAGGACTACTCCGGCTTCCTCAAGGATTACAGCCGTCTGCAGGAAACCAAGAGCCCGTCGGGTGACCCGGTGATGCGCTGGATCGACCCCAAGGTCAACGTCAACCAGTACAGCCAGGTGTTCATCGAGCCCAGCCAGTTCTACCCCAAGCCGCAGCCGACGCCGGTCATCTCGGCGCAGACGCTGCAGGAAATCACCCGCTACTTCAACGAAGCGCTGCGCCGTGAAATGGGCAGCGTGGTACCACTGGCCAAGGGCCCTGGCCCGGGCGTGATCGTGGTGCGCCCGGCCATCACTGCGGTGTCCACCAGCAACGAGGGTCTCAAGCCTTATGAGGTCATCCCTATCGCGCTGATTTCAGCCGGTGTGAACACCGCCATGGGCGGCCGTGACCAAGAGGTGGATGTCGGCGTGGAAGCTGCGTTCCTCGATGGTGCCAGTCAGAAAGTGCTGGCCCAGGTCGTGCGCAAGGGCACGGGGCAGGAGCTGGAGAACAAGACCACGCAACTGACCCTGAATGACGTCAAGCCGGTGCTGGATGGCTGGGCCAAGGACATGCGTGCGAGCTTCCTGGAAGCGAAGCAGAAAGCCCGCTGATACCGACCGGACACGGAACCTGTGGGAGCGGCCTTGTGTCGCGAAAGGGCCGCAGAGCGGCCCCGGGATCTCAGCTCAAGCGTATGAATGGGGCTGCTTCGCAGCCCTTTCGCGACACAAGGCCGCTCCCACAAGACCGCGCTGACCGTTGCGGTGACTCAGCACTCGACGAAGGCAACGGCAAGGCCTCCACGCGAGGTCTCCTTGTAGTTGGCATGCATGTCCGCCCCGGTATCACGCATGGTGCGGATCACCCGGTCGAGCGAGATGAAGTGCTCGCCATCCCCTCGCAACGCCATCTGCACGGCGTTGATCGCCTTCACCGCAGCAATCGCGTTGCGCTCGATACACGGCACCTGCACCAGGCCGCCGACAGGGTCGCAGGTCAGCCCAAGGTTATGCTCCAGGGCAATCTCGGCGGCATTTTCCAGCTGCGGCGGCGTAGCGCCCAGCACCTGGGCAAGGCCGGCAGCGGCCATCGAACAGGCCGAACCTACCTCGCCCTGGCAACCAACCTCAGCCCCGGAAATCGACGCATTCTTCTTGCACAGGATGCCGACCGCCGCTGCCGCCAGCAGGAAGTCCACCACGTCCGCGTCGCACGCCCCCGGGTTGAACTTCATGTAGTAATGCAGCACCGCCGGGATGATGCCGGCAGCACCATTGGTAGGTGCTGTGACCATGCGCCCGCCGGCGGCATTCTCTTCATTCACCGCAAGGGCGAACAGGTTGACCCATTCCATGGCGCTGAGGGTGGAGCCGATCACGTTGGGCTTGCCCAGCTCCTGCAGGCTGCGATGCAGCCGCGCCGCACGGCGCTTGACGTGCAACCCGCCCGGCAGGATGCCTTCATTGCGCAGGCCATTGTCGACGCATTCACGCATGGCACCCCAGATCCGCAGCAGGCCCTCGCGTACCTCGGCCTCCGAGCGCCAGGCGCATTCGTTGGCCATCATCAGCTGCGCCACACTCAAGCCATGGCCCTTGCACAAAGCCAGCAATTGCGCAGCGCTGTCGAACTCGTACGGCAGCACCACCGCGTTCGCTTCGACCGCTGGCGCATCGATCTCGGCTTGCTCGACGATAAAGCCTCCGCCCACCGAATAGTAGGTCTGGCGCAACAGGCTGCCCTGCCCGTCCATGGCTTCCAGGCTCATGGCATTGGGGTGATACGGCAGGTTCTCGTCAAGCAGCAGCATGTCGCGGCTGTACTCGAACGCCAGCGGGTGGCTGCCATCGAGCATCAGGCAGTGCTCCTGCATCACCTGGCCAATGCGCGACTCAATGGTGGCCGGATCGATGCGGTCCGGCCACTGGCCCATCAGGCCGAGCAGGCAGGCGCGATCGGTGGCATGGCCAACCCCGGTGGCCGACAGCGACCCGTACAACCGCACCTCGACACGGCTTGCCCGGGCCAGCAGCCCCTGTTCGCGCAGGGCCTGGGCAAAGGTAGCCGCCGCCCGCATCGGACCGACGGTGTGGGAACTGGACGGCCCGATGCCGATTTTGAAAAGGTCGAAAACACTGATAGCCATGCTAATGCCTGACCGTGCCCGGGTATGAAGCCGCAGCGCGGTTATCTGGAGAAATTGAGCGATATTGCGATTTTGCGCGATACTGCCGCGCTGGCTCACGGATGACCAACGAAACTTCCTAAGCAAGGCTTTAGTGGTACTAAACGATGCGACGACAACTCAATGGCCAGACGTTCGTCTGGCTACACGTGTTCGCCTGTGCGGCCCGGCACTTGTCCTTCACCCGCTGTGCCGAAGAGCTGCACATTACCCCGGGCGCTGTCAGCCAACAGATGCGCCAGCTGGAGGAACGCCTGGGCTACCAGCTGTTCCTGCGTCGGGCACGTGGTGTGGAACTGAGCGCCGAAGGGCAACGCCTGGCACAGACGGTGACCGAAGCCTACGGCAGCATCGAAGCCGAACTGCTGCGCCTGGACGCGGGTGAGATCCGCGGCACCTTGCGCCTGCGCTCGATCCCGTCGTTCCTGGCCAAATGGCTCACGCCTCGTCTTCCGCGTTTTCAACAACGCTACCCGGACATCGAGCTGCGTCTGGTGGCCGAAGACAGTGCCCAGGCGTTGACCCCGGGCGATTTCGACCTGGCCATCGACCTGAACGATGGCAGCTACCCCGGCATGCTCTCGACACCACTGCTGGACGAGCAGATCTTCCCCGTGTGCTCCCCCACCTTGCTGCGCGGGCGCCCGCCGCTGCACGGGCCGGCGGACCTAGTGCACTACCCGCTGCTGCACGACATAACGGCCTGGCGCGGCAGTTCGGAATATGCCGAATGGGAGTTCTACCTGGAGGGCATCGGCGCCGCCGGCCTGGATGTGCGGCGCGGGCATACCTTCAACCGCAACCACCTGACCATCGAGGCGGCGATTGCCGGCATTGGCGTGGCGATCGCCCGACGCACGCTGCTCAACGACGAACTGGAGCGCGGCGCACTGATCGTGCCGTTCGGGGTGCCTATCGCCAATCACAAGCGCTATGTAGTGCATTACCCACCGGGCGGGCTTAACCAGCCGGGGGCGCGGGCGGTGCATGACTGGCTGGTGGAGGAAGCGCGGGGGTTCAGGGAATTGCACCCGCTGAACAAGGACTAGGCCAACCAATTGCGGCTGCACGAAATCGCTCCCACAGAACAGTACATGAATCATTGATTCGGCAGGTCCTGTAGGAGCAGCCTTGTGCTGCGAAGAGGCCGGTACAGGCAACAGATATGTAGTGTCAGTACGGGCCTATTCGCAGCACAAGGCTGCTCCTACAAAGGACGCGCCAAGCGAGCGATATTTGTTCTCCGGCGACAGCGCAGCCACACCTGGGGAGGTCTCAATAAGCCTGCTTGCCGGTAAAGGCGCTAAGTGTGCGCACCAGAATCACGAAATCCAGCCACAGCGACCAGTTGTTGATGTACTCGATGTCCGAGTCCACCCGCTGGATCATCTGTTCGATATCCCTGGTTTCGCCCCTGAACCCACGCACCTGCGCCAGGCCGGTCATGCCAGGCTTGATATTGTGGCGAGCGAAGTAGTCGACGATGTCCTGCGAATACAGCGTGTCATGCTGCAACGCATGCGGCCGCGGCCCTACCAGCGACATCTCCCCGGTCAGCACATTGAACAACTGCGGCAGTTCATCGAGGCTGGTGCGGCGGATAAAGGCGCCGACCCGGGTCAGCCGTGGGTCATCCCTCTGCGCCTGCTTCACCACGCCATCTTCCGGCTGGTGGACATGCATGCTCCTGAACTTCCAGATACGGAACGCTTCCCCGGTCCAGCCGGTGCGCTCCTGACGGAAGAACACCGGGCCGCGGCTATCGAGCTTGATGGCCAGCGCAACGGCCAGCAACACCGGCGATGCCAGCAGCAGGATCAGCGCCGCCAACACCCTGTCCTCGAGGTTCTTCAAGAACAGGCTCATGCCCGTCAGCGGTGTTTCCGACAAGGTCAGCACAGGTATGCCGGCAATTTCCCGCACGCTGTGATTGATCAGGCGCAACGAGAAGATATCCGGTACCCAGTTCACCGCAATGCACTTGTCGAGCAACTTGAGATACACATCGTTGATGACCTCGGAACCGCCCAGCGGGGTCACCAGGTACACCGTGCGAATGCCATGGCGGGCCACGATATCGTCGAGGTCGCCAATAAGCCCGAGCACCGGCATGCGCTGCTTTCCTTCGGCACTTTCGCGCCCCGACTCATCGGCATTGTCGATCAGCACGCAACCCAGCACGCGTTCGCCGAACCAGGGGTTGTTGCTGATTTTCTGATACAGGAAGTTGGCCAAGTCACCGGCGCCAATGATCAGGGCGTTGTCCAGGCGTGCATGGGCGCTAAAGCGCTTTTGCAATTCGCGCACGGCAAAGTGCAGGAACAACTGGGCGATGTAGCCAATGATGAACAACTGCACGACCAGCAGTCGCGAATAGGTTTCGCTCTGTTTGGCCAGGAAGGCCATGACCACCAGGAAGCAAAAGGTTGCCGACCAGGCCTTGAACAGCCGGAAAGCCTTGATGGAAAGCCCGACGTTGGTACGGTAGATCGCATAGTGATCGTAGATGACTGCCAGTGCGCCAACCAGCAACAGCAGCATGATCACGTAATCGGAAGTGATGTAGCCGAACTGGTCGTAGATCAGGTACCAGGCAATACCGATGACTGCAATTCCATCGAGGCCGGCCTGAATGGCGTTACTTACGCTGCTTCTTCTCTGCAGTAAGGAACGACTGCTTCTCGGCTCTAAGACCATTTCAGACCTCATCAATTTGCGCGCAGCAAATGCCTTCCACCAACAAGCAAGCCTTGACAACGGCTCATGCAAAGCCCGTGGAGCAAAATCCTGCAGCCGCAAGCCATTGATCAAACTGTAGCAGCCATCCGCCATCAGCGTGCCCGGAATCACCGTTCGTGCGGATTCTGACGCTCATACGGTGTGCCTGGCCGCCCACCGTCGCGGCGGAACAGCAGGGTACGCACGAGGAACAACGGGTTGCCCACAACATAGCGAATGAACAAACGCTTCGGCTCGCGCAACAGCCGGTACAGCCATTCCCCACCCAACCGCCGCAACCACTCGGGCGCCCGGTTGACCTTGCCGCCGAGAAAATCCAGGATCGCGCCGCCGCACACGATCAGGCACGGCCCCCCAGCGGCCGCCAGCCTTGCCGCCACAACCTCCTGCCTGGGCATTCCCATGCCCAGCACGATCAGCTCAGGTTGCAACTCCCTGGCCAGTTGCAGGTAGGTATCGACGCTGGCAAAGCCATCGTGGACCGACACCGGCACCACCCCGAACGTGGCTGTGCTGCGCTGCACGGCCTGGTCCAGGTAAGGCTGTCGGGTGCCCCAGAACGCAACCCGCCGCCCACGGTAGGCAGCCAGAAGCCGAGGAATGAAGTCGGTGCCATTCATGTTGAGCCCTGGCTCAAGCCCCAGCCGGCGATACAGGATCGCCAGGCCGGAACCGTCGCGCAGCAGTACGTCGGCCGCCGACAATGCCTGGTGGCAGGCGCCATCACGAACCACCAGGTTCATTGCATGGGCATTGACGAAGCCCAGCATGGTCGCGGCTTCCGGGGCGCTGAGCCTGTCCAGCAGGCGCTGCGCGGCAGTGGCATCCGGCACCACTTCGAGCTTGCCGACAAGGGTGTTCCAGCGTTCCTGCCACTGAGCCATCAGTCTTCATCCCGTTTCGAACGTACCCATTCAACCTGTCGCTTGATCAGGAACCGCAGATACAAGGGGAGCTTCCTTGCAGCGTAGAACGGCGCGTACAGCAGCACGGAGAACGGGATCAGTTCGCGACAGAAACGCGCCCAGGCCACTGCGACAGCAAGGCCGAGCAATGCCAGCGCGCAAAGGGCGATCCACGCAGGTGCCGCCAGGCCGAACAGCAGGTACGCCAGCCAGGCCACCAGGTTAAGGCCGAGCAAGGCCAGCACCAGCAACGCCAGCGGCGGCACCAGCAGGTCCAGGGTCATGGCCAGCAAGCTGCCGTTACGCTGGGTGATTGCCGCCAGCGCACGCTTGGGCGCATCGGCCAGCATCAGGCTCAGGTGCCCATGTTCCCAGCGGGTACGCTGGCTGCCCAGGCCTTGCTGGCTGGCAGGGAACCGGCTGCTGACCACGGCCTCGGGGCAGAACACTGGCGGCTTGCCCTGCTGGCACAGGTCCAGGCCCAGCTTCACATCCTCCACCAGGTGCCCGTTGGCCAGGTCGATCAAGGCCAGGTCACGCCAGCCGAATGCCATGCCGGCGCCCATCAACTGGCATGGCAGGCCCAGCCGCGCCCAACCACGCGGGCGCACCAGGTTCTTGACACGCCAGGCGAACTCGGCAACCTGCACTGTCAACCCAGCCCCTGCCGGTGCGTACATCAGGTACAGCGCCTGCACCGGGCGAGCGACTTCTCGGTAGCGCCGCGCCAGGCGCTCGATCGCCCCCTCGCCCACCTGGCAGTCGGCATCCACCACGATCACCACCTCGGGCGGCTGGTTGGCCAGGTGGCGCACGCCGAAGTCCAAGGCGTAGCCCTTGCCGCGCAACCGTGCATCGTGGCGCTCCACCACTTCGGCACCCGCCTCGCGCGCCAGTTGCGCGGTGTCGTCAGTGCAGTTGTCCGCCACCACCAGCAAGCGGTCGCCAGGCCGCAACTGCGGGGCAATGCTCGCCAGCGTGGCACCAATTATCGAAGCCTCGTCGTGAGCTGGCACCAGCACTGCCACCTGCGGACGGGCGGTGTTGCCCATCGGCTGCGCGCGTGCAGGCAGGCAGGCCATCAGCACCTGCACCAACAGCAGCAGCACCGGCAACAGGACGATGGCCGCCAGCATACCCAGTAGCCAAGCCAATACACTCATCATGCGGATGCCTTGAAATAGCTGGCCAGCCTGGCCGCCTCGGTATCGATGTCATGCCGTTGCAGGACACGCTGGCGTGCCGCCTCGCCCATGCGCTGCAGCACTTCGACAGGTTGTGCCAGGCAATCGGCCATGGCCGCTGCCAGCTCGTCCACGGCGCCGGCAGGGAACAACCAGCCGTTTTCGCCAGGCCGCACCAGCTCGGGAATGCCTGCCACATAGGTGGTCAGCACTGGCCTGCGCAAGGCCATCGCCTCCATGATCACCACCGGCAAACCCTCGGCAAAGCTGGGCAGCACCAGCGCACGCGCCGCCAGGATTTCCTCGCGCACCTGTGCGCTGCTGATCCAGCCGGTGATGCGCGCCTGCTGCTGCAAGCCATACCGTGCAATCAACGCCTCGACCTGGCCACGCATTTCACCGTCGCCGGCCAGCACCAGTTCGAAGGCGATCGACCGGGCGGCCAGTACTCGCGCGGCCTCGAGCAGCAGCAGCTGGCCTTTCTGTTCGCACAGGCGGCCGACGCACACCAGGCGCGGCGCCGTGGGCACGCCAACCGGCGCCACCTCATGGAAACTGCGCTCGAGGCCGCAATGCACTACCTTCACCTTGGCCCAGTGGTCGTGTGCCACCCAGCGAAACAACTGGCTGCGCCCGTACGAGCTGACCGCCGCGACAAATGCGGCACGCCGCACCTTCTCGCCCATGTGCAGAAACTGCGGCTTGTCGAACTCCTCCGGCCCGTGCACGGTAAAGCTGTAGGCCGGCCCGCCCAGCACATTGGCCAGCATCACCACCTCGGTGGAATTGGTGCCGAAATGTGCATGCACATGTCTTGCCTCGCCAGCCTGCAACCATTGCAGTACCTGGCAGGCCTCGGCCAGGTAGACCAGGTGGTAGGGCCAGGCGCGGTCGGCCCGCAAGCCAACGCGCATGGCCAGCTGCAGCGCCCGGAAGAACCGGCGCGGCTGTGCCCGCAGCACTTGCCAGGCCGGTGCCAGCAAACCCTTGATGCCACGCTGCAGCACATAGCGGGTCTTGGCCCGTTCGCTCGCGTCGTCGGCATCCTGCAACTCGGCGTCCCACCCGCGCAGGGCAATACGCTGCACCTCTACCCCCTGGCGCTCCAGCGCCAGGATCTCGCGGCGGATGAAACTGTGGCTGACCTTCGGGTACTGGTTTATGAAGTAAGCAATGCGCATAGAAATCCAGATCAAGACCCGCGTAGTGAACATTCAGACCTGCCGCGGCAGGGCTGGCGATTACTTCAGGCTGTCGACAACCGGCGGCCGGCGCCCCGCCGATGCCACCTTGTCAGATGCATCCCCCTGTTCCCCTTGTAGTCCAAGGTTGTGACCGCTGCCTGGCAACACGGCCTGCAAGCGGGCGAAAACATCGTCGAGCAGCACCTGGCGGCGGCGGTACATTGCCCGTTTCTTCGCCGGAATATCCTGTTCCGCCCGCTGTACCGTAGCCAGCGGAAGGGCGAAGAAGTCAGCATGGTTCGATGCAGTAGCACCGTGTTCCAGCCAGATCACATCATAATTGGCCGCCAGGTCGTGGCCTTTGTCGCTGCCAAAATACGCGTGCCGATGGTGGCGGCAGGCATCACTGACGGCATACAGGTGCGCCACGTCCAGGGTCCTGGCCAGGCACTTCAATGCCTCGAGCAACAGGCTGCGCGGGCGCAGCCCTTCGAAGTCCTTGGTCAGGTCGCGGTAGATGGCCAGTGAGGTTTCGCTGTCGATACCCTTGTGGATGCCCTGCACGGCACCAATGAACAGGCACAGTTCGCCCTGGCTGCGGCACAGGCTGAATGCCAGGGATGCCACGCGCAGGTCGCTCTGGAACAGGTTCAATACCAACTCGCCTTCGCGCTTGAACCAGATCGGTCGGTCCAAAACCAGACGACAACCCGTCGAATGGCTGGACAGCTCGCACAACGTCAGGCTTTCGTCCCGCCCCAGCAGCAACAGCGCCGGAAACTGCCCGGCCAGCACTTCGAAGTGCGAAGCCACCACCTCCAGGCGCTGCGGGGCTTCCCAGCATTTGCTGAGGTAAGGCCACTGCACGACACCGATGCAGTCCACCCCTAGCCGCTGCAAGCCTTGCTGGCCCAACGCCGCCGTCATGCGCTGCAGGAAGGCATTCAGTTCAGGCCATTGCCTGGCAATCTGCAGCGCCAACCTGTACTTGTTGTTCAGCGCCCGCAACGAGTAGCCCGGTTGCAAGGTAAACACGCTTTTGACGATCGTACCGAGCATCATGGGCCTCTCTCACTTGTACTCGATCAACGTCGACTTGCCGGCCGCGATGCGGTGGCGCAGGAACTTCAGTTGCCCGAGCATTTCCGGGAACTTGCCCAATACCAGAAACACCGCCTGTAGCCAGTTCTCCCTCACCGACTTGCCACCACGGCGGGCCAGGCGTACGGCCTGCAGCGGGTAGACCACCAGCAACAGCAGGCCCCAGCCGCCCAGCAGCAGGCAGGCCAGCACGATTGCCACGGGGATGCCCAGACCCCACAGCCAAGCCCGGCGCGATTCGCGCAACCAGTGCCGCTCGGGTGGCTGACCATGCAGGTAAGCCCCTTCGGCATAGGCGTGGCCAGCGCGCAGGCTACGCCGCCACCACTGGCTGAAACGGGTCATGCCGGCGTCGTGCAGGGTCATCTCGGCGTCCAGGCGCCAGACTTTCCAGCCCTTTGCCCGCAGGCGCACGCACAGCTCGGGCTCCTCTCCGGCAATCAGCTCGGGGCGAAAGCCGCCGACGGCGGCAAAGGCATCTGCTCGCATCAGGGCATCGCCACCACACGCCTTGGCCTCGCCAATGGGGGTGTCCCACTCCAGGTCACACAACAGGTTGTACACCGACCGCTGGGGGAAGCGCTCGCGTCGGCGGCCACACACCACGGCCACGTCGGGGTGGTCGTCGAGAAACGCCTGCGCCGCGGCCAGCCAGCCGCCATCCACCTCGCAATCGCCATCGACGAACTGCACCCGTTGCAGCGACGGCAACCGCCGTTGCAAGGCGAAAAAGCCTTCGTTGCGCGCGCGTGCGGCAGTGAACGGGGTGTCCATGTCCAGCGCCAATACCTCTACCCCCAGGCTGCGGGCCAGGTGCGGTGAACCATCGGTAGAGCCGGAGTCGACGTACATGATCTTGTCGGTACCCTGTAGCAGCGAACGCAGGCAACGCTCCAGGCGCAGGCCTTCGTTGCGGCCAATCACCACCACACCGATGCCGCTCGCCATGGGCCTCACTCGACGGGCGCCGTGGCGGCCGGTTGCCTGGCCTTGATGATGGCCGGCACCCCCACCGCCAGCGAATTGTCCGGCACATCCACCAGCACCACGGCGTTGGCACCGATGATCACGTCGTTGCCGATACGGATGCTTCCCAGCACCTTGGCCCCGGTGCCGATATCGACGTTGTTGCCGAACACTGGTGCAATCGGCTCATCGACGTTCTTCAGGCCCACCACTACCCCGTTGCGGATGCGGCAGTCATCGCCAAACCGGGCATAGCCGCTGACTACGATGCCGCCAAAATGGTCGATGACGAAGTTGCGGCCGATCACCACCTCGCACGGCAGCTCCACACCCGTGATGATCTGCACGAACTTGAACAGGACCTTGTAGATGAGCGAAAACAGTTTTCGCAGCAGTGCCGGGCGCACCCCATAGCGCCAGCGGCCGAAGCGGTACACCAGCAATACCCAGAAGCCCTGGGCGCCCCAGTCGCCACCATGGGCACGCAGGTCGGCACGTATATTCTCGAACATGGCTCCACCTACCTTGTCGGTTGGCTGGCGTACCGGGTCTTGAACAACAGAGACCAGGTCGCCCGGCAGTGACGCCAGCAGGCCTGTATTGCGCCCCGACCGCGTCGTTTCAACAGCGCCTTGAGTGCCAGTACCAGGTCGCCCAAGGTGACAAGCAGCATGTGCAGGGCAAGGCCCGCCAGCCCATGATGCTTGCGGAAGTACAGCAGCTCGCTTTCGATCTGGTATGACGAGATCTGCCGGCTGGCCGCCTCCAGTTCGGCCACCGATCTGGAGCTTTCCCCTCCGATGTGCACCACCGTGGTATGCGGGTAGAACACCACCTTCCAGCCTGCAGCCTTCACCCGCTTGCAGTGGTCGACCTCCTCGTAATAAAGAAAGTAGCGCGGGTCGAACAGGCCCACCTGGTCGAGCACTTCGCGGCGCACCAGGTAGAAGCAGCCAGGCAGCCAGTCGCACTCGCGGACCGAAGCGTGGTCCCAATCCATTTCGTCGACCATTTTCAAGCCCGGGAAGAAGCGCCCCAGCCCGGTACGCCCGACGAACACGTTGAACGGTGTGGGGAAGTAGCGGCAACTGGGCTGCAGGGCGCCGTCGCGTCCCTCCAGGCGGACCCCCAGCACACCGCACTCCGGGTGGGCTTCCATGTAGTCGAGGGTTTTCTGCAGTGAATCGGTGGCGACAAAGGCGTCGGTGTTCAGCAGCAAGGCGTACTTGCCCTTCAGGTGCGCCAGCAACTGGTTGTTGGCCCGGCCGAACCCCACGTTCTGCTTGTTGCTCAGCAGCAGCGCCTGCGGGCATACCTCGGCCATGCGCTGCAGCGAGTCATCGGCGGAGGCATTGTCCACCACCAGGTAGCTGGCCAGCCGTTCGCTGTCGGCCCGACGCAGTGCATCGAACATCGGCTGCAGCAGCCCGGCCGTGTTGAAGTTGACCACCATGACGTCCACAGGTTTGCTAGCCATTGTTGCCGTCCCCGAAGAAATACTGGCGCCTTTGCGCCATCAGCTGCGGCTCCAGTTGCGGGTCGTAGGCACCATTGCGCTGCTTGACCAGGTCGATCCATGGGTAGGCTTCGCAACGTGCCTCAACCCGCTTGATCAACGCCTCGGTGGTGCATATGAACTCTGCAGGGTTGCCACCGAACACCGTGCCCGGCGGCACATCCTTGGTCACCACGGCACCGGCGGCCACGATCGACTCAGGCCCGATGGTGACGCGAGGCATGACGATTGCACCGTGGCCGATGAAGCAGTTGTCCTTGATGTCGATGAAACCGACCGAATCCAGGTGCTTGCCGAAGCGATGTTCGATCAGCAATACCACCCCGTCATGACCGATCAGGGTGCAGTCGGACAGCCCCACACTGTTGCCGATGCGAACCAGCGAAGGGTCGAGGAACTTGCAGCCTGTATTGACATAAAAGTTGCTGCCTACCGAGTGGAAGTTGCCCCAGCGGGCAAGGTATGCCCCCCACTCAAGCCCTGACGGCTTGCAGAACCTCCTGTAGAAGGAGCTTCCTCGCCCCGTTGCATGGACATAGTGCGCCACTGCCTTGCGTATCCATCCCTTCATTCTGCCAGCCTCGCAATCAAAGCCATCTGGACTGTCCCTGAGGCGCATCCGGTCTCGTTCTTGTGGGTGCTGACCGTCGCGCACTCAACCCGTTTACAACATGCATCACCCCACGGCGTCGCTGGCCGCGCTCAGCCTGGCATCGAGGTGGTCGGCCAGGCGTACCGCAAACTGCAGCAGCGGCATGGTCGGATTGCAAGCGCCGCCCGTGGCAAAGATGCTGCTGCCGGCGACATAAAGATTTTCGGTACCGAACACCTTGCAGTTGGTATCGACAACACCAAACTGCGCCGAAGACGCCATGCGCGTGGTACCCATGTGATGGGCATGTGGCGACAACTTCAGCGGTATCGAGGTGTCGTAAACGAAGTCATTGAGCTTGATGTAGCCCAGGTCCATGGCAGCCCACTGCTTGGCCAGCTCGCTTCCGATGCACTTGATGGTGTGCCGGTCATCAGCGGTCAGGGCCCAGTTGACATTGACCTTGGCCACGCCCAGGGCGTCCTTCTCCTCCAGCAGCGAAATACGGCTGTGCAGGTTGGGAAACTGCTCGATCATGGTGCTGATGACGCCATCACCGGGGCAGTTGAACTTGGCCACGAAGGCGATCTTGCTGGCTACTCCCATGTCGCAGACCAGGTTCTCCAGAAAATGCTTCACCTCGGCAGTACGACCATAGGTTTGCACATCAGCCAGCAAGGCGGCCCTGACGTTGCCCTTGCCTGCCTTGTACTCCTCAACGAAGGCATCGGTGGTGTAGTACTCGCGCGGATCAGGGGCCAGCCCCGAGTTGAGGATGAAGGTGCCCAGGTCAATGTTCAGATGCTCCATGAAACACCCACCGACCAGCCCGTCCTTGCTCACTATCCCCGCCGCCGCCAACGACTCGCTGTTGAGCAGTTGCCGGGCATTCTCGATGGCACCTGTAGCGAGTACGAAGTTTCTTGCAACCAGGCGCTGGCGATTGCACTCGTAATCGGAAAGCACGACTGCAGCCAGGTGACCGGAGGCCTGGTCGAACTCCAGGTTCACGCAATTGCAGTTGATGAATACGTCCAGGCCCTGGGTCTGCTCCAGGGCCGTGGCGTACTTCTGCGCAAAGCGCGTTGGCGGGCTGAGCAGAAAGCGGTCCGGTTCGAAGTCACCGCCGTCGAGGCCATCATTCAACGCGTGAAAGTCCGCCCCTGGCGGCAGGTCGACGATATCCATGGCAGCAGGCAGGTAGCCTGCGATCTCCGAATAAGGAATGGGCCAGCCAGGCAAGTCGCCAATGGGGGGAACTGCGAAGTCCGAGGGGCTGAACGGCCGGCAACGGCCGGCCCAATGGTTGGATGTGCCGCCCAGGTAACGCAGGCGAGCTTCCCCGGCATACAGCTCCAGGCCAGTGGATGCACAGGCGTACAAGGCTTGCGAGTTCGCCGAGTACTCGCGCCCGCCACCTTCGGCAAGCAGGACGCTCCAGCCGGCGGCGGCCAGGCGCAGGCCCAGGGTGATACCGGCCGGGCCGGCGCCGATGATGCAGACATCGTAACTGTCGCGCAGCGCCTTCTGCTGCTGATAGTCCCTGATCATGCGTGCTCGTTCCGGAAGTAACGGGACGGTAGTACCCAGCCGTTGATCACCACGAACCCAGGCCTGCCAGCAGGTTGGCTGGTGATGGCTGGCGTAGCAGCGAACACCACACCACCTACACCCAGCAAGACACAACTCTGGAGAAACCCCCTACGACCCAATTGCGCAGTACAAAACGTAAGCTTCCCCATGATCAAATGACCTGCATCTTAGAAAGTTTCACCCGACAAGCCGAATTACACCCAGTTGAAAAAGGCTGTCAGCAGCGCCCCGCAAAGCGCCCCGACCAGTAGCATCGGCAGTACCACCAGCTCACGCCTCAGGCTGAACATATCCAGCTTGCGATTCACGTACACGATCAACACAAGGGTTGGCACGGTATGCAGGGCAACCCCCCAGATCGCCCAGTCAACGCCACCGATCGCCAGCAACAGTGGCAGCCCCCCCCACAACGAGACCAGGCGGATGATGTTATCCATGGCCTGGTACCTGGTCAGGCCCAGGGCAATCCACACCTGATGAGCCAAGGTATAGCGCAATGTGAGGAAGGACAGCGAAAGAATGGCCATCATCGGGCCAGCTTCACGGTAGCGATCGTCGTACAGCCAACCGATCAGCAACGGGCTGGCGGTCAGGAAACCGCCACAGATGAACAGCACCAGCAGGTCGACCAGCAGGCGGAAGCGGTAATACAGCGCCTTGAGGCGCTCCTTGTCATCGGCCCGTGCCGCTTCGCTGAAGGCGGGCAGCGCCACCGCGCCGAAAACCTTCATCAGCGCGGTCTGCACGGCCCCCAGGATCAACACGGCAATCGAATACACACCCAGTTGTGCCGCTGTCATGCTGGCACCAAACCACATGCGGTCACCGTACATGGCCAGCACGCCGACCATCGACGACAACAGGATCCAGCGGCCGAACACGATCAGTTCAGTCAGCGCGCTGCGGTCCCACTGCAGGCGGTTGTCATGCCCCTCCAGGGCGGTGTGACCGAGCAGGGTCCAGGCCACGGCAGACACCAGGCCGGCGATCACCAGTGCCCACACTGAATGGGTCAGGTAGCCCAGCACCAGCATCACCACCAGGCCGGCCGCCTGCGAGGCCAGGTCCACCAGCACCACGCGCTTCTGTTGGAAAGTCCGTACCGCGACATCTATCTTGGTGGACTGGAAGCCCCAGATCACCGCCGACAGCCCGGTTGCCGCCAGCACCATCGGCAACACCGGTGCGGCATAGGTGGAGTCCGCCGGCCACAGCTCGGCGAGCTGGGCGAACCAGGCCCCCAAGGCCAGCAGCAAGGTCAGGGCGAACAGCACGAAGCCGCGGATGATCTGCACGGTCCATGCAGTATTGAGAAAATCCGGGTCGTCACCGCGATGGCTCTGGATGATGTTCTGCCGCAGGCCGACATCGGACAGTAGATGCAGGAGTACCGAAACGGTGGTGGCGATGACCATCACCCCGAACATTTCCGGCAGCAGCAAGCGGGCCATGATCAGGTTGCCGCCAAGGCGCATCACCTGTGACGCCACTTGTGCAACCAGGTTCCATGACCCGGCCCTCAGGGCCCGCTTGCGCAGGCTCGCGGTGGCAGACACATCAATCGACGGCATGAGAGCAATCTCTGACTGACTGGCTAAAAGGTCACTATAGTTTCAATCAGCCACGACGCTAGCCGTTGCCCAACGATGCAAAGGTGCACATAGCCAATGCCTGAACATTTTCGTGCGTTGATCGTCATCCTTTTTCTGGCGAGCGTGGTCTTCCTGCTGGCGCGGCGGCCTGCCACCGACCTGATTCCGCTGAGCGACTTCAAGCGCCGACGCAACCTGTGGTTCCTGCTTACCCTGCTGGCCTTCTTCTCGCACAGCTTCTGGCTGTACCTGGGTGCTGGCGCCGTCATCCTGTACATCGCCGGGCGCCGCGAACACAACCCCATGGCGCTGTTCTACATGCTGCTGTTCCTGATCCCGCCGGCTTCGGTGCAGGTGCCCGGGTTTGGCGTGGTCAATTACCTGGTCGACCTCAACCATATCCGCCTGCTGGCCCTGTGCGTGCTGTTGCCGGCGGCGCTGGCCCTGCGCCGGCAAGGCGACACCCTGCGCTTCGGCCGCACCTGGCCCGACAGGTTGTTGGCGGCCGGCCTGCTGCTGATGAGCGTGCTGTACCTGCGCGAGACCACCCTGACCGACACCCTGCGCCAGACGCTGTACCTGTTTGTCGACGTGTTACTGCCGTATTACGTGGCCAGCCGTGGCCTGCGCCAGATCAGCGACTTCAAGGACACCCTGCTGGCCTTCGTGCTTGCCTCATTCGTTCTGGCCCTGATTGGCGTGGCCGAGTACGTGCGCCACTGGCTGCTGTACAGTGCCCTGGTCGACGCCATGGGCGTGCCGTGGAGCATGTCCGGCTACCTGAGCCGTGGCGGTTCGCTGCGCGCCAGCGTCACCACCGGGCAGGCGATTGCCCTGGGCTATGTGATGAGCGTGGCCATCGGCCTGTTCCTGTTCGTCCAGGGTTACGTGCGCCGCCCCCTGCAACGGGCCCTGGGCGCGCTGCTGCTGGCCGCAGGGCTGTTCGCGCCACTGTCCCGCGGCCCGTGGATCGGTGCCGTGGTCATCGTGGTGGTGTTCATCGCCCTGGGCAAAGGTGCAGTCAGGCGCCTGGCGCTGCTCGCTGCGGCCGGCATGCTGGCCCTGCCCTTGCTGACCATCGTGCCCGGTGGCGACAAGGTACTGGACATGCTGCCGTTCATCGGCAACCTCGAGAAAGAGAACATCACTTACCGCGAACGGCTGATGGACAACTCGTGGATCGTCATCCAGCGCAACCCGTTGTTCGGCTCGTTCGACTTCCGCAACACCCCGGAAATGCAATCGATGATCCAGGGTGACGGCATCATCGACATCGTCAACACCTATATAAACCTGGCACTGCGGGTCGGGCTGGTCGGGCTGGGCCTGTTCGTGGCGTTCTTCGCTGCCGTACTGCACGGTATCCGCAAGGCCATGCGCAGTTTCCCCGACAAGGACGACGAGCGACGCCAGCTCGGCCGGGCATTGCTGGCGACACTGATCGGCATCCTGGTGATCATCTTCACCGTCAGCAGCATCACCTTCATCCCGGTGGTGTACTGGACTGTCGCCGGACTGTGCGTGGCCTATGTCCAGATGGTTCGCAAGCTGCACAACAGCCAGGCCATCGCGCTGGCCGACCCCGCCCTTCAACCCAGGTGACGCCTATGAACCTGCTCCCCCTGCGCCGCTGGGGTTTTCAAACCCTGCTGCGGGTTTCGGCCATCGCCGGCCTGACCTCACTGCCGCTCACCGGCTGGGCCTCAGCGTGGCAAGTCAGTGTCGATGAACAGAACGGCCTGCCCTTGGTGACCCGCGGTGGTGGGCCAGTGATGAAAGCCAAGTTCGACTTCTGGGCGGCCAACTGGAGCTGGACCGGTTTTTCCACCACGTTCAAGGTAGTTGGCCCCGGCCACTACACGCTGCTGGGCAAGAACAAGGAACTGGACTTCGATCTGGCGGCGGATATCCGCAAGGAGCAGGCGCAAACCCTGGGCTGGGCCTTCGACCTCGAGGCCCACAGCCGCCAGGCCGGAGTAATGGGCGGTGGCATGGTGTTCGAGTTCGACCCTGGGCAAATTGCCGGGGGCATGGGTGCACCGCAGCTGCTGCCCGGCAACCGTGGCTGGTCATGGGGCAAGGCTGACCAGGGCCGACGCATCGAAATGCGCTTCGACCCGCCGCTGGCCAAGGTGTATTTCGAGCGCGGCAACCCGTCCGAACTGCGTGCGTTCATTTACAGCGACCCGATCAACGCTGGTCGGCAGCAGATCAAGGCGGTGCTGAACATCACCGGCGACATCGACCTGGGTCCCACGCCCAGCGAACGCTTCGGCCTGGCCGACCCCGCCGGTTGGCCCGACGACCAACTGGACTGGCGCACCTCGCCCGTGGACCTGTCATTCCTCAACGCCCCGGAAAAGCCTGCCGGCAAGCATGGCTTCGTCAAGGCCGTCGGCGAGCAGCTGATGTTCGAAAACAACACCCCAGTGCGCTTCTGGGGCACCAACCTGTCCGCCTATTCGCTGTTCAAGAGCCCCGACGAAGAAATCCGCCAACAGGCCAAGCGCCTGTCGGCACTGGGGTTCAACCTGGTGCGTTTGCATCACCACGACTCGCCCTGGGTCAGCCCGAACGTGTTCGGCGACGGCACCCTGGTGCGCGATACCCAGCAGCTCAGTGCCGAATCGCTGCGCAAGCTCGATTTGTGGATCAAGGCGCTCAAGGACGAGGGCATCTATATCTGGCTGGACCTGCACGTGCAGCGGGCGCTTACTGCCAATGACAATATCGATGACTTCAAGGAACTGGCCAAGGGTGAGAGCCAGGTCGACCTGAAGGGTTACGCCTATGTGAACCGAAGCATCCAACAGGCGATGAAACGCTTTGCCGAGCAGTACCTGACTCATGTGAATGAATACACCGGCCTGGCTTACAAGGACGACCCCGCCATCGCTGCCGTGCTGCTCACCAATGAGAACGACCTCACCCAGCATTACGGTAACGCCCTGATGCCGAACAAGGACGTGCCGCGCCATAGCGAGCGCTACATGGAAGCGGCAAAAGCCTTCGCCAAACAATATGACCTGCCCACCGACCTCACCTGGCGCGCCTGGGAGCATGGCCCTTCGAAGCTGTTTCTCAACGACCTGGAACAGCGCTTCAACACCGACATGATCACTCACCTGCGCGGCCTCGGCGTGAAAGTGCCGATCGCCACCACCAGTACCTGGGGCGGCAATGGCCTGAGCGCGCTGCCGGCACTGACCACAGGCGATGTCATCGATGCCCATGGCTACGGTGCCAATGGCCAATTGGAGAAGAACCCGTTGACCAGCGACGGCGTGATCGACTGGCTCGCTGCCGCCCAGGTAGTCGGCAAGCCGCTGACCGTCACCGAGTGGAACGCCGAACCCTTCCCGCTGCCCGACCGCCACTCGCTGCCGCTGTACGTGGCCGGCACCGCTGCCCACCAGGGCTGGGACGCCATGATGCAGTACGCTTACAGCCAGCAGGCCTTCAACCCTGGCTGGCGCACGGCGGATAACTGGCACGCGTACAACGACCCGGCGATGATCGCCACCCTGCCCGCTGCCGCCCTGCTCTATCGCCGTGCGGATGTGAAGCCGGCCACTACCCGATACGTGTTCGCGCCGACGCCCGCCACTCTGTACAACCAGGAGATCACTCCGCGCAACTCGCCACTGCTGCGCACGGCCATGGAAAAGGGCCAACTGCAGATCGCCCTGCCACAGACGCCGGAGTTGCCCTGGCTGAAACCCGCCGCCATCCCTGCCGGTGCGCAGGTACTGCAGGATCCGGAGCAGTCCTTGCTACCGGCCGACGCCACGGAAGCGGTCAGCGATACGGGCGAACTCAAGCGCAACTGGCAACAGGGCATCTATACCATCGATACACCGCTGACCCAGGCCGCCACCGGATGGCTGGGAGGTCGCTTGATCAGCATGGGCGCCATCCAGGTGCAAGCACGAACGCCGTACGCCAGCGTCGTGGTGCAAAGCCTGGACGGCAACCCCCTGGGCCAGTCGCGCGAACTGCTGCTGTCGCTGGGTACCCGGGCCGTGCCCAAGGCCGATGACAAGACACCGTTCAACGTAGAGCCGCTTGCCGGCACCTTGAGCATCAAGGCGCCTGCTGGCCTGAAGCTGTTCGCCCGGGATGCACAGGCCCAGTTGAAACCCTTGCCGATGGCTTACCAGGATGGACGCTACAGCATCACGTTCGACGGCAAGTACATGTCCAACTGGCTGTTCTTGAAATAGGGCATATGGCCATCTACCCTCACAACAGTCCTGTAGCTGAAAAGCGCAGCTGTACAACAGCAGAGTCCAGGAGGCATGGATGAAGTTTCTGGTTGTCGGTGGCGCAGGCTACATTGGCTCGCACATGGTCAAACACCTGCTCGGTACGGGCCATGAGGTGGTGGTGGCGGACCTCGTCTCGCCCGGCCCCGGCGTCCAGTGGGCGAAACTGGACATCGCCGACGAACCCGCCCTGGATGTGCTGTTCGGTGTTTGCCGCTTCGATGCCGTGTTCCACTTTGCCTCGTTCATCCAGGTGGGCGAGTCGGTCAGCGTGCCCGGCAAGTACTACCAGAACAATGTCGCGGCCACCCTTTCCCTCCTGCAGGCCATGGTGAATGCCGGTATCAGGCACCTGGTGTTTTCTTCCAGCGCAGCCGTCTACGGCAACCCGCAGTACGTGCCGATCGACGAAGCACATGCCAAGGGGCCGATCAACCCGTATGGGTTGAGCAAATGGATGGTCGAGCAGATTCTCGAGGACTTCGACCGGGCCTATGGCTTGAAGTCGGTATGCCTGCGTTACTTCAACGCAGCGGGCGCAGACCCGGAGGGCCAGCTGGGAGAGCGTCATGACCCGGAAACCCACCTGATCCCGCTGATCCTGCAGGCCGCTTCGGGCCGGCGTGATGCAGTAACGGTGTTTGGCCGCGACTACGACACGCCGGATGGCACCTGCATACGCGACTATGTGCATGTGGCCGACCTGGCGGCGGCTCATGCACTGGCGGTGGATTACCTGCTGGCGGGTGGCGAGCGAACCGCGTTCAACCTGGGCAACGGGCTGGGCTTTTCGGTGCAGCAGGTGATCGATACGGCCCGGACGGTGACTGGCCGGCAGATCCGCACCCTCGACGCCCCCCGCCGCCCCGGCGACCCGCCCCGGTTGGTGGCGGATGCTGGCAAGGCCATGCACATGCTGGGCTGGCGGCCGGAGTTTGCCACGCTGGAGTCGATTGTGCGGCATGCGTGGCAGTGGGAGTTGCAGTACCCCTGGGCTCGCTACCCCACAAGCTGAAAAGAGTGCGCCATACCTGTGGGAGCGGGCGCGCCCGCGAACACCGGCGCAGCCGGTGCCATCCACCGCGTCGCCTGCTTCGCGGGCATGCCCGCTCCCACAGAGACCCCACCAGCTGAAGGAATGCGCTGTACCTGTAGGAGCGGCCTTGTGTCGCGATGGGCTGCGAAGCAGCCCAACAATACCGAGACTCAATAATAGGTTCGAGGCTGCTCGTCAGCTTTGTTCAATACCGTTCCCACCAGGTTCACCCTTGCCAGGTGATGCAGGCAATCCTCGATCTCCTTCCTGTTGTTCATACCGTTGGCCACCACCAGCAGCACACAGTCGAACTTGGGTATCACGGTGATCGCATCGTCAGAACTGAGCAATGGCGGCAAATCGAAAATGCAGATGCGCGACTCGTAGCGGTTGCGTAGTTCGCTGATCAGGTTGCTCACTTTGGGCGACGACAGCATTTCGGTGGACAACGGCACCGGCACCCGCGTGGGCAGCACCACGAACCGAGGCAAGGTCGGATTGACCAGGCAGTCCTGCAACTCGGCCTTGTCCGTCAGAAACTCGTTCAACGCCTGGTCCATGGGCAGGCCCAGGCTGCTGCCAACCTTGGGTCGACGCAGGTCGAAGTCCACCAGCAAAGCGGTCTTGGTGGTGTGGTGGGCGATGCTCATGGCCAGGTTGATCGCCAGCACCGTCTTGCCCGCTTCAGGGGTTGGCGAGGTGATGGCCAGGGTTCGCCAGCCATTCTCGTCCATGGTCCTGAGCACTTGCGTGCGCAGCAGGTCGATCGGCCCGTTCATGTTGGAGTTCTTGTTGTAGGCGACGATACGGTGACGCTCCAGGTGCTCCGCGCGCAGCGGCACCACCTTGGTGTTCACGTAATCGAACTGGCCAGGCACTTCCGCAAGTCCCGTACCAGGGGCGGGTGACAAGGCCTGCGGGGTACCCGGGGTAACCTGGTGAAGATTATTGCCAACAGCCGGCTTGGTCCTGTCCATCACTGCTTCCCTATGCAAACCGAGACATGACTTTGAACAACAGCACATCCAGTGGCATGTAGAACACGTGCACCAGCACTACCATGATAGCCGCCAGCGCCAGTGCCGCCACGATCAGCCAGTTGCGCCAACGCTTGCGCCTGGCCACATCGGCCTTGGTATCGATGTATGGCAGCGCCACCAGCACCCGCCTGCCCAGCAGGTTCTCCAGTGCACCGACGCCGCGAATGCGCTGGTTGAACATCTCCAGCAGCATCACCAGCGCACCGCCACCTGCCGGTGCCAGCACCAGGCCCAGCGCAGCGATCTTCTTGCGGTTGGGCTTGATCGGTTTCTCGGGCATCAGTGGTGGCTCAAGCAGTACAAAGCGCTCGGCCTTGTTTTCCTGCTCCAGGCTTTCGGTAATCTTCGCGCCCATTTCCTTGGCGCGGATTTCCTCGTACTTCTTGCGCGCGTTGTCGTGGTCACGCATCAAGGTCACCAGGCCACGCTCGACCTGCGGCGCCTCGAGGATCTCGGCCTCGTAGCCTTCCATCTTGCGGGTCAACTCGCGCTTCTGCTCGGCCAGCGAAGCAATGCGTTCCTGTGCCGCGCTCATCTTGGCGCGCACGCGGGCGACATCGAGGCCGACCGTGGAGGCCGCCGCCGTGCGATTGCCACTGGCTTCGAGCGCCTGGATCCTGCGCTTGACCGCCACCACATCGGGGTGGGCTTCCTTGTAGCGGCTCAGCAGCCGGGCATATTCGGCCTTCAGGCTGGGCAGGTCCTGGGGCTGCTCGGCACCGGCCGCCCTGGGGCCTTCGCCGGCCTTGGTTGCCAGCCCGGCATTGGCCGCGGACAGTTCCAGCTCAAGGTAACGCAGTTCTTCCTGGGCGGCCTTGTAATCACGGTCGACCTCGCGGAACTCCAGCTCCGACCGTGACAGCATGTTCATGCGCAAGGTCTGGTGCTCGGGCAAGGCGTTGGCGTGGGCCTGCTTGAAATCCGCCAGCTGGTTTTCCAGGTTGGCCAGCTCGGCACCCAGCTTGTTCGCCTCCTGGGTGAGGAACTCGGTGGTTTCGTTGGCCCGCTCGGTACGCTGCTTGAGGTTCTCGTTGAGGAACAGCGTCACCAACTCGTCGGCGACTTCCTTGGCCACCTCGGGCTGCTTGTGCTCGAAGGACACATTGAACGCCACGGTCGCTTCACCCCGCCCGCGCACGTATGTGGTAAGGGTTTCGACGACGATGGCGCTGCGCATGTGGTCGATCTTGTCGCTATCGCTGAAACGCTTGTCGGGAAACAGGTTGTACTTGTCGATGATGCGCAGCAGGTTCTCGCGGGTCATCACCCGCTGGCGAATCACTTCGATGCGTTCATCGGCAAAGCTGGTGTTGTTGGTCGACACCAGCTCAGGGGAAATCTGCTGCGACTCCACCAGGATGGTGCCGGTCGATTGGTAGATCGGCGGCACCATCACCGCGACTGCGACGGTCGCGGCCAGGATGACTACGATGCTCACCCCCAATAACAGGGCCCTGTCCTTGATTATGGCAATGTAATCTCTGAGGGAGAGCTCGTAGTCAGACTTCATGGGGCCACCTGCCTGAAGTTCAGATGTCGGGGTACCTGTACGTCAACGTCAAACCCACGATCGTAGCGTTCGCATCGGCTTCGTTATCCTGCTGCCGATCCTTGTACATCAGCGACAGGCGCAGGTCCCAGTACGGCGAAAACTCGCGGCTGGCCCACACGCTGTAAGTCTGCAGGGTGTTGGGGGTCTGCCCTTTGCTGTCTTGCCAGGCAGCGTCCGCGCCCACCCGTGTCAGTTCGGTGACGGCGTAACTCCACACACCGCGCACCTGGTCCAGCTCGGCGAAGCCGCCTTCGGCGCTGGCTACCGTGCTGCGTTCGGCGGTGAAGCTGGCGACGGCGCGCGCACCGGTGTACAGCAGCGCAACCCCACCCTCCCCGCGTCGGCCACCTTCGTCACCGGAAACCTCGGTGACACCCACATGCGCATCGGCGCTGAGGCTTTCGGAAAACTGGTACTTGACCCCGACCGCGGGGCTGTAGCTGTTGGACGCCGTCGCCGTCTGGTCCTCCTCGGGCTCATAACGCCGGGCACCAAAGCGGCTGTACAGATCAGCCCGCTCGCTCCAGGCGTAGGTCCAGGTGAACACGTTGCCCAGTTCTTCGTAACCCGTCAGCGTACTGATGTCATAACGGGCACGGTTGTACGTGGTTTCGTTGCTCAAGGTGCTACGCTCGGTAACCGCCTGGCTCCAGTTGCCGGTCAGCGTATACAGCTTTTGCGTGCCATCGGTGGTGACCACGCCGGTATCCAGCACCGTTCCCGACAGCGTCGAACTTTCGTTGTAACGCGCCAGCAGGCCAAACCGCCCGCGCTCGGTCTGACGCTGCCAGCCCAGGCTCACATCAGGGTCCTCACGGTTGTCGACCACCGCCGTGTCGGACGAGCGCAATACATTCATGCCCAGCCCCAACCTCAGTTCGTCACGGTCGAAGGTACCGATCAGGGTGTAATCCGGCGCGATGATCGTGCGCGTTATGCCCTTTTCACCCGACGACAGCAGCAAGGGGTTGCTGTCATGTTCGACGGATGTCGGTACCACTACCGTAGACTGCCAATTTGCTGCCAAGACCGTGTTCGTAAACGGCAACACCAAGATTGCCGTTGCAATACTAGTTGTTCTGAGAAGAGGCATTAAGTGTTCTTATTAAAGGCAAGATCAAGGGACGACCAGCGTATCGCCAGCCTGAAGTTGGATGTTGGTGGACATATCCCGGCCAGACACCAGGTCTCTATATCGCACGGGCAGGATTTTTTGGGAAGCGCCAGTGCCGCGCACCACTTTGATTTCGCTTTCATCTGCAAACTTGTCCAGGCCGCCGGACATGCTCAGGGCCTGCAACACTGCGGTAGGGCCCGCCATCTGTACCGGCCCGGGCTTTATCACTTTGCCTTGTACATAGACCAGGTTGCCGGCGATGCTCTTGACGACAACGCTGACGTTCGGGTCGGGGAGGAATTTCTCGAGTTTGGCAGCCACTTGTTTTTCAACGGTCGTCACATCCAGCCCGGCAACATCGATGCGACCTGCCAGGGGGAACGTGATACTGCCATCGGGAAGTACGGTGGCTTCCTGGCGCAGGCTATCTTCCTGCCACACCGAAACCATCACCACATCGCCGGGGCTGAGCAGGTAGGTAGCACTGCTCGGGTCGGCCTTACCGGCACCAGACCACACCATCAGCATGCAGAACGCGGTAAACATTGAACGCACCATGAGGGTCCCTCCGGCCGAAAAGGCCCGACAAAGAGCACTGAATGAGAACAGCACACCAACTCTCGCTCCGCTTCGCGGCATACGCCAACCGCGATGACCTCGATCTTTACGAGGCCTTGCCTTGACGCTGTGCAGCCTGGGCTTTGCTGCCTGCAACCGTGGACCTGCACGGGCTACTGGCAATATAGCAACGGCTGGGGAATTGACAAGCGAGGCCCCGGGCCGCTGGCGTCAAGGGTAGAACCCAGGCTGGCGGATTCAGATCTTTCTCCTGTTGGCGACAGCTACAAAGCCAACGACAGCAAATGCAAAGAACCACCCTGCCGTTGAAACAGGGACGATACTGTTCTGATTGATATACATATCCGCCGCACGCGCTGCGCCACTTAACAGCGCCAGCAAAGACATCGATTTGATAATCAGAGCCGTGCGCATACGCCCTCCTGGGAAGAGGAATCAATTGTTTGTTGGCGTGGTGTTCGGGAGTTGTTTCACCGTTGAGATGAGCTTATGAACACAATGACATTGCGTCAACGATTCGACACTATAATAAAATTCAATGGGCGCCGGACTATATAGTCAAAATATCGACGCGCAAATTGAGCATAGGGCGCTGCATGGGTGGCGCCATAGTTTCATCGCTGAGAAAGGCAAGGCCGTGGGGCGGTTTGGCGCCCCGGCATGTTATTCGTCTGCGTGATGCACCACGACCAGCAACTGCGCCGGCAGCGGCCCGACCGACCTCAGCCGATGTGGTGTCTGGGCATTGAAATGCAAGGCATCGCCTTGCTCCAGCAGTACCCGCTCGCTCATGAAGTCCACTTCCACCTGGCCGGTGTGGACGAACAGGAATTCTTCGCCCAAGTGCTCCTTGAACGTAGGGTCGCTGAACTCGGTCGGCGGCTGGATCAGGAACGGCAGCAGGCTGCGCTGCCCGACCTGGCTGGTGAGGGCCGAGTACCCCGGCCCTGCCCCGTCACCCACCAATGCCTGGCGCTCGCCATGGCGTACCAGGCTGTAGCGGTTCTGGCCGGTCTGCTCTTCGGCGAACAGTTCTTCGACATTGACATTCAGTGCCCGCGCCAGCTTCAGCGCGGCGGCGATCGAGGGGGTGTTCAGGCCACGTTCGACCTTGGACAGGTAGCTCTTGGTCATGCCGGTCTTGTCGGCCAGCAGCTCCAGGGTCATCCCCAGTTTCTTTCGCAGCAGTTTCAATCGGATAGACATGTGACGCGGATTTCCCAGGCGAAGGCAGCCTGGTAATGATACGTGGACTGCTCAGGAAATGCTGGGGCTGCTGCGCTGAGTCTTGTAGGAGCGGCCTTGTGTCGCGATAGGGCTGCAGAGCAGCCCCGGCAATTTGTGCACTATTGCTGAAACCCTGGGGCCGCTTTGCGGCCCTATCGCGACACAAGGCCGCTCCTACAAAAAGCCAGCGCAGGCCCAGGGTTACGGCATCACCGGCGGCAGGTACTGCAAAGTCGTACCCAATGCCCACAGCAACACCAGCACCAGCGGCACGTGCACCAGCAACTGCACGAACGAGAAGCCGATCAGGTCGCGTGCCTTGAGCCCCAGTACCCCCAGCAGCGGCAGCATGTAGAACGGGTTGATCAGGTTCGGCAAGGCTTCTGCGGCGTTGTAGATCTGCACTGCCCAGCCCAGGTGGTACTGCAGGTCATTGGCCACCAGCATCACGTACGGGGCCTCGATGATCCACTTGCCACCACCCGATGGGATGAAGAAGCCCAGCACCGCCGAATACACGCCCATCAGCACGGCATAGGTGTCATGCGTGGCGATCTGGGTGAAGAACAGTGAAATGTGGTGGGCCAAAGTCTGCTCGTCGACGCCCTTCACCTGGGTGAGAATGGCAGCGATCGAACCATACAGCGGGAACTGGATCAGCACCCCGGTGGTGGTCGGAACCGCACGCGCCACCGCATCGAGGAAGCTGCGCGGGCGCCAGTGCAGCAAGGCACCGAGCATGATGAACAACAGGTTGTAGGTGTTCAGCCCGGAAATGGCGGTAATCGCCGGTTTGGTGGCGAACTCCTGGTACAGCCAGCCGGCGGCCAGGGCCACCAGCAACAGGATCAGGATGGGGCTGTGTTCCAGCCACTCGCCCGGGCGGGTGCGCTGGGGTGCCGGTGGCGCGGTGAAGCTGGGGTCGACCCCGCAGTCCTGGGCGCTGCGCGCGCTGTTCGGGCCCGGCGCCGTGGCGTAGGCGATCACCAGCGAGACTACTACCAATGCCGCCAGCATCACGCCGGACTGCCAGAGGAAGATGGTCTCGGTGAACGGGATCACCCCGGTAATCGACAGGATCGACGGTGGCAGGCTGGCCGGGTTGGCCTGCAATTGCGCCGCCGACGAAGACAGGCCCAGCGCCCACACGGCGCCCAGGCCCAGGTAGGCGGCGGCGCCGGCGGCGCGGTAGTCCATCTTCAGTTCGGTGCGCCGCGCCAGGGCGCGCACCAGCAGGCCGCCGAACACCAGCGACAGGCCCCAGTTGAGCAGCGATGCCAGCATCGAGATCAGCGCCACCCAGCACACGGCCGAACGGCCATTGCCGGGGATGCGCGCCAGGCGGTCGATCAGCCGCGCCGCGGGCGGCGAGCTGGCCACCACATAGCCGCCGATGACCACGAAGGCCATCTGCATGGTGAAGGGGATCAGGCTCCAGAAGCCATCGCCAAAGGCCTTGGCGGTGTCGGTCGGCTTGGCGCCCATGGCCAGGGCGCCGATGCACACCAGCAGTACTGCCAGGGCGGCAAACACCCAGGAATCGGGGAACCAGCGTTCGGCCCAGTTGGAGCAGCGCAAGGCAAAGCGCGCGGAACGGCTGTCTTGGATTTCAGCGGCCACAGTTCAATTCCTTTTATTGGTTTTATCGGATACATCAGCAAAAACGCAAAACCCCTGTAGGAGCAGCCTTGTGCTGCGAAGCGGCCAGTACAGACAACACATCTCGTGCATGCCTGCGCTGGCCGCTTCGCAGCACAAGGCTGCTCCTACAGGGGGGCGTGACGCTTGCGATCTTAGAAGGTCATTTCCTTCACATCATCCGGCACGATCAGCTTGCCGGCGGTTTTCTCGATGATTTCCTCGATGCTCACCCCAGGCGCGGTCTCGCGCAGGATGAAGGCGCCGTTTTCGATTTCCAGGTAGGCCAGGTCGGTCAGCACCTTGCGGATGCAGCCAGCACCGGTCAATGGCAGGCTGCACTGCGGCAGCAGCTTGGACTCGCCGTCCTTGGACGCGTGGGTCATGGTGACAATGATGTTCTCGGCACCGGCCACCAGGTCCATGGCGCCGCCCATGCCCTTCACCAGCTTGCCCGGGATCATCCACGAAGCGATGTTGCCTTGCACATCCACCTCGAAAGCGCCGAGCACGGTCAGGTCGACGTGGCCGCCACGGATCATGGCGAACGACTGCGCCGAATCGAAGATCGAGGCACCGCGGCGGGCGGTGACGGTCTGCTTGCCGGCGTTGATCATGTCGGCATCGATGGTGCCTTCGGTGGGGAATTCGCCCATGCCGAGCAGGCCGTTTTCCGATTGCAGCATCACATCCATGTCGGCGGGTACGTAGTTGGCCACCAGGGTCGGAATGCCGATGCCCAGGTTTACGTAGTAGCCGTCCTTCAGTTCACGGGCGACGCGTTGCGCCATCTGTTCGCGGGTCAGTGCCATGGTCAGGATCTCTTTGTTGTTCTGGTGGATGGCGCTCAGGCCTTGACGGTGCGCTTTTCGATACGCTTTTCGAAGGTGCCGACGATGACGCGGTCCACGTAGATGCCCGGGGTGTGGATCTCGCTGGGCAGCAGCACGCCAGGTTCGACGATCTCTTCCACTTCGACCACGGTGATCTTGCCGGCGGTGGCCGCCAGCGGGTTGAAGTTTTGCGCGGTGTTGCGGTACACCACGTTGCCGTAGTGGTCGGCCTTCCAGCCCTTGACGATGGCGAAGTCGCCGGTGATGGATTCTTCGAGGATGTACTTGCGGCCGTTGAATTCGCGCACTTCCTTGCCGTCGGCAACCGGGGTGCCGTAGCCGGTGGCCGTGTAGAAGGCCGGGATGCCGGCGCCACCGGCGCGCATTTTCTCGGCGAGGGTGCCTTGCGGGGTCAGTTCCACTTCCAGCTCGCCGCTCAGCAGCTGGCGTTCGAACTCGGCGTTCTCGCCCACGTAGGAAGCGACCATCTTGCGGATCTGCCGGTCTTCCAGCAGCACGCCCAGGCCAAAGCCGTCGACACCGCAGTTGTTGGAGACCACGGTCAGGCCCTTGACGCCACGGCGCTTGATTTCGCTGATAAGGTTTTCAGGGATACCGCACAGGCCGAAACCACCAGCCAGTACCGTCATGTTGTCGGTCAGGCCTTCGAGGGCCTGTTCATAGGTTGCAACGCGCTTGTCCAGTCCGGCCATGCTGATCCGCCTTTTGTAGTTGTTGAACCGACGAGGCTGTCGGTGAGCGTGTGGGGACATCTTCACCGCAAGCGACTGATTTGTTAATTTTGTTTTCATCATCGATTGATAACTTTTGCAAAACAACCAACAGGCCTGTCATGAACGTCAAGCAACTGCGCGCCTTTGTCGCTGTGGCCAAATACCAGAGCTTCGCCCAGGCCGGTGAACACCTGCATGTCTCGCAACCGGCACTGAGCCTGACCATCAAGGCCCTGGAAGAAAACCTTGGCGGCGCCCTGCTCAGCCGCACCACGCGCAGCGTCAGCCTGACTGCCGAGGGCGAGGTGCTGCTGCCGCTGGCACGGCGCCTGCTGGCCGACTGGGACGACACCGAAGAAATGCTGCGCCAGCGTTTCACCCTGCAACTGGGCCGGGTTTCGGTGGCGGCCATGCCGGCCTTTGCCGGCAACCTGCTGCCCCACTCGCTGAAGGTATTTCGCCAGCGTTACCCGAAGGTCAACGTCACGGTGCACGATGTGATCAACGAACAGGTGCAGGAACTGGTGCGCCATCGCCGCGTCGAACTGGGCATCGGCTTCGAACCGGACAACAACGATGGCCTGGATTTCCACCCGTTGTACATGGACCGTTTCGTCGCCGTGGTGCCCGCCGATTCGCCCTTGGCGCAGCTGCCCCAGGTCAGCTGGGCACAATTGCTGGCCGAAGACTTCGTGGCCCTGCAACGCCCTTCGGCGGTGCGCCTGCTGATGGAGCAGAACGTGGCCGCCCGCCACGGCAAACTGGCGGTGGCTTTCGAGAGCCATCAGTTGTCTACCGTCGGGCGCATGGTCGCCAGTGGGCTGGGGGTCAGTGCCGTGCCGGCACTTTGCATCAATCAGATGCAGGAGCTTGGCGCCCGCTGCGTGCCCTTGGTCGAGCCCACGGTCGAGCGCCGCATCGGTGTGATTGCTCTTAGCGAACACAAGCTTTCCACGGCAGCGCAAGCGCTGCTCGAGGTACTGCTTTCCAATACCCGCATCCCGGAGGTGACATGCGTTACGTGAAACTGGCAGGTTCGAGCGTTCCGGCCATCGGCCAGGGCACCTGGTACATGGGTGAAGATCCGGCTCGCAAGGCGGCCGAGGTGGCGGCCCTGCAACAGGGTATCGAACTTGGGCTGAGCCTGATCGATACCGCCGAGATGTATGCCGAAGGTGGCGCGGAAGAAGTGGTTGGCCAGGCCATTGCCGGCCGCCGCGACCAGGTGTTCCTGGTCAGCAAGGTGTATCCGCACAATGCCAGCCTGCGCGCCATGGCCGCCGCCTGCGAGCGCAGCCTCACCCGCCTGGGCACCGACTGCATCGACCTGTACCTGCTGCACTGGCGCGGCCAGCACCCACTGGAGGAAACCGTCGAAGCGTTCGAGCGCTTGCGCGAGCAAGGCAAGATCAAGCGCTGGGGTGTTTCCAATTTCGATGTCGACGACCTGCGCGAACTGCACAACCCCGATTGCGCCACCAACCAGGTGCTGTACAACCCGGCCCAGCGTGGCATCGAGTTCGACCTGTTGCCTTGGTGCGAAAAGCGTGCGCTGCCGATCATGGCCTACTGCCCGCTGGCCCAGGCCGGGCGCCTGCTGCAGCACCCGGTGCTGGCGGAAATCGCCGAGCGCCATGGGGCCACGGTGGCCCAGGTCAGCCTGGCGTGGGTGACACGCAATGACGGGGTGATAGCCATCCCCAAGGCCGTGACACCCGAGCATGTGCGGTTGAATGCCGCTGCGGGTGCGCTGACCCTGACCGGCGAAGACCTGCGGGCGATCGACCGGGCGTTCCCGGCACCGATGCGCAAGCAGCGGTTGGCGATGGTGTAGCGACTGGCACGAAGATAACTGAATTCGCAAGCAATCCTCGTACCCTGTGGGAGCGGCTTTAGCCGCGAAGAATCCAGCGCGGTGCATGGCACCGGCTGCGCCGGTGTTCGCGGCTAAAGCCGCTCCCACAGGGACCGCGCAAAAATCAGGATTTTGCGTGAGGTGCCGGGGATCAATGGAAATCCCGGCTGCGTACATCCAGCCCTTGCAACAGCGGGCTCACATCCTCCAGCCGCCGTGCTATCAGGTGGCGCACGCCATTCTCCTGCTCCAGCCGCCCGCTGACCTTGAGCAACTGCGCCCCCACCAGTGCCCGCCGCTGCCGCTCGGCAAGATCCCGCCACACCACCACATTGACCATGCCGTGCTCGTCCTCCAGGGTGACGAAGGTCACGCCGCTGGCGGTCTGTGGCCGCTGGCGGCCCACCACCAGCCCTGCCACGGCAATGTTGTCACCATGCCCGACATCTTGCAGCTCGCGCGAACTGCGACAGCCCAGGGCCCGCAGGCGTGAGCGCAACAAGGTCAGGGGATGCGGCCCAAGCGTGGTACCCAGGGTCTGGTAATCGGCCATCAGGTCCTCTGCCACACTGGGGACGGGCAGTTCGACGGTACGTTCCGGCAAGGCTTCGATATCGGCGAACAAAGGCAGTTGCGGCTGCACCGCCGCCACCTGCCAGCGCGCCTGGTGCCGGTCCCTGGCCAAGGCGCGCAGCGCGCCGGCATCGGCCAACTGGGCCCGGGCTCGCGAATCGAGCCCGGCACGCAGGCACAGGTCTTCGACATCGCGCCATGGCCGCTGTGCCCTCGCCTGCTCCAGGCGCCTGGCATCAGCCTCGGCAAGGCCGCGTACCAGGCGCAAGCCCATGCGAATGGCCAGCACCTCGCCAGGCTCAGGCTCGAGCGTGCAGTCCCAGTCACTGTGGCATACATCGACCGGCCTGACCTCGATCCCCTGGCGCCGGGCCTCTTGCAGCAACTGGTCGGGGCTGTAGAAACCCATGGGCCAGCTGTTGACCAGCGCGCAGGTGAAAATCGCCGGTTCATGGCACTTGAGCCAGCTGCTGGCATAGCATAACAAGGCAAAACTGGCCGCGTGCGATTCCGGAAAGCCATAGCTGCCAAAGCCCTTGATCTGCTCGAAGATGCGCTCGGCAAACGCCAGGTCATAACCATTGCGCAACATGCCCTGCACCAGCCGCTCGCGGTGCGGTTCCAGGCCGCCGTGACGCTTCCAGGCGGCCATGCTGCGGCGCAACTGGTCGGCCTCGCCCGGGGTGTAGTCGGCCGCGACCATCGCCAGCTCCATCACCTGCTCCTGGAACAGCGGCACACCCAGGGTGCGCTCGAACACTGCCTTCAGTTGCGGCGAGGGATAGGTCACCGGTTCCTGCTTCAGGCGCCGGCGCAGGTAAGGGTGGACCATGTCGCCCTGGATCGGCCCGGGGCGGACGATGGCCACCTCGATGACCAGGTCGTAGAACTTTTCCGGCCGAAGCCGCGGCAACATGGCCATTTGCGCGCGCGATTCGATCTGGAACACGCCCATGGTCTCGGCACGGCTGATCATCGCGTAGGTGGCCGGGTCTTCGGCGGGGATGGACGCCAGGGTCAGGTGCCGGCCACGGTGGCGTTGCAGCAGGTCGAAGCAACGGCGCAAGGCGCTGAGCATGCCCAGCGCCAGCACGTCGACCTTGAGCAGGCCGACCATGTCCAGGTCGTCCTTGTCCCACTGGATCACCGTGCGCTCCGGCATCGCGGCATTCTCCACCGGCACCAGTTCGTCCAAGGGTTGCTGCGAGATGACGAAGCCGCCCGGGTGCTGTGACAGGTGCCGAGGGAAGCCGATCAGTTCGCCGGCCAGCACCAGTACCCGGCGCAGCGAAGGGCTGCCCGCCTCGAAGCCGGCCTCGGCCAGGCGCTGGTCGTCGGGTATGCGATCGCTCCAGCGGCCACAGCATTTGGCCAGGGCGTCCACCTGGTCGGCGGGCAGCCCCAGCACCCGCGCCACATCCCGCACCGCACCGGCGGCATGGTAGGTGTTGACCACCGCAGTGAGCGCCGCCCGGTGCCGGCCGTAGCGACGGAAAACATACTGGATCACCTCCTCGCGCCGGTCGTGCTCGAAGTCCACGTCGATGTCCGGCGGTTCGTTGCGCTCGCGCGACAGGAAGCGCTCGAACAACAGGTGGTGTTGCATGGGGTCGAGCTCGGTGATGCCCAGCACGAAGCACACCACCGAGTTGGCAGCCGAGCCCCGCCCCTGGCACAGAATGCGCTGGCTGCGGGCGAAGGCGACGATGTCGTGCACAGTCAGGAAGTAGCTTTCGTAGCCCAGCTCCTCGATCAGCGCCAGCTCCTTGGCCAGCACATCCCTCACTTTGCTGCTCGGCCCGTTTGGCCAGCGCGACGGCAAACCCTGCTGGCACAATTCGCGCAACCAGCTCGCCGGGCTATGCCCCTGGGGCACCAGTTCGCGTGGGTACTGGTATTTCAATTCGCTCAGCTCGAACTGGCAGCGCGCAGCGATGGCCAGGGTCTCGGCCAGCAAGTCGGCGGGATAGAGCTCGCCCAGTTGCGCCTGGCTGCGCAGGTGCCGCTCGCCATTGGCAAACAGGAAGCGCCCGGCCTCGGCCACCAGGCAATGCTGGCGAATGGCGGTCATGCAATCTTGCAGGGCGCGGCGACCGCGCACGTGCATGTGCACGTCGCCACAGGCCACGGCGCGGATGCCGACCCTGGCCGCCAGGCTACGCAAGCGTTCAAGGCGCAAGGTATCGTCACTGCCGCGGTGCAGGTGCACGGCCAGCCACAGGCGCTCACCGAACACGCCGTGCAGCCACTGCCCGGGGGTGGCATCGCCGCTGTCATCGGCTACCCATAATGCCAGCAGGCCCTGATGGTGCTGCTGCAGATCATCGCGAAACAGTTGGTACTCGCCCTTCTGCGCCCGCCGCCGGGCCCGGGTGATCAGCGCGCACAGGTTCTGGTAGCCGGCCAGGTCCTGCACCAGCAGCACCAGCCTGGGGCCGTCCTGCAACTGCACTTCACTGCCCACGATCAGCCGCAGCTGGTGTTCCTTGGCCGCCTGCCAGGCACGGACGATGCCGGCCAGGGTGCATTCGTCGGTGATCGCCAGCGCCTGGTAGCCCTGTTCACGCGCGCGCCGGAACAGTTCGTCGGCGCTCGACGCGCCGCGCTGGAAGCTGAAGTTGGACAGGCAGTGCAGCTCGGCATAACCCGGGGTGTTCATGCGAACCAGCCCTGCAGCCACAACGGGCCGGCCTTGCCCAGGTCGCGGTAGGCCCAGCCGCGCAGGCCGTCGCGGGTTTCGATACGGTAATAGTCGCGGCGCACATCGCCGCCATCCCACCAGCCCGATTCGATGCGCTCGGCATGGCCTTGCAGGCGATAGCCGCCTTCGTCCAGCGCCATGGGGGCCGACAGCAGCCAGCCAGGGCGGCTGCCAGGAACGACCGGCATGCTGCCCTGGGCACCCTGCTCTACCGCTTGCCAGGCGCATTCGGGGCGATGATCGGCTGCCGCGCTCAGGCCCTTGACCGCCTCATCCCCCAGGCGGGCGCGTAGCCGTTCGCGCAATTGTTCCCAAGGTTGCGCCTGCTGCGCACGCGGGTCGAACAATGCCTGGTGTTGCGGCACGAAGGGTGGCAGGTCCTCGGCAACCAGCCGCAGGTTGCGCACCGGTGCGGGAATGCGTAGCGGCTCCAGGCGCCCGCGCGCCAGTTCGAACAGCATCGCGGCATCGCGTTCGGCGGCCAGCAGGCCTACCTTCAGCAAGGTATCCGGCCCTTCGGCATGCTCCAGGTGCAGGCAGAAACGCTGCACGCCACAGTCACGCCCGGCGAGGAACGCGGCAAGGTCGTTGAGCATGCGCCGCAGCGGAAACAGCAGGGCCTGGTGCGATTCGACGTCGAAGTTCAGCTCCAGCCGGGTCTCGAAACGGTCCGGGGGCTGGTAGAAGCCCAGCCCCAGGTTGCGCAGGCCGAGCAGCTGATCAAGGTGCAGCTGCACCTGGGCCGGAAAGCGCCTGGCCAGGCTGTCGCGGGGCAAGGCCAGCACCTGGCTCAACTGGCGCAGGCCCATGCGGGCAAAGGCCTCGGCAGCCTGCGCAGGCAGGCCGATACGCTCGATGGGCATGCCCAGCAGCGCCGCACGGGTGGCATCTGCATCCATCACGGCCAGGCCATCGTGAGCATTGGCGAGCATGCGCGCCGCCACCGGGTTGCTGGCCAGGACGATGCGTTGGCGCAAGCCCAGTTCCGCCAGCTCCTGGCGCAGGCGGGCCTCGAACAGCGGCCAGGGGCCGAACAGCTGCAGGCTGGAGCCGACCTCCAGCAACAGCGCCCGTGGGTAGTGCAGGCTGACCTGGGCACTGAAGCGGTAGGCCCAGGCTGCCAGCAACTGCTGCACCTGGTCGATGCGCTTGGGGTCGGCCTCGACGCAGCTGAAGCCATCGGCCAGCGCACGCGCCGCCGTCAGGGTTTGCCCGGCCCGCAGGCCGAGCGCCGCCGCCGCCGGGTTGACCGCCTGCAGCACACGTCGCTGGGTCGGCCCGCCAAGCAGCACCAGGGGGGTATCGGGGTCGTCACGCTCACGCAGGACCGTGTCCAGCGCCAGCTGCGGAAGCAGGATGCAGGCCCAGAGCATGTTGCATCAGCCCCGCCCCGGGCAGGCGATGGGCAGCGCCGGGGGCATGCCGCCACGGCTTTTCAGCACGCGCCATTGTGCCGGGCGGGTGTCGACGGCAATGCGCAGCGCTGCGGGCGAAGGGTTGTGCGCCGCCTGTTGCGGCCGGCAGGCGAAGGCCAGCGCCTGGCCGGTTTCGGCAGCCACCTGCAAGCGCCGCAGGGCGCGGTCATCGGCACGTTCCGGCCAGCACAGCACCGCCGCGCAACTGCCGGAGCGCAGGCACTGCTCGGCGGCCCACAGGGCATCGGCAGGTTCGGCGTCCACCTGTACCAGCCAGCGCAGGTCCACCCCCGCGGCCTGCCAGGCCGGGGCGTAAGGAATGAATGGCGGAGCCACCAGCACGATTCGGCTGGCTTCAGCGCTCAAGCGGGCCAGGGTCGGCCACAGCAGCTGCAATTCGCCGCAGCCGGGGCTGGCCAGCAACAGTTCACTGAGCGCAGCCGCCGGCCAGCCACCTTCCGGCAGGCATTGGTCAAGGGCGACATGGCCCGTGGGCTGCAGGCCGAGCGGCCGCGCCTGGGCCTGCCGGCCGCGCCATACCCGGCGCTGGTCGAGCAACCTGTCGAGGTCGACCACCGCGCCCATCAGTCACGCCTCAGCAAGCCGCAGAACACGCCTTCGATGAAGAACTCCTGTTCAGGCCGCACATCGATGGACGCATAGGCCGGGTTGCGTGGCAACAGCCGGTAATTGCCACCCTGGCGCTGCAGGCGCTTGATGGTCACCTCGCCGTCCAGGCGGGCGACCACGATCTGGCCATCGCGGGCGTCGGCCTGCTGGAGGATGCCGACCAGGTCGCCGTCGAAAATGCCGTCGTCGATCATCGAATCGCCACGCACCTTCAGAAGGTAGTCGGGGGTACGGCGGAACAGGCTGGGGTCGAGCAGCAGTTGCTCGTGAATGTCGAGGTCCGGGCCGATGGGGGCGCCTGCCGCCACCTGGCCCAGCACCGGCACTTCGAGGATTTCCGGGCGGCGCAGCCGTTCGGCCAGGCGTATGCCCCGCGCCTGGTTCGGCGTGACGTCGATGTAGCCGGCCTGGCACAGGGCGGTGATGTGCTTGCGCGCCACGCTGCGCGAGGCAAAACCGAAGCGCGTGGCGATATCGGCCAGGCTCGGCGGCTGGCCGTGGTCGGCGATGCGCTCACGGATGAACTCGAAGATGGCGCGGCGTTTTGGGGTAAGATTGTCCATGGAGCACATTTGTACTCTTTTCGGAGCACGCTGAACAGCCCCCTTCGTCGACGGCTTGGCGGCTGCGATCCGCGAAACTACCGCAATGATGCTGAAGGCTATATGGCTGGTCCCAAACCTGACTGCACATGGCGAATTGAATCAGCAGAGACACTGTGGGAGCCGCGCTTGCCGGCGATGGGGCGCGAAGCGGCCCCGGTTACAGATGCCCGCTGTGGGTCGGTAACAGCCAGTCACAGCAGACCGTTCCCGCCCCATCGCTGCGTCGTTACATAGACCAACGACCAAAATGCTGCTCCAGGAACTCAGTCACCAGCGAGGCGATCTGCAACTGGATTGCCCCCCGAGACCGGGCGTTATCGCCGTCCCGGCAAATGACACCATCCCCTGGAGCATCGTCTTCGAGCAACGCCATCGCGCCTGGTTTGCACGTCGACAAGAAGCTGAAATGGCTGGCGTCCTCGATCTCGACATAACGACTCATCGCCGAAGGCAGACGCTTGGCAAGGTCAGCAGATTCCAGCTGCGCGGGAAGGTCTTCAGAAGGCGCGCCGGCCGCAATCACCAACGTCGGCACTGGCAAAGCCGCAAGGCTTTCATCGGTCAGGCCACGTGACAGGCCAAGATCCAGGGTAACGATGGCGGTGACACGACTGTCGCGCAAATCGCCACCCAGTCGAGCTTTCGATGCCGGGGCGCTGTCGGCATTGATCTGCTTGTAGACGCTGCAACTCGACAGCTGCGGATGGATGGAACAGTCCTGGGCAAAACGCTTGGGATCAAAGCGGGCGCCGGCAATTTCCAGCGCGGTCCAGCCGCCCAGTGAGTGGCCGACCACTGCAACTTGGCCCTTCGCCACCCGCCCGAACTGATCCGCCTGGGCCATGACCGTATTGATGGCCCGCTGCAAGTCAATGGGACGCCGCCACAACTGTGCCGCGGCTTCAGGGTTGCGATCGCGGGTAGTAGTGCCGGGGTGGTTGACCGCCGCCACGATGTAGCCTTGGTGAGCCAGTGCACTGGCCAGCCACGACTGGTTTCCCCAATTGCCGCGAAAGCCGTGGGAAAACACCACCAATGGATACGTGCCTGCAGTTGGAGGTGCATCGCGCACAGCGAGGTCACCACTGAAAACCGGGGTATCAGCGATCAACTGTGGTGGCGCAGTGGTCGTACTCGGGTACCAGACGACCAGCTCCAGCGGACGGTCAGTTTGCCTGTCCGATAATGTCGAGGTCTTGAAGCCAATGGTCTTGTAGCCAGCGAATGCAGGTATGTCCAGACAGATAAAAAACAACAAGCCGAGCACTGTTTTCATTGTTTTTCTTCCTTGATAGGTCAGCGTCGATCAGATGCAAACCGGTACGCGGGAAACATATCAGCCCTCGCCGCGACCCACACAATCTTTCCGGCGATGCAGCGCTCCAATAGACCAGATAGCGGAAATATATTTTGCGCACTAAATATTATCGCGCAATATTCAGCCCAGACAGCAAGCAGTTGCTGATCCCACTACCCAAGCTAACGGAGCATGATCATGACCTTCATCAAAGCAATCGCCATCACCACCCTGACCTTCGGCAGCAGCGTCGGCGCCTTCGCCCAGACCGCCTCCCCGTACCAGTACGGCATGAACCTGGACATCGCCCAAGTGATCGCGGTGGAGGCCTCGGGCCACGCCACCGACCACGCCGACACCGCCACCCTCACCTACCGTGACAGCGACGGCAAGGTGCAGAAGATCAGCTACCTGCGCCCAGCCACCTCCGCCAACCAGAACTGATGACAAAGCTTCGAAAGCCGGAGCGTGCCAACGGCCGGTTTCTCGGGTTGGCTTTCCAGCCTTGGCAGTTGCTGACTCGACGCGCAGGCGTCAACCTCGCGTTCGAGCACAGCTCTGCCAAGGCTGCCGTACTCCAGTACACTCAGGAAGTCGCGTAGTTGACGTGACTCCAAAGGCAAAGAATCTCCCTTCTGGCCCGCCCATGATTTTGCACCTGGATACCCAATGCTGACTGCCCTGCTGTTCGACCTCGACGGAACCCTCACCGACACTGACACCTTGCATCTGCAGGCCTTTCGCCAACTGTTGCGCGAGCATGACGGCCGCGAGCTGAGCCAGGCGCAGTTCGATGCCCAGGTCAGCGGCCGCGCCAACGGCGAGCTGTTCGCCGAGCTGTTTGCCGGCGCCAGTGCCGAGCAGTGCCAGGTGCTGGCCGACCGCAAGGAGGCGCTGTTCCGCGACATGTCGCCGGCTCTTGAGCCGATGCCGGGCCTAGTGCGCCTGCTGGAACATGCCCAGGCTCGTGACATCGGCATGTGCGTGGTGACCAATGCACCGCGGCTGAACGCCGAACACATGTTGAACGCCATGGGCCTGGGCCAGCGTTTCGCGCACGTGCTGGTGGCCGAGGAACTGGCACGGCCCAAGCCGGACCCGTTGCCTTACCTGACCGGGTTGCAGCGGCTGGGTGCCGAGGCCGGGCAGGCACTGGCCTTCGAGGATTCGCTGCCGGGGGTGACGGCCGCGAGTGGCGCTGGGATCTTTACCGTGGGCGTGGCCACTACGCAGACGCCGGAGCGGTTGCTGGCGGCGGGGGCCGGATTGGTGATCGATGATTTCAACGACCCGGCGTTGTGGGCGTTGATCGAGCGTCGGGCTTGAGGTATGTGGTGGATTTGAGATCGAGCGCCGCCCGCGCGGCGCTTCGCAGCACAAGGCTGCTCCTACATCTGTTTCGGGCCAGTATCGCCTGTTCCAATGCACGCGACCGCCTTGTTTGCCCGGCACGATATCGAGGTGGACGCCAAGGGACCGCGCGCTTTCGCCTCAGGAATAACTGGCCCGAAACAGATGTAGGAGCAGCCTTGTGCTGCGAAGCGCCGCGCGGGCGGCGCTCGATCTCAAATCCACCATAACCCCCAAGCCGCACACCCCAGGCCCCCATGCTGATCGACGAAGAACTGACCCTCAAGAAGCTGGAAACCTTCCTCGCCTTCATGCGCACTGGCAACCTCGGCCGCGCCGCCGCGGAGCTGGCCACCAGTGCCGTCAGCGTGCACCGCGCCATCCACTCGCTGGAAAGCGCACTGCGCTGCCCGCTGTTCAAGCACGAAGGCCGCCAGCTGATCCCGCTGGAAAGCGCCTACGTGCTGGAAAAGAAAGCCCGCCAGCTGATCCAGGACGCCGAGCAGATGGTCCGCCTTACCCGCGAGGCCGCCGGCTTCTACGCCGAGCGCTTCCGCCTGGGCGCGCTGTACTCGCTGACGGTGAAAACCGTGCCCAAGCTGGTCATGGGCCTGAAGCTGCGCCGCAGCGAACTCAACATCGACCTGACCCTGGGCTCCAACGTCGACCTGCTGCAGCGCCTGAAGAACCACGAGCTGGAGGCCATCCTCGTGTCGCTCGACGAAAGCGTCAGCGACCCGGCCTGCGAGCAGTTGCCGCTGTTCTCCGACGACATCTTCCTTGCCGTGCCCATCGATTCACCCTTCGCCGAGCAGGCCGAGGTGGACCTGGCCGCCCTGGCCGACTCCACCTTCATCACCCTGACCCAGGGCTTTGCCACCCACCGCGATGGTGCCCGGGTGTTCCAGCAGGCCGGCTTTGAACCCAAGGTAGCCATGCAGGTGAACGATATCTTCACCCTGCTGAGCATGGTCAGCTCGGGCGTGGGCTTTGCCTTGCTGCCTGGGCGGATCGCAGCGGTGTACGAAAACCGGGTCAGGCTGATTGCCCTGAAGCCGCAATATCGCTTGCAGCAGCATATTGGCGTGGTGTTCCTCAAGGCGCGGGAGCGGGAACCGAACCTGCTGGCGTTGCTGGCGGAGTGCCGGATGTACAGCCTGGAGCGCTGAGGGGCCTCGGAACACAGCTTCTTTTGTTGTTTGCTGCACTGGCCTCTTCGCGGGTAAACCCGCTCTCATAGAACAACACATGACTCATTGGTTCGGCGAGGTTCTGTAGGAGCAGCCTTGTGCTGCGAAGAGGCCGGTACTGACAAAGCCTGTCTGTTGCTTGTACCGGCCTCTTCGCAGCACAAGGCTGCTTCTACAAAGGCCGCGTCAGACGAGCGATATTTGTTCTCTGCGCGACAGCGCAGCCCAAAAGGGCTGGGTAATCTCCCACAGGTACCGAGCAAGCCTCGGGCAATGCATTTTCCCTGTGGGAGCGGGTTTACCCGCGAAGAGGCCGGTACAGGCTGACTCAAACAATCAGGGCCCGCTGCACCTCCCCCACCGTTGTAGCCAGGCTGTTCAGGTGCAGGTTCAACACCCGCTCCACCGGCGCCTGGTCCAGCGGCCAGTGCAAGGCAATGCTCCCGGCCAGGCGCCCTTCGGCATGCACCGGCAGGGCAATGGCGCGGATCAGGAACGGCAAGCGCACCGGGTACTCCCAGTGCCCTTCGGTGCGCTGGCCGAACCCCTTGTTCGCTTCCTCCTCGATGTCGCGCAGCACCGTCTCGTCGCCCACCCGCTCATGGGCCGCCAGGCGCTGCACTTCATCGACCGCCAACTCACCCAGGCATGCCCGCCCCATCGCCGAGTGAAACAGGCTGGCATGATGGCCGACGATCTGGCAGGTGTGCGGGTAACGCTTGCGCAATACCTGGGGCACAGCGCTTTCCATCACCTCCAGCCGCTCGCCGTCGAAACACGACAGGTCGGCCACCAGCCCGGTGCGTTCGCTCAATTCCAGCAGCATGGGCGCGGCGTGTTCCACCAGGCGCCGCTTGAAACGCAGCTGGCGGTCACCGAACAGGCGCCGCGCGCACAGCCGGTAACGCCTGTCGCTGAGGCCGCGGTAAACCCAGCCCTGCTCCTGCAAGGTGGCGAGCATGCGCGACACCGTGGCCTTGGGCAGCGCCGTCAGGTAATGCAGTTCTTCCAGGCCCAGCGCCTGGTGTTCGCCAAGCAGGTCGACGATGGCCAGCGCCCGTTCCACCGAACGCACGCCGCCACTGTCTGCCGTGATGCCCATGAGTGTGACCTCCCTGTAACTGGATGGTCAGGATAGCCAGCAAGATCCGCGCCTGCCCAGCGGTTTCATGGCGCTTGCAGGCTCCGGGGTGGGCGCCGCGCTACCCAACGGGTGAGCTGTTCATGGGCATGGGCCAGCTGCAACACCGCATGGTCGGCCTGGGCCGGGCCGATGATCTGCAGGCCCATGGGCAACCCGGCAGCGTTGAAACCGACCGGTACGCTGATGCTCGGCAAGCCGGCCAGGGTCGGCCCAATCACCACTTCCATCCAGCGGTGATAGGTGTCCATCGCCCGCCCTCCGACCACCGTTGGCCACGGTTGCCGTGCATCGAATGGGAACACCTGGGCCGATGGCAACAGCAGGTAATCGTAACGCTCGAACAGCTTGCCCAGCACGCGGTACCAGTCGCTGCGGGCCACCGAAGCCTGGTACACCGCCGCCGCGCTCAGTTGCAGGCCACCCTCCACCTCCCACTGCGCCTCGGGCTTGAGCAGCGCGCGCTTGCCCGGGTCGGCATAGGCCGCAGCGAGGTTGCCGTGCACCAGGAAGTGGCGATGGGTCAGCCAGCACTGCCACAAACGCGCCATGTCGAACGCCGGCTGGCAGGCCTCGACCCGGCAGCCCAGTTCGGCGAAGTCTGCCAGGGCCGCTTCGCACAGGCTCAGCACCCCGTCATCCATCGCCAGGTAGCCGTCGTAGTCGCCCAGCCAGCCGACCCGCACGCCGCGGAAATCGCGCTGCAACCCGGCGGCAAAATCGTGCCGGCCATCGCCCAGCGACAACGGCGCTCGCGCATCGAAGCCCGCCTGGGTCGACAACAGCCGCGCCACATCCACCACGCTGCGGCCCATCGGCCCCTCGGTGGCCAGCTGCTGCACGAACAGTTCCGGCGCCGGCCCGTGGGGTACGCGGCCCTGCGACGGGCGCAGGCCATACACGTTGTTGAACGCCGCCGGGTTGCGCAGCGAGCCCATCATGTCGCTGCCGTCGGCGACCGGCAGCAGGCGCATGGCCAGCGCCGCCGCCGCCCCGCCGCTGCTGCCCCCGGCCACCTTGCCCGGGTCGTAGGCGTTGGTGGTGGTGCCGAACAGGGTGTTGTAGGTCTGCGAACCAAGGCCGAATTCCGGCACATTGCTCTTGCCCACGATCAGCGCACCACTGGCTCGCACCCGCGCCACGCTGATCGCGTCCTGCTCGGGCACCTGCTCGGCGAACAGCGGCGAGCCCAGGGTGGTGCGCAGCCCGGCTGTGGCGGCCAGGTCCTTGATCGCCTGGGGCATGCCATGCATCCAGCCGCGCGAATGGCCACGGCCCAGCTCGCGGTCACGCTCATCGGCCTCGGCCAGCAGTGCCTCGGCCGGGCGCAGCGACACCAGCGCGTTGACCTGCGGGTTGAAGCGTTCGATGTGCGCCAGATAAGCCTGCATCACCTCCCGGCACGATATCTGGCGGGCATGGATGGCCCGGGACAATGCCTCGGCATCGAGGGCAACGATGGGGTCGATGGCTAGCGGCATCACGGTTTCACTCCAAGGTTGAAAGCGGCAGGCTTGCCCGCGCGTGGGGCTTCTTTCAGGCAATAGGTGCCCAGCAGTGTCAGCAGGCAGGCGAACAGCACGTAGAACGACGGCGCCACCGGGGTACCGAGCACCTTGCTCAGCCAGGTGACGATCAACGGGGCGAAGCCGCCGAACACCATCACCGCCACGTTATAGGCCACCGACACACCGGTAGAACGCACCTCGACCGGGAACTGCTCGGCCAGGGCCGTGGGCGCCGGCCCGAAGAAGCCACCGATGGCGGTGCACAGCAGCAGTTGCATCACCAGCAGGCGCTCCAGCGACGGCGCGGCAGCCACCCACACATACAACGGGTAGACCATGACGAAGAACGCCAGGGTGAAGGCCATCAGCACCGGGCGCCGCCCCAGCCGGTCAGACAACGCCCCGGACAGCGGGATCACCACGGTCATCAGCCCAACCGCAAGCATCTGCACCAGCAGCACCTGGTCCAGCGGCAGGCCGAGGTTCTTGTGGGCGAAGGTCGGCATGTTCACCAGCACCACGTAGAACGACACCGTCGCGCCACAGGCCAGGCCCATCGATACCAACAGGCTGCGCCGATGCTCACGCAGCACCTGCCACAGGCTGGGCGACTGGCCCTTGGCCTGGCGGCGCGCCTCGATGAATTCCTCGGGCTCCTCCATGTGCTTGCGAATCCACAGCCCCACCGGGCCGATCAGCAGGCCAAGCACGAACGGGATACGCCAGCCCCAGCTGTCCAGCGCCGCAGGCGTGCACAAGTGGGTGACCAGGGCCACCATCGCCGCCCCGGAGAACACTGCCAGGCACTGCCCCACCAGCTGCCACGAGCCATACAGGCCCTTGCGGTGGGCCGGCGCGCTCTCCACCAGAAAGGCCGTGGCGCTGGCGTACTCGCCGCCGGTAGCAAAACCCTGCAGCATGCGCGCCACCACGATCAGCATCGGCGCGGCCATGCCGATGGCCAGGTAGTCGGGGGCAAAGGCGATCATGGCAATGGACACGGTCATCAGCCGGATGATCATCTGCATCGCCGCCTTGCGGCCCTTGCGGTCGGAATACATGCCCAGCAGCACACCGCCCACCGGGCGCATGAAAAAGCCGACGCCGAAGGTGGCCAGGGCCATCAGCAGCGAGGCGTATTCGTCGTCGGAGGGGAAGAACTGCCGGGCGATGATGCTGGCCAGAAAGCCGTACACGATAAAGTCATACCACTCCAGGGCGTTGCCGATGACGGCGGCGACCACTTGCCGGGTACGCGACACGCCGGTGCTCGAAGTCTGCATAGGAAACACTCCACACAATGATTGGGTGAACGCCCAGGCGCGGTCGCGCCCGGGTTCCAGCGGCAGTCGTCAAAAGGAAAGGTCAGGCGGGCGCGAGCCAGCGCTCTGCCAGCGCGCCCCAATAGGCGGCACCGGTCAGCAGGATCTCGTCGTTGAAGTCGTAGGCCGGGTTGTGCACCATCGGCCGCGATACGCCATTGCCGATGAACAGGTAGGCGCCCGGGCAGCGTTGCAGCATCCAGGCGAAGTCTTCGCTGCCCATCAGCTTGCGGGTGTTGCCATCCACAGCCTCGGCACCGAGCAGTTCTACCCCCACCTGCCGGGCGAAGGCGTTTTCCGCGGCGTGGTTGACCAACACCGGGTAGGCCGGGCGGTGTTCGATGGTGGCGCGGCAGCCGAAGCTCTCGGCCTGGCTGACAATTATCGCCCGCACCCGCTCCAGGGTCTGCGCCCGCACCTCGGCGTTCAGCGCGCGCAGGCTCAGGCGCAGCAGTGCCTGCTGCGGGATCACGTTGGCCGCTTCGCCGGCCTGCAAGGCGCCGACGGTAACCACCGCCGCCTCCTGTGCATCGATATTGCGCGCCACCACGGTTTGCAGGGCCATCACCACACTGGCCGCCGCCACCAGCGGGTCGACGGTCAGGTGCGGCATCGAGCCATGGCCGCCAACCCCGTCGAGGGTCACCGTGAGCAGGTCTTGCGAGGCCATCATCGGCCCCTCGCGAAAGCCCAGGTGCCCGGCCGGCAGCCCGGGCATGTTGTGCATGCCGAACAGTGCATCGCAAGGGAAGCGCTCCAGCAGGCCGTCGGCAAGCATCGCCTCGGCGCCACCCTGGCCCTCCTCGGCCGGCTGGAAGATCAGCGTCAGCGTCCCGTCGAACTGCCGGGTCGCCGCCAGGTAGCGTGCGGCGCCAAGCAGCATGGTGGTATGCCCGTCATGGCCGCAGGCGTGCATGCAGCCCTGGTGCTGGCTGCTGTACGCGGCGCCGGTGGCCTCGTGGATGGGCAACGCGTCCATGTCGGCGCGCAGGCCCAGGCGGCGTGGGCTGCTGCCATTGCGCAGTACGCCGACCACGCCGGTCTTGCCGATACCGGTGTGCACTTCATAGCCCCATTCTTCGAGCAGACGGGCGACCAGCGCCGAAGTGCGGCTTTCTTCGAAACCCAGTTCCGGGTGAGCGTGGATATCGTGACGGATTGCGTGCAGGTCGCTGGCCACATCGTTCAGCCAGGCCAGGATGTGCTGATGTCGGGACATGTAGAGTCTCCTCGCGCGGGTGGTTTCCCGTTCTTGTTGTTCGCCTTGAGGTCACGACGGGTGAGGCAGGTCGTGCTTGGCTGACAGATAAGCGCGAGGAGCGATGAAGCACAATCGAATCTGGTTTCGCACGGTGGAACCGAAACGTGGCTTGCCGGGGAGGCAGTCACTTTGGCGGCCCTACCTGCTGGCCGTAACCATCTCATCCAGACGCACGAGAAGGCCGCCAGTGTTCCAGCTGAAGCGCCGCGCCACTTTTGAACCCCCAAGGCATGGGCAATCCCTGTAGGAGCGGGTTTACCCGCGAACACAGGCGAAGCCTGTGCCATCCACCACGGTACTTACCATTCAGCACGCACGCGTGAGCTCTACTCGATAAGCCGAATATCGCTTCAGAAAACCTCGGCTAGCACGGGAAATGCCCAGATTGGTAACTGGCAAGCAACTTTTCACACCATGTCGTCAGGTGACCTTTTGCCAGCGCCTCAGCAAGCAAGCCGATATCGTCAGATATGTAACCTGCAATTTCGGCATCCGCAGTGAGACGAAACATCTCCTTGAAGGCAAACTCTCTAAGCACGGTTACATTAGCTTCGCTATTTGGTTCCTGATAGCTAATCCCTTGCAGCGTTTTAAAATTGCTTATCCAAGCATTGTCAAAAGATGGTCGCTCTCGGCTATCGAGGAGCTCCTCCCAATTTTCGACGCTCGCAGCAAGGGCTTCAAATAAACCCTTGCCATAAATCAGATGTGTGAATGTTATCAGGTCCTTCAATCGATACCCCTTCATCCTGGCAACCGCGCAGCCGGCTGAATCGCCCCATGAGCGATACCTCGCCTGCCAGACGATCTTGGCCAGCCGCCCCAGCAGGTCGCAGGCGTACTCCGGCGTCTACTCAGTCACCCCGAGTTGTATGTTATCCCACCCAACTAAAAACGACTCATATAAAAAATCACGCACAAGTAACCTATCAGCTTTCAATCACCCAATAGCACTGAACCTGACCAGCAATTTATTGCTTTCAACCTTGCGCACCAATACCTCTGAGACAATAGGGTCGATCCAGATCACACCTGCCACAAAGAAAAGGTCCAGCGAACCAGTTTTTGCCTCATCAATACACATCTTCTTTACGCCTCGGACCTTGTAATCAGCAGTCAGCTCACCGGCCTGAATCTTACTCATAACCAAAGACTTACCAGAGTACTCCGAAAGCCCGTAGTCAAAGCATGCGCACCTGTCATTAACGTGAATAAAATAATACTTTTTGACCGCAGGCCTTCCATTAAAGTGTTTTACATCCGCAGGGGAAAATTGCAGGCTAGTATTTAGACCCCCAAGAACATCCTTAAAATCTTGGGACACAAAAAAAGCACCGGAAGTTGTCAAGAAAAAATCAGACTTAAGAGCACGAACCGTTTTATCCAAAATCACAGAAACCGACACGCCAATCAAGGAGAGACTCATCCCTACCTGATAATAATCAGATAGGGTTGGGTAGAACACTACATCTCCATCTGTATACCCACCTTTCACCACTTCATGACACATTGAATAATAGTTCATCTTTCTTCCTAGCATGTCAAGCGGGTGCCTTTTGGCCTAAGATCTGTATTTCGTAATCGTATCGGCAATCTCGCCAGGGCCAGTGTCAAAATAGAAAGCAATACATACGACCGCCTCAAAGCCAGCGGTCGTCACCTAGAATTTTCATTTTAATGACCGCCAAGCTCAGAACCTTCTGCCTAGTAAACTCCATCATCCAGCAAGAACAAAACCATTCAAAGCCTCGACCAATTTAGAATGCGTGAGCACTTCTTCATCTTTCCGGTTGCGAACTAGAGTAAACACATCTTTTTTTGGAGAAAGGACTTCTACCACCTGGCCCTTATAGTTTGTAACCTCAACAAACCCACTAACTACACCATTGAGATTCTCTATCTCCGATAGGAGTGTAGGATACTTCATCAACACGCCAGCCTCATCAGTGCCGGCTTCAGTCCCCGGATTATCAAAATACACTTTAATTTTAGGACAAACGCTCCTACTCCAATGAAAGATAGGAATCATACGCTGAATAATTTCTTTAAATTCACCCTCAGATTCGCTTCCCGAAAACTCACACCGATGTATAGGAATACAAAGATACAAGTTCTCTCGCTTACCGTCCAGTCGTCCTTTCAAGCTTCCGTGATAAGTATTGGGCACAACCAACACATGAGTAAAGCCATACTTATTCGGAGCAATATCGAATATTGTAGTCTTATCTTGGCTCAAAGAGTCAGGCGCCCGCTCAACAACCTCCACAGAAAACGCCCTGTCACTTACGCCCTCAGATATAACCAGCAAATCTTTCCTATCTGTACTTTTCAAACAATATTCATAAACCACTTTTGGAAGCTTGTGCTGAAAAAAATAGCAACCAGCGTATTCATCCACGCAAGCAAAGGACTGCAATAAGTCATCTTTAGAGAACATACCAACCTCATTCATCGTCTCGCCCTCATGCCCTATGGCGATCAGGTCGCGAAAGCGAAATCGACCGAAAATTGCTAGCCGAGAAATAGTCTTCGAATCATCATCTAGCCTGAAAGCTTCGCGCAAAGCCACTTCCCCTGGGCTCGCTGGCTTACGGCATGCACTGCCTGTATTCAATCTTCTCGCAAAAATTCATACCTGACAATACTCGTTAGAGTCAGAGCTCTCCAAAAAAATTGACATCCATGAGTCCATCACATTCCATAAATCGATTCCTTCTGTGGGACTTTCTGGCTTTTCATGCCACCCGATAAAAGCCTCGCCTTTGAATGAGCCATCACCCAAAGCCAAATAATCACCAGCCCCGCTAGAAAAAACTCCTAGCATATCAGGAAGCGCCGGATAATCTTCATCGCACAAATCCTTGATTGGAACAAAATCTTGCAACCTTGATGGCCCCATAGTACAACCAATATAAAACCCAAAGCCATTATGCAATCTTGAATAGAACTGCCTGAAGCTCGCAGGAAGGCTGGGATAACCATCGAGATCTGACCCTTCAACGCCTAGCGGAGCCCCCCCATATAGAAATACAAATCACCACCCTCGCCATATACATACATGAGATACGGCCTATCACTCACTGCCAAAACAGTTCCTAACACACATTTGTCGAGCCACGCGCTTACCCAAGGCAAAAACTCAGAAAAATCAGCCCATTCCACAGGAATATGATTTTTTCCACTATCTAAAAAACCAAACCCAAGCCACTGCTCGGGAAAGTCGACTTCAAGAGGAACATCGTCAGCTGAAAAATACACATCATAACCCTTTAGCTCGCTTGCAATACGCAGCTTTAATGAATCAGACCAATCCATTTTCATATCACCTCAATACCCCAAAAGCAAACCATTGATATATTGCTGTAATTCCGGCTCCAATTTAGCGGCCTTATCCATCATGGCGGAACGAAACGCCGGATCAACAGATATATTCCCCTTCTTGTACAGCTCCACTCGCCCTTGGCATCCTGACGGCTGCTTACGATTGCCCAGTTCGATCAATTGGAAATGAGACGACTGAGGTACAGCAGGCAGCCATCACAAACCGAAATGTTAAAGAACCTTATGCTATTGAATAGTTTTTTGGCCAAGCACTAAAAACCGCAAGAAGCAAAATACAACCCAACCAAGAATCAGCCCCAAGGGGCATAAATGAAATCGCCATCAATTTTCGTGAACTCTAGCCCTGCAAGATTTCTCTCCAAGTAACCGCGTTTGAATTCTGAAGAGCAGACCATTTGTTTTATCTCCACACAATAAAAAAGATCCTCATCAACACCCCCCCTTATAACAAACTTCTCGATCCTATCATAAACCACAGGCATGCCTTGGCGCTCGCTCTCAGGCCTCAACAGCCCCTCATCCATGAGAGCAAATTTGGATTTGCCCACATCTAGAATTGAACATCTGCTCTGGACAAAAAACAGACTATAACCCTTACTTGCCTCACGCCCTTTGCGCAACTCAATCGCCAAAGGCACACTAAAATATTTGCAATTATACAAATCACAAAGACTCACAAAATCTAAAGACACGATGTATTGTTCAAAGAACGCATCGCCATAAAATACATCCAGATCAATTTTAGCTTGATATGCATCTCCAAACATATCTCCACTGGGATTCTCTGAAACCTGATTAAACTCCGGCAGTTTAGGAGTCCATTCAATATCAAAAAAAAGCGGAACCCCATGACCTTCATCAGCATTAATCATATAAAATTCTTTCATAACACCTCACAACAACCTACCCGAAACAGGATCGACTTTAAATAGACCATTCTGGAGACCTGACCTTGCCCAATCCTGAATATTTTTTATACGCAAAAAAATTAGTTGCGCATCGCTCAATTGAGGAGCCAGTTTGTTAAGCTCAAGTAGCTTTTTACCCACTGCCGTTGTATACGCATCATGATTCGTCCAATGCCCAGGCAAATCAATATACTGAACGTTTTTCTTGTCTGGCAAAAAAATTCCGTTTGATGCGCCGTCACCATCAAAACCCAAACCCTTTAAACGCTTAGACATAGATCCAAATATAGGCTTATTCATCAATTGCTCAGGTATGAGATGGTGATTAGCCATCCCACCACCTGTTCTATGCCCCATATTTTGACCTAGCTTAGTAGAACACCACCCCAGCGGATCAATTTCTAAGGTAGGCTTTGCAGCGTACAAATAAATATTAATTCCACCTGCAAGTCCTATCGGATCTTGCAAAAGGAACCGTCCTACCTCTGCGTCGTAGAAACGGAACGTATTGTAGTGCAGCCCTGTTTCAGAATCGAAGTACTGCCCCTGGAAGCGCAGATTCTGCTCGACCTGATCGATTACCAGCCTTTCAATTGTCCCCCACGAGCGATACGTCGCCTGCCAAACAATCGTGCCATCACTGTCCGTCAGCTCCAGCGGCGTACCAATCTGGTCAGTATGGAAGTAGTAGACCTGCTGCTCTTCCCCTTCTGCCTGATCAACCCGCACCAACGGCGCATAGCTACCCGGCTCATACAGGTACAGAATGCTCTGCCCCGGCGTCTCCTCACGCAGCATCCGCAAGCCTTGCCAGAGGAAGCGCTTCTGTTCGACTTCGCCGTTGATTTCCGCCTGCTTGGCTATTCGCCGCCCCAGGCTGTCATAGCGATACTCGCCTCGGCTCTCCAGCTTGCCATTGACCAATGTCTCCGCCCGCACCAGCCGGTTCTCGCAGTCATAGCTAAAGCTCTGCAGCTTGCTGTGCCCCGAGCGCTTCTCGATCAGGTTGCCCCACGGATCGTAACGGTACTCCTGATCCCGCCACTGTTTGATCCGGTTGTCCTTGACCTTGTCGAACTGCCGCGCATTGAAGTCCAGCCGGTTGGCCGCCGCGTCGTAGCGGAATTCCTCGCTGCCCACCAGCGAGCCGGTATCGCGGCTGCGCAACTGCCCGTTGGCTTCGTACTCGTATTTGATCTCACCCCGCAGCTTGTCCAGCGTGCGCACCAGTTCACCCGCCGGGTCGTACTGATAGCGACGGTGGATCGGGTTATACGCATGCTCCACCAGCAACGAGGTATTGATCCCGGTGTTGTGCACCTGCGAGAGCTTGTCGGCCGGCAAGTTCGAGGCAAACTGCCAGGCCTTGCGCCCCATCGCGTCATAACCGAAGCAACTGGTGAGCTTGCCCTGAGTCCGGTACACCTCACGGTGAAGGTCATCACGCTCCATATCGCTGATCACCTGACCGTCCAGGTTCAGCTGGTGCAGATGCCCGCTGCCGTAGTACAGGTGGTTGACCTTGCGGCCATCCGGCAGGGTCAATGTGGTCAGATTGCTGAGTGGATCGTACTCGTAGCCGAGCGTGCCGTCGGGGGTAATTTCTTTGGTCAGCCGCCCCAGCAGATCGTAGGTGTACTCCAGCTTCTCTTCCGTGATCCCAAGCTGCTTGCCGATCCCGGTCGGTTGCCGCTCGATGCTCAGCAACCGGTCGCCGTCGTCGTACGCGAAGGTCTGGCTCGCATCGCGATTGATCTTGGCGACCAGACGGCCAATGGCATCGCGCTCGAACAGCGTATGACGTTCCGGGCGTTCGGCATTTTCACCGTAGCCAATCTCATCCAGTCGCATGAGATGGCCGCCGACGTTGTAGCTGAAACGCCGGGTCAGGTTATCCACCCGCACTTCTTCAGTCAGCCGGTCCGAGGCGTCGTAGGCAAAGCTGTACGTGGCGTTGTTCTCATTGACCAGCGCGATCAGGCGCACGGCCTTGTCGTACTCGTAGCGTACCCGCTGGCCCTTGGCATCCTGGCGGCTGCTCGGCAGGCCACGGGCCGTACGCATCAAACGGGTGGTCTGGCCTTTGCCGTCGGTGTGGCTGATTACCTGGCCGTAGACGTTGTAGGTGAAGGTTTCCGCAGTACCGTCCGGGTGCCTGATACGCAGCACTTCGCCGTCGGGCTTGCGCTCCAGGGTGGTGGTCTGGTTCAGCGCATCGGTCACCGCAACAAGGTGCTGACGCTCGTCGTAGCGGTACCAGGTGCTCTTGCCCGAGCAGTCCTGATAACGCTCGACCTGGGCCAGGGTATTCCACCACAGGTACTTGGACTTGTAAGTTGCATCGATGATGGTATGCGGCAGGCCGTCATCGCTGTTCAGGTACTCGGTCATCTGGCCGAGGGCATCGAATTCGGCGAGCAGGTTGCCCTTGTCGTCGTAGCGCGCTCGCCAGGTGCTGCCGTCCGGATAGCTGACCTGGGTCACCAGCGTGGTCAGGTGGTGATATTCGTAGGTGGTCTTGCGGCCCAGCGGGTCGGTTTCTTCTAGCAGGCGGGCGTATTCATCGTACTTGAAGGCGAGCCGGTTGCCGTCCGGCAAATCCAGGCCAACCATGTTGCCCTGCTCGTCCAACTCGATGGCGTAGCGTTCACCACCGTAGTCACGGCTGGCGAGTACGCGGTGGTCGGCGTTGTACTGCACTTCCAGCTCGCGGCCGAGCACGTCGGTGGCCCAGCTGGTGCGGGCGTCTAGGTCGTAGCGGAAGTGGTAGTGCTCGCCATCGCTGGTCCAGTGCTCGACCACGCGTGGCTTGTCGCCGAGGGTTTCCCAACGGTAGTGACAGCCCAGGCCCAGCGCGTTGCTGTGGGTCACCATCAGGCCTTCGGCGTAGCTGAAGCTGCGCACCGTGTCGCCGTTGCGGTTGATCACCGCGCTCAGTTGGCCGTGTTCGTCGTAGCGGTACTGGGTGAGCGTTTCCACCGCTTCGTTGTTCACCACGCGCTTGATGTCGGTCAGGCGACCCAGCGGGTTGTCGTAGTGCAGGTGCACGCGGGTGCCGCCGGTGGCGCTGATGTCGGTCAGCGTACCGTCGGGCGTGCGGGTGAAATGCAGGAAGTGGCCGAGGGCGTTCTCGATGCGTTGCAGCGGCACTTCGCTGTTGGTGTCTGGCACTTCGCCGAAGTAGAAGAACAGGTTGTCGAGGGTTTGCAGGATGTAGTGGCCGCCCTCGGTGCATACCAGGTACACCTGCTCGTGCGGGTTGTAGATGCGCTGGCCCGGTTGCAGGGTCACGAACGGCACTTCGCGGCCCTGGTTGTCGGTGAGGTAGATGAACGAGCCCTGGCGGCGCAGGCTCTGCTCCCAAGGCAGCACCCAGCCGCGACCGAGCACGCTATCGACAGTCAGGTCGCTGGCGTAGAAGCGTGACCACTCGATCGGCATCAGGCCAGGCAGGCTGAAGTCGATTTCGTCGGGGATCAGTTTGCGGCCGGTGGTGAGGTCGACCGGGTTGCCGACTAGGCCGCCGATGGCCCTGCGGGCGACGGGTTCTACCACGTAGCGGCTGGCCACCTCGCCGGCGACGAAGCCGGCGGTGAACTTCAGGGCGCAAGGCATGACGGCTTTCATGCCGGCCTGGGTACCCGCCTTGATCAACTGCGCGATACCACCCGCGGCACCGGCGATGGCCATCAGCACATCCACGGTGGTGCGCAGCCACTCCGGGATCTCGTCATCCACTGGCAGATAGCGAGGCCGGCCAGCAAGGCCACGCCGAACCCACAGGTGAAGGTGGCGATGGCCACCGTCGCCACCAGTGCGATGCCCAGGGCGGCCCCGATCAGGAAGCCCCCCAGCGCGCTGCTGTGCGATATCTCGTCGCCGAACCTGGCCGCTTCGAACATGAGGGATTACTCCTGTTCGCCGGACTCGGCGCTGGTTACGGACGGGGCTCGCGGCGTGAAGCTGGCCAGCAGAGTGGCCCAGTCCTGTTACACAGATGGCAAATTAAGGAATCTTTTTTGCCGACACCTTCGTAGCAGTTGCTTTCCAAGACAATAACAAACCTAATTTCCCAAACTTCTCATTAATGGCATTAAGGCTCTCCGCCTGAACCACCCAGACAAATATCGATTCGGAAACTCTCTCTAGCACACCGCTATTTCGATCTTGAAGAATCCAGTCCCCCAATTTCACTCCTGACACATCCAGCTCGATATGAGAAGCATTGAGAAGATTGACTTCATAAACCATGCGAAGAAGCCGCCCCTTATATCTCTCCTGACCACCATGTCGACCAGGCACCTCTTTTTTGAATACCCCGGAGTTCTCAAACGGATAAATCGAGATAAAATTCTCTCCCGCGGCATAATTAAAACCCTTGCTTACACTCGCGCACTGGTAAGCAATACCATAGAACGAAGACTCAGGCGACTCCCGAACAATCTCCTTGAGAAAATCGACATAGGAATCAAGCGAGGATCGCTCACTGCTTGATTGAGCATCTATATGAGGAAAATTTGAGAAGCTGTCGGTATTATAACCATAAGACGCATACCACGGAACTACACCATTACTCTCATTGTAAAGCCTGAAAGAAGACGCGGAGCCGGCAGCAATTTTTTCAGCTAGATCTCCCAGCGACACCTCGACTAAGTCATGATCACCAAGGTGGTCACCATCAGAAAGGTACTCGTAGTACGCAGCGCCCGTGATCGGCAAATTAATAAGTGAGAAATATGCCATTCCCAGCTTCAAAGCCAACTCAGGCGAAATATTTTCAGTACCGTATAAAGCCATTGCCAAGCACATAAAGCACCTATATACCCGAAATAAAATCGTCCAGTATAGCTTTCATGTCAGATGCACTATACAGGTGTTCAAGAACCACAACCTCCCCTCGTTTACTGCTCGGCAGATTGTTCATGGCAGAATTATTTCGAGAGGTCAGGGTGGGTAGTTTTTTCCCCATGTCCGTCTTCGATGCCAACTCTATCGCGTGAACCTTGCCATTGACATCAACAGCCATAACATCGGGCCTTCTTGCAGAAATGCCGCGACCGCTAGCGAAACTATAAGACCTATTTAGGTAAACATCTGTAAATTTTCCACTCATTGCCAGCTTATTTGTAATTGCTTCAGAAAACTGATCATGACCCGGTGTGCCATCTACTTGACCACGCCCATGAATTTTTGTGTTATTAACCACCCGTACCGGGCATGGCGCGAGGCCGGCAGGATCAATCCACATAATCGGATTGAGATTATACCTAAATAGGTTAAATCCACCTCGAAGCCCTATCGGATCGGGCGACATAAATCGACCAACATCAGGCGCATAATAACGGTATGTATTATAATGAAGCCCTGTTTCAGAATCGAAATATTGCCCCTGAAAGCGTAAACTCTGATCGACTTCACTAACGGCTACCTGCTCTACAGATCCCCACGAACGATACGTCGCCTGCCAAACGATCTTCCCATCACTGTCCGTCAGCTCCAGCGGCGTACCAATCTGGTCAGTATGGAAGTAGTAGACCTGCTGCTCTTCCCCTTCTGCCTGATCAACCCGCGCCAACGGCGCATAGCTACCCGGCTCATACAGGTACAGAATGCTCTGCCTCGGCGTCTCCTCCCGCAGCATCCGCAAGCCTTGCCAGAGGAAGCGCTTCTGTTCGACTTCGCCGTTGATCTCCGCCTGCTTGGCAACCCGTCGCCCCAGGCTGTCGTAACGGTAGTGCCCGGTACTCTCGAGCTTGCCATTGACCAATGTCTCCGCCCGCACCAGCCGGTTCTCGCAGTCATAGGCAAAGCTCTGCAGCTTGCTGTGCCCCGAGCGCTTTTCGATCAGGTTGCCCCACGGGTCGTAGCGGTACTCCTGATCCCGCCACTGCCTGATCCGGTTGTCCTTGACCTTGTCGAACTGCCGCGCATTGAAGTCCAGGCGGTTGGCCGCGGCGTCGTAGCGGAACTCCTCGCTGCCGATCAGCGAGCCGGTATCACGGCTGCGCAACTGCCCGTTGGCTTCGTATTCGTACTTGATCTCGCCACGCAGCTTGTCCAGCGTGCGCACCAGTTCACCCGCCGGGTCGTACTGATAGCGACGGTGGATCGGGTTGTAGGCATGCTCCACCAGCAGCGAGGTATTGATCCCGGTGTTGTGCACCTGCGAGAGCTTGTCAGCGGGCAGCATCGAGGCGTATTGCCACGCCTTGCGTCCCATCGCGTCATAACCGAAGCAACTGGTGAGCTTACCCTGGGTCCGGTAAACCTCGCGGTGCAGGTCGTCGCGCTCCATGTCGCTGATCACCCGGCCATCCAGGTTCAGCTGGTGCAGGTGCCCGCTGCCGTAGTACAGGTGGTTGACCTTGCGGCCATCCGGCAGGGTCAATGTGGTCAGGTTGCTGAGCGGGTCGTATTCATAGTCCAGTGCGCCACCCGGAGTCAGCTCCTGCGTCAGTCGTCCGAGCAGGTCGTAGCTGTAGCTCAATGTCTCTTCGGTGATGCCCAACTGCTTGCCCGCACTGCTCGGCTGGCGTTGAATGCACAGCAGCCGATCGGCATCGTCGTATTCGAAATCCTGTCGGGCATCGCGGTTGACCTTGGCCATCAGCCGGCCAATGGCATCACGTTCGAACAGCGTGTTGCGCTCTGGCCGCTCGCCGTTGTCGCCGTAGCCAATCTCGTCCATGCGCACCAGATGGCCGCCAGCGTCGTAGCCAAAGCGCCGGGTCAGGTTATCCACCCGCACTTCTTCGCTCAGCCGGTCCGAAGCGTCGTAGGCAAAGCGGTAGGCTGCACCGTTCTCGTTGACCAGTGCGGTCAGGCGCAAGGCCTTGTCGTACTCGTAACGGACCCACTCGCCCTTGGCGTCCTGGCGGCTGCTCGGCAAGCCGCGCGAGGTGCGCTGCAGGCAGGTGGTCTGGCCTTTGCCATCGGTATGCGTCAGCACCTGGCCGAGGGTGTTGTAGGTGAAGCGTTCGGCAGTGCCATCCGGGTGATGGATGCGCAGCACTTCACCGTCGGGTTTGCGTTCCAGCGAAGTGGTCTGGTTCAGCGCATCGGTCACCGCGATCAGGTGCTGGCGTTCGTCGTAGCGGTACCAGGTGCTCTTGCCCGAGCAGTCCTCGAAGCGCTCGACCTGGGCGTAGGCGTTCCACCACAGGTACTTGGACTTGAAGTTGGCATCGATGATCGTGTGCGGCAGGCCGTCATCGCTGTTGAGGTACTGAGTCTTGTTGCCCAGCGGGTCGATCTCGGTGATCAGGTTGCCTTTGTCGTCGTAGCGCGACTGCCACACGCTGCCGTCGGGGAATCGGGTTTCGGTGACCAGTGGCGTGGCGAGGTGATGTTTGTAGCTGATCTTGCGGCCCAGCGGGTCGGTTTCCTCGACCAGCCGAGAGAATTCATCGTATTTGAGCGCCAGGCGATTGCCGTCGGGCAACTTGATGCCAACGAGATTGCCGGAGGCGTCCAAGTCCATGCCATAGCGTTCACCGCCAAAGTCACGGCTGGCGATGACGCGATTGTCCTCGTTGTACTGGATCTCCAGTTCACGGCCCAGCACGTCAGTTGCCCAACTGGTGCGCTGGGCGAAGTCGTAACGGAAGTGATAGTGCTCGCCGTCGCTGGTCCAGTGCTCGACTACGCGCGGTTTACCGCCTTCGGATTCCCAGCGGTATTCGCAGATCAGGCCCAGGGCATTGCTGTGGCGGGTCATGAGGTTTTCGGCATAGCCGAAATGGCGTACCGAATCGCCGTTGCGGTTGATTACTTCAGTAAGCTGGCCGTTATCGTCGTACCGGTAACGCACCAGCGTTTCGACGGCGCTTTCACCGACCACCCGCTTGACGTCGGTAAGGCGACCGAGCGGATTGTCGTAGTGCAGGTGAACGCGAACGGCCCCTGGTGCAGTGATGTCCGTCAGGCGACCGTCAGCACTGCGGGTGAAGTGAAGATAGTGGCCCAATGCGTTTTCCAGGCGCTGCAAAGGCACACCCGTATTGTCATTCGGCACTTCGCCAAAGTAGAAAAAGACGTTGTCGAGCGTCTGCAGGATGTAATGCCCGCCCTCGGTGCGCACGAGGTGTATGTGCTCATGAGGGTTGTAGATGCTTTCGCCCGGTTCCAGGTCGATGAACGGAACGCTGCGGCCTTGATTGTCGGTGTGATAGACAAAGCCGCCACTACGGCGCAGGCTCTGCTCCCAAGGCAATATCCAGCCTTGCCCCAGAACACTCTCTACGGTGCGATAGGCATCAGGCCTGGCAGAACGAAGTCTGTTTCATTGTCCACAATCTTAGCGTATGGCCCAGGTCACTTCCAAAACACCTCAGCACATGCGCAAACCGACGATTTATTGGAAAAATAAAAAGCGCAACTTTAACATCAAAAGCTGCGCCCTTAATTATAATATTTTAAAGAGCAAAAACAGTAAGCACGCTATTCATTCCTCAATGTTGCTGCAGGAATTTTTCGATTAAAGCAAACCCCGAAACGCCCATCAATATATAATTTTGGTATTCTTCAATAGCCAAAACCCTAACTGGACTCCCTCGTCGATAAAGAGTGCCCGCCATATTAAATTCAAAATCTATCAGCGCCACATCAGAAACCACACCGCGCTGTAGAATAGGCCACTCACCCGCCTTCAGTTTATCCACAGCCGTAAACATTACCGTAAAGCTTCCTCTGTGATCTTTGAACACCAAATACTTGGCATCCTCAGACACCTCCTCATTACTGCTGATAGACAACACAGCGAAAGCAAATACCTTTTTAAATTTTTGTTCCTTGCTTTCTGATCCAAGCCAAATTATTTGGCTGATTGCAAATCTACCATCTTCCATCGGAATGGAAAAATAGTCACCCGCTTGCATACATTTTACTCTTGTCATAAGCCTAGCCCCTTCATCTTGGCCAAAGCATCAGATAATACATCACTCCCCCAACTAGGGCTATGTCCAGCCACATCATAAATTGAAGCATTAGGATTGGAGGGGCTATACGACCTGATTCTATTCAATAAGTTTGTAAACTCATTGGTCGACAACGCGCCCCCATTAAGATCCATAATTTTTTGCTCTAAGAATTTGGCCTCAGCCTTGGTCAAATTATTATCAAAAATTACATGCTGCTGCAAGTGAGACTTCCCTGGAGTCGCAGCATGCACACCTAAGCGGGCTGTCGCATCACCACGCCCGACATACTTGATAACTCCGTTATCTGTTAATACGTAAAGGCCTTGCCCATTTACAGGGTCGTATTTAGCCCCAGTGCCCCCAGCGCTACGCTGAGACGGTTTCCCCATACAAGGCGTCAATCCAGCGGGGTCTATCCAATTGGTTGGATTCAGCACATAGCCATAAAGATTAGTACCACCACTCAAGCCTACTGGGTCTTGAATAGTAAATCTTCCGACTTCGGGATCGTAATATCTGAAGGTGTTGTAGTGCAGCCCCGTCTCACTATCAAAATACTGACCTTGGAACCGTAGGTTTTGCTCGACATTCTTGAGCAGCAGACTATCTATCGCACCCCAAGAACGATACGTCGCCTGCCAAACGATCTTGCCATCACTGTCCGTCAGCTCTAGCGGCGTACCAATCTGATCCGTATGGAAGTAGTAGAGTTTCTGCTCTTCTCCCTCTGTCTGGTCAACCCGTGCCAACGGCGCATAGCTACCCGGCTCATACACATACAAGATGCTCTGCCCAGGCGTCTCTTCCCGCAGCATCCTCAGCCCTTGCCAAAGGAAGCGCTTCTGTTCGACCTGGCCATTGATCTCCGCCTGCTTGGCCACCCGCCGCCCCAGGCTGTCGTAGCGATACTCACCCCGGCTTTCCAGCTTGCCATTGACCAGTGTCTCGGCCCGTACCAGGCGGTTCTCGCAGTCATAAGCAAAGGTCTGCAGCTTGCTGTGCCCCGAGCGTTTCTCAATCAGGTTGCCCCACGGATCGTAGCGGTACTCCTGGTCCCGCCACTGCTTGATCCGATTGTCCTTGACCTTGGCAAACTGCCGCGCATTGAAGTCCAGCCGGTTGGCCGCCGCGTCGTAGCGGAATTCTTCGCTACCTACCAGCGAGCCGGTATCACGGCTGCGCAATTGGCCGTTGGCTTCGTACTCATACTTGATCTCACCACGCAGCTTGTCCAGCGTGCGTACCAGTTCACCCGCCGGGTCGTATTGGTAGCGTCGGTGAATCGGGTTGTAGGCATGTTCCACCAGCAGCGATGTATTCACGCCAGTGTTGTGCACCTGCGAGAGCTTGTCGGCGGGTAAGGTCGAGGCAAACTGCCAGGCCTTGCGCCCCATGGCGTCGTAGCCAAAACAACTGGTGAGCTTGCCCTGGGTGCGGTAGACCTCACGGTGCAGGTCGTCACGCTCCATGTCGCTGATCACCTGGCCGTCCAGGTTCAACTGGTGCAAATGGCCGCTGCCGTAGTACAGGTGGTTGAGCTTGCGGCCATCCGGCATGGTCAGTGTGGTCAGGTTGCTGAGAGCATCGTACTCATAGTCCAGCGCTCCGCTCGGGCTCAGTTCCTGTGTCAGTCGCCCCAGCAGGTCATATCTGTAGCAGAGCTTTTCATCGGTGATACCCAACTGTTTGCCAGTAGCTGTCGGCTGGCGCTGAATGCTCAGCAAGCGGTCAGCATCGTCGTAGGCGAAGTCTTGCCGCGCATCGCGGTTGACCTTGGCCAGTAAACGGCCAATTGCGTCGCGCTCGAACAGCGTGCTGCGCTCGGGGCGCTCACCGCTTTCGCCGTAGCCGATTTCGTCCAGCCGGACCAGATGCCCGCCCGCGTCGTAGCTGAAGCGTCGGGTCAAATTGTCGACCCGCACTTCTTCGCTCAAGCGGTCCGATGCGTCGTAGGCGAAGCGGTACGCCGCGCTGTTTTCGTTGACCAGTGCAGTCAGACGCAGCGCCTTGTCGTATTCATAGCGAACCCACTCGCCCTTGGCATCCTGACGGCTGCTCGGCAGGCCACGTGAAGTGCGTTGCAGGCGTGTGGTCTGGCCTTTGCCATCGGTGTGGGTCAACACCTGGCCGAGGGTATTGTAAGTAAAGGTCTCCGCAGTGCCGTCCGGGTGGTCGATGCGTAGCACTTCGCCATCCGGTTTACGTTCCAGCGTGGTGGTCTGGTTCAGTGCATCGGTCACTGCAATGAGGTGCTGACGCTCGTCATAACGGTAGTAAGTGCTTTTGCCGGAGCAGTCCTGGAAACGTTCGATCTGGGCATAGGCATTCCACCACAGATACTTGGACTTAAAGTTGGCATCGATGATCGTGTGCGGCAGGCCATCGTCACTGTTGAAGTACTGGGTCTTGTGGCCCAGCGGGTCGATCTCGGTGATCAGGTTGCCTTTGTCGTCGTAACGAGACTGCCAGACGCTGCCGTCGGGGAAGCGGGTTTCGGTGACCAGTGGCGTGGCGAGGTGATACTTGTAGCTGATCTTGCGGCCCAGTGGGTCGGTTTCCTCGATCAGCCGGGAGAATTCGTCGTACTTGAGCGCCAAGTGATTGCCATCGGGAAGATCGATGCCGATCAGATTTCCAGTGGCGTCGAAATCCATACCGTAGCGCTCACCACCGAAGTCGCAGCTGGCGATGACGCGGTTGTCCTCGTTGTACTGGATCTCCAGTTCACGGCCCAGCACGTCGGTTGCCCAACTGGTGCGTTTGGCAGGGTCGTAACGGAAGTGGTAATGCTCGCCGTCGCTGGTCCAGTGCTCGACCACGCGCGGCTTGCCATTCTGGGATTCCCAACGGTACTCGCAGATCAGGCCCAAGGCATTGCTGTGCCGGGTCATTAGGTGATCTGCGTAGCTGAAATGACGAACAGAATCGCCATTGCGGTTGATCACTTCAGTGAGCTGGCCGTTATCGTCATAGCGGTAACGCACCAGCGTTTCGACAGCGGTGTCATCGACCACGCGCTTGACGTCCGTCAAACGCCCGAGCGGGTTGTCATAGTGCAGGTGGACACGCACGGCTCCTGGCGCGGTGATGTCCGTGAGCCGCCCTTCGGCACTGTAGGTAAAGTGCAGGTAATGGCCCAGCGCATTTTCCAGACGCTGCAAAGGCACATGGGTATTGCCATCCGGCACTTCACCAAAGTAGAAGAACTGGTTGTCGAGCGTTTGCAGAAGGTAGTGGCCGCCCTCGGTACGCACGAGGTAGATACGCTCGTTGGGGTTGTAGATGCTTTCGCCAGGCTCCAGATCGACGAATGGGACGCTGCGGCCCTGGTTGTCAGTCAGATAGACGAACCCACCACTACGACGCAGGCTTTGCTCCCAAGGCAGTATCCAGCCCTGGCCCAGAGCACTTTCGGCGGTAAGGTCGCTGGCATAAAAACGCGACCACTCGATTGGCATCAGGCCAGGCAGTACAAAGTCTGTTTCATTGACCAGCAGCTTACGGCCGGTGGTCATGTCCACCGGGTTACCGGTAAAGCCTTCGATCGCTCGCCCTACAGCCGGGCCGATGATGAAGCGCCCGGCGAGGTAGCTTGCTGCAATGGTAGCGCCAGTCTGAAGTGCACACGGGCCAGCGGCTTTGAGGCCGGCCTGAAGCCCCAGGCGACCGACTGCCAGTACCGATCGCCCCATCGAGGCAACGATCATCAACACATCGACCGTGACGCGCAGCCATTCCGGTACCTCATCATCGACGGGCAAGTACCGCTGAGTACCGCCACCAATGTAGACGTTGTTCGAACCGCCCGAAATCTTTGCGCCACACGTCAGCTTGTCACCTTTGCGGGCCGCTGCAACGCCATTGATGAATACGTTGGTGGAGCCTTCTGCAACCAGTACCGGCGCCGGATGCTTGTCACATTTGGCGGTACTCAAAGTGGCGTGGGCCGCATTGCGATTGTTGATGAATACGTCTGTCGAACAACCGGGTAGCTCTATCTGTCCAGCGGGCGAACTGAACATCGAGCCTATCTTCTCCCCCAACATCGGCAGCATGCCGGCACCAATGCCGATCAATGCCCCCAGCAAGAAGCCGCCGAGGCCGGCGGTGCAGATAGTGAAGGCAGCAGCCGTAGCGATTGCCAGGCCAATCACTGCGCCAGCAAGAAAACCTGCCAGGGCACTGGTGTGTTCAATCTCGTCGTGCAGCCGCGCAGCCTCGAACATAGGTTCAACCCTGCGTGGTGTTTTCTGGGGAGCTTGGTTGGCGTGGTTCGAAGCTGTTCAACAGCCCAAGCCAACTGTCGTTCTGCTTGCCATTGAAGTCGGCCTGACTGGTTGTGGAGAAAACCAGAATGCGCCCAGGCGCGACCTCGAAAGCCGCCTGCCGTTGATAGACCGGCCTGCCATCCTTGAGGTAGTAGCCATCGACCTGAATACCTGCCTGGGGCTGGCTAGAAGACAGGCTGGCTGGCTTCTTGCCGAGGATGGTGTAGCCGCGCAATTTGGATGCGATCAACTTCACCTGTCGCTCGATATAGGCTTTGAGGTCCTCGCCAGGCATCAGGTTGTCACGCGAGAGCGTAATATTCAGCGGGGCTGGGATACTGTCCCCCAGGATAAACATATTGACCGTGCGATCCTGGAAGCCTTCCGGCAACGTGATAGATCCTTCCTGCAGCTGATAGTCCATTGTCTGAGTGTTCCATGAAAACGTGAAAAAGATATGAGCCTTACTGAGCGGTCACTCCGGCCAGCATGGCGTCGAATGCGATCAGCCAATCGGCCAGTTGCGATTGGTCCGGGTTGATTACCGTAGACACATTTAGCCATTGCCGTTTGTTGCCGTCCGCCGAAGCGATAATCATGCACACGGCACGGCCGTGACGGCGCTCCTGGCCTGCGTTGAACTGGTAGTCGAGACTGATTGCCGGGTGGCCAGCCAACAAGGCTTCGGCTTGACGCACCAAGGTCAATTCTGCATGGCGCTCACGCAGCTTTTTAATAAACAACTCGACCGCATTATCAATTTCAAGCCCCTCTGGGGCAGGGCGGCGGCGGGCGCTGAATTGTACATAGCAACCGGCAAACTCCAGCGTTGTCTCAATATCACGAAAAGCGAAGCCTTGAGGCATCAACAAATTCAAGCCGGCAATACGCAGTGCGTTCTGCTCTACATCCATTGGTAGTTGCGGCGGCGGCGGTGCAACCTCTAGCGTAGCTTGCACTGCAATGCGTGCTTCCTCAGCCTGTTGCCGGGCAAGCGCCTCCGCGGCCTCTCGCCTCTGCGAAAGTCTGTCGTAGATATTTCCCCTGATCATCACGCTTCGCCCTACTCGTTGATGTCGACCCGGTCACCTTTGACAAAGGTGTTCTTGCCCAGAATGTCGATGCTGTCTGCTTCGATAGTGATGCCATCCGGTTTGAGGGTTATCTTGCTAGTGCCGACTTGCAGCAGGATGCTCTCTTTGGCGCTCACCTGGATGAACTTGTTATCCACCTGCAAGGTGTAAGCCCCCTCCTTGACGTTCACCACCGTATCTTTCTTGATAATTTCCGTGTGCGTGCCACCTACTGTAATCGTCCGGTTGTTCCCCACATCATGGGTCTCATCCAGCTCGATCTCGGTATCCATGTTGCGCTCGGCATGCATGATGATCTGCTCGGCGCCGGCCTTGTCCTCGAAGCGGAAGAAGTTGGCGGTACCGCCGTCGCCCTTCATCGACCGGGTCAGGAAGCCACTCTGGGTCTTGTTCGCTGGCAGCGACCATGGCGGGGTGTTGGTGCTGTTGTACAGGCTGCCCATGATCAGCGGCCGGTCGGGGTTGCCGTCGAGGAACACCACCACCACTTCGTCGCCTACACGTGGGATCTGGATGCTGCCGAAGCCACCGCTGGCACCGGACTGGGCGACGCGTACCCAGCAGGAGCTGTGGTCGTTGTACTTGCCATTGCGGTCCCAGTGGAACTGGATCTTCACCCGGCCCAGTTCGTCGGTGAAGATCTCCTCACCCGGTGGGCCGACGATGATCGCGGTCTGCGGGCCGGCGATGGTCGGCTTGGGCGTGCTCAGCTGCGGGCGGAACGGGATCTTCTTGCGCACGCAACTGAAGGTGTTGAAGTAGCTGGCCTGCTGGCCGGTAAGGTAGTTGTTGTGGCCTTCGCTTTCCACGCTCATCAGCAGGAACTGGCGGTCTTCTACCGGGCCCTGGTCGTGGATGTAGTGCTGCAGCAGCTCGAAGGTGTAGCCCGGCTTCATGGCCCGACAGTTACTGGCACCTTCGAACTTCTTGCCGCGCAGCTCCAGCGCCTCGATGCGCAGGCGCAGCAGGGTTTCGCCCTCGTCGTAGGTGCCGTGGGTGTACTGGCCGGGGAAGTCGTAGATCTCGAAGTTCTCGACATCGCCCTGCTTGTTCACGCTGTTCAGCGCCACCGGCAGGCGGTTGTTGGGCTGGCGGTAGTCGAAGGTCTGCGTGGCCATCTTGCCGGACTGCAACTGGCGGTTGCCGCTCCACTGGGTGATGGAGTCGGCAGTCTCGGTGACCGAGGCGCTGTGGAAGCGGATTTGCGGTTGCTCGGGGATGTCCACCAGCGTGCTGGAGTCATCGCAGATGATCATGGTGTGGCCTTCGGCGGTGTGCTCGAAGTAGTAGAACATCCCCTCTTCCTCCAGCAGGCGCTGGACGAAGTTGAAGTCGGTTTCACGGTACTGGGTGATGTAGGTGTAGCGCTTCTGCGGACGGGTCAGGCGGAACTCGTGACGAGAGAACGCCGGGCACAGGGCGAACACTTCGGTAACCACTTCCTCGACCGTGTTGCCCTGGAAGATCCGCGTGTCGAAGCGGTTCTTCAGCATCGAGAACCACGGGTTGAGGGTTGCGGTATAGCGCGCCATGCCGCCGTCGCTGCCGATGCTGGCAAAGCGCGTGAGGTAGCCGGTTATGTAGCGCGGGCCGCCTTCGGCCAGTTCGATCTCGATGCTGACATGCTGGCCCATCATGGATTTGAGCGGCACGCCGGAGTCTTCGCAGACCAGCAGCAGTTCGTAGTTGAACGCCCGCGACAGGGCTTCGGTGCCCTTGAAGGTTTCCAGCAGCAGTTCCTGCTCGGGGTTGGCCAGGTTGTGAAACTTGAACAGGCGGCGGTTCTGCGGCGACAGCAGCGCGGAGGCCAGGTCCATGATCATGCGAAATCTCCTTGAAAACACGGCCAGCACGCGCTTGCGATGCTCAGCTGCAACCCTGATCTTGCGGGCGTATTCTGCATGCGCGCATAACGCGCGTGCTCTGCGGAATCATGCGACTGCCTGCAGAAAGGAAAGTGCCATCATGCATTGAAATTAATGCGACATGGTTCACATTCCCGAATGCCAGGCAGGCAGAAAGGCCCAAAGGAAACACCGGCAAAAGCTGCCCTGTCAACTCACTACAGGCCTAGAAAACCGGGCAATACCGCCCTGCAAGGCAATGTCATATCGCCATCTTTGATATTCCTCACTGGCGCCCGGAAGCGCCCCGCCTATCGCCGAACGGCCCGTCGCAGAAGGTCCTTGAGGTGTCGATCAGAGCCCATGCCTGACAGCTCCAACTCGAACTGTCTCGCTACCTGACGCATCAGCTCCACTGGCGGAGAAAAATGTTTCATAACGTGGATTGGTTCAAATTTTTCGCCACTGGCCAATTCCGGCAAATGGCCATCGCGAACGCGGCCGTAATGGCACTTGCGGGACGCGGTCAATGATGACCGGGTGTGCTTCAAGCCGGATCACTACATTCAAGTTGGTAAGCCCAGGTGATTAACATGAAACCTACTACACCACTCGAGTATGTAGACAAAGCGCTCGCACTCGCCATTGACCGCCAAAATCGCACCCCTGGCTTTACTGTCTACGCCACCGTCATCGATCAGCTGAAGTACATCAGGGCCGTGTTCGACGGTACGGAGAAGGATAAATCGAAGATGCACAGACTGACGATTGGTGCTATCGCGGCTAAAGAATTTGAACCCACGGACGAAGCCCTCGCCGAGGCATTGCTTCATGTTTATTACATTGCAAAGCAATCCGCCAACGGCCTGAAGATTCGCCTGCCTGGAGAAAAATAACTACCGAGGGGACGCGGACCGCCAAAAGCATTCAGGCTTCGTGCTTTTCTCAATCCATCAGCGCAGCGCTAATACTCCTCACCCGCCGTTCGCTCTGACAGCAAAAAGCCTGCCCAGCCACGAAGCGGCGCGCAGGGCGCTAATAGCTTCTACATCCCTGAAGGTGTATCGACAGTTCTTTTTTGCCTCACGTGCCTTCAGGGCCCTCAAAGCCGCTGGTATCGTCGCTCCACTCACCCGGCGCCAGGCGGAAAGGACCGCCGCCGACCATGTCGCTGACCTGCCCCTGATCGCGGCGCTGGAACTCCAGAGTGGTGCTTACCGCATCGCCAATCGCCAGTCCCAACAGTGCGCCTTGCGCACGGTCCAACGCTTGCTCCGGTGACAACGTGCAGGGCCTGTCGCTCAACCAGGCGGGCTTGATACGCGGCAGCCTGGGGGCATCGGGCGCCAACGTGTAGTCCATGCGCTGCTGCAACTGCGGCGACCACTCGGTAGCAGGTCGACATAACGCCGGGCGTACTCGCTCAGGGTTGCATCCGGGCTTCTCAGGTCGATCATGCTCATTCCTTGCTGTAGGTTGCGCTCATCCATGCGAACATTCTGCTGAACCGGCAGCAGCAGAGACTAGACCGATGCAGAGAGGAACGCAGAGGCTACCGTGAAGAATCATGCCGAACTCCATGTACGATCCCCGTTCCTTTTCAAACTGGCGGGCATTGGCCTGGCCCTTTGCCTACTGGCCGTAGGGGCACTTGGCGTCTACGTGCTCTGGACTGAAATCGTCCCGCTATACGGTCGTATCTGGAGGCATGCACCGGTCGTGGAAACGCCCCTGATGTCATTCTTCTCGATCGCGGCATTGCCGTTCACGCCGATAATGGTGGCGGGATGCTTGATCGCCGCCTGGACCGGTCAGAAATTCGACCCGCCCAAAAAGTCCTGGCTCTACGCGTTCCAACTACGCTCGATGCAATTGACGGTTGCACTCATGGTCGTAGCGCCTGTCATGATCGCGCTGACCACTGCCACACTCTCCGCCAAAGGCTACTGGTCGTGCCCCAAGCTGCGCATCTCGGGTTCTGGATGGCAAATGTTCTGGGTTAACGATGAGCGCGTGTGCTTCACGCCAGACAGCTACATCAACGATAACTGGCCATGCAAGATCGTGGGCAAGCAGAACATCTGCGTCCAGGTGGATGGCCGCTAGCTGCTTACCTCGAAGGCGCTTCCCAGCATGAAATTCAACGACACCTACACCAGCCGCGAGCACCGCTTTTCGCTAGGGATAGAACTGACTTCACAGCAGTGCTACCTGTCGATCCCGGTCAGCAACGCACTGGCCGATTACGAAGAGTATTACTGTATCGACAAGGCCCGATACACGGCATGGCTACAGGATCCATCGGCTGCACTGCCCATGGTCGTCCGATGCCGCCGCCGCGAACTGGACCACCTCTTGATGATGCAACCTGGCACCCAGCGAGGCACGGCTGCCCCCTGCACCTGGGATCTGACCGAAATCTCGGCGGTACTGGCACGAGCAGCAACCTTGCTGCTGCGCGATGGTGGGTACTCAAGCTGGGCCAACACGCTCCTAGGCTACCACTCACGGGTGCACAGCGACCCCGAGCAGGTTCGTTTGAGCGTTTTCGAAATGCCCTACGGCATGGGCACGCTCAGCGATGCCGTCCTGTATGAAAACGGCTCGCTTTTGATCGAGGCCACCGATGAATTACACGCCTTGCTCGGGTGGTTGCGGGAGTGGGGAATCGAGGGTCGCATGGCCGCTGCAAAGCCGCTGTAGCAACCCATGCCAAACTGCTTTAACGCGGCATATTCCGTCGCATTGCCATCATTGAAACGTGTCGCGATGACAGTCGAATGCCATCACCTCGACGCCAAAAAATGAGACCCGCTTCACTTTTTGAAAAAAACTTTTTACGCCAATTTTTACCGACCTTTTAGTACTTCCGCCCCCTGACTTTAGGGGCCAAAGCCCCATTTCCCGTACTCGAAACCCTTCACCAATGGCATGGCGCCATCATTGCGTCACATCACAAAACAGGGAAAAAATCGCCCCCCTCGCGGGAACTTCTTCCGCAGCGAGGTGCCCTACTCGGCATTGCTGGCAACACGATATTCATGTGCCAGCACTCAAGTTTGCCGCCGTCGAGAGGCGCAATTTCAGGTCCACGCCATTGGCGTTTCAGGACGATCAAGCAGGCACATGGACGATGCACCGATGACACAGACATTCGATGTCGAAGCACTGATCAAGCTGCGTAGCCAGACGCGGGCGATCTCCGATGCGCTGAAGGCGCAGGCGGCGGATTACCTCGCCACCGTGGCACCGCTGATCCGTCCGCAAACCCTGTTTGGCGAATACCTGCAAGGCGCCCAGCGCAGCAGCGGGCGCGAAACCCAGGGCCACTTCCAGGCCCTGGTCGAACTCTACGAACGTATCGGCTCGGCCGCGCCGTTCCAGCTGGTCACCGAGCTGGAAGTACCGCTGAACCTGATCAGCACCACCCCCGAACTGTTCCCGCTGGAATACGACAAGGCCCTGGAACACAGCGGCCAGGTCATCCGCATCACCAGCCCGACCCGCTGGGTGGTGGGCTTCCACGCCTTCGACCTGGCGCGGTTTCGCAACGTCATCAAAGACCCCAACCGCAGCAGCGCCGAGCTGTACCGCTTCGTGGTGCACTACCTGGTGCTGTTCTACTGCCTGAGCAAGTCGCCTGGCCTTGGCCGGCTGTTCGAGGGCCTGCGCTACAGCCTGAGCTTCGAGCGCCTCAAGGGCTTTGGCGACCTGCCGTTCTGCGTCATCAGCTCGCCGGTGCGCTCTGAACTGCCCGACGACTCGGTCATCCGCAGCAGCACGCAGATTGCCGGCAACACCAGCTTCGAAGAGCTGGTGGGCCGCGACAACATCCTGGAAATGAACGACGAAATCCGTCAGCGCCTGCTGCTGACGATCGAAGGACTGTAACGCGCAGCGCCCGGCAACGGGCCGCGCAATGATTCGCAGCGAATTGCTCGCACTGGAGAACACGATGGCGAAGAAGGAAAGCACTCAGCACAAACTCGACCGCGTTCGCGCGCCTCGGGTCCATATCACCTACGACGTGGACATCGGCGATGCCATCGAGAAAAAGGAGCTGCCCTTCGTCGTCGGCGTACTGGGCGACTTCTCCGGCAACCCGCTGGAGCCCCTGCCCAAGCTCAAGGACCGCAAGTTCGTGTTCATCGACCGCGACAACTTCAACGGCGTGCTCAAGGGCATCAAGCCACGCCTGACCTACCGCGTCGACAACACCCTGGCCAAGAACGGCACCCAGCTGGGCGTGGAGCTGAACTTCAACAGCCTCGAAGACTTCGAGCCACAGAACGTGGTCAAGCAGGTGGAGCCGCTGCGCAAGCTGCTGGAAGTGCGCAACAAGCTGGCCGACCTGCGCAACAAGATGGGCGGCAACGACAAGCTCGAAGAGCTGCTGATGGACGTGCTGCAGAACACCGAGAAGCTCAAGACCCTGGGCAAGGAATTCGGCCGTGAAGCCGAAGTGAAAGACCCATCCAGCAGCGATCGCGCCTGAGCAGGAGCCCGAACATGACCGACAAGCAAACCGCACCGCAACAGGCCGGCGACCTGGTCGAAGTGGAAAACTTCGCGCCACAGGCATCGTTGCTCGACAGCATCATTTCGCAAAGCCGCGTGGCCCGCTCCGACACCGAGCGCAACCGCACCCGCGACCTGATTGGCGAACTGGTGAACCAGGTGCTCGAGGGCGAGATGACCCCGAGCAAGGACCTGATCGCCGTGCTCGATTCGCGTATCGCCGAGATCGATTCGATGCTTTCCGAGCAGATGAACGAAATCATGCACGCCCGTGAGTTTCAACAGCTGGAAGCCTCCTGGCGCGGCCTGAAATACCAGGTAGACCAGACCGAGACCAGCACCACGCTGAAGATCCACCTGCTCAATGCCTCGAAGAAAGACCTGGTACGCGACCTGAAGGCCGCCAGCGAATTCGACCAGAGCGCGCTGTTCAAGAAGGTCTACGAAGAAGAGTACGGCACCTTCGGCGGCGCGCCTTTCGGCATGCTGATCGGTGATTACGAGTTCAACCGCAACCCCGAAGACATGTACCTGCTGGAGGAGATCTCGCACGTCGCCGCAGCAGCCCATGCCCCGTTCATTTCGGCCGCCTCCCCCGAGCTGTTCGGCTGGGACTCGTTCACCGAGATGTCCGGCCCGCGTGACCTGGCGAAGATCTTCGACACCGTGGAATACGCCAAGTGGAAGTCGTTCCGCGCTTCGGAAGACTCGCGCTACGTCGGCCTTACCCTGCCGCACGTGCTCGGTCGCCTGCCGTATGGCCCGGACACCACCCCGGTGGAGGAATTCAACTTCGTCGAAAGCGTCGATGGCCGCGACCACAACAAGTACCTGTGGATGAACGCTGCCTATGCCCTCGGCACCCGCGTTACCGATGCCTTCGCCCGCTACGGCTGGTGCGTGGCCATCCGCGGCGTGGAAGGTGGCGGCCTGGTCGAAGGTTTGCCAACCCACACCTTCAAGACCGACGACGGCGAAATCGCCCTCAAGTGCCCGACCGAAATCGCCATCACCGACCGCCGCGAAAAAGAGCTGTCGGACCTGGGCTTCATTCCTCTGGTGCACTGCAAGGGCACCGACTATGCCGCGTTCTTCGGCACCCAGTCGGCGCAGAAGCAGAAGCAGTACAACACCGACATCGCCAACGCCAACGCGCGCCTGTCGGCCCAACTGCAGTACATCTTCGCCACTTCGCGCATCGCCCACTACATGAAGGCGATCATGCGCGACAAGATCGGTAGCTTCGCCTCGCGCATGGATGTCGAGCGCTTCCTCAACCAGTGGCTGGCCAGCTACGTGCTGCTCGACGACACCGCCAGCCAGGAAGCCAAGGCCAAGTTCCCGCTGCGCGAAGCCCGCGCCGAAGTGTTCGAAGTGCCGGGCAAGCCAGGTGTGTACAAGGCCGTGACCTACCTGCGCCCGCACTACCAGCTGGATGAGCTGACCGCTTCGCTGCGCCTGGTTGCCGAGCTGCCACAGGGCGCGCGCGGCTGACAGGCCGGTGTGTACAGGGATGACACATGAGTAACCAGGCCCGCCTGCTGCCCTCGCTGCTCGACCGACTGCTGGACGACCGTCCGTACCAGTCGGCCGAGCCAGCCGTGCAACGCACCTGCTCGTTGAGCGAGTACAAGGCCAGCATCGTCCGTGACCTGGAGGTACTGGTGAACACTCGCCAGAGCCTGGTCGCCGAAGAGCTGGAGGGCTACAGCCAGCTCGGTGGCTCCATCCTCGAATACGGCATGCCCGACTTCATCAGCCGCAGCGTGCTCGACCCGCATGATCGGCGCCTGATCCAGCAGCAACTGGAGCGGGCGATCAGCACAGGGGACCGGCGCTTTCGCCGTGTCCGCGTGCAGCTGCTGGCCCAGCAGAACGGCCACCGCATGTTGACCTTCCGCGTGGACGCCGTGTTGCGTCTGCAGGACATCAGCCGCCAGGTGTCATTCGACGCCGTGCTGCAGGTCAACACCCAGGAATACAAAGTGCAGAACCTCAACTGATGCTCGACGAACTGCTGCCCTACTACGAAAAGGAACTGTCGCACCTGCGCTTCCTCGGCCAGGAGTTTGCCGCGCAGTACCCGAAAATCGCTTCGCGGCTGTTGATCGAGGGTGACAACTGCGAAGACCCGCACACCGAGCGCCTGATCGAAGCGTTCTCGTTCCTGTCTGCGCGGGTGCACAAGAAGCTCGATGACGAGTTTCCGGAAATCGTCGAATCCTTCCTTGAGGTGCTGTACCCACACTACCTGCGCCCTACCCCATCGATGTCGATTGCCGAGCTGAGCCTGGGCAAGCACGAGAAAGTCACCGAAGCCTACCGGGTGGCGCGCCATACCGAGATGCATGCCAATGCCGTGGAAGGTGTGGTGTGCAAGTTCCGCACCTGCTACCCGGTAGAGCTGTGGCCGATTGCCGTGCAGCAGGCCTCGTTCGCCGAACTGGAGCGTTCGGCCTTCAACGGCCACAGCGCCGACCTGGTCGCACGCCTGCGCATCCGCCTGGCAGCCACCGGCGATGCCCTGTTCGGGCAGATGGAACTGGACCGCCTGCGGTTCTTCCTCGACGGCGAGGCGACCCTGATGCTGCAGCTGTACGAGCTGCTGTTCAACAACCTGGCCAAGGCCACCCTGAGCTTCCAGGACCAGGGCCGCAGCCGCGAAGTGGCCTTGCCGGCCGATGCCCTGAAAGCCGTGGGCTACGCCCGTGACGAAGGCCTGGTGGACTACTCCGAGCGCTCGTTCCTGGGCTACCGCCTGCTGCACGAGTACTTCACCTTCCCCGACAAGTTCATGTTCTTCGACCTGAACGGCTTTGCCCGCATTCTTCAGGGCAAGGCCATCGAGCAGGTCGAGATCAACTTCTATTTTTCCGACTACGACCTCAGCGAGCGCCTGGCGCGGCTGACCCAGAACATCGGGCGCAACAACTTCAAGCTCAACTGCACACCGATCATCAACCTGTTCCGCCAGCAAGCCGAGCCGATCAAGCTGACCCACACCCAGCACGAATACCCGGTCACTCCCGATACACGGCTGCACAACGCTGCCGAAGTCGTCTCGATCGACCGCGTACGGCGGGTGCGCAAACTCGGCGGCATCGACCAGGTCGCCACCTGCCACCCGTTTTTCGAACCCCGTGGCGAGCAGGACCCGCACAGCAGCTTCTGGGTGGCGCGCCGGCGCATCCAGGGTGACGCCACCGCCATGAGCATCCGCGTGGTCGACCGCGACCTGGAGCTGATCGACGCCAGCAGCGACACCCTCAGCATCGGCCTTACCTGCAGCAACCGCGATGTACCGCTGATGCTGCCGTTCGGGGGCGAACGTGGTGACTTCAACATTCCCGCCAACTCGGTGATCAAGGATATCCGCTGCCTGCGCAAGCCCACCGCCACGGTGCGTGTGCCCCTGGGCAAGGGCCTGATCTGGCGGTTGATCGCCCACCTGTCGCTGAACCATATGTCGCTGGTCAGCCAGGGCCGCGAAGTGCTGCTGGAGCTGTTGTCGCTGTACAACTACCGCAATGTTTCCGCCATTCGCAAACAGATCAACGGCATCAAGGCGATCAGCAGCGAGCCGGTGGTCGCACGCATCGGCCACCCGCGGCCGAACTTCGTACGTGGCGTCGGCATCACGCTGACCCTGGATGAAAGCCAGTTCATCGGCAGTGGCGTGTACCTGTTCGGCATGGTGCTGGACCACTTCTTCGGCCAGTACTGCTCGATGAACAGCTTCACCCAACTGACCCTGCGCACCCAACAACGAGAAAAGAGAGTCGTCCAATGGCCAGCACGCACCGGCGATCAGCCCCTGGTCTGATCGATCAGGCCCGAGCCGAGCCGCACCGATTCGAATTCTTTCAATTGGTGCGCCTGCTCCGCCTGCACTACAGCCGTACCGGGCGCATGGACCTGGCAACCCGGCCGCACGAAGACCCGCTGCGTTTTCGTACCCAGCTTTCGCTGGCGTTCCCGGCCAGCGAGGTCAGCGACCTGCACTTCGAGCGCGAAGGCAAGGTGTCGCCGGCCGGCTTGCCGCTGTCGGAAGTGCAGGTCACCTTCATGGGCCTGGTCGGGCCGTCGGGCGTACTGCCGCGCCCGTATACCGAGCTGCTGCTGGAGCGCCACGTGCAGTATCGCGACGATGCCGCCCACGCGTTTCTCGACATCTTCTCGCACCGCATGACCACGCTGTTCTACGAGGCCTGGCAGAAGTACAAATTTCATATCGAGCACGAGCGCAATGGCACTTCGGGCTTCGATGGCTACCTGCTCAACCTGGTCGGCCTCGGCCCGCGCGCGCAGCAACTCAAGTTCGAGCAGCAACCAACCGCGCTGCGCCGCGAGCTGTTCAGCTACTTTGCCGGCCTGCTCAGCCAGAAGCCGCGCAACGCGTTGAACCTCGAACGCATGCTCGGCTTCTATTTCTCGCTGCCGATCAAGGTCCGCCAGTTCGCCGGGCGCTGGCTGCACCTGCAGCCCGAACAATGCACCCAGCTTGGCCGCCGCAATGCCCAGCTCGGCCACAGCGCCGTAGCCGGCAACCGGGTCTGGGACTACCAGTCGTGCATCCGCATCGAGCTGGGGCCGCTGAGCCTGGCCGATTACCAGCGCTTCCAGCCGGGCACCGCGTGCTACCGCAAGCTGGTCGAGCTGGTGCGCTTCTATATAGGCGCCGAACTGGATTTCGAAATTGCCCCGCGCCTCAAGCGCGAGGCGGTGCCACGCGCCCAGCTGGGCCGCAGTGGCAATGTCGCCCTGGGCTGGCTGGGCTGGCTCAAACGCCCTGGTCGTGACGCGGAGCCTTCGCGTTGCGCCGTCTTCCACATTCCTTACGATGGGGTCGCCTTGTGAACCTGAAGTCTCTGTTCGCCAAGCTCAACGAAACCAGCCGCACGGCCACGGAAAGCGCGGCGGCCCTGTGCCTGTCGGAGCACCATTACGACGTGGAGGTGGAGCACCTGCTGCTGCAGTTGCTCGACAACAGCGACAGCGACCTGGCGCCGATCCTGCGCCACTACGAAGTAGTCGCCGAGCGCCTGCAGGCGCAGCTGGTCACGGCCCTGGGCACCTTCAAGAAAGGTAATACCCGCACCCCGGCGCTGTCGCCGCACATCACCCGCATGATCGAGCAGGCCTGGCTGCTGGCGTCGATCGAATACGGCGTCGGCCAGGTGCGCAGCGCTCACCTGCTGCAAGCCCTGCTCGATGATGCCGAACTGCGTCGCGTGGTGATCGCCTCGGCGCCGGAGCTGGAGAAAATCAACGCCGATGACCTGCGCCTGAACCTTACCGCGCTGGTGGAAGGCAGCGCCGAGTCCAGACATGCCAGCCCGCTGGCCAGCCCGGCAGCGCCAGTGAACAGTACGAGCAAGGCAGGCGGCAAGACCCCGGCGCTGGACCAGTACACGGTCAACCTTACCCAGAGCGCCCGCGAAGGCCGCATCGACCCGGTACTGGGCCGCGAGTTCGAAGTAAGGCAGATGGTCGATATCCTTACCCGCCGTCGGCAGAACAACCCGATCCTCACCGGCGAAGCCGGGGTCGGCAAAACCGCCGTGGTCGAAGGCCTGGCCCTGCGCATCGCCCAAGGTGACGTGCCGGCGGTGCTCAAGGATGTGGCCCTGCACACCCTCGACCTGGGCCTGCTGCAGGCCGGCGCCGGGGTCAAGGGCGAGTTCGAGAACCGCCTCAAGGCAGTGATCGAAGAGGTCAAACGCAGCCTGCACCCGATCATCCTGTTCATCGACGAAGCCCACACTTTGATCGGTTCCGGTGGCCAGGCTGGGCAGAACGATGCCGCCAACCTGCTCAAGCCGGCCCTTGCCCGTGGCGAGCTGCGCACCATCGCCGCCACTACCTGGGCCGAATACAAGAAGTACTTCGAGAAGGACGCCGCCCTCGCCCGCCGCTTCCAGGTGGTCAAGGTGGAAGAACCCGACGAAGACAAGGCCATCCACATGCTGCGCGGCCTGCTCGGCAAGATGCGCGAACACCATAAGGTAGCGGTGATGGACGAAGCGCTGGTGCAGGCCGTGCGCCTGTCCAACCGCTACATCACCGGCCGCCAGCTGCCCGACAAGGCGGTCAGCGTGCTCGATACCGCCTGCGCGCGCATTGCCCTGGCGCAATCGTCGCAACCTGGTGCCCTGGAAGACTGCCGCCGCCAGATCGACAACCTGCAGGCCGAAATCGCCGTGCTCGGCCACGAAGCCGGCAAAGGCCACGACCACGCTCGCCGCCTGGGCGAGCTGCAGGCTGCTCTGCAGGCCGAGCAGCAGCGGGAGCAGCAGTTGAACACGCAGTGGCAACAGGAGCTGGAACTGGTCGAACAGCTCAAGGCGCTGGACGCCGCCAGCGAGGCCGATGCCAAGCAGCTCAACGCCGTGCGTGCCGAATTGGCCCGCGTGCAAGGCGACCAGCCCCTGGTCCATGCTCTGGTCGACAGCGGCGCCATCGCCCAGGTCATCAGCGGCTGGACCGGTATCCCGCTGGGCAAGATGCTGCGTGACGAGATCGACACCGTGCAGCGCCTGCCGGCCCTGCTTGGTGAGCGCGTGCTGGGCCAGGACCACGCCCTGCACGAGATCGGCAAGCGCATCAAGATTTCCCGCGCACGCATGGAAGACCCGAACAAACCGATCGGGGTGTTCCTGCTGCTTGGCCCCAGCGGCGTCGGCAAGACCGAAACCGCCCTGGCCCTGGCCGATACCCTGTACGGCGGTGAACGCAACCTCATCACCATCAACATGTCCGAGTACCAGGAAGCCCACACCGTTTCGAGCCTCAAGGGCTCGCCTCCCGGCTATGTCGGCTATGGCGAAGGCGGCGTGCTGACCGAGGCGGTGCGTCGCAAGCCGTACAGCGTGGTGTTGCTCGACGAGGTGGAAAAAGCCCACCCCGACGTGCTCGAACTGTTCTTCCAGGTGTTCGACAAGGGCGTGCTGGACGATGGCGAAGGCCGCGAGATCAATTTCCGCAACACGGTGATCATCCTCACTTCCAATACCGGTACCGAGCGCATCATGCAGACCTGCCTGAACGCCACCGAGCTGCCGACGCCCGCAGCGATCGTCGAAGACCTGCGTGACCAGCTCAACCATGTGTTCAAGCCGGCCTTCCTCGGCCGCCTGAGCATCGTGCCGTTCTACCCGGTGCAGGACCAGATCCTCGAGCGCATCGTCGCCCTCAAGCTCGAACGCATCGCCAAGCGCTTCGCCCGCAACCACCAGGCCGAGCTCAGCTACGACCAGGCGTTGGTCAAGGCCATCGCCGCGCGCTGCACCGAGGTCGACAGCGGTGCCCGCAACATCGACAACATCCTGTCCCAGACCCTGATGCCCGAGCTCGCCCAGCGCGTGCTCGAGCGCATGGCCCAGGACACGCCGATCCAGCGTCTTGCGATCGAGCTGGGCAGCGATGGCGATTTCGCCTATCGCGTGGCCTGACCAGTACACGGAGGTTTTGCCGTCATGCAACACAAGCACACCGCCCTCAAACGCCTGACCACAGCTGCCTTGCTGGTGGCGCTGGCCGGCTGCGGGGTCACCGACCGTATCGGCAAGCGCATGGAAGACAGCTGGGCGGCCGACATGCTGGCCGACAGCGAAAAGGTCATCCTGACCTCCGACGGCGGCAACCAGCTCAACCCCGATGCCGAGGGCAAGCCGCTGTCGGTGGTGATGCGCGTGTACCAGCTGACCGACCTCGAACGCTTCGCCGCGACCGATGCCGAGACCCTGTGGGACACCCCGGAAAAGGCCTTGGGCAACACCCTGGTGGAAGCCCGCGAAATCACCCTGCTGCCGGGCATCGGCCAGATCGACCAGTGGCCACTGGCCAAGAGCGCTCGCTACGTCGGCGTGGCAGCGTTCTTCCGCAATGAACAGGACGCGCGCTGGAAGGTCGCCTTCGACGCCAACTCGCTGCGCAAGGACGGTATCTGGTTCTCTTCCGACGGCCTGCGGGTGCTGGTGGACAACACCGAAATCAGCGCCATGCGTGGCGTCGACGTACTGAACAAACCGCCGACCGCCGACCAGCTGGCAGCCGCGCAGAAGGCCCGGGACAACGCACCGACGCTCACCGACAAGGTGCAGGACGCCGTGCTCGACAAGGCCAGCGATGCCGCCGGCAAATCGGCACAGAACACCATGGATTCAACCTTCAACTCTTTAGTGGATAGCGTCAAATGAGCAAGCAGAGCCGGGTGATGTGGTCGGAAGGCATGTTCCTGCTGCCCCAGCACTTCCAGTATCAGGATGAGTTCCACCAGCACCAGCTGGCCGAGGCGACCTTGCGCACCACCCCATTCCATTGGGGTGTGCAGGTTCTGCAGGTGGATGAGGACGCCCTGGCCAACGGTTCGCTGCAGCTCAAGCGCCTCAAGCTGGTGTTCCCTGACGGCAGCCTTTACGACGCACCGCAGCACGACCCGTTGCCGGCCGCCCGCGACCTCAAGGACCTGCTCAAGGCCAACGACCTCAAGGTCCATGCTGCCTTGAAGCTGCCCGAGCCATTCGGCCTTAACTATGTCGAGGACGGCCAGGAACACAAGGCCGCACGGCGTTTCCGCAAGCAGTTCGATACCCTGCCCGACCTCAATGAAGGCGAGCTGGAAAACGAAATCACCAGCCTGCGCCTGAACGTGGTGCTGCTGGTGGACGGTGACAGCCTGGACGGCTACAGCCACTGCCCGCTGGCCAGGCTGACCCGCAACAGCATGGGCGGTTTCAATCTCGACCCACATTTTGTCCACCCCACTCTGCATCTGGGCAGCCACGAGACCCTGGCCGGCATCGGCAAGCGCCTGCTCGGCGCCCTGCAGGCCAAGAGCAAGGCCCTGTCCGGCCGACGCCGCGAACGCGCCGACCAGATCGCCGAGTTCGGCTCCAGCGACGTAACCCTGTTCTGGCTGCTGAACACCGTCAACCGCGCCCACCCGCAGCTTGCCCATCTGCTGGCGCACCCGCGCCTGCACCCCGAGCGCCTGTACCTGTTCCTCGCCGACCTGGCGGGTGGCCTGCTGACGTTCACCCTGGACACCCAGCTCAGCGACATCCCCGAATACGACCATCACGACCCGGCCGCGTCGCTGGTCAAGCTCGACGAGATGATCCGGGTGATGCTCGACAACGTGGTGCCCAACCAGTGCATCGTCATCAACCTCAACCAGACCAAGCCATCGTACTGGCAGGGCCAGTTGCACGATCCACGCCTGACCGAGGCCGACTTCTATATCTCGGTCCATGCCGACATGCCTGGTGCCAGCCTGCTGGAGCTGGTACCGCGGGCATTCAAGGTCGGCTCGCCGGAAGACATCGAGGTGGTGGTCAACAGCGCGATGCCCGGCGTCACGCTCAACCATGCCGCACGGCTGCCCAACGCAATTCCGGTGCGCCTGGACAACCAGTACTTCGCCATCGAGCCGCATGGCCATGTCTACGAGCGAATGATGAATGCCCAGACCATCTGCTTCTACGCGCCCAGCGCCTTTACCAACCTCAAGCTTGAACTGATGGCGGTGCTCAAATGACCGAAGCCGTATTGCAACAGGGCGCCGTCGCGGCCGCCAACGACAAACCGACGCTCAAGGACCTGGTCCAGGACTTCATCAGCATGGCCCTGATCGTGCGGCGTGGTCGTCAGGTCACCTCGGTGCCGGCCTTCGAAGCCAGCGTGGAACGCTTCTTCGCCAACCTGGAACGCGAAGCCCGCGCTGCCAACTACAGCGCCGAACAGGTCAAGGACACCCAGTACGCGCTGTGTGCCTTCCTCGACGAGAGCGTGCTGCGCGCGAGCGACAACCAGCTGCGCCAGCACTTCGAGCTGCAGCCGCTGCAGTTCCGCTACTTCGGCGTGCACCTGGCGGGTGAAGGCTTCTTCGAGAAGGTCGATGCGCTGCGTGCCGACGTCAAGCAGAACATCGATGTGCTCGAGGTCTACCACCTGTGCCTGGCCTTGGGCTTCGAGGGCAAGTTCAGCCTCGGCCAGAAAGACCAGCTGCGCTACCTGGCCAATACCCTGGGCCAGGATATTGCCCGCTACCGCAAGGCGCCCAAAGCACTGTCACCGGACTGGGCACTGCCCGACCAGGTGTCGCAGATGCTGCGCCACGAGGTGCCGCTGTGGGTTTACCTGGCGCTGATCGCGCTGGTCTGCGTCGCCGTGTACCTGACGCTGGACTGGTTGCTGGACAAGGACGTCGCCGCCCTTTCCGAACAAATCCGCCAGCTGTTCAGTGCCTGAGCAAACGTCAGGTAGCCGAGTCAGGAAGACATGAAAACATTACTGCGCCTTTTGAAGAATTTCTGGTTTCTCCTGCTGCTGCTGTGGCTGGCGAGCCTGTTGACCTGCTGGTTGGTCGCCCCGTTGCTGCCATGGCTGCAACAGCACCTGCCCGAAGCACTGGCAATCATCAGCGCCTGCTTCCTGCTGGTGATCGTGCTGCGCCAATACCAGCGCATTCGCGCCGAGCACAACCTGGAGAACCTGCTGCAGATCGAGGTTGATCGCTCGTGGAATGCCACTGGCGAGTTCCGTGACCAGCAGGTGCTGCGCGAACGCCTCAAGCATGCCATTGCCATGTTGCGCACCGACCGCTCCGCTGGAGGCGGTGGCAAGGCGGCACTGTCCGACCTGCCCTGGTACCTGGTGGTTGGCATGTCGGCAGCCGGCAAGACCTCGCTGCTGACCCATTCCGGCCTGTCGGCCAGCATTGCCACGGCCAACGACAGCGAAAGCGGCACCCAGCACTGCGACTGGTACTTCAGCCCCGACGCGGTAATGATCGACACCGCCGGCCGCTATCTGCGTGATGACCAGTCGGCCAGCGAGTTCTCGGCCTTCCTGCGCATGCTGCGCAAGCAGCGCGGCAAGGCGGCGATCAATGGCTTGGTCATGGTGGTCAGCCTGCCCGAGCTGCTGGCAGCCAACAGCGACGAACGCAATGCCCTGGCGGCCCAGCTGGTGGCGCGGGTGGAAGAATACGCCGAGTGCCTCGACGCCAACCCGCCGGTCTACCTGATGCTGAGCAAGACCGACCAGTTGCCGGGCTTCAGCCAGGCGTTCGACGGCCTTGACCTGCATGAACGCCAGCAACCGCTGGGCATGACCTTCGGCCTGTCGGAAATCCGCAACAACGGCCTGCACGCCGTGCTGCAGACACGCTTGGGCAACCTGCAGAACCACATTCGCCAGCATGTCGACGCGCAGGTGATCGCCCTCGGTGCCGAAGCCGACAGCACCCTGCTGAACTTCCCGCAATACTTCGCCGCACTCAGCGGTGTCCTCGAGCAGTTCCTGGAGCACTTCACCCGCGGCCATCGCGGCGGTGCCCCGCTGCTGCTGCGCGGCCTGTACTTCACCAGCGCCCTGCAGACCGGGCAGCAGCTGGGGCAGGTATACGAAGACGTCATCGCCGACGAATTCGCCCTGCAAGCCGCCTACGATGAGCACACCGAGAACGTCGGCAAGGCCGCGGGCAACCGCAGCTACTTCATCACCGACACCTTCCGCCAGGTGATCTTCCCCGATCGCGACCTGACCCTGTACCAGTCGCGCCTGGGCCGCCAGGCTGCGTTCAGCCCGCTGCTGCTGGGCCTGGCCGCCGCCACCGGGTTGCTGTTCATCGGTTGGCAGGCACTGTCGTTCACCAATAACCGCCAATGGCTGGACAGCCTGCGCGGGCAGCTGGCGCAGATCGAGCAGGCAGAAGACCGCGAGCAGCAGCTGGCCGCTGGCAAGGGCCTGGAAGTGCTGCGCGAACAGATGGCCCGCGTCGAAAACCATCGCCTGCAGGGTGTACCACTGCAGTTGGGGGGTGGCCTGTACCATGGCGAAGCCATCCACCAGGTGACTCGCACCGCCTACCTGGCGCAACTGCGCAGCCAGGCGCTGGAGCCGATCGCACGCAGCCTGCAAGTGCAGATGCGGGCCTTCAACACCTTCGCCAACGGTATCAACCAGGAGCTGGAATTCACCCCGGCCCCGACACCGAAAAAACGCAATGGCAAGCCGCTGGCCCCGGCCATCGCAGCCAAGGCCCAGGCTGCGCTGGGCAACAGCCGCGCCGGTGCCTATGCCGCCAAGGTCAACCTGGCCACCGCCAGCGATGCCGCCGAGCTGTCTGCCACCACCGGTGGCCTGTCACTGTCCGAAGAAATGCTCGGGCGCCTCGACGAACAGCAGGTGGCCTCGATCATCGATGCCTACAACACCCTCAAGCTGTACCTGTTGCTGACCGAGCCCCAAGGCCATCCGGACCCGGCCTTCGTCGCTGCCAACCTGCCCCAGGCCTGGGCCAGCGCCGCCACCGAAGGCACTCCGGCCGACGCAGCCGTGATCGCAGAAAATGCCCCGCTTTACGTACAGTTGCTGGAACAAGGCCAGGCGCCGTCGTTGCCGCGTAACGAACAGCTGATCAACGAAACCCGGCAGAACCTCAAGTCATTCATGATCTCCAGCTCGCTGGTCGATCGCGAGTACCTGCGCCTGCAACTAGAGTCGAGCCGCCAGTTCCCGGCACTGAGCCTGAACGACCTGGTGCCGCAACCGGGCCGCGCGTTGCTGTATGGCTCCGCTGGCGTACCGGCAATCTATACCCGCCAGGGCTGGGACACCTTCGTCAAGCCGGAACTGATCAAGCTGGTGTCGGGCAACCTGCGCAACGAGTCGGACTGGGTGCTGGACGGTGAAGGCGGCGATGCCATCGTGCAGAAGGCCAACTTCGTGCGCGAGTTCATGACCCGCTACAAGCGCGACTACACCCAGGCCTGGTACAAGATGGTCAGCAGCGTGGGGGTACGCCACTTCGCCGACCTGGCCTCGGCCACCCAGCAGCTGGGGCTGCTCAGCGACGTGCAGAACTCGCCGGTAAAGAACCTGCTGGCGGCGGTCAATGACAACACCCAGTGGGACCTGCCGGTCAAGCACGCCATCCCGGCCCCCGGTAGTACCCGCGAAGACGGCTTCTGGAGCAAGGTCTCCGGCCTGCTCGACACCAAGGACGCCCTGCCCGCCAACGTCGCCCCGGCCCTGCCGGCGGTGGACGACGGCAGCCTGGCCAAGCGCTTCGAACCGGTGGCGCGGGTATTTGCCGAAAACAACGCCGAAGGCGCCGACAGCACCATCATGGACCGCTACCTGGCCGCCTTGCGCAAGCTCAAGGTGCGCATGAACAACATCCAGCGCTCGCAGGATGTGGGCAAGAGCAGCAAGCAGCTGATCAGCGAGACCCTGGAAGGCCAGCCGAGCGAGATCACCACCGTGCGCAACTACGTGGAGAGCAGCGTCGACACCAGCCAGGACGGCCTGTCGCGCTCGCTGCAGGGGCTGTTCAGCCTGCCTATCCAGTATGCCTGGGCGACCCTGCGCGACCCGGCCGGCCAGCAGATCGCCAAGGCCTGGGCGCAGCAGATCGCCAAGCCTTGGGAACAGGTCATGGCGCACCGCTACCCGATTGCCGGCAGCAGCCGCAACGAGGCGTCGGTAAAGGACCTGCAGCGCTTCGTCGACCCCGACAGCGGCCTGCTGCCGGCCTTCAAGCGCAACGAAATCGGCAACCTGGCCGGGGGTGAAAGCCTGGGTGTGGGCGACGGCAAGGCACCGGCGCTGGTCAACCCAGGCATGCTCAACAGCATCGACAAGGCCAGCTCCGTGGGCCAGGTGATCGCCAGCCTGTCGGACCGTGACAACGGCTTCGAAATCATGCTGGAACCTTCTGCCAACTTCACCGACATCGTGTTCACCCTCGATGGCCAGGAACAGCACTACCGCAACGGCCGCAGTAGCTGGAACCGCTTCGCCTGGCCGGGCACCAGCAACGCTCCGGGTGCCCGCCTGGATGTGGTCACCCTCAGTGGCGCGCGGGTCACCGTGTTCGACTTCCCCGGGCGCTGGGGCCTGCTGCGCATGAACGAAAGCGCCCGGGTCGAAGACCTGGACGGCATTCAGCAACGCTTCAGCTGGAACACCGCCAGCGGCCGCGTGAGCCTTGTAGTGCGCAACTTCGGTGGGGTGAAACTGACCGACCTGGGTGATGTCAAGGCGCTGAGCGCCCTCAACGACAGGGGCGCCCAATGATCGGTTGCTTCGGCAAGCTGCCGTCGAGCGCAGACTTCGTCAGCCTGCATGGCGCGGCGGAAGAAGTCTGCGAGTTCGACGCCTGGCTGCAGTCTGCGCTGGCGGCCATGCGCCACCGCGAAGACTGGCAGGCATTGTTCGACGCACTGCCGATGTGCTTCTTCAATTACCGCGCGAGCAACGGCAACTGGCTGCTGGGTGGCCTGCTCAGCTCGCGGGATGCCAGCCAGCGACGCTACCCGTTCTTCATCTTCCAGTTGCTCAAGGGCGAGGGAGCCACGATGCTGGTGAACCCGTTCACCCTCGGCGAGCTGTTCAGCGCGCAGATCAAGCCGATGCTGCACCAGGCGGTGCAGGGTGCTGACTGCGCCAGCCTGTTCGAACGCATCAAGGCCCTGCGGCCGCTACAGGCCCAGGACCTCGACCTGTTCCGCCAGGTGCACGCCAAATTCCTCAAGGATTTCAGCTTAGCCGATGTCGCACGCGCCCTGCTGCGCTCCTGGCCGGACTTCAAAAGTGACAAGGCGCTTGCGCTACTGCAGGCAAGCCGAGCCGTGCTGCACAACGATTTCGCCGGTGGCATCGAGCTGCCCTTGCCGGCCGAACGCGGGCTGAAAAACCCTACCGCCGACCTCTGGCTGACCTGGCTGACCCGCATGAGCCGGCAGCCCGGCGTGCCGGCGGTGAGCCTGCTGGCCGACGACTTCATGAAACCACGGCTGTACTGCCTGCCGTCGCGCCACGCCAACTGTGCCTACCGCCTGCTCAGTGGTTGCGCCGAAGCAGGTCAGCATCTGGAGCCGCTCGACCCGCTGACGGTAGCGCCACGGCTGCACGATTACGACCGATCTCTTGAACATGTCATCGACCAGTTCGTCGATGCGCTGGATGCGACACCTGTATGAACAAGATCAAGTACTACTGCCTGCGCTACCAACCCTACCTGCTGGGAGTGGCGTTCTTCCTGGCGATCTTCCTGGTCTGGGCCATCGGCTGCGCCCTGGGCTTCGCCTCGCTGCATAGCCTGCTGGCCGGTATCGGCGTGTTTCTGCTGCTGTCGGCGGGCTATGTACTGCTGCTGTACCGCGGCGCCGGCCAGCACCACAACCTCGAAGGGTTGCTGCGCGACGATGCCGACCAGGCGGTACTCAACGCCACCCCCGCCGACCGCGAAGAAGTAAGCCTGCTGCGCGAACGCCTGCTGCAGAGCATCGAGCGCCTGCGCAGCAACACACCTCGCGGCACCTCGGCCAAGGACGCGCTGTACGCCCTGCCCTGGTACCTGGTGATCGGTCAGCCGGCCGCCGGCAAGAGCACGATGATCCTGCAGTCGGGCCTGAACTTCCCCTATGCCGAACGCGAAGGCGCACGGGTTGCGGGGCTTGGCGGCACGCGCAACTGCGACTGGTTCTTCAGCTCCGAAGCCGTGCTGCTGGATACCGCCGGGCGCTACATGAACAGCCCCGAAGAAGCCGGCAAGTGGCGCGGCTTCCTGCAGCTGTTGCGCCAGCATCGCCAACGCCGCCCTCTCAACGGCTTGATCGTCAGCGTCAGCATCGCCGACATCCTGCATGGCTCGGCCGAGGACCAGGACCGCGTGGCCAAGCGCCTGCGTGAACGGATCCAGGAAAGCTGCGCGCTGCTGGAAGTGCGCCTGCCGATCTACCTGGTGTTCACCAAGTGCGACCTGATCCCCGGCTTCACCCCGTTCTATCGCCAGCTTGACGACGCCGCGCGTGGCGAGGTGATGGGCAAGACCTTCTCGCACAAGGGTTACGCGCAGGCCGACTGGGGCCAGCGCTTCGGCAAGGCGATGGACGAACTGACCGGTTACTGGCAGCAGGTGGCGAGCCAGCACCTGGTGCAGCAGGACATTCAGGTCACCCGGCAGAACAACGCTGCCTACCGCTTCCCGCTGGAGCTGGCCGCGCTCAAGCCGCGCCTGCAGCAGTTCGTCGACAGCCTGTTGCGTGCCAACCCGTACCAGAATGCCGAAATGCTGCGCGGGTTCTATTTCACTGCCGCACTGCAGGCCGACGAAGCCCTGTGGGGCAGCCACGGCCAGCATGTGGCCGAACGCTTCGCCCTCGAACATGCCGAAGGCACCGCCACTGCCGTCAGCCAGCCGGCGCCGCTGTTCATCAACAGCCTGTTCCGCAAGGTGATCATCCCTGACCAGCACCTGGTGGCGCTGTACACCAGCAACACGCGGGAGCGCCGGCGCAAGGCGGGCTGGGTTGCCGCCACCGGCCTGGCAGCCCTGGTGCTGTGCAGCCTGTGGGGCTGGTCGTACCTGAACAACCGCGCCACCCTGGCCAGCATCGCCGACGAACTGGCCCAGGCCAAGGCCGACGACCAGGCTGCCCGCGGCCAGTACGCCGCCTGGCATAGCCTTGACCGCTTGCGCTTCTGGGCCGAGCACTACTATCAGCAGCACCGCGAACAGGGCGTGCCGCTGGGCATGCGCCTAGGCCTGTACCAGGGCCATGAGGTCGAGCCGCTGCTGCGCAGCCGTTACTTCGCCACGCTGCAGAACGTGATGCTCAAGCCCACGGCAGACAACCTGACCCGCACCCTGTACCTGCTGACCACGATCAAGGTGTACCAGCGCAACACCCGCGAACTGCAGCCTGTGAGCGGCGTGGACAGCGTCGAGGCCGAGGCGCTGCCACATGACAACCGCGCGCAGTCGATCGCCGACTTCGGCAAGGCGGCGCTGGATACCTACGTGATGCTCTCGCCGGCCCGACGCGAAAACGCCGACCCGGCGTTTCTCAAGGCGCACCTGCCCGACTACTGGTACCCGGCCATCGCTCGCCATACCGGCAAGAGCATGGCCGCGGCCGCCAGCGAGGCCGGCGGCAACCAGGACTACCTGTACGCCAGCCGCCAGATCACCTTCTACAGCGACCAGATTCGTGAGCCGGATGTGCCGCGTATCCTCGACAACGCCTTCCTGATGTCCAGTTCGCGCAATTACATCGACAGCCTGCGCGCCCAGTCGCTGCGTTCGATCGAGACCATCACGCTGGAGTCCGACACCCTGTTCGCCTTCGGCCGCGCAGACTTCCAGAGCCTGAAGAGCGAAGGCCAGAGCCAGCTGAGCGCGATCGCCAGCAAACTGCTGAACACGCCCAACATCGGCAAGATCATCATTTCCGGCCACGCCGACCAGCTCGGCGACAGCCAAGGCAACCTGCAGGTTTCGAAACAGCGGGCGCAGACCATTCGCACCTACCTGGTCGGCAAGGGCGTACCTGCCGAACTGGTGGTCGCCCAGGGCGAAGGCAGCCGCAAGCCGCTGGTCAACTGCGACCTGCAGCAACCGCGGGCGCAACTGATCAAGTGCCTGGAGCCCAACCGCCGGGTGGAAATCGAAGTACGCGGGCTCAACTGAAGCCCGCTGCAAGAACCGGCTACCCGGGCCTCACAGGAGGAGGCCCGGGTAGCGGAAAGCTACCTCTGCCGACAGGTTCGGCGAGGTCAAAACCAAGGGGCGCATGAGCAACCCTTTAAATGTTGTTAATGGAGAGTTTCACAATGGCATTTGACGCGTATATCCAAATCGACGGCATCCCGGGCGAAGTACTGGATGCAAAGCACAAGGACTGGATCGAAGTGCTGGGCTACGAGTACGGCGCCACCCAGGCCACCTCGGCTACCGCCAGCTCCTCGGGCGGTGCGTCGTCCGAGCGTGTTGCCCTGAGCGACTTCAAGATCCGCAAGGCGGTCGACAAGGCTTCGGCCAAGCTGTTCGAACACTGCTGCACCGGCAAGCACATCGCCAAGCTGAAGCTGAACGTGAACCGCGCCGGTGGTGACAAGGTCACCTACCTGACCATCGACATGGAAGAAGTCGTGGTCTCCTCGGTGCGCTTCATCGCCGGTGGCAACCAGAACGGTGAAGACAAGGCTGTGAGCGACCTGCCGGTCGAAGAAATCAGCTTCAACTTCGCCCGCATCAAAACTACCTACACCCAGCAGAACCGCACCGACGGCCAGGCTGGCGGCAACATCGTCGGCGGCTGGGACCGCACCGCGAACAAAGTGTTTGCCTGATAACCTGCGTACCCGGGGGCCGCTACGGCGGCCCACATCCCACAGCGTGCCAGGTGACCTGGCACGCTGTTCATCTGCCATGACCAGAGTGTTTTATGCCTGAAATCCTCAATGACCTTTCGCTGGCAACGCTGACCGCACCCATCGAGGGTGGCAGTGGCGAAGACTTGAGCTTCTCTGCCTTGTTCGACCAGATCAAGGAGGCGCGCCGGGCAGACCCTGACTACCTGACCCAGGGCGACTGGCAAACCGACCTGAAGACCGCCGACTGGGAGCAGGTGGTCAACCTGTCGGCCCAAGGGCTGGCGCAGCAAAGCAAGGACCTGATGCTGGTAGCCTGGCTCAGCGAAGGGTTGGCCCAGCGTGAACATTTCGAAGGCATCACCTTTGGCCTTCGGCTGACCGAACAGGTACTGGAAGCATTCTGGGACACGCTGTACCCAACACTCGAAGATGGCCTGGACGAACGCGCTGCGCGGCTGTCCTGGCTGAAGACCACGCTCACCGACATTGCCGGTGGCTTGCCCATTACCCAAGGGCAGAATTTTGGCGTGTTGCGCTATGACGAATCACGCTACGTAGAAAACCTTGCCTTGCAGAACCCCAAGGCAATGCAGACCGCGCTGAACGAAGGCAAGATCAACGCCGAAATCTTCCAGCGCTCGGTGGCGCTTAGCGACACCGAACACCTGCGCACCAAGGCCCTGCAGATCGCCGCCAGCCTGGAGGCCTGCAAAGCCCTGCAAGCCAGTGCCGACCGCCTGTTCGGCCATGAGGCGCCCAGCTTTGCCAGCCTTGCCGACATGCTGTCGCGCGCCAGCCAGCTGGCTGAAAAACTGCTCAAGGACCGCGGTGTCGAACTGCACCCCGCCACTGTGGCAGCGGCAGAACCCGAAGCCACTGTTGCCCCCACCAGCGAAGCAGGTGAACCGATGAACACACCCGTCCAGGCCACCACGCCTGCGCCGATGCGCACGACGCCCCTGACCCGCGACGAAGCCTTCACCATGCTTGCGGGTATCGCCCAGTTCTTCAAGCAGAGCGAACCGCAGAGCCCGGTGCCTTACCTGATCGAACGCGCCATCAAGTGGGGCAACATGCCGCTGGAAGGCTGGCTGAGCGATGTGATCAAGGACAGCAACGTGGTGGACAACATTCGCGACGTGCTGGGCACCCGCGAGCCAAGATCCTGATGCTGTATCGGCTACCCGCGAAGAGGCCGGTACAGGCACCACAAATACTGCTAACGTGAGTGCTCTCAACCGCCAAGGACCGCTCAGATGCCGCCACGTTCACCCGCCCCCACCGGCTTCATTCGCGTTCGTGGCGCCCGCGAGCACAACCTGAAGAACATCGATGTGGATATCCCTCGCGACGCGCTGGTGGTATTCACGGGGGTGTCCGGCTCGGGCAAGTCCTCGCTGGCCTTCTCCACCCTCTACGCCGAAGCCCAGCGCCGCTACTTCGAATCGGTGGCGCCCTATGCCCGGCGCCTGATCGATCAGGTCGGCGTGCCGGACGTCGACGCCATCGAAGGCCTGCCGCCGGCCGTGGCCCTGCAGCAGCAACGCGGCACGCCGAGTGCACGTTCCTCGGTGGGCAGCGTGACTACACTGTCCAGTTCGATCCGCATGCTCTACTCCCGCGCCGGCAGCTACCCGGCCGGGCAACCGATGTTGCATGCCGAGGACTTCTCGCCCAACACCCCGCAAGGTGCCTGCCCGGAGTGCCATGGGCTGGGGCGGGTCTATGAAGTGAGTGAAGCGACCATGGTCCCCGACCCGTCGCTGACCATCCGCGAACGGGCCGTAGCGGCCTGGCCGATGGCCTGGCAGGGGCAGAACCTGCGGGACATTCTGGTGACCCTGGGCTATGACGTCGATACCCCCTGGCGCGACCTGCCCCAGCAGCAACGCGACTGGATTCTCTACACCGAAGAAACACCCACGGTGCCGGTGTATGCCGGCCTGACCCCGGCGCAGACCCGCGCTGCGCTCAAGCGCAAGCTCGAGCCGAGTTACCAGGGCACCTTCAGCGGTGCCCGGCGCTACGTGCTGCACACCTTCATGCACTCGCAGAGCGCGCAGATGCGCAAGCGTGTGTCGCAGTACATGCGCCCCAGCCCATGCCCGCAGTGCCAGGGCAAGCGCCTCAAGCGTGAGGCGCTGGACGTAACCTTCGCCGGCTGCGACATAGGCGAGCTGTCGCGGTTGTCGTTGCAGGCGCTGGCCGAGGTGTTCCGTCAGGTTGCTGCGCCAGGCTATCTGGAGCAGCACGACGGCAACCTGACCCTGGAAAAACGCCTCGCCGCGCAACGCATCGCCAACGAACTGCTCGAACGCATCGGCCCCCTGCTCGACCTGGGCCTGGGCTACCTGGCCCTGGAACGCAGCACCCCTACCCTGTCCTCTGGGGAGCTGCAACGCCTGCGCCTGGCCACCCAGCTGAACTCGCAATTGTTCGGCGTGATCTACGTGCTGGACGAGCCGTCGGCCGGCTTGCACCCGGCCGACAGCGAAGCCCTGTTTGAAGCGCTGCAGCGCCTGAAGCAGGCTGGCAATTCGGTATATGTGGTGGAGCACGACCTGGATACCATGCGTCGTGCCGACTGGCTGGTGGATGTAGGGCCTGCCGCTGGCGAGCATGGCGGCACCATTCTCTACAGCGGGCCGCCCGCCGGCCTGGCCCGGGTCGAGCAGTCATGCACCCGGGCCTACCTGTTCAGTACATTGGCCCAGGCCACGCGCACACCTCGCCAGGCCCGCGACTGGCTGAAGCTCGAAGGCATCAGCCGCAACAACCTGCACGACCTCAGTGCCGCATTCCCGCTGGGTTGCTTTACCGCCGTCACCGGTATTTCCGGCTCGGGCAAGTCGAGCCTGGTCAGCCAGGCTCTGCTGGAGCTGGTGGGGGCGCACCTGGGCCATGCCGACCTGCGCAGCGAGCCTGAGGAGCAGAGCCTGGAAGATGAACCCGAACAGGCCAGCGGCGGGTTTGTCAGCGCCGGCCTTGGCAGCATCAAGCGCCTGGTGCAGGTCGACCAGAAACCGATCGGCCGCACGCCTCGTTCCAACCTGGCCACCTACACCGGCCTGTTCGACCATGTACGCAAGCTGTTCGCTGCCACCGAACAGGCCAAGGCACAAGGCTTCGATGCCGGGCGTTTCTCCTTCAACGTTGCCAAGGGGCGCTGCGAGAACTGCGAGGGCGAAGGCTTCGTCAGTGTCGAGTTGCTGTTCATGCCCAGCGTCTACGCGCCCTGCCCGACCTGCCATGGCGCTCGCTACAACCCGGAAACCCTGGCGGTGAGCTGGCAAGGCATGAACATCGCGCAGGTGCTGCAATTGACCGTCGACCAGGCCCTGCAAGTGTTCGCCGAGCAGCCAGCGGCGCGCCGCTGCCTGCAGGTGCTGCAGGACATCGGCCTGGGCTATTTGCGCCTGGGGCAGCCGGCCACCGAACTGTCCGGCGGCGAGGCGCAGCGCATCAAGCTGGCCACCGAGCTGCAGCGCATGGCCCGCGGGGCGACGCTGTATGTACTGGACGAACCTACCAACGGTTTGCACCCGCAGGACATCGACCGGCTGCTGGTGCAGCTCAACCGCCTGGTCGATGGCGGGCACAGCGTGGTGGTGGTCGAGCATGACATGCGGGTGGTCGCGCAGAGCGACTGGGTGATCGACATCGGCCCTGGGGCCGGGGATGCCGGGGGCCAGGTGGTGGTCAGCGGCACGCCACAGGTGGTGGCCGGGTGTGCTGAAAGCCGCACTGCGGCGTTTCTGGCCAAGGCCTTGTAGCGGCTGCACCGGCCTCTTCGCGGGTAAACCCGCTCCTACAGGTACTACACAGCTTGCAAGATCTGTGGTGACCCTGTGGGAGCGGGTTTACCCGCGAAGAGGCCGGTGCAGGCTGTAGACTGTTTTTTTGCAACGACCGCTCAAGTACAGTCTGCCACATGGACAAATACGCCCCACGCCAGTGGCTCCCCCACGAAAAACCCAGCCTGCCGGGCTCTCCCTCCACGCCCCTGCACACACCCGCCAAACGCCTGGCCTACGGCGTGGTCGGGCTGCTGGTGGCGATCACTGGTGGCCTGGGCAACGCGCTGGTCACCGCCAACCTGGTATTCCTGCAGGGTGCGCTGGGCGCAACCACAGCGGAGATGGCCTGGCTGCCGGCCGCCTACGTAATGACCAACGTGTCCATCAACCTGCTGCTGGTGAAGTTCCGTCAGCAGTTCGGCCTGCGCGCGTTCACCGAGGTGTTCCTGGTGCTCTATGCCTTGGTCACCTTCGCCCATCTGCTGGTCAACGACCTCAACTCGGCCATCGCCGTGCGGGCGGCCCATGGCATGGTCGGTGCCGCGCTCAGCTCGCTGGGGCTGTACTACATGATCCAGGCGTTCCCGGCGCAATGGCGGTTGAAGGCTATGGTGCTGGGCCTGGGCGCCTCGCAGCTGGCGTTGCCGCTGGCGCGGATATTTTCCGAAGACCTGCTGCAGATCGCCGAATGGCGCGGCCTGTACCTGTTCGAGCTGGGCCTGGCGCTGGCCGCGCTGGGCTGCGTGCTGATGCTCAAGCTGCCCCCGGTGACCGCTTCAAGACCTTCGAGCCGCTGGACTTCCTTACCTTCTCGCTGATGGCCAGCGGCACCGCCCTGCTTTGCGCCGTACTGTCACTCGGGCGTATCGACTGGTGGCTGGAGGCGCCCTGGATCGGCATGGCCCTGGCGGCCTCGATCGCGCTGATCTTCAGCGGCCTGGCCATCGAGCACAACCGCCAGAACCCGCTGCTGATGACCCGCTGGCTGGGCAGCGGCGCAATCATTCGCCTGGCCCTGTGCGTGGTGCTGATCCGCATGGTCACCTCGGAGCAGTCCACCGGGGCGGTCGGCTTCCTGCAAGCGCTGAACCTGGGCAGCGAGCAGATGCGCACGCTATACGCGGTCATGCTGCTGGGCGCGGTGGCAGGCCTGGCCAGCAGTGCCCTCACCATCAACCCCAACCACCTGGTGATCCCGCTGTTCATCTCGCTGCTGGCCATGGCCACCGGCGCCTTCATGGACAGCAGCTCGAGCAACCTCACCCGCCCGGCACAGATGTACCTCAGCCAGTTCCTGCTGGCATTCGGCAGCACCTTCTTCCTCGGCCCATCCATGGCCCTTGGCATCAGCCATGTGCGCGCCAACCCGCGCAACCTGGTGAGTTTCTCGGTGCTGTTCGGCATCTGCAACAACCTCGGCGGCCTGATTGGCGCGGCGCTGCTGGGAACCTTCCAGACCTGGCGGGAGAAATTCCATTCCAGCCACCTGATGGACCGCCTCAGCTACCTGGAACCGTTGGTTACGGCCCGCGTGCAAAGTGGCGGTGGCGGCTACGGCGGCATCTTTGCCGACCCGGCCCTGCGCAGCGAAGCCGGCATGCGCCTGCTGGCCAGTGCCGCCACCCGCGAGGCAAACATCATGGCCTACAACGATGTGTTCGTGCTGATCGGCAGCATCGCTATCCTGACCATGATCTGGATCTGTATCCGTAGCACCTGGCTCTGGCACACCAAACGCCGGGCCCTTTCCCCTGACTCCACCCCCGGCGCGCCCACCCGATGACCGACAACACCCGCACCACGACCACCACCGCCATCGCCGAAACCCCGGAAGGCGCCACGCCGCCCAGCGAGCCGACCAGCCCGGTGCGTTCGCGGCGGGTGCGTATCCTGTCGTCGATCAGCTTCGCCTGTGTGGCCCTGGCCGGCATTCTGCTGGTGCTGTATGCCTGGCGCCTGCCGCCATTCAGCAGCGCCATCGAAAGCACCGAGAACGCCCTGGTGCGCGGCCAGGTAACCATCATCGGGCCGCAGCTGAGCGGCTATATCGTCGATGTGCCGGTGCATGACTTCCAGTTCGTCAAGGCCGGCGACCTGCTGGTGCAACTGGACGACCGTATCTACAAGCAACGCCTGGCTCAGGCCATCGCCCAGCTGCAGCAACAACAGGCGGCCCTGGCCAACAACCTGCAGCAGCGCAACAGTGCCGAAGCCACCATTGCCCAGCGCCAGGCCGCCATCGGCGATGCCGCCGCCCAGGCAACCAAGGCCAGGGCCGACCTCGGCCGCAACCAGGCGTTGGTCAGCGATGGCTCGGTGTCGCGGCGCGACCTGGACCTGGCCCGAGCCAGCGAAGCTGCAGCGGTCGCCAGCCTGGCCCAGGCCAAGGCAGCACTGGAAATCGCCCGCCAGGACCGCGAAACGGTGGTGGTCAACCGGGCCGCGCTGGAGGCCTCGGTGGAAAACGCCAAGGCCGCCGTGGAACTGGCCCGCATCGACCTCGACAACACCCGCGTCACCGCCCCGCGCGACGGCCAGCTGGGGCAGATCGGCACGCGACTGGGGGCCTATGTCAATTCCGGTGCGCAGTTGATGGCGCTGGTGCCCGACACCTTGTGGGTGATCGCAAACATGAAGGAAACCCAGATGGCCAATGTGCGCATTGGCCAGCCGGTGAGTTTCACCGTGGATGCGCTGAACCATCTGAAGCTGCATGGGCATGTGCAGCAGATCTCACCGGCCACTGGCTCGGAGTTCGCCTTGCTGCAGGCGGACAATGCCACCGGCAACTTCGTCAAGATTGCCCAGCGCATACCGGTGCGGATCACCGTGGATGCCGACCAGCCGGAGGCTCGGCGCTTGCGGCCGGGGATGTCGGTGGTGGTCAGTATCGATACCCGTGGCGAACAGTGATGTTGCCTTTACCGGCCCAATCGCCGGCAAGCCAGCTCCCACAGTTACGGTGCAGCTCTCAAGGCCTGTGGTGTACCTGTGGGAGATTGCCCAGCCCTTTGGGCTGCGCTTTCGCGCAGAGAACCAATATCGCTCGTCTGACGCGTCCTTTGTAGGAGCAGCCTTGTGCTGCGAAGAGGCCGGTACAGACAATAGACAGGCTTTGTCAGCCCCGGCCTCTTCGCAGCACAAGGCTGCTCCTACAGAACCTCGCCGAACCAAGGAGTCATGTGTTGTTCTATGAGAGCTGGCTTGCCGGCGATTGGGCCACAGCAGCCCACACAGAGATGCCGTCTTGCCATGATTGCGCCGCTCTAGCCCGTAGGTTCTAATCGCGCACGACCCGTTTGCCTTTGTCACTCAAGGAAGTGTCACCATGTACAGGAAGATCGTGCCGCTGGCGCTGTTGGCAACCCTGGCCGGTTGCTCGAACAGCGAGGAAACCAGCGAGGCCAGTTTCCAGAAGGCCGCCCAGGCCTACCTCGATACCCAGTACCCACACTGCTTCGTCATCAGTTCATTCCCGACCAAGACCCAGGACTTCGACCTCCATGGCACCAACAAGGCGTTGCATGCCCTGGCCCAGGTAGGTGTGGTCAGCGAAAAGGAGATCTCGCGCACCGAGGTGCCCGCCCGCCTGTGGCAAGCGGCACGCACGGACATCTACTACGCCTATGACCTCACCGACGAAGGCCGCAAGTATTACAAGGCGGATAACGGGCTGTGCTTCGGCAAGGCTCAGGTCACCGCGATCGAGCAGTTCAGTGAGCCGAGCGAGGTGACTGGGCAGAAGATGTCGAATGTGACCTATGCCTACAAGATCACCGGGTTACCGGCTTGGGCCGGGGATGAAGGGGTCAAGGCCAGCATTGCCGAACTGGGCAAGGCGGTGGCCAGCAATGAAGCACCGCTCAAGGAAACCCGGGCGATGGTGCTGACCAGCCAGGGGTGGCGGTTGCAGGAGAAATAGCCGTTTGCTTTACCGGCCTCTTCGCGGGCTCGCCCGCTCCCACAGGTGCACCACTTTTTTTGAGAGCTGCGCTGTACCTGTGGGAGCGGGCATGCCCGCGAAGAGGCCGGTACAAGCGGCTTACATCCACCAGGCCAGCACCACCGGCAACCAGGCAAACGACAGCACCGTGGAACACATCACCAGGTTCGCTACCTGCTCCGGCTCGCGGTTGGCGCGCACCGCCATCAGGTAATTGAACACCGCCACCGGCATCGCCGACTGCACCACCAGCACCGCACGCTCCAGGTTGCCCATGCCCAGCGCCGCACCTACCGCCCAGCCCACGGCAGCCCCCAGGCCAATGCGCAAGCCGCCCAGCAGCATGCCGCTGCCCACATGGCGCAGGCGAATGCTGGCCAGCGACACGCCCAGTGTCAGCAACATCAGCGGGATGGTCATGCCGCCCAGCAGGTCTGCGGTATTGGCCAGCCAGCGCGGCAACTCGAAATCGAGGAAGATGATCGGCATGGCGCCGGCCAGGCTGATCACGATAGGGTTGCGCAGCAGTGCCTTGAACGAAGCCGCAGTACCGGAAATGGCCATGCCGAGGGTGAACTGCACGATCGACAGGGTCAGGAAGAACGCCACGGCCAGGGCCAGCCCGTGTTCGCCAAAGGCATAAAGGCTGATCGGCAGGCCCATGTTGCCGGTGTTGGGGAACATGAACGCCGGCAACAGCACACGCCAGTGCATGCCCGAAGCGCGGCACACCAGCAAGCCGGCCAGGGCCATGCCCAAGGTGCACAGCAGGCAGGCCATGGCCATGCTGGTGAAGGCGTTCGGGTCCAGCTCGGTGCGGCTGAGCGTGGACAGCACCAGCGACGGGGTGCCGACGGTCATCACCACCCGGGCGATGAATTCGGTGGGGTAGTCCAGGCCCTTGCGGGCCCAGGCATAGCCGATGCCGGCGACGATGAAAACCGGGGCCAGGACGGCGAACAGCGAAGCGAACATGGGGGCCTTCCTTGGGGGTGGGCCCCGCATTATGCCGCAGTCTTCGGGATTGCCGGGGCTGCGTTGCAGCCCAATCGCCGGCAAGCCGGCTCCCACAGGTACAGCGCCAAGCCTTGAGGTATCACCACCATGCGGGAGTAGCTGTCTTGTGTTGCCTGTTCTGGCCTCATCGCCGGCAAGCCGGCCCCCATAGGTACTGCACAATGCTTGAGGGCGATGCAGTCGAGGTGGGAGCTGGCTTGCCGGCGATTGGGCCGCAAAGCGGCCCCGGGATGTCCGCCCAAGACGCATTCGTGTCGCCCACAGACTGCGGCGTCTCGTCGCACACCCAAGCCCCTTGGGCAAAACCGCGCAAGCCCGTAGAATCGCGCTTCCTTTTCGCCCGTCGCCTTGAACGGTGGCAACCGGCAACGTCGCATCCAGCCCAGGCACATCCGTGCAGCCACTCGGCCCCGTTCGGGTCGAGCCGGTGTGCGCGTCCGAAAAGGCGCTCATTCCGCTCATCCAACTAGAGGTACCTATGTCTCCGCGTTTGCTGGCCATGGCGCTGGCGCCCCTGCTCGGGCTGTTCATCATTGCCCTGGGCAACGGCTTCATGTCTTCCCTTACCACCCTGCGCCTGGGCGCTGCCGGCGAATCAGCCACCACCATCGGTGTGGTCTCCTCGACCTACTTCATCGGCCTGACCCTGGGTGCCATCTTCAACGACCGGCTGATCCTGCGCATCGGCCATATCCGCGCCTATACCAGCTTCGCCTCGCTGATCGCCGTGACCATCCTGCTGCAAGGCCTGTTCTACGACGTCACCTGGTGGTCGGTGCTGCGCCTGATCAACGGCTGGGCGGCAGTGGGCGTGTTCCTGGTGATCGAAAGCTGGCTGCTGCTGGCCGGTGACGCCAAGATCCGCGGCCGCCTGCTGGCGCTGTACATGATCGCCTTCTACGGCGCCGGGGTCATCGCCCAGGCCGGCCTTGGCGAAATCACCCAGATGGGTGACACCGCACCGTTCATGCTGGCCGGCGTGCTCGCCGCCCTGTCGGTACTACCCATCGTGATCCTGCCGCGGGTGTCGCCACTGCTGGACCAGGTCGAACCGCTCAAGCCGCGCCAGTTGCTGGGCGTTGCGCCGTCGGGCCTGGTCGGCTGCTTCGGTTCGGGTGTGGCCATTGCCGGCATCTATGCCCTTCTGCCGCTGTACCTGCAGCGCATCGGCCTGGATGTGGGCGAGGTCGGCAACATGATGGCCTGGGTAATTCTGGGTGCCATGCTGCTGCAATACCCGGTCGGGCGCTGGTCTGACCGCAAGGACCGCCAGGATGTGCTGATCGCCCTGGCCGGGCTGTGCGTGCTGCTGTCGCTGGTGACGGTGTTCCTGCCGCCTGACTCGATCCTGCTGCCGGCGATGCTGTTCCTGCTGGGTGGTGGCGTGTTCACCCTGTACCCGGTGGCGGTCAGCCATGCGGCCGACCGCGCGCCATCGGATGCACTGGTGCCGATGATCCAGGGCCTGCTGCTGATCAACTCGCTGGGTTCGGCCATGGCGCCGGTGGCGATTTCGCCGATGATGACCGAGTTTGGCGAGGCCGGATTGTTCTGGGCCTTTGCCGTGGTCAACCTGGCCATGGTGTGCTTCTTCATGTGGCGCCGAGGCAAGCGCCCGGCGGCAGAACACCCGGCTCCGTTTACAGCTTCGACCACCTTCTCGCCGACCGGTGCCGAGCTGCGGGTGACCGAAGATCTGATGCACGCGGCGCAGGAGCACCCACCGCTGGAGCCGGTGGAGAGTGCTGCGCCAGCGCAGGCGCAGCGTTCAGAATCGCATTGACTCCGGGGCTGCCTTGCAGCCCTTTCGCAACACAAGGCCGCTCCCACAGGGGCCGCGCAGGTTTGTGGATCTGGCTTTAGCCATTCACCAGGTTGGCCGGGCGCTCACCAGCCAGGGCACTGAGCAGGTTGTCCACCGCACAGCGCGCCATGGCCTGGCGGGTTTCCTCGGTCGCCGAGCCGATATGCGGGGTCGCCACCACGTTGTCCAGCTGCAACAACGGCGACTGCGCCGACAGCGGCTCCTGCACGAACACGTCCAGGCCGGCGCCGCGTATGCGCCGGGCACGCAACGCTTCGATAAGCGCTTGCTCATCCACCACGCGCCCGCGGGAAATGTTCACCAGGATTGCCTGGGGCTTCATCAGCGCCAGCTCCCGCGCGCCGATCAGGCCTTCGGTGCTGGCACTCAGCGGCACGGTCAGGCAAACGAAATCCGCCTGCTGCAACAGCTCGTCCAGGCTGCATTGACGCGCAGCATGGCGCGCCTCCACCTCTGGCTTTGCACGCTGACTGTGATACAGCACACGCATGCCAAAGCCGGCCGCGGCGCGCCGGGCCAGGGCCTCGCCGATGCGGCCCATGCCGACGATGCCCAGCGTCTTGCCGTGCACATCACTGCCGAAATGCGCCGGGCCGAGGTTGGCCTGCCAGTTCCCGTCTCGCACCCAGTTCGCCAGCTCCACCACCCGCCTGGCGGTGGCCAGGATCAAGGCGAAGCCCGTGTCGGCGGTGGTTTCGGTCAGCACGTCGGGCGTGTTGGTCAACATCACGCCACGCCGGCTGAGTTCGGCGATGTCGTAGTTGTCGACACCGACCGAAACGCTGGACACCACTTCAAGCTGTGGCGCCAGGTCGAGCAGGCTGGCGTCCAGGCGCAGGCTGGCCCCCAGCAGCCCGTGCGCACCCGGCAAGGCATCGCGCAGACGGGCCAGGCCATCGGGCTGGGAGGTATCCACCCAGGTCACCTCGACGCGCTCTTGCAGGCGTGCCATCAAGTCGTCGGACAGGCGTTTGTACAGGACGATTCGCTTCTTCATTGCACAGGTTCCTAATGGTTCATGGCCAGACGCGAGTTGCCGCGCTTGGCCCGGCCAGATGTCTGGGAAGTATTGAGCGCGGCGGTAAGCGCCACTGCGGCCAGCAGCGCACCGCACATGAACAGGTAGGAGGCACCAGGCCCGCCGGTGACGCCATTGAGGTAACCCACCAGCCACGAGCCACCGAACGAGCCCAGCGCGCCCATGCTGTTGATCAGTGCCATGGCACCACCGGCGACGTTGGCCGGCAGGATCTCGGGCACGATTGCGAAGAACGGGCCATAGGGTGCGTACATGCAGGCGCCGGCGACCACCAGCAACGCGTACGACAGCCAGAAGTGCTCGCTGCCCAGGGCGTACGAGCCATAGAACGCAACGGCGGCGATCAGCAGTGGCGGCCAAACGAAGCGCTTGCGCTTCTGCAAGCGGTCGGACGCCCACGACACACCGACCATGCCCAGCACCGCCGCCAGGTAAGGTACCGACGACAGCCAGCCGGCCTGCACGATGTCGAGGTTGGCCGCCTGCTTGAGGATCGACGGCAACCACAGCACGAAGCCATACACACCGATGCTCCAGCAGAAGTACTGCAGCGAAAGGATGATCACCTGCGGCGAGCGGAACGCCTCGCGGTAGTTCTTCACCGGCTTGATACCTTGCTGCTCGGCAGCCAGCGCCTGCTCAAGGGCGGCCTTTTCCTGCGCGCTCAGCCAGTTCACCTGGGCCGGGCGGTCATCCACCAGGCGCCACCAGAAGAACGCCCAGACGACGGCGGGCAGGCCTTCGATGATGAACATCCAGCGCCAGTCGTAATGCTTGACCAGGTAGCCCGACACCACCGACATCCACAGGATGGTCACCGGGTTGCCGAGGATCAGGAAGGTATTGGCGCGCGAACGCTCGGCGCGGGTGAACCAGTGGCACAGGTACACCAGCATGGCCGGCATCACCGCCGCCTCCACCACCCCGAGCAGGAAGCGGATGCCGATCAGCATGTAGACGTTGCTGACCACGCCGGTGAGCGTGGCAAGGCCGCCCCAGAGTATCAGGCAGACAAAGATCAGCTTCTTCACACTGCGCTTTTCGGCATAGATGGCACCGGGCACCTGGAAGAAGAAGTAACCAAGGAAGAACAGTGCCCCCAGCAGCGAAGACAGTGCGGGGGTGATATGCAGGTCTTCAGCCATGCCGGAAGCGGCGGCGAACCCGTAGTTGGCGCGGTCCAGGTACGCCAGGCTATAGGTGAAGAACACGATCGGGATGATGTACCACCAGCGGCGAGGTGCCAGGCTTTGGCTTTGCATGGTTCGTTTCTCCTGAGCTTGTTGTTTTTGTTGCAACAGGTGTTTCGGGGTCAAGTGTTCAGGCGCTTCTGCGCAGCTCGTGGGCTTGCAGCTCATGGCGCAGCGGCAGCCCTTCCATGTCGCCACGCGACTGCACGGCGCGGCTGCCGCACCAGTTGCCACGCGCCACTGCCTCGGCTACCGGGTGGCCGTCCAGCAGCGCACTGAGCACGCCGACGGCAAAGGCATCGCCGGCGCCAACGGTGTCTACCACCTGGCTGACCGGCACTGGCGCCACCTGGCCTTCGCCCTTGGCGCTGCGGAAGTAGGCACCGGCGTCGCCCAGCTTGATCACCACAAGTTCCACCCCTTGGTCGAGGTAGAACGCGGCGATGTCTGCCGGGGTGTGCTGGCCCGTCAGCAGGCGGCCCTCTTCCAGGCCTGGCAGCACCCAGTCGGCTTTGGTCGCCAGGGCATTGACTTCGCGCACCATGCTGTTTTGGTCAGGCCAGAGCGAGGGACGCAGGTTGGGGTCGAACGAGGTGCTGCGCCCGGCGGCACGCATGGCGTCCATCAACGCATGGGACAGCGCCCGGCAGCCGTCCGACAGCGCCGGCGGGATGCCGGTGGCGTGCAAGTGGCGGGCCTGCAGAGAACCCGGGCGCAGCAGCGCCGGCGACAGCCGGCTGGCCGCCGAGCCACGGCGGAAGTACTCCACCGCCGGGTCGCTGCCGTCATCGCAGCGGGCCTTGAGCTGGAAGCCGGTGGGGTAGCTGGCATCCACCTCGACGCCGGAGCAGTCCAGCCCTTCGCGGCGCAGGCTGTCGAGCACGAAACGGCCCAGCGAATCGTCGCCCACCCGGCTCAGCCAACGGACCTTGAAGCCCAGCCGCGCCAGGCCGATGGCCACGTTGCTGTCGGCGCCGGCGATGCGCTTGCCGAACTGGCCGACACTGGCCAGGTCGCCGGCCTGCTCGGCGACGAACATGGCCATGGTCTCGCCGAAACACAACACGTCATGCTCATGCATGGCTCAACTCCTCACTCGATACGCCCTGCCCCAGCGCTGCCAGGTCGCGCACCTGGGCTCGGGTCAGCGCCAGCAGATCGTCGCTCACCAGCGGGTACTCGACAGCGCGTACCACGCCAGGGGTGAACTCGGCCATCAGCTCGGCCCACTCCTGCAGGTCCGATGCCTCTGGCGGTACGGCAACCAGGCGCCCATCGGCCCGGCGCTGCACGGCCTTGCAGTGCACATAGCGCACCCAGCGGCCCAGCTGGCGTGCGGCATGCCGGGCAGGCTCGCCCTGCCACTGCCAGTTACCGATGTCGAAGGTCATGCCCAGGGTCAGCCCGAGCTCGTCGGCGCGCTGGAAAAACTGCTGCAGGGGTTCGATCCGTCCACCTTGCGCGGTCTGGTCGTTCTCCACCAGCAGCAATGGCCCGTGCGCCGGCAACAGCGTCGCCAAGGCCGCGACGTCACAGCCCGCATGGTAGTGGCCCAGGGAAACCTTGAGCGCGACCGCGCCAAGGGCGCGGGCAGTTTCCAGCTTTTGCGCCAATTGCGGGTCAAGTTCGCCTTGTGCGGTCCACAGTTCCAGGGGTGTGGAGTACAGGCACTCCAGGCGTAGCGCGGCAATGGCTGCAGCCAGCGCTGCAGTGTCCGGCGCACGAGTGAACAGTTCTTCGCGCAGCTCCACGCGGGTAACGCCGGCGGCAGCCAGCAGGTCAAGGAACTGCTGCTGGCCACGTTGCCGGACAAAGTCGGCACCGAAGCTGGAGAGGCTGATGGAAACGGGGTTCGAGTGCATTGTTTTTGTCCTTATGAAACCGGTTTCATTTTTTGATGACAGCAGGCGCGCAGGTGCCTGCCTGTAATTACTGTGGCTGGGTTGAACCTCGGATGATCAGCTCGGCCTTGAAGTCGATGCGCCGGGCTGCCCCGCTGTCGCCGCGCAGGCGGCCAAGCAGGCTCTCGAATGCCGCCACGCCGATTCGCTCGGTGGGCTGGGCCAGTGCAGTGATGCCGCTGCCGACCAAGGGGTACCAGTCGAGGTCGTCGAGGGCGATCAGCCCGACGTCCACGAACAGATTGCGCCCTGCTTCGTGCAGGGCCCGGGTCACGGCCAGGGTGGCGACACCGTTGAAGGTGAAGATGGCCTGCGGGCCATGGCCGTTGCCGGCGAGGAACGCAGCCAACTGCTCATCAAGCCCGGTGCCGGTCTCCAGCACCTGTTGGCGCATGCCGGGCCGACGGCTGACCGAGGATCCGAACGCCTGTACTCGCTCCAGGCGCGAGCTGGTGCCATCGAGGGGTTCGGTTACCGCCAGGATGTCGCGGTAGCCTTGAGCTTGCAGGTGGTCGAGGGCCTGCTCGACAGCGTCGGCATTGTCCAGGCCCACCAGGTCGACATTCAGTTCGGGCAACTGGCGATCGACCAGCACCATGGGGATGTCGCGCTGCAGGTTGAGCAATTCGCCGGGGTGATGGCCAAGCGTGTTCACGATCAGCCCTTCGACGTTGTAGGACTGCAGGGCCACAAGATGGTGACGCTCCTGCTCGTCGTCGCGGTTGGTGTTGCACACCACCAGGCTGTAGCCGTGCTGGCGGCAGGCTGTTTCCACGCCATGCATCACGGCCACTGAATAGGGGTTGAGGATATCGGCCACCAGCATGCCGATCAGGCGCGTCTGGCCGCGCTTCAGGCCACGGGCCATCTGGTTGGGGCGGTAACCGAGGCGCTCGATGACCTCTTCCAGGCGCTTGGCGGTGGCTTCGGCGAGCAACTGGCGGTCACCGCCGATGTAACGGGAGACGGTGGCCTTGGAAACGCCAGCGACACGCGCTACTTCGCTGATGGTGACCCGTTCGCGGGCATGGGCAGGCGCGTCGGTCATGGGCTGTCCTTATGATTGTTGTGATAGCGATGAAACCGGTTTCAATACAGCAAAATAGCACGCGTTCGTCAACATGCCGTTGGTCGGGAGTGCGATATCCATGCATAGTAAATGCAATAAGAATGCTCTTTAACTAACTGATAAATATAGAAAAGTAAATGCAAAACCCTGTGGGCGAGGGTTCACCCGCGAATGCGATTTTGAATGTGCCGACGCATTCGCGGGTAGACCCGCTCCCACAGTGGATTGGGGGTGCAGACAGAGGGATGCAGTTAACGGAGGGATTTCACGTCACTGGCAGTGACGGCACTGCCCTGGTTACCCCAACTGGTGCGAATGAAGTTCACCACCTCGGCAACCTCCTGGTCACTCAGGCGCCAGCCGAACGCCGGCATGGTGAAGTTCGACGGTGCCGCGTGCGTCGCTGGCACCGTACCCCCCGCCAATACCACGTGGATCAGCGATGTGGCATCCGCCGTCTGCACCACCGGGTTGCCGGCCAGGGCCGGGAACACGCGGGTATAGCCCTGGCCATCGGTACGGTGGCAGGCCGCGCAATTGTCGATGTACACCGCCGCCCCGGGCTTGCTGTCGTCACCCTTCCATAGCGCATCCGCCACCTGTTTGTCGTACACGTGCGGCTGGTCGTCAGGGTTGCTTGGCGGCAACGTCTTCAGGTAGCGGGCGATAGCGGTCAGGTCGGCGTCGCTCATGTGTTGCATGCTGTGCTCGACCACGTCGCTCATGCCACCGAACACGGCGCTGCGGTCGCTACGGCCAGTCTTGAGAAACTGCACCAGCTGCTCTTCGCTCCAGCTACCCAGGCCGTCCTTGTGGTCGCCACGCAGGTTCTTGGCAATCCAGCCTTCCAGCGGTGCACTGCCGGCCAGGAACTGCTCGCCATCCTGTGGGCTCAGTGCCTTTTCCTGCATGGTCAGCGCCCGCGGTGTATGGCACGCACCACAGTGCCCCAGGCCCTCGACCAGGTAGGCACCGCGGTTGACCACCGGGTCGGCTGCCGCCGATGCCTGCCAGGGCTTGGCCTCTGGCGCGAACAACCCGCGCCAGACCGCCAGCGGCCAGCGCATGCTCAGCGGCCAAGGGATATCGGTGGCCTTGTTCGGCTGTTCGACCGGTTCCACGCCTTTCATGAAGTAGGCATACAGCGCCTGCATGTCCTGCTCGTTGACGCGTGCATAAGACGGGTATGGCATGGCGGGATACAGGGTGCTGCCGTCCTTGCCGATACCCTTGCGCACCGCCCGGTCGAAGTCCTCGAAACTGTACTGGCCGATACCACTGGCCGCCGGGGTGATGTTGGTGGAGTACACCGTGCCGATCGGTGTTTCCATCGGCAGCCCACCGGCGAACGGCTTGCCGCCCTTGGCGGTATGGCAGGCGACGCAGTCGCCGGCGCGGGCCAGGTACTCGCCCTGGCGCACCTGCGCATCGTCATTCGGCGCAGCCTGAGCAGCCACGCTGGCACCCAGCAGGGTTGCGATCAACATTGTCTTCATGCGCATCGCTCCTCAAGCCTGAACCAGCGGACCAGGGTTTTTCAGGTACTGCTCGCGGATGGCGCGGGCCGACCAGTAGGTCAGCGCAGCCACCAGCCCGGTCGGGTTGTAGCCCAGCCCTTGGGGGAACGCCGAAGCCCCTGGAACAAACACGTTGTGCACGTCCCAGCTTTGCAGATAGCGGTTCAACGCACTGGTCTTCGGGTCGGTGCCCATGATCGCGCCGCCGTTCAGGTGGGTGGTCTGGTAGCTGGCGGTGTTGAAGTGGTCCTTGACCTTCTTGCCCAGCACGGCAATGGTCTTGGGGTTCATCGCCTGGGCGATCTTGCTCAGCTTGTCGACCATGAACTGGTTCATCCTGATGTCGTTTTCCTGCCAGTCGAAGGTCATGCGCAGCAGCGGCTGGCCATAGGCGTCGCGGTAGGTCGGGTCGAGGTCCAGGTAGTTGCCACGGTAGGACTGGTGGGCGCCGTGGGCGTCCATCGACACCTGGTGGGTGTAGTAATCGGCGGTGGCCTTCTTCCAGGCGCTGCCCCAGGCCGGTGTGCCAGGCGGGGTGGCGCCGCCGGCAATCGGCCGTGTGCCGGCCTGGTTCACCCACATCGGCGAGCCACCGACGAAGCCGTGCGGGCCATGGTCGAAGTTGTCGGCGTTGAAGTCATCGATGGCGATGCCGTTGCCACCGGCGCCGATGAAGTTGTTGGTGTAGGTGTCCTTGTCGAAGAACGCCTTGACCGTGCCCATGTTCTGGTAGGCAAAGTTACGCCCGACCACGCCTTCGTTCCTGATGGGGTCGTACGGTTTGCCGATGCCGGACAGCAGCATCAGGCGCACGTTGTTGAACTGGAACGCCGCCAGGATCACCAGGTCCGCCGGCTGCTCCACTTCCCGCCCCTGGGCGTCGATGTAGGTGACGCCGGTGGCCTTGCGCTTGCTGTCGTCCAGGTTCACCCGCAGCACATGGGCGTTGGGCCGCAATTCGAAGTTCGGCACCTGGCGCAGCGCCGGCAGGATGTTCACGTTGGGCGAGGCCTTGGAGTACATGTAGCACACGTAGCCGCTGCAGAAACCGCAGAAGTTGCATGGCCCCATCTGCGCCCCGTATGGGTTGGTGTACGAGCCAGAGGTGTTGGCCGAGGGCAGGTTGTAGGGCTTGTAGCCCAGGCTGGCCGCCGCCTTTTCGAACAGCCTGGCCGACACCACGTTTTTCTGCGAAGGCAGCGGGAACGGGCTGGAACGGTCTGGCGCATAGGGGTTGCCGCCCTTCCCTTCGCCAACGACCTGGCCGTTGACGGTCCAGGCCTGGCCAGAGGTACCGAACACCTTCTCGGCGAAGTCGAAGTGCGGTTCCAGTTCTTCGTAGCTGACCCCGAAGTCCTGGATAGTCATGTCTTCGGGGATGAACTTGCGCCCGTAGCGTTCTTCGTAGTGGCTGCGCATGCGCAGTTCCATCGGGTCTACCCGGAAGTGCACGCCCGACCAGTGCAGGCCTGCGCCACCTACACCTTTGCCCGGCAGGAAGGCACCGAGCTGGCGATTGGGCAGCGCCACGTCGTTCATGCCGTGGCGGATGGTGACGGTCTCTTTCGACACATCGACGAACAGCTTCTTGCGCACGCTGTAGGTCAGCTCGTCGATCACCTGCGGGTAGCTGCCTTCCGGGTAGGTGTCCTGCATCGGCCCCCGCTCCAGGGCCAGCACTTGCAGCCCCGCCTCGGTCAGTTCCTTGGCCATGATCGCGCCGGCCCAGCCGAAGCCCACGATCACCGCGTCCACTTTCTTCATCACGGTCGTCATGCCTCAGGCCCTCTCGCCACGGATCGAAACAGCGGGGAACGGGTAAGGCTCGTTGCGCTCGACCCAATCCATGAAATCGGCGCGGGCGCCGGGGAAGCCGATCTGGGTCCAGCCGACCATGCCTTTGTTGCCGCCATGGATCGGGTCGCAGAAGAACCCTTCACGGGTGTTCTGCACCAGCAGGCTGAAGAACACCTTGGCTGGCACGGCGTCGAAAACCAGCTCTCCAGCCTCGACCTTGCTGAGAATGCGGTCTCGGGTAGCGCTATCTTGCGCAGCAAAAGCTTGCCCTGAATTGGCCTTGCACCAGCCATCCACGGCGGCGATGCCCAGGCGGTAGATCTGTTGCGGGCTGAGTTGCAGCTGGTACCCCAGTTCGGGCGCGGCGTCGGCCTTGAAAGGGCCTTGCATGTACCACTGCGCGCCAGTTGCGTAGGGGGTGTTCATCTGCCGGTCGATGAATTCGGCAGCGCCGGCTTCAAGTGCGCCAGGGCCAAGTTCGTCGGCCGGGATGATGCGCGAGACGGCAGCCTGCACGAAGGCCCACTCCTCGGCAGTGAAGAAAGTCGGCTGGTAGTCGCCCACAGGCGGCGTGGCCGGCACTTTAGGCTCGTGTTGCGGGGCCGCAAGCAGCTGACTGGCACCCACGCCAAGCCCCGTGCTGGCCACTGTGACCACAGGGATCAAGGTCAAGGTCTTGCGCAGAAAGTCCCTGCGCGGGTTGTCGGGGGCATGCTCAGGCATTGCGAATCCTCATCGGCTGTGTGCGGCCTTGAAAAGCGCCATCTGATTTTCAATATGGGGGGTGGTGGTCTTGATGGGCCATCAAGAAAACAGCCGGATAATCTAGCGCGTTCAGAAATGTTTTGAAACCGGTTTCAGGCTTGATTGCAAAGGGCTGGCCGGGCTTTGCGGCCGGCCAGCCTTGGCTGGCTACATGGGGTATTCGCCGCAAGACCGCACCTACAGGGCCGCGCTCACGCAATTGATTGGGTCGGTACCACCTGCCCCAGTCCCCAACCTTGGGGACACGGTGCCCAACGGCAACCCCCTGCAATCGCCCTTGCAAGAGAAATGGATCCCTTGCCCTGCAAGGGCTGCAGCACATTTTTTCTGCCTTGGCACGCCTATTGCCGATCTCCTGCCAGACGCCCCAAGTCCATGGGCCCGTTTGCAGGAGGAAATGTCTCATGCACCGACCGATACCCCACCCGCTGGCATTGGCCATTTTCGCCGGCATGCTCCAACTCCCGGCGCAGGCTGCCTTGAACGCTGTCGATCCAGGCGCCTATGTTCCCGCCAACGGTGGCTTCCCAGCCTGGTACCAGGACAGTCACGGTCGTACCCTCGACCTGTGCCTGACGAAGGCGGTCAGCTCGCGTGTGCCTGGCGCACCCGGCGCACCTTCGTACATGTGCACGCTGCTGCCCACCCCCGGCGTGTTCGACGATACCCAACCCATCGTCTTTCCCACCAACTTCCCTGACGAAGCGTTCTGGTTCACCGCCGATGCCGCCATCGTCGACGCCACCCGCGGCATCGACCTCAGCTACGGCACCGCGATCGAAGCGGCATTTGCCGCCGAAGAACCGGTCGACGGCGACCAGGTCAGCTTCGCCCGGGTGCGTATCCGGGTCGACGTGCCAACCGCCGGCACCTACGTGGTCACTCACCCCTATGGCGTCGAAGTGTTCGACGTACCTGCGCCCGGGCGCCGGGCGATCAACATGACCCGCGACATCGGCATTGCCGGCGCAGGCGACTTCACCGGCGCCCTGAAAGGCGATGTGGGCCCGTTCCTGCGCAGTGTCAACGGCCCCTACACCGAAGGCAGCGAGCGCTTCATCGGCGACCCGAACCTGGAAGAACGGGTGACCGGCAGCCCCTTCAATACCAACTACGTGCGCATCGAAGGCCCCGGCGGCATCGACCTGCGCACCGAGCTGTTCGCGGTTTCGGGCAAGCTTTCCGAAGTGACCCTGCCAACCCCGCTGATGCCGCAACGCAGTACCTACTCGCGGCATACCGAGAACGGCGACCTGCGCGCCCAGCAGGACATCTTCGTGATGGCCCCGCCGCCACCGGCCAGCGTCACCCTGACCAGCCAGACACCCAACCTGAACCTCACCGAGGCCAACGGTACCGGTGCCTGGTACGCCCAGTCGGTGCTCGACCCGGCCGCCGGGACGATCCTGACGCTGACCGCCGACAACAGCGTGGCGATCCCTGCCAGCAGCCCGACCACCGCCAATGTACCGCTGACCGACCTGGTCGTTATCACCCAGGCCCAGTTCCGTCTGTCCACCGGCGAGCTGACCTTGGTGGCCAGCACCAGCGACGAAACCACGCCGCCAGTGCTCACCGCACACACCGGCAACGGCGCGCTGATCGGCAACCTGAGCGGCACAGGTGCCGTGAAGACGCTGAGCACCAGCCTGTCGCCGATCCCGCCGGCCAAGGTGCAGGTCACCAGTACCAACGGCGGTAGCGACACCGAAGACGTGGTGCTGGTGCCATGAACAGACAAAGGCTCAGCCTTCAAGGAGGCAGCATGAACACTTGGTCGCGCCGTGCGCTGTTGGCCGCCGGTTTCTCCCTTACCGTTACCAGCGCCGCGTTTGCCGCGCTGTCCGATGTCGACCCGGGGCCCTACACCTTCGCCACCGGTGGCTATCCGATGTGGTACAAGGACAGCCTCGACCAGTCCCTGGAGCTGTGCCAGTCCCGTGCTACCAGTACGCGTGCACCAGGCGCGCCGGGGGCACCGGCCTACATGTGTACCTTGTTGCCCGAGCCTGGCATCTATGACGATGCCCTGCCGCTGGTGTTCCCGGACAACTGGCCGCCCGAGATGTTCTGGTTCCTGGCGGAAACCGCCATTCCGCAGGTCGGCAACAGCGGCTATGAACTGGAGGTTTATGTAGCCGGGGTGGAGGCTGCCTTCGCCGCCGAAAACCCTGTCGATGGTGACCAGCAAAGCTTCGCCCGGATCCGCATCCGTGCTTCGGTTCCAAGTACCGGTACCTACACAATCACCCATCCCTACGGGGTGGAGACGGTCAACGTCACCACGGCGGGGCGTCGGGCGATCAACATCACCCGGGACATTGGCATTGGCGCACCAGGCAACTTCCGGGGAGCGCTGGCGGGGGCGATCGGCCCTTGGCTGAAGGGTGTTGGCGGGCCTTACACCGAGGTCAACCCCGATACCGGCGCCATCGAAACCTACATCGGCGACCCCAATATCACCGAGGCGGTGACCGGCAGCCCCTTCAATACCAATTTCGTGCGCATTCAAGGCCCCGCTGGCACCATCCAGACCAACACCTTCACTGTTTCAGGCAAGGTACTCGACCAACGGGCCCAGACCCCGGTCAGCCTGGAACGCGCCACCTATTCGCGCAATGCCACCGGCACTCGTACGGAAGTGTTCGCCAAGGCGCCCAGCGCAGCCAGCCTGTGCATGCGCAATGGCATTGCCCTGGTCGGCACCCCGCCCTCGCCGTGCCAGTACACCCTCACCGCCGACAACAACGGGCTGTTCTTCCACCAGCAGTTCGGCCAGGAAGCACCGCCTGCAGTGGTGGTGGTCACCGCCAGCGACAGCGCCGGCGGTACCCAGCCAACCGCGCTGTCGAGCAAGCTCACCGACGTGGTCAAGGTCGGCACCGCACGCTACGACTGGGCCAACAAGCGCCTGTTGATCGAGGCCAGTTCCAGTGACGAAGTGGCGGTCCCGGACCTGATCGCCCAAGGCTACGGTCGCCTGTCCAAGGCGGGCACGCTGCAGAGCCTGACCGTCAACGACGTGCCGCAGCCACCAGCCACCATCACGGTGAAGTCGGCACGCGGCGGCAGCGATGTCGAACCGGTAGTGGTGGTCGGCAACGCGCCGGTCGAGGCGGCCAACCAGCCGCCGCTGGCCCAGGCCGATACCGGCAGTACCAGCGTGGGCATCCCGATCACCCTCAACCTGCTGCAGAACGACAGCGACCCGGATGGCAACGTACCGCTTACCATCAGCGACCTCACCCAGCCCGGTACCGGTCTTGGCGGCGTGGTGATGAACGGCACCACCTCGGTCACCTACACCCCGCCAGCCGGGGCCACGCAACCCGTGGTGGCCACTTTCAGCTACCGGGCGGTGGACGCCAAGGGCCTGAAGTCGGAACCGGCCACGGTCACCATCAATGTGGCGCCCAACCAGGCCCCGACCGCCAACCCGGAAACGGTCGCCACCCTGGGCGTGCCTTTGACCATCAACGTGCTGGCCAACGACACCGATCCGGAAGGCAACGTACCGCTGAGCGTTGCTGCCGTCACCCAGCCGGCTGCCGGCCGGGGCACCGTCAGTACCGACGGCACCACGGTGACCTACACCCCACCGGCCACGGTGACCACGGCCTTCACCACTACCTTCACCTACCAGGCTCGTGACTCGCTGGGGGCCCTGTCCAACGCCGGCACCGTCACCGTCAACGTATCGCCACGGCCCGCCGCCGAAACCTTCACGGTCACGACCGCCACGGTCACGGCACGCTCCAACAACCGTTACAACTGGGACCTCAGCGGTACCTCGTCGGTCACCACCGGCAATACCGTCACCGTGCGGGTAACCACCACTACCGGCGTGCAGACCCTTGGCACCGCCACGGTGGCGCTGACCGGCCGCTGGCGCCTGGCGGTGAGCAATAGCACCACGATCATCCCGACTGCGGCACCGACGGCGACGATCACCACCAGCCAGGGCACCACACGCACCGTCAACGTAACCGTGCAGTAAAGGCCGGAGGTTGCAATGAGACGCCTGTACTCCCTGCTGCTCGGCCTGGCCGTGGTGGGCCAGGCCTGCTGGGCCGAGGACCTGCTGGACAATGCCGACCTCGCACCCGGCAACGACCTCGGCGAACCGGTGATCATCCGCCTGCTGCCGGCCAGCGCCGGCCAGGCTGCGGTGATCGAGCAGCAAGGCGCGGGCAACCGCGCCGCCCTCGACCAGAACGGCCAGGCCCTGCTGGGCCGCATCGTCCAGGCCGGTGGCGCGCAGGAAGCGTACATCTTGCAGGAAGGCAGTGACCTGATGGCCCTCATCAGCCAACAGGGGAATGGCAACAGCGCGTCGATCCGCCAGACCGGCAGCAGCAACAGTGCGGCCATCGAGCAGATCGGCAACGACAACAGCGCCAGCATCGTGCAGTCCGGCACAGGCCTGAACAGCTCCGTGACCCAGGCCGGCAATGGCCAGCACGTGCAGATAACCCAATACCGATAGACCTGGAGGCACCCCCATGTACAAGCTCGCTCCGTTAAGTGCCGCTATCGTCCTGGCCCTCGCAGGTCAGGCCATGGCTGCTGACAGCACCTCGTCCCAGACCCAGGATGGCAAGGAAAACATCGCTGAAGTCAGCCAGTCCCTGGCGCCATTCGCTTCGGCTACCCAGACCCAGACCGGCAAGGGCAACAACCACCTGGCGGTGCAATCGGATAGCACCAGCGATATCCAGCAGAGCGCCAACGGCCAATACAACGCAGGCTACGCCGACCAGCTGTTCGAGAACGGCAGCCAGGTCACCCAGCACGCAAGCGGCAGCTACAACGATGCCTTCGCCAGCCAGTCACTGGGCTTGGGCAACCAGTCGCTGCAAACCCAGCAAGGCGCGCAAAACGCCTCGACCGTATGGCAGGAAAGCCAGGAAGGCAGCAAGGCCACCACCTGGCAATCCGGCCAGCGCAACGAAGCTTTCATCGAGCAGATCTTTGGTGGCAGCAACAACCGCAGCAGCATCAACCAGACCGGCCAGGAAAACTACGCCGCCGCCGAGCACCTGAGCTACGTCGATGGTGATATCCAGGTCTACCAGGACGGCACGGGCAACTGGGCGTATGGCGACCAGCGCGACGGCACCGGCGGCACCATCGGCATTGGCCAGTACGGTGGCGGCAACTCGGTGGAAGTGTGGCAGGACAACCAGACCGCCAGCCAGGCATCAGTGACCCAGTCCGGCCAGATGAACGAAGGCTATATCGACCAGAGCTTCGGCATGAACAACAAGGTCAGCCTGTCGCAACAGGGCACGGCCAACGCCAGCTGGTCGGACCAGTTCGAGACCAGCAACTCGACCACCACCATCACCCAGAATGGTAGCAACAACGTGCATTTCACCTACCAGAACGGTGAAAACCTCAACCTGACCATCAACACCAAGGGCACTGGCAACAGCGTCACCGCCAGCAACTGGAAAGGCGCCAAGATGGGCGGCCAGTTCGGTACCAACCAGACTGCCACCATCAACCAGAATGGCAATGGCAACGGCGTCAACCTGACCCAGAACGGTGACAACCAGCTGGCCACGCTGACCCAGAAAGGCACCGGCAACCAAATGGAGACCAAGCAGGCCGACATGAACAACGAGCTGTACTTCGAACAGAACGGCACCGACAACATCCTGATCGCCGACCAGCGTGGCACCGACAACTATGCCTACGGCAACAGCCAGGGCAACGGCAACGTCATCAACCTGGACCAGTCCGGCTACAGCAACCAGAGCTACACCAACCAGCTGTACGGTAGCGGCAACGAAGCCAACATCAAGCAGGTTGACAGCTACAACATTGCCTACGTGACCCAGGGAGGCCAGGGCAACAAGGCGTATGTCGACCAGAGCGGTGTGACGCAGACCGCGACCATCAGCCAGCTGGGCAGCGCGAACGTGGCCACTGTGACCCAGCAGTAGATCGCTCCCCCCTTGAACCGCGGTGCTCCTCTCCCTGGTGCCGCGGTTCCTTTTTATTCCTGTCAGAACTTCTTTTCTTGCCGGCCTGTTCGCGGGCATGTCCGCGAATAGGCCAAGCCTGCCAAGCGCATTACAATGGTCCACACCCCAACCGATGCCTGCCCCATGATCCAGTCCGACCTCGACCTGTTCGGCCCCCAGCCGCAACGCCTGGCCAGCCATACCGTGCTGCTGCCCGGCTTCGCCCTGGCCGAGATCGAGGCCCTGCTCGATGCCCTGCGCCCGGTGCTGCGTGCCGCGCCGTTCCGGCACATGCACACCCCGGCCGGCCTGCGCATGGCGGTAGGGCTGACCAACTGCGGCACGCTGGGTTGGGTCAGTGACGAACACGGCTACCGCTACACCCCCTGCGACCCGCTCAGCGGCAAACCTTGGCCCGCCCTGCCCCCCGTGTTGCTCGAACTGGCCGCCCGCGCTGCGACCATTGCCGGGTTCGACGGTTTCGTGCCGGATGCCTGCCTGGTCAACCATTACCTGCCGGGCACCCGCCTGAGCCTGCACCAGGACCGCGACGAGCAGGACTTCGGCCAGCCGATCGTGTCGGTGTCGCTGGGCTTGCCGGCGGTGTTCCTGTTCGGTGGCCTGCAGCGCACCGACAAGACCCAGCGCATCCCGCTGAGCCATGGCGATGTGCTGGTCTGGGGTGGCGAGGACCGCCTGCGCTTTCACGGCGTGCTCCCGATCAAGCCTGGCGTGCATCCGCGCCTGGGTGAACGGCGGATCAACCTGACCTTGCGCAAGGCCGGTGGCTGAAGCGGCCAACGGCCCGTAACCGGCGCAAACAGGATGAACGCGCATGAAACAGGTTGAACATCTTGGCCTGGCAAGCTTCAAACGATATGCCATGCCCTGTTCAGCCTGGAGCCCGCCATGCCCTACCAGCCCTGTTCCCCGCCCTCTCAAAGCGGAGCCGCGCGCCCATGAAAATGCCCTGCCGCGCGCCCAATGCCTCACTACAGCTCGATTACGTACGCGACACCCTGTTCGGCCCGGTGGCGCAAAGCGTGGAGTGCCAGTGCCAACTCGCCGCCCTCGACCTGCAAGGCCGCCCCGGCCTGCGCCTGCACATCTGCCCGCCCCTGCCCGACAAGGTCGACCGCGCCCACAGCGTGGCCTTCGTCTGGGACGGGCGCAGTTACCACGGAGTGGTCCGCGACCAGGGCAAGTGCGGTGATGGCGGCCTGAACCTGCTGCTGGAACTGCTGTAAGACGATCAACGGCGATCAACCCGGCTGAACCCACCGGGCGCGTCACGTCTCCATAGCAAAAGGGCCCATGCCTGCCGGAGAACGCGGAGAACGTCAATGAACAGTCCGTTGCTCAAGCTCTTCACTCACCCCGCCGACGCCTGGCTGGAAATCCGCCGGGCCGAGGAAGACCACCCGCAGCAATATCTGCCGCGCCTGTTGGCCCTGGCACTGATCCCCGCTGTGTGCCTGTTCGTCGGCACGACCACCTTCGGCTGGAGCCTGGCGGCCGAGGAACGGGTGCGCCTGAGCATGACCAGCGCCGCCCAACTGGCGGGCTTGCTCTACGCCACAACGGTCGTCGGGGTAATGTTGATGGGCACGATGATCCGCTGGATGTCGCGCGGTTTCGATGCTCAGCCCAGCCTCAACCAGTGCATCGGCTTTGCCGCCTACTGCGCCACACCATGGTTCTTTGCCGGGGTGGTCGGCCTGCTACCGATCCGCTGGCTGGCGCTGGCGGCACTGCTGGCTGCCTCGGCGTATGCCAGCGTGTTGCTGTATGGCGGATTGCAGACCTTCCTGCGGCTGAAGAAGGAACAGGCCATGCTGTTCGCGACCTGCGTGTGGGGGGTGGGGTTACTGCTGCTGGTCACCATCCTGGTGGCGATGATCCTGTTCTGGTTCAACGGCCTGATGCCGGAATATGTGCGCCCGGCCAGCGTGGGCTGACCGGGGCGCGGCAGGCGCCTCAGGCAATCGCCTTGAGTGTCGCCGGGTGGCTGTCACGTAGCGCGTGCAGCTGCCCCACCAGGTTGACCAGGTCACGGCAACTGTTGAGGCTTTGCAGGGGGACCCCGCTCAGGGTCACGCCCTCATCGAGGCTCTGGCCCTGACCCAGGCGTATGGTCAGGTTGGCGCCATCCGTGCAGCTGACTTCGCAACGGTCGGGCAGGCAGGCCTGCTCGATCATCTGCCGCATTTCTAGCATCGAAACTCCTATCAACGACATGGTACGACCCTCTCTTTGGGATGGCCTGTTGTGTGAGTACGCCTTTGTCGGGCGAGGTGCCAATTGATATTGCGCATGCCGGGGCAGGCGCTCATGCGCCTGGGCAATGATCATGCAGGGAATCCTCTAGCACCTTAGTGGAAGATTGCCTGCGCGGGCTGCGCGTTCGAACGCAATGGCAGACTTAGCGACGAGCGGTCCCGGCAGGCCCCAGCGATGCCCAAAGATGCTGTGCCGCATAGGCTCGCCACGGTCGCCATGCAAGGGCTCGTTGCGCAAGTTGGGCGTCCTCGCCTTCGAGCAGGCGCAACGCCTTGATCAACGCCACATCGCCCAGCGGCAAGGCATCGGCCACGCCGGCCTGGCGCAATGCCAGGTAGTGCGCACTCCAGGGGCCGATACCCTTGAGCTGGCACAGGTTGCGCAGCAGTTCATCCAGCACCTGCCCGCGGCGCAGCAACCTCGGCTCGGCGAGCAATGCATTGGCCAGCGTGCCCAGGGTGGCGGCGCGCGCTCGCGGCATGCCCATGCCATCGAACTTCGCAACTGCCAATACCGGCAACGCCGGGAATACGTGGCTCAGGCCGGGTGCGGGCCAGCGCAAGGGCACGCCGTGGCGTTGCACCAGGCGGCCGGCCAGGGTCATGGCCCCGGCCACACTGACTTGCTGGCCCAGCACAGTGCGCATTGCCTGTTCGCAGGCGTCCCAGCCTTGTGGCACCCGCAAGCCTGGACGCTCCCGTAGCAGGCGCGCCATCAGTGGATCGCGGGACAGTTCGGCATTGATGCGCGCGGGATCGGTGTCGAGGTCGAAGACCCGCCTCAGCCTGGCGGTCAGGCCGGGTAGCGCGTGGGCCGGGACGCCTTCAAGGCGGACCCGCAGGTACTGGCTGCCCGAAGGTGTGGCGTGCAAGACGGCGTGTCGGCCGGCAATTACCAGGGTACGGCGGTAGGTGCCGTCGAGGCAGGTCTCGATGCCGGGGATGCAGCGGGCAGCGAGGAAGGCCAGGGTCGAGGGCCAGTGGTAAGGGGCACGGTAGCGCAGCCACAAGGTGTGGTGGCCGGGGGTGGGCAATGATCGGCGTACGGCGTGCAGGGGGGTGAGCTTTGGCATGGCTGCATCATGCCAGCAAAAGTAAAACCTGTACCGGCCCTATCGCCGGCAAGCCAGCTCCCACAGGTACAGCGTTGCTCTCGAGATTGTCGCTGTACCTGTGGGAGCTGGCTTGCCGGCGATAGGGCCGGACAAGCCATTCAATCAACCAGGATCAATGCGCCGCACCGTCCCGCGCTTCCTGCATCTGCCCGAACCGCCCGGCATGGAAGTCGTCGAACGACTCGGCAATTTCCGCCTGGCTGTTCATCACGAACGGGCCATAGCCCACGATCGGCTCATCGATCGGTTCACCGCTTAGCAGCAGCAAGCTGGCACCTTCCAGCGCTTCGATAGCGACATCCTCGCCGCCCCGGTCAAACAGCACCAGGCTGGATGGGCCGGCTTCTCGCTCGCCGTTGATCCGCACGTTGCCGCGCAACACCACCAGCGCCGCATTGCGCCCAGCGGCGACCGGCAGTTGCAAGGCTGCACCGGCATTCAGGCGCAGGTCCCAGACATCCATCGCAGTGAAGGTCCGCGCCGGCCCCGAATGCCCACGATAGTCACCGGCAATCACTCGCAGGCTGCCGCCCTCGTCGTCCAGCGTCACCACCGGGATGTCCTTGGCCAGCAGCGTCTGGTAGCCGGCCGCTGCGCGCTTGTCCCGCGCCGGCAGGTTGACCCACAGCTGAACCATCTCCAGCGTACCGCCAGAACGGGCGAAACCTGGGGAATGGAACTCTTCGTGGATGATGCCATTGGCAGCAGTCATCCACTGCACGTCGCCAGGGCCGATCAAGCCGCCAGCGCCGGTGGAGTCACGGTGTTCCAGTTCGCCCTGGTAGACGATGGTCACGGTCTCGAAGCCGCGGTGCGGGTGCTGGCCAACGCCACGCCGCGCACTGGTCGGGGTGAAGTCATGAGGGCCGGCATAGTCCAGCAGCAGGAACGGGCTGATCTTGCTGGCCAGGTTGTCGTAGGTGAACAGGCTGCGCACCGGAAAACCATCACCTACCCAGTGGGCGTGGGGACTGCGGTGAATACCCAGAATCGTTTTCATGAGAAGGCTCCTCTCTTGGTTGAGATAACCTTACCAGTGAGACCAATCAGGCAATAGCCGGCTAAAATGGCATGCATCGTCTCATTTAAAGGACAATCCACAGCCAGCTGTCTGGAAAAACTATCCCGCCGGTCCCTGCAGCAGGAAGGCCTGCACTTCTTCGGCACACGCCTCAGGATGCTCCTGCATGAAGCAGTGCCCACCTGCAACCTGCCTGCCGCTGACCTTAGGGTTGAGCGCCACCAGGCGATTTACCGAATGCGGTACGAAGGGGTAGGTGTGCTCGCCGTACAGCACCCGCGTGGGCGTACGGATTGCCGCCAGGCTCGCCCACATGCGCCTGGGGAACGAACTGAATATTTCCACTTCGCGGCTGGGCCGGCACTTGAGCACCACCGCTTCGCCACAGTCGCCAATGGCATGCTCCACGTAAGCCCGCAGCGCCGCATCGGTCCACCCCTTGAAGATACCCCGCCCATGCAGCGAAGCCAGGGCTGCCTCGCGGTCGGGCCAGTGGCTGCGACGGCTGGCAGCCTTGCGCGCCAGGGCATGGCGCTGGTGCAAGCCGACCAGGGCTGCCATCCCCATCACACCCAGCATGCGCCGGCTGAACAGTACCGGGTCGAGCAGCACGGCACGCGTGAACAGTTGCGGTTCACTGGCCAGGATCAGGCCGGTGAGCACGCCACCGAAGCTGTGCCCGACGGCAAAGCGCGGTACGTCACCATACTCGCCTCGCCCGGCTGCAAAAGCCTCCACCGCCAGCGCAGCGGTCCGGTTCCAGCCACGGAACACCCCGCCATGGTCGCTGTCACCATGGCCCTGCACATCGCTGAGCCACAGGTCGAAATGTTCGCCCAGGCGCATCAGCAATGGCTGGTAGGCCAGGCAACAGAAGCCGTTGCCGTGCAGAAAATGCAGTAACGGCTTGCCACTGGCCGGGGTTCGCCAGCCCCGCAGGGTGAAGCCTTCGGCGCATTCGTGAGACCAGGGGATCAACTGCATCGGCTTACCGTACTCGCGGGGTCAGGAAAACGCTGATTCTACAAACAGCAGCGGGTACAGTGAAATCACCAGCAACAAGGCCATCAGGACATTGAACAGCATCAGCCAGCGCGGGTTCTGCAACAAGTTGCGCAGGGCGCTGCCGAACATCACCCACACCCCGACGCTCGGCAGGTTGACCAGGGCGAACAAGGCAGCAATGACAATGACGTTGGTCACATAGCCCTGCGCCGGCGTGTAGGTGGTGATTGCCCCGACTGCCATCACCCAGGCCTTGGGGTTGACCCACTGGAATGCCGCCGCTCCCCAGAAGCCCAGCGGTTTGCGGGCACTGGACGAAGCTGTGCCGACCGGCCCGGAGGTGGCGATCTTCCAGGCCAGGTACAGCAGGTAGGCGGCACCGGTGTAACGCAATACCGTATACAGCGCCGGCCAGGCTTTGAACACCTCGCCCAGGCCAAGGCCGACAGCCAGCACCATCACCATGAAACCGACACTGATGCCCAGGGCGTGGGGGATCGAGCGACGCACACCGAAATTCACCCCGGAGGCAAGCAGCATGGTGTTGTTGGGGCCAGGAGTGATGGAAGACACGAAGGCGAACAGCACGAAGGCGGTCAGCAGGTCGGCAGAGGCAAGCATCGCAGGCAATCCACTTTTTTTATGGGTGCTGTCACACTAACGGAGTCGCCCTCCTCTGCGACCGGCACAGTTTAACGAAATTGTATAGATACACATCTCTGTACCGTTACCATCAGATCAAGGAAGCCGTCCCATGAGCCTCACCATCCGTCCTGCCGTTCGCGCCGACGCCGAGCAGATACTTGCCTTCATCACCGAGCTGGCAGAGTACGAACGCGCCCGCCACGAGGTGATCGCGAGCGTTGCCGATATCGAGCACAGCCTGTTTGGCGAGGGCAGCACCGTGCATAGCCTGATGTGCGAGCGCGATGGCCGGGCAATCGGCTTTGCCGTGTATTTCTACAGCTACTCGACCTGGCTCGGGCGCAACGGCATCTACCTGGAAGACCTGTACATAACGCCCGAGCAGCGCGGCGACGGTGCCGGGCGGCAATTGCTGCGGCATATCGCCCGCGAGGCGGTGGCGAAGAATTGCGGACGGCTGGAATGGAGCGTACTGGACTGGAACGAGCCGGCTATCGGCTTCTATCAGAAGCTGGGGGCCGAAGCGCAGGATGAGTGGGTGCGCTACCGGCTGGATGGCGAGAAGCTGGCGGCGTTTGCCCGGGGCTGACCGGGTGGATGCTCACGGCATAGACCACTACAGGCCGAACCGGCTTACATGAGGGCTTGAGTGCGCATGCCTTGAGCTTTTCAGCGCCTGTGAGATCGAGCGCCGCCCGCGCGGCGCTTCGCGGCACAAGGCCGCTCCTACATCTGTTTCCGGCCAATTACTCCTGTGCCAGGTGGGTTGCAGCCTTGGTGCTTGGCTGAAGATTGATGAGGAGCAGTCGTGCGCCCCTCGATATCGAATGGAACAAACAAGACGGACAGAGGTGAACTCACAGGAGTAACTGGCCCGAAACAGATGTAGGAGCGGCCTTGTGCCGCGAAGCGCCGCGCGGGCGGCGCTCGATCTCCCAGGCACTGCAAAACCAAAGCCCTACCATCAGGGCAATTGACGCCAGCCCCGCCCCATGGTCTCCTAATGCCTCGCGTTCAGGTGCCCCCGATGGGGGTGAAACGGGAAACCGGTGCGTCACAGGCCCTCCAGCAGGGCCGGACAAGGCCGGTGCTGCCCCCGCAACGGTAAGCGAGCGAAGCGTCTGTACCACTGTGCCTGATCCCCGGCATGGGAAGGTGACGCTTTCCAGGAGCCTGGTTCCTCCTCGCAAGCCCGGAGACCGGCCTGGCGCTCATGAACACCCCGCGGTGGGCGGGCGCTGTTGCATTCCCCTGGGCTGCCACGCTCGGGGCTGCCGCGCTTGCCCGTTGCCCACAAAAAGCAGAGGAACGCGTCATGCCCGTCACCAGCGCCAAGCAACACAGCATTACCACCCCCGTCACCCTCAGCCAGCGTGTCGTCATCGCCATCGGCGCCAGCCTGCTGGGCCTGTGCCTGGTGTACTTCGCCGGCTTTTCGCACATCGAGGCCGTGCACAACGCCGCCCACGACACCCGCCACAGCGCCGCATTCCCCTGCCACTGAGTACAACCCGATGATCACACGCATTGCCCGCACCGCGGGCTTCAGCGGGTTGCTGGCGGCCTTGCTGCTGACCTTGCTGCAGAGCTTCTGGGTCGCCCCGCTGATTCTCGAGGCAGAAACCTACGAATCCTCGGCCCCCGTCGCCGAGCACGAGCATGCCGGCGAAGTGGCAGCGCATGAACACAGCGCCGAGGCCTGGGCACCTGAAGACGGATGGCAGCGAGTGCTGTCCACCACCGGCGGCAACCTGGTGGTCGCGGTCGGCTTCGCCCTGATTCTCACCGCCCTGTACAGCCTGCGTGAACCCAAGCGAGCCGGCACCGGCGCACTCTGGGGCCTGGCCGGCTTCGCCGTGTTCTGCCTGGCCCCGACCCTGGGCCTGCCGCCGGAACTGCCAGGTACTGCCGCAGCCGACCTGGGGCAACGCCAGGCCTGGTGGATCGGCACCGCCAGTGCCACCGCGCTGGGCCTGGCCCTGCTGGTGTTCGCTCGCCACTGGTTGCTGAAGGCGCTGGGCGCTGTGCTGCTGGTCATTCCCCATGTGATCGGTGCGCCGCAACCCGAGGTGCACGAGAGCCTGGCCCCCGCCGCCTTGGAAACCCAGTTCAAAGTGGCCTCCTGGCTGACCAACGCCGCATTCTGGCTGGCCCTGGGCCTGCTCAGCGCCTGGCTGTTCCGGCGCTCCAGCCAGGCCTGATGCCTGCCTTCTACGCCGGCTTCGGCTGTCGTCGGGGTTGCCCGGCGGATACGCTGGAAATCTTGCTGCGCCAGGCCCTGGCCACCCAGGGCCTGGCGTTGGTCGACCTGCAAGGCATCGCCAGCATCAGCCTGAAGGCCGACGAGCCCGGCTTGCAGCAACTGGCCGAACGCCTCGGCCTGCCTTTGGTGTTGTACGATACCGCGCAGTTGCAACCCTACGCACTCCAGCTCAGCCACCGCTCCGCCGCTGCCCATGCCCACTGTGGCTGCTGGGGCGTGGCGGAGAGTGCGGCACTGGCCCTGGCCAGCCAGCGGGTTGGCACCGCCAGGTTGCTGCTGACACGCCAGGTACTGGGCCCGGCTACCCTGGCCCTGGCCTGTTGAGCGTTTCACCCCTCTTTCCTGCAAGGACTTACCATGACGGTCTACTTCATCGGCGCCGGCCCCGGCGACCCGGAACTGATCACGGTCAAGGGCCAACGGCTGATCCGCCAGTGCCCGGTGATCATCTATGCCGGCTCGCTGGTGCCGGCCGCCGTGCTCGAGGGCCACCAGGCCGAGACCGTGATCAACAGTGCCGAACTGCACCTGGATCAGATCATCGCCGCCATGCGCAGTGCGCATGAGCAAGGCCAGGATGTGGCTCGGGTACACAGTGGCGACCCCAGCCTGTACGGCGCCATCGGCGAGCAGATCCGCCATCTGCAAGCGCTGGGCATCGATTACCAGATCATCCCCGGGGTCACCGCCACGGCGGCTAGCGCCGCCCTGCTCGGCTGCGAACTGACCCTGCCCCAGGTAGCGCAGACCGTTATCCTCACACGCTATGGTGACAGCTCGCCGATGCCGCCCGGCGAGCAGCTGGGCGACCTGGCGCGCCATGGCAGCACCCTGGCGATTCACCTGGGGGTCAAGCACCTGTCGCGTATCGTCGAAGAACTGCTGCCGCACTACGGCACGCACTGCCCGGTGGCGGTGGTGCATCGTGCCACCTGGCCGGACCAGGACTGGGTGCGCGGTACCCTCGGCGATATCGTGGAACGCGTCGCGGCCAAGGATTTCCGGCGCACGGCGCTGATCCTTGTGGGCCATGTGCTGGGCGACACACCGTTTGCCGAATCGGCCTTGTATCGCGCCGGGCACGCCCACCTGTATCGCCCTGGCGACTGAGCATTGCCAGGTTCGCCGCAGGCGTAGCAGACTCCGGTTTCCCGCCTGCAAACAGGAGTCATGCCCATGCTGGACCTACGCCCAAACTGCGAGTGCTGCGATACCGATCTGCCGGGTGACAGCCCCGATGCGCTGATCTGCTCCTTCGAATGCACCTTCTGCCGCACCTGCGCCGAAACCCGTTTCCAGGGCCGCTGCCCGAACTGCACCGGCCAGTTGGTGGCACGCCCGACACGGGTCGGCCAGGCACTGGCCAACAACCCCGCCTCAACCCAGCGCGTGAGCAAATCACACTCCGCCTGCGCATGACGACTACAAAAACAGGCATCGCCGCTTTGCCAGGGTGATGTCTTTCCCACTTTTTGTAGGACTTTTCAACAACAAGCACGTGGACTTTCAACACTTCTATACTCGGCATTACCAAATTTCGGGAATGGTCGTATCGTGCAGCGCTTCCGATAACCCCACTTGCAGACGTATTCCTGAGTGATCCAGGAAGCGGACCACATCCTGACAGGAGTTTTCTTCATGACTACCGTGCTGATCGTCGACGACCACCCCATCGTCCGGCTGTCCTTGCGCATGTTGCTCGAACGCGAGCGCTTCCGTGTTGTCGGCGAGGTCGGCAATGGCAGCGAGGTGGCGCAGGTGGCCCGCGACCTGCGACCGGATGTGGTAATTCTCGACATCGGCCTGCCCGGCCTGGATGGCATGGAAGTGATAAAGCGCCTGCAATGCCTGGAGCCGGCGCCCAAGATCATGGTGCTGACCGGCCAGGCCACCGACCTGTATGTGCGGCGCTGCCTGGATGCTGGCATCGGCGCTTTTGTCACCAAGGAAGAAGACCACGAGGCGTTGCTGTTTGCCCTGAAAGCGCTGGTCAAGGGCTACTCGACCTTCCCGCAGATGTCGGTCAACAGCAACTCGCTGGAAAGCGAGCCAGTGCGCCTGTCCAGCCTGTCCAACCGGGAAATGGAGGTGCTGCGGCGCCTGGCGCGCGGCGAGAACAACAAGAATATCGGCACCTGCATGAACCTCAGCGCCAAGACCATAAGCACCTACCGGGGCCGCATCATGGAAAAGCTCAAGACCGAATCACTGGTTGAAATGGTCGACCTGGCCAAGCGCAACAGCGTCTACTGAGCGCTCGATGACAATGAAGCGCCTGCTGGCAAGCGCCCTACTGGTCATCGGCCTGGCCGGTTCCGGCGCGCTGCTGGCAAACAGCGAACCTCGCCAGTTGCTGGCACGCTCGGTCAGCGCCGCGGCCCCGCTTGCGCTGTCCAGCGAAGAGCGGCATTGGCTACAGCGACGCCAGCACCTGGTACTTGGCAGTTCGCGCCCCGACTACCCACCGCTGGAGATCAATGTCAGCCAGCACGACTACGAAGGCCTCAGCGCCGATTACGCTGGCATCATCGCAGAACAGCTGGGTACAACCATCGAAGTACGACGCTTCGACAGCCGCCACGAAGCCATCGCTGCGCTGCGCGACGGCCGTATCGACCTGCTGGGCAGCTCCAACGCCTTCGAGGCAGCGGATGCCCAGCTCAGCCTCAGTTCAAGCTACGCCGACGATCTGCCAGTCATCGTCACACGCGAGGGGCGCAGCCTGAAGAACACCCCCGACCTCGCCGGCCTGCGCCTGGCCATGGTCGATCATTACCTGCCGGCCAGCAGCGTCCGCCGCCTGTACCCCAAGGCGCAATTGAGCCTGTATCGCTCGACCCTGGCCGGGTTGGCCGCCGTCGAACTGGGCGAGGCCGACGCCTACCTGGGCGATGCCATCAGTACCGACTTCGCGATTGGCAAGAGTTACCAGGGCACACTGAAGATCGACCACTTCTGTCAGGTTGCCCCTGGCGCGTTTGCCTTTGCCATGGCCAGTGACAACTCGCGCCTGCAACAGTTGGTCAACAAGGCGCTGGCGCGTATCAGCGAAAGCGAACGCCTGAATATCCTGCGCCGCTGGAGCAGTGGCAACACCAGCCTGCTGCTGCAGCGCCACCTCACCGCCCTGACCGCCGAAGAAGAAGCCTGGATAGCTGCCAACCCCAACGTCAGCGTGCTGGTCAACACTTCGCTGGCGCCACTGACCTTCAACGACACCAAGCACCGCCCCAGCGGCATCACCCTCGAGCTGCTCAAGCAGATCTCGCTGCGCACGGGGCTGCATTTCAAGCCGGTCGAAAGCCCGTCGGCGCAAGCAATGATCGAGCGCCTGGCGCGCGGGGATGCGCAGATGATCGGCGCATTGGGTTACAGCACAGACCGTTCGAAGCAACTGCGTTATACCCGTCCCTACCTGGTCAGCCCACGGGTGCTGGTCACCCGTGGCGACAATGCATCACCGCCGCAGGCCATGGCGCTGGATGGCATGCGCATCGCCCTGGTACGCGGTTCGCCGCAACGGGCCGTGCTGCAACAACGCTATCCGCAGGCCAGGATGGTCGAGGTGGACAACCCGCTCGGCCTGATGGAGGCCGTGGCCAACGGTGCCGCCGACGTCGCCCTGAGCAGCCATATCAATGCCGCCTACTACATCAGCCATGTGTTCAAGGACCGCCTGCGCATTGCCAGCGTGCTCGACGATGACCCGGCCATCGCCGCCTTCGCCGTGGCCGCGGACCAGCCACAGCTGCAGGCAATCCTCGACAAGGCGCTGCTGAGCATTCCACCCGAAGAGCTGGACCAGCTGATCAACCGCTGGCGCACCACCACCCTGGTCAGTGACAGCCCTTGGCGCGACTACCGCACGCTGGCCTTGCAAGTGCTGGTGCTGTCGGCCTTGCTGCTGGCCGGGGTGGTGTTCTGGAACAGCTACCTGCGCAAGCTGATCAACCAGCGCACCGAGGCCCAGCATGCCCTGCAGGCGCAACTGGCGCTTAGCCGCGGCCTGCTTGAACAGCTGCGCCAGGCCAAGGACGACGCCGAACAGGCCAGCCAGACCAAAAGCACCTTCCTGGCCACCATGAGCCATGAAATCCGTACCCCGATGAATGCCGTGATCGGCCTGCTGGAGTTGGCCCTGGAAGACAGCCGCGGCGGCCGCTGCGACACCCAGACCCTGCAGACCGCCCACGATTCGGCCATTGGCCTGCTTGAGCTGATCGGCGATATTCTCGACATTTCCCGTATCGAATCCGGCCATGTCACCCTGCAGCCAGTGCCCACCAACCTGGTAGAACTGGTACGCGCCACCGTGCGGGTATTCGAAGGCAATGCAAGGGCCAAAGGCCTGCACCTGCACAGCGAACTGCCCGCTGCGCCGGTGTGGGTGCTGGCTGATCCGCTGCGCCTCAAGCAGGTCTTGTCCAACCTTATCAGCAACGCCATCAAGTTCACCGACAGCGGTGAAGTCCAGGCCAGCCTGCTACTGCCCTCGCCCACCGACACTGACAGCCTGGCAGTAGAGCTGAGTGTGCGAGACACCGGCATCGGCATCAGCCCTGCCGACCAGGCCCGGTTGTTCAATACCTTCGTCCAGGCCGACGGCCCCCGGGCACGCCAGGGCGCCGGCCTGGGACTGGTCATCAGCCGCACGCTGGCCGAGTTGATGGGCGGTACCTTGAACTTGCAGAGCGTCGAAGGCCTTGGCACCAAGGTGCAGGTCAGCCTGCAGTTGCCCGCCTGCGCTGCACCGGTGCAGGCCGACCAGCACGACCCTGTGCTGGAAACAAGCAGCGGCCCTTTGAACATACTGGTGGTCGACGACTACCCCGCCAACCTGCTGCTGCTGGAGCGGCAACTGCATACCCTGGGGCATCGGGTCACGCTGGCGGAAAACGGGGAAATCGCGCTGGCACGCTGGCAGGCTGCGCGCTTTGACCTGGTAATCACCGACTGCAGCATGCCGGTCATGGACGGCCACGAACTGACCCGCCGCATCCGCAGCCTCGAGGGCGAACGCGGCCTGGCGGCATGCCGCATTCTCGGCGTCACCGCCAACGCCCAAGCCGAGGAGCGTGCCCGCTGCCTGGCCAGCGGCATGGACGAATGCCTGTTCAAACCCATCGGCCTGCGTACGCTCAAGACCCACCTGCCCCACGCCCACCCCCGGCAGCAGCCGACAGCACGGCGCACCAGCGGGTTCAACCTTGGCGAACTGCGCCACCTGACCCAGGACGACGAACAACTGACGCGGAACTTGCTGCAGCAGTTGTCACAAAGCGTCAGCGAAGACCTGGCCACCTTGCGGGCGTTGCCAGCAGAGGCCCCCGGCGAAACTTTGCGCGCCTTGGCTCACCGGATCAAAGGTGGGGCGAAGATGCTCAAGGTACGCACGCTGGTCAAGGATTGCGAAGCCATCGAGCAGGCCCACGACCAAGGCCTGCCGACGATTGACCTTCGCCTGCAACTACAGGCCAGCCTGGAGACCCTGCTGGACGAGCTGGGCGATGTGCTCAGTGCAATTGCAGCGTCGAACTGATCTGGCTGATAGCGTTTACCACGTGCCGTGAACCCTGCTGGATTTCCATGATCACCGTACCGGCTTCGTTGGCCAGTGCCACACCATGGCCGGTACGCTTCAGGCTCGACTGCATGCTGGCCACGGCCAACAGCGACAGGTCGTGGTTCTGCCGCACCACGTCGACGATTTCCAGGGTAGCCTTGCTGGTGCGCGCCGCCAGGCTGCGCACCTCGTCGGCCACCACGGCAAAACCGCGCCCGTGCTCGCCGGCGCGGGCCGCCTCGATGGCTGCGTTCAAAGCCAACAAGTTGGTCTGGTCGGCAATGCCACGGATGGTCAGCACTATCTGCCCGATCACATCCGACTGCTTGCTCACCGCATCGATACTGCGTGCCGCGTCGTTGAGTTCATGGGAAATCTGCTCGATCACCTGTACCGCCTGCTGTACTACCTCGGTGCCCTTGCGCGCGCAGGCATCGGTCTGTACCGAACTGGCATGGGCAGCATCGGCCGCACGTTGCTGAGTGCTGACCTGGCGGGTGATGTCGCTGGCGAACTTCACCACCTTGTACAAGCGGCCCTTGCTGTCGAAGATCGGGTTGTAGGAGGCCTCCAGGTAGACCGTCTGGCCATGTTTGTCGACACGCTCGAAACGGTGCGAGTGGTACTCGCCGCGGTTGAGCGATGCCCAGAACTCGCGGTACTCGGCCGATTCGCGCTCGTGCGCCAGGCAGAACAGCCCGTGATGGCGACCGACCACCTCGTCCAGGCGATAGCCCATGGTGTCGAGGAAGTTCTGGTTGGCCTTGATCACCCGGCCTTGCGGGGTGAATTCGATTACCGCCATGGAGCGGCTGATGGCCTTGAGCAGGCTTTCGCTCTCGTGCTCCTCCATCACTCGCTGGCTGATGTCGGATGCCACCTTGATAACGCTGGTGACCTGGCGCTGCTCGTCCAGTACCGGCATGTAGCTGGCTTCCAGCCAGACTTCGCGTCCGGCCTTGTCGATGCGCTCGAAGGTGCCGCTGATGGCCTTGCCCTGCCCCAGTTCACGCCACAGTTGCTGGTATTCGGCGCTTTTCGCGTAGCCAGGGTCGCAGAACAGCCGATGATGCTTGCCGCGCAACTCCTCGGCGCTGTAGCCCATGGCTTGGCAGAAGCGCTCATTGGCATCGAGGATCGTGCCGTCGGGGGTGAACTCGATCATTGCCATGGAGCGGCTGATCGCCGCCAGCTTGGCCTGCAAGCTGGCCAATGCCTGATGACTGCGCTGGATTTCGACCAGATCGGACTTGCGGTGGAAATCGAACATGACGCCGGGCTCCTGTATGCGCGGTGTCCTGAGCATAGATCGCCTGGCGTAGGTCGTGGCTTTTGTGGCGCCTGTGAGATCGAGCGCCGCGCGGGCGGCGCTCGGTCTCGAACCCACCACACCACTCAAGACAAACTCAGGAACTCTCCCGCACCATCAACTCGAAGCCCAGGTCCTGCTGCGCATTCGGCACCCGCTTGCCATCGAGCAGCGCCAGCAGCGCCTGCGCAGCACCGCGCCCCACGGCGGCGCGAGGCGTGCGAATCGAGGTCAGCCGCGGCACCATGTGCGCCGAAGCCGGCAGGTCGTTGAAACCGACCATCGCCACCTGCCGCGGCACCTCCACCCCTTGGCGCAATGCCTGCAGCACCGCGCCCTGGGCCAGGTCGTCGTTGCAGAAGAAGATACCGTCGACATCCGGCGCCTGCCGCATCAGTTGGCTGAACAACTCGCTGCCCAAGGCAATGGAAGAAGGCTCCGGCGTCAGCACTTCCAACTCGGCCGCCTGTAAGCCGGCCTCGGCCAACGCCTGGCGGAACCCTTCGGCACGCTGCATCACTCGTGGGTCCAGCTGTGCGGCAATGAACCCCAGGCGCTTGCGCCCGCGCTCGATCAGGTGGCGGGCCGCGGCGCGCCCGGCCTGCTGCTGCGAGAAGCCGACCGACAATGCCCCGGCCTCGCCATTCAGTTCCATCATGTGCACACAGGGCACGCCACTGGCCGCCAGCATCTGCCGCGATGCCTCGCTGCGCTCGAAACCGGTCAGCAGCATGCCGCAGGGCTGATAGGCCAGGTAGTTGCGGATGAGGTTCTCCTCTTCGGCAAGATCGTAGTGATAGTTGCCGATCAGCACCTCGAGCCCGCGCGGGCGCATGACCTCATGAATGGCTTCCAGCGTGTCGATGAACAGCTGGTTGGACAGCGACGGGATCAACACCACCACCGACTGGCTGCGCGCCGATGCCAGGGCACGGGCCGCCGGGTTGGCGACATAACCGAGGCTCGCCGCGGCAGCAACGACCTTTTCCACCAGCTCCGGCGCAACCGTGCTGACCCCGCGCAGGGCGCGCGACGCGGTAATCGGGGAAACCCCGGAAAGCCTGGCAACTTCTGCCAGGGTGGGACGACCTGTGGTACGGGAGCCGGTGCGGGACATGGATGTTGTAATTTTACTACTTGCAAGGAAAGGGAACGGCCACTAAGGTAGCGCTGTCTCAGGACGCAGGCAATGTAATCTTTGGTAGCGGCCAACGCGCGCCCGCCGCCAAGCGTCCATACTGCGTAGGGACAAGACCAATAACACCGGGGAGGTGGCTGTTCGTCGACAACGAGACAGCGCTATCTCACCCGCAGGAGGTACTGATGAATTCTCCCCTGTCCGCCATCGTGGTGATGGGCGTGGCCGGTTGCGGCAAAAGCTGCATCGGCGCTGCCATCGCTGCCAGAAGCGGCGGCCGCCTGATCGAAGGTGACGCTTTCCACCCTGCCGAAAACATCCGCAAGATGAGCGCTGGCATCCCCCTGGACGACAGCGACCGTGCCGGTTGGCTGGTGCGTCTTGGTCAGGAGCTGCAAGCCACGACCCAGGCCGGGGAACGTCCGATCCTGACCTGTTCGGCCCTCAAGCGCCGCTATCGCGACTCCCTGCGCGACGCCATGCCCGGGCTGGTGTTCGTGTTCCTCGAGCTGTCACCCGCCGAGGCGGAGAAACGCGTGCTGGCCCGCCCCGGGCATTTCATGCCGGCGAGCCTCATCGATAGCCAATTCGCTGCCCTGGAGCCGCCACACGGCGAACCCCTGACCCTTGCGCTCGACGCCACCCAGCCCATCGAAGCGCTTGCCGAAGCGGTCGACAGCTGGCTAAAGGGCCGCAGTGAGCCGGGCCTGGCACAAACCGCCTGACCCTGGCGGTTTTCCCGGCTCACCCAAGACAGCGCTACCCTGCCCCTCAAGCGCAAGCAAATTTGCAAAAAAGCTACGCCAAAACAACGATAAGACCGAGGCCTTCAAACCATGTTCGGACTGGCTACTGATACCTTCCTGCTGCTCGACGCGCTGGTTACCATCGTCGGGCTGATCCTGCTGATCACCCACTTCAAAGTCCATCCCTTCGTCGCACTGACCATCGCGGCCGGCTTCCTTGGCCTCACCTCCGGCATGCCTGTGGCCAAGGTCATGAAATCGTTCCAGGACGGTTTTGGCGGTGTTCTGGGCTTCGTCGGCATCGTGCTCGCCCTGGGCACCATGCTTGGCAAGCTGATGGCCGACTCCGGGGGGGCCGATCAGATCGCGCAAACCCTCATCCGCGCCTTCGGCAAGAAGAACGTGCACTGGGCGATGATGTTCGCCGCCTTCCTGGTGGGTATCCCGCTGTTCTTCGAGATCGGCTTCGTGCTGCTGATCCCGCTGGTGTTCATCGTTGCCCGGCGATCCGGCGTATCGCTGATCAAGATCGGCATTCCGCTGCTGGCCGGCCTGTCGGTGGTGCACGGCCTGGTGCCCCCGCACCCGGGCCCGCTGCTGGCGATCGGCATCTTCCATGCCGACATCGGCAAGACCATTTTCTATGGCCTGATCGTGGCGCTGCCTACCGCCATCATCGCCGGCCCGCTGTTCGGTAATTTCATTTCCCGCTACATCCCGGGCACCCCGTCCCAGGAGCTGATGGACCAAATCGCCAAGGAGTCCGACCAGGGCAATCTGCCGAGCTTCACCATCACCCTGGTCACCGTGCTGCTGCCGGTGGTGCTGATGCTGCTGAAGACCTTCGCCGACGTGGTGCTGCCTGCCGAGCACATCGTGCGCCAGTGGATGGACCTGATCGGCCACCCCATCACCGCCCTGCTCGCTGCCCTGCTGCTGGCCTTCTATACCTTTGGCTCGGCCCGTGGCTTCAACCGCCAGCAGATCATGAAGATGCTCGACCAGAGCCTGGCACCGACTGCGGCGATCGTGCTGATCGTGGGTGCAGGTGGTGGCTTCAAGCAGATGCTGGTAGACACCGGCGTGGGCAACGTGATCGGGCAAATGGCCGTACAGGCGGAGATTTCGCCCATCATGCTGGCCTGGCTGGTAGCAGCGGTAATCCGTATCGCCACCGGTTCCGCCACGGTCGCCACCATCACCGGTGCGGGCATCGTTGCACCGGTGATCGACCTGGTGCCGGGGGTCAACCGTGAGCTGCTGGTGCTGGCCACCGGCGCTGGCTCGTTGATTCTGTCCCACGTCAACGACGCCGGCTTCTGGCTGGTGAAGCAGTACTTCAACATGACCGTGGCGGAAACCTTCAAGACCTGGAGCATGATGGAGACCATCCTGTCGATCGTCGGCATCATCTTCATCATGTTGCTGTCGCTGGTGGTGTAACCGTTGATCGGGGTAATGGCACCTTGAAGCTTCGGGTAGGGCCGAAGAGAAGTATCAGCCCTACCAGAAGCAAAGGAGCCTGCCATGCCCCGCTCAAGCATCCTGCTGATTGCCCTGCTCGCCGCGCCGTTGGCCATTGCTGCCGGCACCGGCCCCACCTACCCCGACGACCCGCACAACCCGGCGCCCAAGCCGGGCGCGGACAGCACCCTCAACCCGATCGAAAAGCCCTTGCCGCGGGACACAGACCCACGCATAAAGGGCAGCGACCCGGACAGCCCGCCTGCTGAACAGAATGACAACCGGGATTTGCCAGGGATGGATGGCAGTGGCTCGGAAGGTACCGGGCGGCAGGGAGCAGCCGATAATCAGCGTTGATCAATGCCCCTGAATGCAACTGTCTTGCTCAAATTCCAAAAGTTGCCGCAATCCCTGTAGGAGCGGCCTTGTGTCGCGAAAGGGCCGCAACGCGGCCCCAGGATTGATGCGCAACAGTTGAAATTGCTGGGGCTGCTTTGCAGCCCTTTCGCGACACAAGGCCGCTCCTACAGGTACAGCGACAACCTCGAGGCAATACCGCTCCCGCAAGCCCCTTGTTCACCACTGCCGCTTGTCCGGCCTGGTCAGCCCCAGCTTCTCGATCCGGTACCGCAGCATGTCCCGCGACAGCCCAAGCATGCGCGCCGACTTGGTCACGTTCCAGTCGGTGCGGTCCAGGGTCTTGCATACCAGGTCACGTTCCATGTCCGGCAGGCTGGTGCCGGGCTCCGGTTCGTGCCGAGGCATTTCGAACACCGCAGGCGCCGCCTGCTGCACCAGCGGCTCGTCGATCAATGTCATGCACAGGTTGAGCTGGTGCGCCTGCACCACCTCGTTCGGCGCCAGCAGCACGGTCTGCTCCAGCATGTTGCGCAGTTCGCGCACGTTGCCTGGCCAGCTGTAACCGAGCATCAGGCTTTCCGCCTCGGCGGAAAAACGCAGGTTCGGCTTGCCATAACGCCGGCCATGATGGGCCAGGAAATGCCGCGCCAGCAGCAGCACGTCCTGCCCGCGGGCATACAAGCGCGGCACCTTCAGGGCAATGATACGCAGGCGGAAGAACAGGTCGCGGCGGAACTTGCCCTGCTGCACCATCTGCTCCAGGTTGCAGTTGGTAGCGCTGATCACCCGCAGGTCGACCTTGCGCTCCTTCACCGCGCCGATCCGGCGGATACTGCGGTCTTCCAGCAACTTCAGCAGCTTGGCCTGGAGCACCAGGTCCATCTCGCCAATCTCGTCGAGGAACAAGGTGCCCCCATCGGCAGCCTCCACCAGGCCCACCCTGCGCTCCTTGGCATCGGTAAAGGCGCCCTTCTCGTGGCCAAACAGCTCGGCCTCCAGCAGGTTGGCCGGGATCGAGGCGCAGTTGAACTCGATGAACGGCCCCTTGCTGCGCGAACCATCGAAATGCAGGGCGCGGGCCACCAGCTCCTTGCCGGTACCGGTCTCGCCTTCGATCAGCACCGGTGGCAGGTCGTCGCTGGCCATGCGCCGTTCTGCATCCAGCACTTGGCGCAGGGTGTGCTTGAGGGTGAGCATCGCCGGTGATTCACCGATCAATGCCTGCAACCCGGACTTCTGCGCCTCGCGCTCCTGGTAGAACGACAACGTGCGCTCCATGCGCTCGGCAGCCAGCGCCTTATCCAGGGTCAGCTTGAGCTCGGCCAGCACCACGGGCTTGGTCAGGTAATGGAAGGCGCCCTCCTTCATTGCCTGCACGGCATCTTCCACGTTGCCATAGCCGGTCATCATGATCACTTTCAGGTCCGGCACCTGCGCCACCAAGGTACGCAGCAGGTCGTGCCCGCTCATGCCCGGCAGCGAGTTGTCGGTCAGCACCGCATCGGGCTGGCCCCGCTTTATCTGCTCCAGCGCCAGCTCCGCGCTGTGGCACACGGTGACCTCGAAGCCCTTGAGGCCGAGGTAGGTGCGAATATTGTCGGCGAGAATTTCATCATCCTCGACTACCAGGATGCTGTGCTCCATGGTCCCCTCCCGCTGCGATATTGAATGTGAGGCTGACGCGGGTTCCTTCCTCTTCGCGGCTGCTCAGGCTGACCGAGCCGCCAAAACGCTCCATGATGCGTTTGACCAGGGCCAGGCCAACACCCAGGCCGCCCTGCTTGGTGGTGTAGAACGGCTTGAACACCATCCGCTCCTGCTGTTGGCTCATGCCCTTGCCGGTGTCGCTAAGGACGAACTCTGCACGCTGCCCATCCTGCACATTGACCTGGGCGCACAGCATGCCACCTTCAGGCATGGCTTCCAGGGCATTGGAGAACAGGGTGTTGAGAATCTGCGTGAGCTGTAGCGGCTGGCTGGCCACCCATTGTGACCGGGGGCCTTCGTAGCAGAAGTGCACACCGTTGCGTTCGATCTGCTGGGCGAAGGCCAGGTGGGTGTCCTCGATGGCCGTCACCAGGTCCACGGCCTCGGCATCGTCACTGGTCGGGCGCAGCGACACCAGCAGGTCACGCACCCAGCGCGACATGCGGTCGACCTGGCTGATGATGTCGGTGATGTTCTTCTGCGACGCGGGGTTGGCGATTTCCTGAGCCAGTTCGGCGCTGGAGCGAATGTTGGCCAGCGGGTTGCGCAAGCTATGCGCCACGGCCGAAGACATCTCGCCCAGGGCCACATAGGTTTCACTGGCCACCAGCCGGTCCTGCTGCAGGTGCAGCAGCTGCGCGGCGCGGCGCACGATCCAGAACAGGCCGAAGTAGACCAGCGCCCCGCCCACCAGGGTAGAAGCCCAGATCAGCACATAACCGCGCTGGATGCGCCACACCAGGTCCTGCGGCTCCTTGTAGACTTCCACCATGGCCAGCACCTGTTCGCCCTGGCTGTCGAACAGCGGGATGTAGTTCTCGATGAACAGGAAGCGCGGTTCACGCTGGAACTTCTGCTCTTCGCGGTCATCCTCGGCCTGGTGGTAGCTGGCCGATACCGTCTTGCGCGAGCGGAAGGCGCGGTCCAGGTCACCATCGGCCTCGATTCGCTTGCCGATCAGCTCCCGGTTGGTCGACCAGACAATGGTGCGGTCGCGGGCATAGACGTTGGCCAGCAAGGTGTCCGGCAGGTGCTCTACATGGTCGAGGAACTCGACCCGGGTCGATTCGGCCAGCTCCGGGGTGAACTGCAAGTGCTGCTGGTCCAGCCGCGGGTCAAGCAACTCGCCCATGGTGGTGCCCGGCGGCAACTGCGAATGACGTACTTCGGCCTGGGCCATGGCCTGGATGAACTGGGCGGTGAGCATGGCATCGCGCTCGACGCTGTCGCGCACCACGAAACGCGTCGACACATAACCCAGCCCGCCCGCCACCGAGGCGATGATCAGCAGGCTTATGACCGAAAACCAGCGCAGCAGGTTGAATTCGCGCAATGGCACGGCCACACCGTTGGCGGTAGTACTGGCCTTGTCAGGAACTTCTTTATCCAGCATCTGCATCGCGTGCTTCCCGCCCAGGGCGTCCATTCAGAAATGCATCAAGGCGACAAATAGTAGCCAATTGATAGCACTCCACCCGTGCAGCCGCAGCCGCCATTTGTCGTGTGTTGCGCTCTGCCTGTCACATTGCAAGAACCCAGCCAGCCAACATGCCGATTGAATTTATCCTTGATTATCAATAGCTTGCATACACATCTTAAATTAACTTGGAGGTCTATCCCCCACGTTTGGGGGTTTTCACCCAAAAAACTTCAAACCCTTTATAAACAATGAGATATGAGCATTTATTAATGTAAGTCAGGAGCCCTTGACCAGCCGGAAACTCAGCGAAACCCGGGTGCCATGGCCTTCACTGCTGCTGAGGCGGACACTGCCCCCGAAGCGTTCCATGATGCGTTTCACCAACACTAGGCCCACACCCAACCCACCCTGCTTGGTGGTGAAGAAAGGCCGGAAGGCCATGCGCTGCTGCTGTTCGGTCATGCCTTTGCCGTTGTCGGACAGGCGCAGGGTCAGGTTACGCCGGTCATGACGCACCACCTCGACACGCAACCGCCCACCCTGCTCCATCGACTCCAGGGCGTTGGCGATCAGGCTGCTGAAGATCTGCCGCAGTAACACCGGATGCCCCAGCACCTGCACTGCCGGTATCGGTTGCAGGTCAAGGCTCACTCCGCCGCGCGCCAGCGGCACTGCGTAGGTCTGCAGGCTTTCCTGCAATGCCAGCGGCAAATCCACCGCCACGGCCTCATCGTTGAGCGGGCGCAAGGACTGCAACATCTGGCGGATCCACTGCGACATGCGGTCGACCTGGCTGATGATGTCGTTGACGTTGCGATGCGCCGGGCCATCGTCGAACGCCTGGGCCAACTCGGCACTGGAACGGATGCTGGCCAGCGGGTTGCGCAGGCTATGGGCCACCGCCGAGGACACCTCGCCCAGCGCCACGTAGGTTTCGTTGCTGATCAGCCGCTTCTGCTGCACCGCCAGCAGGCGCGCGGCGCGGTGCATGATGCCGTACAGGCCTACGTAGACCAGCGCGGCACCGATGGTGATCGCCAGCCAGATCAGGATCAGCCCATGCTCGATGCGCACGATCAGGTCATGGGGCTCCTTGTAGATCTCGACCATCGCCGTGACCTGCTCGCCATCGGCATCGAACAGCGGAATATAGTTTTCGATGAACAACTGCGCGGGTGGGATGACGAACTTCTGCTCGACGCGGGCCTGGTCGAAGTTGTGGTAACTGGCCGAGACTCGCATCTTGTACTCGAAAGCCTGCTCCAGGTCCTCGTCGCCTTCGATCAGCTTGCCGACCAGGGCCGGGTTGCTGGACCAGATCACCGTACGGTCCGGGGCATAGATGTTGGCCAGCAGCATGTCGGGCAGGTGCGCAATGTGGTCCAGGAACTCGCCACGCGCCCTGCGCCGGGCGTCCGGGTCGACATCGAGCAGGTTGGCGCGGTCGATGCGCGGGTCAAGCAGTTCACCCATGGTGCGCACATTAGGGATCGACACATGGCGCACTTCGGCATCGGCGATGGAGGTGATGAACTGCGCGGTGAGCAAGGCATCGCGCTCGATGCTCTCGTCGACGATGAAGCGGCTGGAAATCAACCCCAGCCCGACCGCTACCGAGAGGATGATGGCCAGGCTGACCCAGGCGTACCAGCGCAGCAGATTGAACGGCTTGCGTCGGGTGGCCAGTTCGTTACCGGCGGGTCCTTCAATAACGTCGGAACAAGGGGCTATGTCCATGGCGGACTCCACAACTGGGCACCTTCAGAAGGTTATAGCCCAGAGTTGGGGAAACCATCGGGTCAGCTTGGTGGCATCCGCCGAAGGGTATTGTTTCTGTCCTTGCCGAGGGGCGCCTGCAGATGCCGGCTCTCATAGAACAATACATGACTCATTGGTTCGGCGAGGTTCTGTAGGAGCAGCCTTGTGCTGCGAAGAGGCCGGTACTGACAAAGCCTGTCTATTGCTTGTACCGGCCTCTTCGCAGCACAAGGCTGCTCCTACAAAGGACGCGTCAGACGAGCGATATTTGTTCTCTGCGCTACAGCGCAGCCCAAAAGGGATGGGCAATCTCCCACAATGAAAGTTGCAAAGGCTACTCACCCGTCAACCCCTGCAAGCGGCGGTACTCCCGCAGCACGTTGGGCACATAGCGTCGGGTCTCGGCGAACGGCGGTACCGCACCACGGCGCAACACTGCTTCGGGGCCGGCGTTGTACGCCGCCACGGCCAGGGTGATGTCATTGTCGAACAAATTGAGCATGCGCTTGAGGTAGCGGGCCCCTCCCTGCACGTTGTCTTCCGGGTCCAGGCGGTTTTCCACGCCCATCTCGCGGGCAGTATCCGGCATCAATTGCATCAGCCCCACCGCGCCCGCTGGCGAACGCGCCTTGGGGTTGTAACCGGACTCGGCCTTGATCACCGCATGCAGCAACGCCGGGGGTACGTCGTGGGTGCGCGCCGCGGCGGCGACCAGCTTGGCGTAGGGGCGGCCGGTGATGAGCTGCGCGTTGGCCGGGCCGGCCTGGGCCTTAGGCTCGCTGATCACCGTTTCATAGAGGCGCCCGGGTCGATGGACGTTGGTCAGTATGTAGCTGCCTTTGGCGTCGATGGAAATGTACACATCGGCCTGGGCAGCACCTGCCACCAGCCAGATCAAACCGAGAATGAGTCCACGCATGTCGGTCGCCTCTTCGTGGTCTCCCCCGATGTTGGGGGATATACCCCGGAAAACCCGGGGTCGATGACCACGACGCAAGCACTGTGCCGCTTCGCGTGCCGCATGGTGCAAGGCGCCAGCGCAGGCGTGCACGGCTGTTGCATGGAGCCTGCAAAAGCTTGTCCCCATGCAGCGGAGGGCTTCACCATGCAGCGCAGATCCAACCCTCAACGTGGCTTCACCCTGCTCGAACTTTTGGTGGTGCTGGTGGTGCTCGGCCTGTTGGCCGGTATCGTCGCGCCCAAGTACTTCAGCCAGCTCGGCCGCTCCGAAGCCAAGGTGGCGCGGGCGCAGATAGAGGGGCTGAGCAAGGCCCTGGACCTGTACCGCCTGGAAGTCGGCCACTACCCCAGCAGTGAGCAGGGCCTGCAGGCCCTGGTGGTCGCCCCCAATGGCGAAGCGCGCTGGACCGGCCCGTACCTGCAGAAGGCCGTGCCGCAAGACCCGTGGGGCCGCGCATACATCTACCGGCAACCCGGCGAGAACGGCGGCGAGTACGACCTGCTGTCGATGGGCAAGGACGGCCAGCCCGGTGGCGACGGGGAAAACGCCGAAATCACCAGTTGGCAGTAGGGAGAACGGCCATGCGCTACAGCCTCAAGGCCCTGGGCAGGCAGGGTGTGGTGCAGTTGCAGATCGACGCCGAGGACGCCGACCAGGCCCGCCGCCAGGTCGAGGACCAGGGCTTGCGCGTGCTCAGCCTGCGTGGCCACGGCGGCGCCTTGCGCGGCATGGCCTGGCGCCGCGAAGCAAGCTTTGACCTGGTGCTGTTCAGCCAGGAACTCTCGACCCTGCTCAACGCCGGCCTGCCGCTGATCGACGCGCTGGAAAGCCTGGCGGAAAAGGCCCCCGCAGCCGCAGCGCGCAAAGTGCTCGCCGAACTGGTCCGCCAACTGTACGAAGGCCGCTCGCTGTCCCAAGCCCTGGGCCAGCAGCCACGGGTGTTCCCGCCGCTATACGTGGCGCTGGTGCAGTCCAGCGAGCGTACCGGCGCGCTCGGCGACGCCCTCGCCCGCTACATAAGCTACCGCCAGCGCCTGGACCTGGTCCGGCAAAAGCTGGTGGGTGCCTCGGTCTACCCGATGCTGCTATTGCTGGTGGGCGGTGGCGTGGTGCTGTTCCTGCTTGGCTACGTGGTGCCGCGTTTCAGCCAGGTGTTCGAGGGCATGGGCACCGAGTTGCCCTGGCTGTCTCGGCTGCTGATGCAGATCGGGCTGTTCCTGCATGCCCAGCAACTACCGCTGGCATTGGGCGCCCTCGGTGCGGCCACTACGCTGTGGCTGCTGCGCCGCCAGCCATGGGTACGGCGCTGGGCAGCCTGCCAGCTGCGGCGCCTGCCGGCACTTCACCAACGCCTGATGATGTACGAACTGGCGCGCTTCTATCGCTCATTGGGCATCCTGCTGCAAGGCGGTATCCCCATCCTCACCGCCATGGGCATGGCCCGCGGCCTGCTCGGCAGCGCGGCGGCCGAGGGCCTGGAGCACGCCAGCCAGCGGGTCGCCGAAGGGTTGCCCCTGTCCGACGCGTTGGAGGCCGGGCAACTGGTGACGCCGGTATCGTTGCGCCTGCTGCGCGCCGGCGAGCAGTCCGGCAACCTGGGCGAGATGCTGGAGCGCTGCGCCGACTTCCATGACCAGGAAATCGGCCGCTGGGTGGAATGGTTCGTCAAGCTGTTCGAACCGCTGCTGATGACCTTCATCGGCCTGCTGATCGGCCTGATCGTGATCCTGATGTACATGCCGATCTTCGAACTGGCCTCGAGCATTCACTGAAATCCCAGGCCCAGGATGAAAGCCCACGACCGAGCTGGCCATGTCTGCAATCGATGAATGATCTGCTCATATCATTCATCGTGATAATAACCTTCGTCCCGTTCGATTCGTGCCTCACGCGCAAGACACTCACACTCCGCCCACTACTAATACATTGGCGGAGTTCTCCATGGAACAATCATTCAAACCCTTGCGCTTCCCCCTCGCTGCCTTGGCAGTGGTGGTGATCAGCGCTTGTGGCCGAACCCCAGACGCAGTGCAGGCTCCCACCGCGCCGAAGGTCAGCGTGGCCAAGGTGATCGAGCAACCGATCAATGAATGGGACGAGTTCACCGGCCGCCTCGAAGCCCCGGAAACCGTCGAGGTACGCCCACGGGTGTCCGGCCAGATCGACCTGGTGGCCTTCACCGAAGGCGCCCAGGTCAAGAAAGGCGACCTGCTGTTCCAGATCGACCCACGCCCGTTCCAGGCAGAGGTCCGCCGCCTCGAAGCCCAACTGCAGCAGGCCAAGGCCACCGCCATTCGCAGCGCCAACGAAGCCCGCCGTGGCGAACGCCTGCGTGACAGCAACGCCATTTCCGCAGAACTGGCCGAATCGCGTAGCAGCGCCGCCGCCGAAGCCCGCGCCGGGGTCGACGCGATCCAGGCCCAGCTCGACCTGGCACGCCTGAACCTCAGCTTCACCCGTGTCACCGCGCCCATCAGCGGCCGTGTCAGCCGCGCCCAGTTCACCGCCGGCAACATCGTCACCGCCGATGTCACCCCGCTGACCAGCGTGGTCTCCACCGACAAGGTCTACGCCTACTTCGACGCCGACGAGCGCGTGTACCTCAAGTACACCCAGCTGGCCCGCGAAGGCCAGCGCGGCCAGAGCACGCCGGTGTACCTGGGCCTGACCAACGAAACCGGCAACCCGCACCTGGGCCAGATGAACTTCGTCGACAACCAGGTCAACCCGCGCACCGGCACCATCCGTGGCCGTGCGGTGTTCGACAACAGCGACGGCCAGTTCACCCCAGGCCTGTATGCACGCCTGAAGCTGGTGGGCAGCGCCCAGTACCAGGCCGTGCTGATCAACGACGAAGCCGTGGGCACCGACCTTGGCAAGAAGTTCGTGCTGGTCATGGACAAGGACAACAAGGCCGCCTACCGCGCCGTGGAGCTGGGGCCGAAGCTGGAAGGCCTGCGCATCGTGCGCAGCGGCCTGGGCAAGGACGACCGCATCGTGGTCAAGGGCCTGCAGCGTGTGCGCCCTGGCTCACCGGTCACCCCGGAAGAGACACCGATGGCCAGCGAACAGACCCTCGCCGCCCTCGCCCAGCAGCGCCAGGCCCTGGAGGCCAGCAACCCGGCGCCGAAGGTGGCGGGCAACAACGTGAAAGTCGCCAGCGCCCAGGCGCCACGCGGTTAAGGGACCACACCGATGAACTTCTCGAAATTCTTCATTACCCGGCCAATCTTCGCCGCGGTGCTGTCGCTGGTGCTGCTGATCGCGGGTTCGATCTCGCTGTTCCAGCTGCCGATCAGCGAATACCCCGAAGTGGTGCCGCCCACCGTGGTGGTGCGCGCCAACTTCCCAGGCGCCAACCCCAAGGTCATCGGCGAAACCGTCGCCGCGCCACTGGAGCAGGCGATTACCGGCGTGGAGAACATGCTGTACATGTCTTCCCAGTCCACCGCTGACGGCAAGCTGACGCTGACCATCACCTTCGCTCTGGGCACCGACCTGGACAACGCCCAGGTGCAGGTGCAGAACCGCGTCACCCGTACCCAGCCCAAGCTGCCCGAGGAAGTGACCCGCATTGGTATCACGGTCGACAAGGCCTCGCCCGACCTGACCATGGTCGTGCACCTTACCTCGCCGGACAACCGCTACGACATGCTCTACCTGTCCAACTACGCCATCCTCAACATCAAGGACGAGCTGGCGCGCCTGGGCGGCGTGGGCGATGTGCAGCTGTTCGGCATGGGCGACTACTCGCTGCGCGTGTGGCTGGACCCGAACAAGACCGCTTCGCGCAACCTCACCGCCAGTGATGTGGTGGCTGCAATCCGCGAGCAGAACCGCCAGGTGGCCGCCGGCCAGTTGGGCGCCCCACCCGCCCCCGGTTCGACCAGCTTCCAGCTGTCGATCAACACCCAGGGTCGCCTGGTCAATGAGGAAGAGTTCGAGAACATCATCATCCGCGCCGGTGCCGATGGCGAAATCACCCGCCTGAAGGACATCGCCCGGGTCGAACTCGGCTCCAGCCAGTACGCCCTGCGTTCGCTGCTGAACAACCAGCCGGCGGTGGCCATTCCGATCTTCCAGCGCCCAGGCTCCAACGCCATCGAGATCTCCGACGAAGTGCGGGCGAAGATGGCCGAGCTGAAGAAGGACTTCCCCGAGGGCATGGACTACAGCATCGTCTATGACCCGACCGTGTTCGTCCGTGGTTCCATCGAAGCCGTGGTACACACCCTGTTCGAAGCGCTGGTGCTGGTGGTGCTGGTCGTCATCCTGTTCCTGCAGACCTGGCGTGCCTCGATCATCCCGCTGATGGCCGTGCCGGTATCGCTGATCGGTACCTTTGCCGTGATGCACCTGTTCGGCTTCTCGCTCAACGCGCTGTCATTGTTCGGCCTGGTCCTGGCCATCGGTATCGTGGTGGACGATGCCATCGTCGTGGTGGAGAACGTCGAGCGCAACATCGGCCTGGGCCTGAAACCGCTGGAAGCCACGCAAAAGGCCATGGGCGAAGTGACCGGCCCGATCATCGCCACCGCCCTGGTGCTGTGCGCGGTGTTCGTACCTGCTGCGTTCATTTCCGGCCTCACCGGGCAGTTCTACAAGCAGTTCGCCCTGACCATCGCGATCTCGACCGTGATCTCGGCGTTCAACTCGCTGACCCTGTCGCCGGCCCTGGCTGCCGTGCTGCTGAAGGACCACCATGCACCCAAGGACCGCTTCTCGCGGTTACTTGAAAAACTGCTGGGCAGCTGGCTGTTCGCCCCGTTCAACCGCTTCTTCGACCGCGCTTCCAGCCGCTACGTCGGCGGCGTGCGTCGGGTCATCCGCTCCAGCGGCATCGCCCTGTTCGTCTATGCCGGCCTGATGGGCCTGACCTACCTCGGCTTCTCGTCCACCCCGACCGGTTTCGTGCCGGCCCAGGACAAGCAGTACCTGGTGGCGTTCGCCCAGCTGCCTGACGCGGCCAGCCTCGATCGCACCGAAGCGGTGATCAAGCGCATGAGCGAAATCGCCCTGAAGCAGCCTGGCGTCGCCGACTCGGTAGCCTTCCCAGGCCTGTCGATCAACGGTTTCACCAACAGCCCGAACAGCGGCATCGTGTTCACCCCGCTCAAACCCTTCGACGAGCGCAAGGACCCGAGCCAGTCGGCGGCGGCCATCGCGGCTGCGCTGAATGCCCAGTTCGCCGACATCCAGGACGCCTACATCGCGATCTTCCCGCCACCGCCGGTACAAGGCCTGGGCACCATCGGCGGCTTCCGTCTGCAGATCGAAGACCGTGGCAACCTGGGCTACGAGGCGCTGTACAAGGAAACCCAGAACATCATCGCCAAGAGCCACAACGTGCCGGAACTGGCGGGCCTGTTCACCAGCTACCAGGTCAACGTGCCCCAGGTCGATGCCGCCATCGACCGGGAAAAGGCCAAGACCCACGGCGTGGCGATCACCGACATCTTCGACACCCTGCAGGTCTACCTGGGCTCGCTGTACACCAACGACTTCAACCGCTTTGGCCGTACCTATCAGGTCAACGTCCAGGCCGAGCAGCAGTTCCGCCTCGATGCCGAGCAGATCGGCCAGCTGAAGGTGCGCAACAACCTCGGCGAGATGATCCCGCTGGCGACCTTCCTCAAGGTCAGCGACACCTCCGGGCCTGACCGGGTGATGCACTACAACGGTTTCATCACCGCCGAGATCAACGGCGCCGCGGCACCGGGCTACAGCTCCGGCCAGGCCGAAGCTGCCATCGAGAAGCTGCTGAAGGAGGAACTGCCCAACGGCATGACCTTCGAGTGGACCGACCTGACCTACCAGCAGATCCTTTCAGGCAATACCGCGCTGTTCGTGTTCCCGCTGTGCGTGCTGCTGGCCTTCCTGGTGCTTGCCGCCCAGTACGAAAGCTGGAGCCTGCCGCTGGCAGTGATCCTGATCGTGCCGATGACCCTGTTGTCGGCCATCACCGGGGTGATCGTGTCGGGGGGTGACAACAACATCTTCACCCAGATCGGCCTGATCGTACTGGTGGGCCTGGCGTGCAAGAACGCGATCCTGATCGTCGAGTTCGCCAAGGACGAACAGGCCAAGGGGCTCGACCCGCTGGCTGCGGTACTGGAAGCCTGCCGCCTGCGCCTGCGGCCGATCCTGATGACCTCGATCGCCTTCATCATGGGTGTGGTTCCACTGGTGTTCAGCTCCGGTGCAGGTTCTGAAATGCGCCATGCCATGGGTGTGGCGGTGTTCTCGGGAATGATCGGGGTTACCGTGTTCGGCCTGTTCCTGACCCCGGTGTTCTTCTTCCTGATTCGCCGTTTCGTCGAGCGTCGCCAGGCCCGCAAGGCCGAACGCGCCCAATCGCTGGAGAGCCATGCATGAACCTGCTCAAACCCTTGACCCCGAGCTTGCTGGCGCTCGCCCTGGCGGCCTGTGCAGTAGGCCCGGACTACCAGGCACCGGCCACCGAGCCCGCGCAGCTGGCCAGCGACATACAGGCCAAGGCCTACGACCGTAGCCGTTTCGAAAGCCTGTGGTGGAAGCAGTTCGACGACCCGGTGCTGAACCAGCTGGTGCAGGCTTCGCTGGATGGCAACCGTGACCTGCGCGTGGCCTTCGCCCGCCTGAAGTCGGCCCGTTCGATCCGTGAAGACGCGGAAAACGATCAGTTTCCGGTGGTCACCAGCCGCGCCAGCAGCGACATCGGCAAGGGCCAGATCCCCGGCCAGACCACGCAGCGGGTAAACAGTGAGCGCTACGACCTGGGCCTGGACATGGCCTGGGAGCTTGACCTGTTCGGCCGCATCCAGCGCCAGATCGAAGCCAGCGAAGCCCAGGAAGCAGTAGCCGCGGCCGACCTGCAGCAGCTGCAGGTCAGCCTGATCGCCGAACTGGTGGATGCTTACGGCCAGCTGCGTGGCGCGCAGTTGCGCGAGAAGATCGCCCTGGCCAACCTCAAGACCCAGCAGGAATCGCGGGCCATCACCGAAACCCTGCGCGATGCCGGCGTGGGCAACGACCTTGATGTGGTGCGGGCCGACGCGCGCCTGGCCGGGGTCGAAGCCACCGTGCCGCAACTGCAGGCGGAACAGGCACGGGCCCGGCATCGCATCGCCACCCTGCTCGGTCAGCGCCCCGAGGCGCTCAGCGTCGACCTGTCGCCCAAGGCCCTGCCGGCCATCGCCAAGGCGCTACCGGTGGGTGACCCGGGAGAACTGCTGCGCCGCCGCCCGGACATCCGCAGCGCCGAACGCCAGCTGGCGGCTGCCACCGCCAACGTTGGCGTGGCCACGGCCGATTTGTTCCCGCGCGTCAGCCTCAGTGGCTTCCTCGGCTTTACTGCTGCACGTGGTTCGCAGATAGGCTCCTCGGCAGCCAATGCCTGGGCGCTGGGCCCGAGCATAACGTGGGCCGCCTTCGACCTGGGCAGCGTGCGCGCCCGACTGCGCGGTGCCAAGGCCGATGCCGAGGGGGCACTGGCCAACTATGAACAGCAGGTGTTGCTGGCCCTGGAAGAATCGGCCAACGCCTTCAGCGACTACGACAAGACCCAACAGCGGCTGCTGTCGCTGATGCGCCAGAGCGACGCCAGCCGCAAGGCGGCGGAACTGGCCTCGATTCGCTATCGCGAGGGTACGGTGGATTACCTGGTGCTGCTCGATGCCGAGCGTGAGCGGCTGAGCGCTGAAGATGCGCAGGCCCAGGGTGAAGTCGAGTTGTACCGCGGCATCGTCTCCATCTACAAGGCCCTGGGCGGCGGCTGGCAACCGGAGACCGTAGCCAGCGCGCGCTGATACACCCGTTTCAACGACTCCTTTGGTTGGCCCCTCCCCCAACCGTTTGCCCCGCAGGCCTTGGTCCGCGGGGCTTTTTTATGTTTTGGGGTGGGTGTTCGCCACAGCATTTTCATTGCCTGTGAGACCGAGCGCCGCCCGCGCGGCGCTTCGCGGGACAAGCCCGCTCCCACATTTGTTTCGGGCCAGTCATTCCTGTGAGGTCACCTCTGTCCGCCTTGTTTGTTCCATTCGATATCAAAAGTTGCTCTGCTGCTTTTCATTCATCTGCAGTCATGCACCAAGGCTGCAACCCACCTGGCACAGGAATAATTGGCCCGAAACAAATGTGGGAGCGGGCTTGTCCCGCGAAGCGCCGCGCGGGCGGCGCTCGATTTATGCCCCACCGCAGAACCCGAGGCAGGCACCACGCAACCCTCACTCGGTTGCATTTACCCCCCGGCTAGCCCAAGCTCTGCCCTTCCCGTCGCCCCGGATCGTCCGATGCCCAGACGCAACCGCTACCTGATCGCCCTGCTGCTGTTGATCCTGGTATCGGCCCTGTTCGGCTACCTGTGGCGCGACGCTCCGCCAGCCCCGCCTACCCTGCCTGCGCACAGCTACGCCAAGGCCCTGCGCCAGGCCCATGAGGGCCAACCCGGCGCAGCACGGGTGCTGTACCAGCAACTGCAGCGCACCGACCTGCCGCCCATTCGCCGTGCGGCCTTGTATGCCGAACTGCCAAACTATCCTTCGCCCCAGGCATTGAAACTCGCCCGTCAGGACCTCGAGCATGCCGACCCGCAGGTGCGCCGTGCAGCCATTGCCGGTATTCGCCGCCTGCTGCCGGCGGCGCAGCGCAGCCTGGTACTCGGCCCACTGCTGGACGACGACGAGCAAAGCGTGCGCTTTGCCGCGGTAGATGCCCTGCTCGGCCTTGCTCCGGATGACATCGGCCTTTATTTCGGCCCGCTACAGGTCGCCCTGGAGCAATACCAGCAGGCACTCGAGCAACAACCCGAAGACGCCGACGCCCAAGTCCACCTGGCGCGCCTCTACCTGCACGAAAACGACTACACCCTGGCCGACACCGCCCTGCAGCGAGCCCTGGCGGTAGCGCCAGGCAACCTCGACGCACTGGCGACCCAGGTACGCCTGCTGGAGCGCCAGGGCCATCACGACGCCTCGCGTCAGATACTGGGCAAAGCCCTGGCGCTAAGCCCCGATTCGGCCTTTCTGCAGTACGAACTGGGGCTCTGGCTGAACCGCCACGAGCAGCGCGAATACGCCTTGCTGGCCTTGTCCCGCGCGGTCGAGCTGGACCCGGACAACGCCGACTACCGCTATACACTGGCAGTCACCCTGCATGAACTGGAACAACTCGACGCCGCGCAAAAGCAACTGGAAACCGTGCTCAGCCGCCAGCCGGCCAATCGCCGGGCACGGGTGTTGCTGATTAAGTACTGGAAGGAAACCGGCCAGTTGCAGAACGTGCAGGTACTGCTGGCCGAACTGGAGCGGCAGAACCCGGACGACCCCGTGCTGCAACAGGGCCTGTAGGCAACGTCCGAAAATTTGTTGAACCCTGGGGCTGTGCCCAAGGTCCAGTGGATATCAGACCACCCTGCAGGAGAGTCGTTTTGGCCAGTTCGTTGGCGCTGGACGAACGTGCATTGATCCTGGCGCCCCCGCCAATAGCCGCAGATACTGCTCGCCTGCTCGCTTCTGCGGGCATCGACAGCCTGTGCGCGGTCGACCTGGCCAACCTGCAAGCCTGCCTGGCCGAAGGCGCAGGCCTGGCGATCATTGCCGAGCAAGCGTTCAAACAGGGCCCAAGTGCATTGCTGCAAGAATTCATCGACCAGCAACCGTGCTGGTCGGACCTGCCCATCGTGCTGCTCGGTCAAGGGAGCCAAGCGGCCAAGGGCTCGACCAACCTCCCGGTGGGCAACCTGGTCCTGCTGGTCGCACCATTCGAAAACGCCCAGCTGCTGCGCATGACCCAGTCCGCCCTGCGCAACCGGCGTCGGCAGTATCTGGCACGCGACCAGTTGCAAGACCTGCAGCAACGCCTTGACGCCAAGGCCGCACCTCCCGGCGAAGAGCAGCAACGCAGCGAGTTCGTACGCCACCAGACGCGCAAGATGGAGGCCATCGGCCAACTGGCCGGGGGGGTCGCCCACGACTTCAACAACCTGCTCACCAGCATTGGTGGCAGCTTCGAGCTGATTGACCGGCGCTTGCGCCAGGGTCGCAGCGATGGCCTGGACAACGTGCTGCGCATGGGCCGCGAGGCGGTGTCACGCGCCGCGCGCCTGACCCACCGCCTGCTGGCCTTCTCTTCTCGGCAATCGCTGCACACCCAGCAGGTCGACTTGCACGACCTGCTCCAGGCAAAACGCCTGAAGGCTTGCGTGACCCAGGCCGTGACCCTGCAGGTGCAAATCGCCAAGAACCTGTGGTCGGTCGAAGCCGATGACCAACAGTTACAGGAGGCCCTCGACAACCTGTTGATCAATGCCTGCGAAGCCATGCCCAATGGCGGTCAGCTGCGCATCGAGGCAAGTAACCAGCACATCGGCGCCGGGCAATTCGCTGGCGGTGCCCTGTGCGCCGGCGACTATGTACGCCTGCGAGTCATCGATGACGGCCAGGGCATGGCGCAAAGCACGCTGGAGCATGCCTTCGAGCCGTTCTTCAGCACCAAGGCGATCGGCCAGGGCATCGGCCTTGGCCTGTCGATGGTTTACGGCTTCAGCAAGCAATCCCAAGGACATGTCACCCTGCACAGCCAGATCGGCCAAGGGACCCGGGTGGACCTTTATCTGCCGCGCCACGTCGACCAGGGCCAGGCACCTGTCAAACCCGTACAACCCGTGCGAGGTTACCAGGGCCATCACGTTCTGGTAGTCGAGGACGACCCCCATGTACGCCAATTGCTCTGCCAGGTCCTGCGCGAGGATGGCTTCGCCTGCCACAGTGCCGCCGACGCCAATGAGGGCCTTAAGGTACTGCGTTCGACACAACCGGTGGATCTGCTGATCAGCGATGTCGGCTTGCCCGGCATGAATGGCCGCCAGTTGGCCGAGATTGCCCGCAACCTGCGCCCACGCTTGCCAGTACTGTTCATCACCGGCTATGCAGAAACCGCCATGGCCCGCGAGGGCTTCCTGGAGGCGGGGATGCACCTGATCAGCAAGCCCTTCGAGCTGAAGCAGCTGCAGGCCCAGGTGACCCAGATACTGGGCAAGCCCTGAACCGCTTCACTCCTCGAGCATGCGTAGCGCTTCATCCACCAGGTCCGCCAGCGGGAACGGTTTGTTCATCAATGCCGTGCCCGGCTGCTCGAGCAACTGCGCTTCGATCGGCTGACCTGCATAGCCGGTAATGAACAGGATCTTCTGCAACGGCAGCTGCATGCGCATGGCCTTGGCCACCTGGCGGCCACTGAAACCACCCGGCAAGCCGATGTCGGTGATCACCAGGTCGAACGGGCCGTCATGGCGGAAGCACTCCAGTGCGCTATTGGCGTCGCCCACATCAATGACTTCGAAACCACGTTCGGTCAGGTACTCGCACATCACAGCACGCAAACCGAGCTCATCATCGACCAGCAACAGGCGCTGCCTCCCGGCCATGCGCTGCGTCCGGTGCACAACCGCAGGCGCCTCGGGTACCGGGTCATGCCACCTTGGAAAAAGCATGCAGACCTTGGTGCCCTGGTTCGGCGCCGACTCGATCCAGGCGTAGCCCCCCGACTGGCCGACAAACCCATACACCATCGACAAACCAAGGCCTGAGCCACGCCCGACCGGCTTGGTGGTGAAGAATGGTTCAAAGGCCCTGGCAATGTCCACGGCCGGCATGCCATGGCCATCATCCTCCACATACAACGCAACGTAGTCGCCTGGTGGCAGGCCGCTCTCATCCGGGAAACACCTTGTCAGCCGCTGGTTGATGCTGCGCAGCGTGACATTGCCGCGATCAAGGCACGCTTCGCGGGCGTTGGTGCAAAGATTGATCAAGGCATTTTCCAGCTGGGAAACATCAAGGTTCACCGCCCACGGCGTGACATCCAGCTGCCAGTGCAAGCGCATCTCGGCGCCCAGCGTGCTCCGCAGCAGTGGTTCGCTCAAGCGCAATTGCCGGTTGAAGTCCAGCGGCCTGGGCGCCAAAGGTTGATGACGGGAAAACGCCAGCAGGCGATGGGTCAGCTCCATGGCGCGCTGCACCGAATCTCGCGCGACCTCGACATACGCCTCCACCCGCTCCAGCCGTCCTTCCTGCAGGCGCCGCTGAAGCAGTTCGAGGCTGCCACCGATGCCGGACAACAAGTTGTTCAGTTCATGGCCCATGCCCCCGGCCAACTGCCCAACCACCTCCAGACGCTCGTTGTTGCGCATCAGCGCTTCGGATTGACGAGCAGCCTCCTCACGTTCCCCGGTGATATCCCGGCCAACGGCAGTCAGCAGGCTGCCATCGAACCGTGCACTCCAGCGAAAACAGTGGTAATGGCCATCGCGGTGGCGCAGGCGCGTCTCTATCTGCTCGGTATCCCGGTACTGCAGGCACCCGGAAATGGCCACCTCAACCTCGGCGCGATCTGCCGGATGTACCAGGTCCAGCACCGGAGTGCCCAGTACCTGCTCTTCGGACCAACCCAGGATGCGGTACCAGGCGGGGTTGGCGGCACACACCTTCAGCTCGGGAGTGACCGTCATCATCGTGTCACGCGACAGCTGCCAGAACTGCTCGCGCTCCACCAGGTGCCGCTCGACCTGCCGCTGGAATTCTTGCGCCTGCTCCCGCCAGTGGCGATGCGCCTCGACGCTGGCCGTGGTTTCGATTACCGCGTGCAGAAACCCTGCCACGTTGCCCAGTTCATCGTGCAACGGTGTGTAGCCGAACGCACACCACAACGGCTCCCCGCCTTGGCCGCGGCCAATACGCAGTGGTGGGTCCTCGACAAAGCTCGAGCGCCCCTCGAGCGCCTTGAACACCCACGGCCCCATCACCGGCCATTCATCGCTCCACAGCGCATCGAAGGCCATGCCCAATGCATCCGGGGCAACCCGCCGCAATGCCCGATAGCCTTCATTGTGGACCACGCTGAGGTCTGGTCCCCAGACCACGGCACACGGAAACGGTGACAATTGCATCATGTCGACGGCAATGCGCAACGAGGCCGGCCAGCGCGGCAGCGGCCCGAGCGGTGTACGCCCCCAGTCGAACCGTGCAATCCGTTCACCCATGAGGTCGACCGGTGCCAGCACAGACGGCTGCAGGATGACCATCGACGCAGGCTCGCGCGGCGTACCATTTGTGACCACTGTCGTGACTCCAGCATGATTCAGAAAAAGTACAGGCGCTGCGTGAATGTGGTTCACGTTAGCACAACACACGCCACGCAATATGGCGTACTGGCACCTGAGAGCTATGCTCATTAGGTTTTCCCTCGGGCCGGGGGAGCAACGGCCCATTCAGGTTGCCGACGGGAGCGTGGTCATGAGCAAGAAAATGCTGGTGGTGCTGACCAATACAGCCAAGTATCCGACCCTCAAGCGGGCGACCGGCTTGTGGCTGGGGGAAGCGGTGCACTTTGTCGAAAAAGTCGAAAAAGCCGGTTACGAGGTCGATTATGTCAGCCCGCTGGGCGGCTACGTCCCTGTCGACCCGCATAGCCTGCAGATGGCCCCCGACCTGGACTGGCTGTGGTATGACGACAAGCGCTTCATGACCCGCCTGGGCAACACCTTGAGCCCTGGCCAGGTGAAGGCAGATGAGTACAGCGTCATCTACTACACCGGCGGGCACGGAGTGATGTATGACTTTCCCGACAACCAGCCGCTGCAAGAGCTGGCCCGCCGGGTGTACGAGCACAAGGGCATTGTCGCGGCGGTTTGCCATGGCGTTGTCGGCCTGCTGAACATCAAGCTCAGCGACAACAGCCTGTTGCTCAAGGACCGTCAGGTGACCGGCTTCTCCAATACCGAGGAGAAGCTCGTCGAACTGGACAAGGTGGTCCCCTTCCTGACGGAAACCGAGCTGGGTGCCCGCGGTGGTACCTACAGCAAGCATGAAGACCCGTGGCAGCCGTTCGTGGTGGCCGATGATCGGCTGATCACCGGGCAGAACCCGGCCTCCACGGCCCAGTTGGCCGAAAAAGTGCTCGCCATGCTGAAGCGAGGCTGACAACGAAGTTCTGCTTTTCTGTAAAACCGCAACACTTTTGGCCTACAGCCGGAGCATCATCAAGCACATAGGATCAGCGCTGACCTGTTCAACCCGAACAGCAAGGTTCAACGGAGCGGCGGTCCTATGGCAGCAATACCGAGTCTCGGCATCAACTGGCGGAAGTTACTGTTGATATTGTCCATCGGCGCAATACCGGTACTGTCCGGGTTACTGATGATGAACTATCAACTGGATAGAAAACTTGAGGAGAATGCCAAGGTTTCTGTTCAAGAGGCGATTTTCAGCATCGACCAGGCACTGGGCCGCATGGAAGGCGATCTGGACCTGATCCTGCCATTGGCAGGCAAGCCCTGTGACGAAGTACTTGGTACGCTGGAGCAGAGAGTCGCCAACAGCCCGCACCTTCGCTCACTGATACTCACCCGCGACCAACAAGCGTATTGTGCGACGGACATGGACCCTTTGGCGTATAACTCGGCTTTTGCCCTGTCCGGACGGCAGACAGAGCTGGCATTCGACGCTCCATCGTCGCCTAACGCGGCGATCATCAAAGTCCAGAGACCGAACAGCGACCCTGGGATAATCGCAACAGCGTACGGTCGGCAGCTGCGTGACGAACTGCGTGCTTTCCAGGACGGCCTGACATTGCTTCTGGAATTCAGCGACCTGTATATCTGGAGCGAGGGAGACAGCCGCGACGCACAACGCCCCTCCCAGGTCGAATTCACCGAGCGATCGGTTTCCCAGAAATATGGTTACGTGGTGATCGGCGGTTACCCCAAAGGATACGCCACCCAGGAGTTTCGCCTATCCCTGCATCAGGTACTGCCCTCGCTGGTACTGGTCGGGGTCGCCAGCATGTTCATCATGTACCTGGGCCTGACCATTTCGGGCAAGAGAAGGGTTGATACCGCCGCCATCGAATCGTGACGGCGGTACCCTGGGGTTACTCGGTGCTCAGCACACCACGACGTACCTGGTCGCGCTCGATGGATTCGAACAGTGCCTTGAAGTTGCCTTCGCCAAAGCCGTCATCCCCCTTGCGCTGGATGAACTCGAAGAACACCGGGCCGAGCAGGGTCTCGGAGAAGATCTGCAGCAGCAGGCGCTTGTCGTCAGGCTGGGAGGCACCATCGAGGAGGATACCGCGTGCTTTCAACTGGTCGACCGGCTCGCCGTGACCTGGCAGGCGCTCTTCGAGCATCTCGTAGTAGGTTTGCGGCGGTGCAGTCATGAAGCGCATGCCGAAGCCCTTGAGGGCGTCCCAGGTCTTGAGCAGGTCATCGGTCAGGAAGGCGACGTGCTGGATGCCTTCGCCGTTGAACTGCATCAGGAACTCTTCGATCTGCCCGGAGCCCTTGGACGATTCTTCGTTCAGCGGGATGCGGATCATGCCATCCGGTGCAGTCATGGCACGCGAAGTCAGGCCGGTGTACTCACCCTTGATGTCGAAATAGCGGATTTCGCGGAAGTTGAACAGCTTCTCGTAGAAGCCGGCCCAGTACGACATGCGCCCGCGATAAACGTTGTGGGTGAGGTGGTCGATGATCTTCAGGCCGGCACCCACCGGGTTGCGGTCCACACCCTCGATGAACTTGAAGTCGATATCGTAGATCGAGCTGCCTTCCTCGAAACGGTCGATCAGGTACAGCGGCGCACCGCCGATGCCCTTGATCGCCGGCAGGCGCAGTTCCATCGGGCCGGTTTCGATTTCCACCGGCTGGGCGCCCAGTTCCAGGGCGCGGGCATAGGCCTCATGGGCATTGCGCACGCGGAACGCCATGCCGCATACCGACGGGCCGTGTTCGGCAGCGAAGTACGAGGCGATGCTCTTGGGTTCGTTATTCAGGATCAGGTTGATGTCACCCTGGCGATACAGGTGCACATCCTTGGAACGGTGGGTAGCGACCTTGGTGAAGCCCAGCATCTGGAATACCGGCTCGAGCACGCCAGGGGTCGGCGAAGCCAGTTCGATGAATTCAAAGCCCATCAGGCCCATCGGATTGTCGAAGATATCAGCCATGTTCGTGTCCTCATCTGCAGCGAAAGATTATTGATTGCGTGGGATGTGGAACGGAAACGGCGGGGAGCACGGGATACCCCGCACGCTGCGGGCGAGGAAATCACCTATTATCAGCTTGAACCCATGGTATGTCATATGGACCCATTCTCGGCGGGCTTGATCCTTCGGCATCGAAGGACCTTATTGTTGTATTCGTAAATGGATTCTACATTGCGTAAAATGGTTTGTCGCCCTTTAGTTGTTCACCGGTTCCGACAAGCGGCTATCCTCTCGTAATCCTTTATACAGATCAGGGTCAGCATGCCCCTTACCGTCAAACGCCGCGCCGGCCTCGGCTGGCGCACCCTGTTGCCCTGGGTCGTCGGCGTGCTGCCCGTGGCATGCGGCCTGGCCGTGATGAACTGGCAGATCGAGCGTGAAATGCACGCCAGCAGCCAGGCTACCACCCGCCAGGTGGTGGAGCACGTCGAGCGCATTCTCGACAATCTGTCCAGCGCTGCCCATGCTCTGCTGCCGCTTGTCGACAGCCCGTGCGACGAGGTCCAGCTCATGCTGCGCGCCCAGGTCACGCGCAACGCCTTCGTGCGCTCGACCAACCTGTTCCGGCACAACGCCCTTTATTGCACCTCGCTGTTCGGAGCATTCGACGAGCCGGTCAACCCCGGCGACTACATCGACGGCAAGCTGTGGCTGATGGACGGCAACTCGGTCACCCCTGGGCACCCGCTGCTGGTGTATCGGGCCAGCGACGGCGACCGCGGCGCGATCAGTACGGTCGATGGCGAACACCTGCTGACGGCGCTGCGCCTGATCGGCCCCGATGAAGAGCTGCAGATCCGCGTGGGCGATGCCTGGCTGGGCAAGGATGGCATCGTGCACAAGGGCGTGCCCCCTGCCGCGGCCAGCGCGAATGTGCAGCTGGGCTCGACCCGTTACCCGTTCAGCGTGCATGGCGGCTACGGCGCCGACAAGCAGGGCCAGCTGTGGCTCAGCCACTATCCCGCCCTGTTCGGTCTGCTGCTGATACTGGGCGCGGTGGCCGGCCTGGTGTGCCGCTGGCAGGTTCGCCGCGCCACCTCGCCCCGTGCCGAACTGCGCCGGGCCCTGGAGGCCGACGAGTTCCTGCCGTACTTCCAGCCGGTAGTGCGCAAGGGCGACTACCGCTGGGCCGGCGCCGAAGTGCTGATGCGCTGGAACCACCCGCGCGAAGGCCTGGTGCGCCCCGACCTGTTCATCCCCTACGCCGAACACAGCGGGCAGATCGTCGCCATGACCCGTGCGCTGATGATGCACACCGCGCAGAGCCTGGCTCCCTTTGCCGGGCTGCTGGAGGACGGTTTCCATATCGGCATCAACATCACCGCCGACCACTGCCGCGACTTCAGCCTGCTGGATGATTGCCGAACCTTCCTCCAGCACTTCCCGCCAGGCCGGGTGGTGCTGACCCTGGAGCTGACCGAGCGCAAGCTGATCGAGCCCACGCCGGTGGCCCTGGAGCTGTTCGAGAAGCTCGACGTCATGGGTGTGAAGATCGCCCTGGACGACTTCGGCACCGGCCAGTCAAGCCTCAACTACCTGCGCCAGTTCAAGGTCGATTACCTGAAGATAGACCAGAGCTTCGTGGCCATGATCGGTGGCGATGCGCTGTCGGTGCACATCCTCGAGACCATCATCGAGCTATCGGCCAAGCTGGGCCTGGGCATCGTTGCCGAGGGCGTGGAAACAGAAGCCCAGCGCGACTACCTGGCCCGTCACGAGGTGGACTTCCAGCAGGGCTACCTGTTCGCCAGGCCCATGCCGGCTGCCCAGTTCCTCGAAGCGCTGGCCGCACGCCCGGCTGCGTCGCGGTTGCCGCAAGCCGCGCCCCCTGAGATCATGCGCGGCTGATCCACCTGCTCAATTCCCTATTCGAGGCATTCGTGTCAAAAGGCATTCTTTCGTCGGTCATGGCGTCCTGTCTGTTCGCCGTGATGTACTTCTATACCTCTCTGCTCTCGCCGCTCGATGGCGAGGAGATCTTTGGCTGGCGCACCCTGTTGACGCTGCCCTGCCTGACCCTGTTCATGCTTGTCTCGAAAGACTGGAAACGGGTGGGCGAACTGCTCGCCCGGGTAAAACACACGCCGCTGCTGTTGCTGGGCATGGTCGGCACATCGTGGCTGATGGGCGTGCAGCTGTGGCTGTTCCTCTGGGCGCCCCTGCACGGGCGCAGCCTGGAAGTGTCGATGGGCTATTTCCTGCTGCCGCTGGCCATGGTCCTGACCGGGCGACTTGTGTATGGCGAGCGCCTGTCACGCCTGCAGAAAGTGGCCGTGGCCTGCGCTGCTCTCGGCGTGGGCCACGAGCTGTATCAGCATGGCAGTTTCGCCTGGGAAACCCTAGTGGTGACGATCGGCTACCCGATCTATTTCGTGTTGCGCAAGCGCTGCCGCACCGACCATTTGGGAGGTTTGTGGTGCGACATGTGCCTGCTGTTGCCCTGGGCGCTGTACTTCGTGATCCAGGGTCCGCTTTCCCCTGCGGATCTGCAGGCACACCCAGGGTTGTATGCGTTGATCCCGATCCTCGGGGCGATCAGCGCCTCGGCCCTGATCGCCTACGTGCTGGCCAGCCGCCTGCTGCCTTTCAGCCTGTTCGGCCTGCTCAGCTACGTCGAGCCAGTGCTGCTGGTAGGCGTTGCGCTGTTGCTGGGCGAAACCATCGGCCCGGATCAGTGGCTGACCTACCTTCCGATCTGGGCCGCGGTGCTGGTACTGGTGATCGAGGGTTTCAAGCACCTGCTGCGTCAACGTCGCCGTTCGGTGTAAGCCGAACCTGACGCACCCGCCGCTCCTCGACCGCCTCCACGGTCAGCGTCCAGCCATTCCAGGCCAGGCGGTCACCAACCATAGGCAGGCGGTCGAGCAGGCTCATCACCAGGCCCGCGAGGGTCTGGTAGTCCTCGGTGGCTCGGGCGCAGAAGCCGGTACGTGCCTGCACCTGGCTCAGGTTCAACGCGCCGCTGACCACAAAGCCTTCACCTTCCTGAACGATGCCCGGGCCTTCGACCTCGCTGGCATCCGGCAACTCGCCGGCAATCGACTCCAGGATATCGGTCATGGTCAGCAGGCCGGTAAAGTCACCGAACTCGTTGACGACGAAAGCAATGTGCGTCGACTGGCCTCGCATCTGCTCCAGGGCATTGAGGATACTGAAGCTTTCCAGCAGGTTCAGCGGTACTCGGGCCATGCCTTCCAGATCGGGCTGGTTGCCCGACAGCAGCTCCTTGAGCAGTTCCTTCTTGTGCACGAAGCCCAGTGGCTCGTCCACGCGGCCATCGCGGATCAGCGGCAGGCGCGAGTACGGCGAATTGGCCAGGGCCTGGGCAATGGCGTCGGCCGGCTGCGCCAGGTCGATCACATCGACCTCGGCGCGGGCGGTCATCACCGTGCGGATAGGCCGCTCGGCCAGGTTCAGCACGCCACTGATCATCACCCGCTCACGGCGGTCGAACAGCACCTGCTCCTCACCGCCTTCGACCAGGTCAGCGATTTCCTCGCCCACCTCGTCAGCCTCGACCCGGCGGCCACCCAGCAGGCGCAGCACGGCATGCGCGGTGCGCTCACGCAGCGGCCGGTGCTGCTGCAGGCTGCGCTTGCGGCGGGCACGGGCCAGCTGGTTGAACAGCTCGATCAGGATCGAGAAGCCGATGGCCGCGTACAGGTAGCCTTTGGGGATATGGAAGCCCAGGCCTTCGGCGGTGAGGCTGAAGCCGATCATCATCAGGAAGCCCAGGCACAGCATGATCACCGTGGGGTGGGCGTTGACGAAGCGGGTCAGCGGCTTGCTGGCAACGATCATGATGCCGATCGAGAAGATCACCGCGATCATCATCACCGACAACTGCTCGACCATGCCAACCGCGGTGATCACCGCGTCCAGCGAGAACACCGCATCAAGCACCACGATCTGCGCGACGATCGGCCAGAACGCAGCGTGGCGTACCGTGCCGCTGGCCTGGGCCACGTGGCCTTCCAGGCGTTCGTGCAGCTCCATGGTGGCCTTGAACAGCAGGAACACGCCACCGAACAGCATGATCAGGTCGCGGCCCGAGAAGCTCTTTTCGAACAACTCGAACAACGGCGCGGTCAGGGTGACCATCCACGAGATACTGGCCAACAGGCCAAGGCGCATGATCAACGCCAGGCTCAGGCCAATGACCCGTGCTCGGTCGCGCTGATGCGGCGGCAGTTTGTCGGCGAGGATGGCGATGAACACCAGGTTGTCGATACCCAGCACCAGCTCGAGGACGATAAGCGTCAACAGGCCCAGCCAGGCCGTGGGGTCGGCTAGCCATTCCATTAGCGGGTACTCACGAGGGCAGCGTCACGAGGACGGGTGAAAGAAGGCCGGGAAGACCGGGGACTGGGGGGCTCCGCGAAGGTGCTCATATAGACCTTGTTAGCAAATTGGGAAAATGATCCTACAAGCTCAGCAGCTTTCCGTAATAGCGCAAAACTATTACAAAACCTGTAACAACCTTGTAGGAGCGGCCTTGTGTCGCGATCGGGCCGCACAGCGCCCCCCGGGGTTCAGGAGCGCTGCATTAACAGCTGGGGCCGCTCTGCGGCCCGATCGCGACACAAGGCCGCTCCTACACAAAAATGCGCTGGCCGTGCGTGAGGTACTTTTCTTCAATACCGCAGGCTGTCAATGCCCGAGCATGAAGGCCCACCTCAACCAAACGGATCCCCCTCATGAGTCTGTCCCTGTCCATGGCCGCTTTCGCACTGGCGGCCTCGATCTCCCCCGGCCCGGTCAACATCGTTGCGCTGGGCAGCGGTGCCCGCCATGGCCTGCGTGCCAGCCTGGCACATGTGGCTGGCGCCACGCTGGGCTTCTGCCTGCTGCTGGTGCTGGTCGGGCTGGGCCTGCATCAATTGTTGCTGCGCTGGCCTTTGCTGGGCCTGCTTTTGCACTGGGGCGGCGTGGCGTTCCTGCTGTACATGGCATGGAAGCTGGCCAGCGACGATGGGCAACTGGGCAGTGCCCATCCCACCCAGGCTCCCTCGGCCTGGCACGGCGCGGCGATGCAATGGCTCAATCCCAAGGCATGGCTGGCAGCGGTGGCCGGGGTTGGTGCCTATACCGGCGGTGAGCAGCAGCTGCTGTGGCTGTTTGCCTGGATCTACGGGCCGATCTGCTTCATTTCAGTGGCCAGCTGGGCGTGGGCCGGGAGCGTGGTTCGCCAGTATCTGGGCAACCCACGGCACATGCGCCTGCTGAATCGGGGCTTGGCGCTGCTGCTCGTGGGCAGTGCGGTCTACCTGGTCATTTGAGCCTGGCTGCACCGACCCTATCGCTGCCCTCAAGACCTGCGCAGTACCTGTGGGAGCTGGGTTGCCGGCGATAGGGCCACCACCGCCAAAAATGGCAATTCAGCCGAATGCATTGCGGTAATGCCCCGGTGTCGCCGCCAGGTGCTGCTTGAAGGCCCGCTGCAGGTGCGCCTGGTCGGCAAACCCGGCCTCCTGCGCAACCTCGGCAATAGCCCGGCCCTGACGCAATTGCGCCCTGGCCAGCTGCACGCGCTGGTCGAGCAGGTAACCATGCGGCGTCAGGCCGAAGCGTTGGCGGAACGCGCGAATCAGGTAGGAACGCGACAGGCCGCACGCCGCGCAGATGTCGTCCAGGCTCAGCGGGTCGCCGCGATGGGCGCGAATGAACGCTGCCGCCGTGTCCAGTCGTGGGTTGCCCTCGTCGTTGACGCTGGCATCGCCGCCAAGCAAACCTGGAAGTGCGCCAAACAGCGCCGCCAGGCGCCCTTCCCAGTCTGGCACGCCGGCGTCGAACAGGTCGGCAAAGGCCTGCAACAGGCTCCGGTACAACACCGGCGAGCTACTCCAGGGCCGGGCCGGCAAGGTGAACCCCAGTGCCTGCAACCAAGGCATATCGACGAACATCATCAGGTAGGACCAGTGTTCCCCGTCGATGGGGTTGCAGGCATGCACCACACCTGGGTTCATCAGCACCGTGGTACCAGCAGCCACCTCTATGCACTGGTCACCGTACAGATAGGAGCTGCGCCCCCCCGTTATCACTCCGATGGAAAAGCTCTCATGGGAATGCGCGGCGTAGCACACCTGGCGCCCGTCCCCTACCCGCCGGGCCTCGACGAAGGGCAACGCCGGGTCGCGCCAGAACCGTGATACCTCGATCATCCCTCACCCCGCTCGCCGCTGCCATGCGCCTGAATACTACACGCCTATCGCGGAAACAGGTCCAGCGTCCGCTCAACTTCGCCGACATCGATCGTGAAACCATCGCCGTCCGGTATCCCGACCACAAAGCCGAAATGCTGGTGGTCTCGGTCCGTCAGGTACTTGTAGTAGCTGACAAACCGATTGGGCGGCTGCAACGTCAGCAGGCAACCACCGGCCTGCAGTACGTTGACCCCATGCACCAGCTGGCTACCCTCCACACCGATTACCACCCTCGCCCCGGCGCAGGCCGCGACGATACTCGGCACATCGGACTTCAGCGGGTTGACGATGCGAAAACCGCGGGTGGCGCGCAAATGCTCCGCCAGCGCCAGCTCATTGCGCAGCAGGCGCAGGTCACCATCGCCACCACGCAGCAGGAACACCCCCGGGTGTGGCACATGCGGCACATGCGACAGCAACTTGTCGCCCATGGCCCGGTAGCGGGCATGCCGGCTGCGGTTGTTGGCCTGGTCATCGAACAGCACCAGCTCACGGAAAAACGCACTGCGCAGGCGCAGCGGGTTCATTTCCAGCCAGTCTTCATAGGCCGGGGCCTGGGCAAACAGCGGGAATCTGGCCGAGGGCGCGGTGGTTACCGGTATGCCTTCGTTACAGGCCAGCGCATAGGTCGGACAATCCTCCATCAGCCAGGTACCGAACCACGTGTTGCCGTTTTGCGTGCAATAGATGGCCGCGCGGTCGATTTCGTTTTCCACGACGATGCTCGGAAAGGGGCCCGGCTTCAACGACAGCCAATGGCTGGCCTTGCCCTTGTACAACGCCCCGTCGACCAGCCATACGTCCTTGATCAGGTAGCCGCGGGTTGGCCCTTGCAGTGTGCTGATGCCGCCTTCCATGGTACGCGCAGGGTGCACATAGGGATAGAAACGCTTGCCTTCCCACCCCGTTACTCGCTCCAGCTGGCCTGGCAGGAAAACGGCCGGGGGCGAAACCGTGACTTCCCCCGGGGCAATGTCCCAACTTTTGTCCGCCACGCTCTTGAGGTCGATGCCGCTGTTCCTGCCTAGCCGTTTGCGCGCCATGTAGCGGTAGGCGGCCAGGGTCCAGGTGTGCTGCCTGGCCGCAGGCGATGCACTGAACTTCGAGATGTCGCTTCCCATGAAGCGTCCTCCCTAGATGACAAGGTCAAAAGCCTGGCGCAAGGCGCCAGATCAACGCCTCCTGGCAACCGCTCAGCTGCACATGACCCTTTCCATGGTGGGTGGTGACGGCAGGTTGGCGTAACGGTGACGCAGGCTTTCCACGAACGTTTCGCCCGTACCGTTGCCCCCATAGAAGTAGATCTTGTGCAGGCCGCCAAACACCATTTCCTGATAGCGGCTGGCAACTTCCTCGTCACTCGCGCCCTCGGGCAACCCCAGGTGCAGCGTGAGCTTGTCGCCTTCGACCGCGAACATCGGTGTGTCCCAGAGGAACTTCGCCGTGCCGGTTCTGGGCAAGCGGACAAACAGGTAGGCATGGTTACCCAGCGAGTCGATATCGCCACCGCGGCGGCGCTTCCACTTCAACAAACCGTCATCCGGGCGCGCCAGGCAAAGGCCGATATCGTAATAGTCGAAGCCCTGCTCCAGTGCCCACTCCAGGGCCATGAAGGTGGTGATCGAATTTACCTCGCGCAACTTCCGTGCATCGGTGAACACCGCCTCGCAATAGCCGAAACGCAGGGTGCTCCAATAACGCTTGCCACCACGCACCACTTCACAGCCCAGGTGGCAGCCGATCACTTCATCGCCCAAGGTGATCAAGTCGAGCCGACCGACGCCCCTGGCAATGCGGAACACTTCTTCAGTGGGAAACTGCGCGGCATGGATACCTTGCCTGGCGCTGGCATAAGGGCGCAGCAGGTTGCGGTCGGCCATGGCGATCTCGTCATCCGAGCGGGCCTGGCGCATCTGGTACAGCGGCCGGTTCTTGCGGATGCTGCGCCGCAACTCGCTGTCGTAGCGCGCGGTGATATCCTCCAGCGAGCGCCCCAGCGGCACCACGGCGCTCAGGTAATGCGGTACCGACAATGCCCCCGACGTCGGCATTTCGCTGACCACCACCACGTGGTTGGCTGCTACCGTCGCGCTTGCGCTGTCAACAATTGCAGCATTGCCCGAACCCTTGCCGGCAATCAGCAGCTTGGCCATTTCCCGTTGCTGCTTCCGGCCGATATAGATGATTTCGTAGGGGCTTTCCTGCTGCAACCTGAACCTGGCGATTTCCCAGCGCCAGAAACAGGCACGCGCCATCGCTTCAGACACCTTGCTGGCCAGGTGTCTGATTTCGTAGCGTATGGAGGGCGAGACGAGTTTCCTCGCCGCTGCCGTCAAGGTCGCTTTCATTTCTTCTTCGACGTCCTTTGAGACACAGCATGGTCAATCGGAAAAGGACAGCAATTCAGTAAAAAGCACGTATCATGTTGATATTCGGAAATTATCCAGAAACCCCCATATCAATTAACAATTTAAGGTGCGCCCAAACACTTTATCAAGTGGCACTTTGATTGCATTTCCTTAAAGCTTCCTCACGCCATGTAAAGTTTCATGACGTCAAATTTCCTGCATGAATGGCCGATTCAGACAGCGAATTTCCATCCATATATCCAAGCCGCGTTATCCCATTACCACTCGCCTGTCTGGAATTGACGTTTGATGCCCCCTTTGCCTGAAAGGAGCGTCGACATGCCAGCCATCAATCCCCATCAACCCCTGCTTCAGGCGCAGCTGCCGCACTGGGCTCGCCAGGTAACGCCCAATCAGTGGGCCGCGTTGAAGCGAACCCAGGTCGCCCCGTGGAAGAGGCAGGACTGGTTCGCCAATGCTGCCCCCGACCTGCGTGAAGCAGCGTGTGCCAGCCAGGCGCGCCTGATGCAGGCGCAAGCAGCCTTGGCCAACTCACTCAAAGGCCTGAAACAAATCACAGAATTTGCCGAGCCATTGCTGCAACGGCGTCTTGCCGAACACGGCTTCCACGCGCAGCTGCGCAATAGCCAGCTATTGCGGGTCGAGCGCAACTGGCACTGGGCCGCCCTGCGCTATCTATTCAGCCATCGACGCGACAACTTGCTGCAGGCCGCGCTGCAGAACTTCGCCAGCGACGAGGTGTTCACTGCTGAAAGTGCCATTGCCCTGGGCGATAACATTCACGTCACGCCGATTCAGATACAAGGCGCCGTCCCTGTTGGCATGCAAGTGCCCATCGCCCACTTTCCATTGCAGTCGGAGCACTACCAGGTGGAACGGCTGCCACTCGCACCGGCCGCTTTCGCCACCCTGTGCCGTGACCTGGACCTGGGCAAGGCTTACCAGGCCCACCTGGAACAGCACCTCGCCCAACCCGCCATACGGGGCTTGGCCATCAGGGTGCAGAAAGACCGCCTGCGCCTGGCGGCCGACCTTGCCTATATGCGGCACCTGCTTGATGGCAGCACCCTTGACCAGATCGAACGGCTGTTGCAGGGTGGCACCGTACCGTGCTGGCAACTGGCGCTGTTCGGCACGCCCCTGCACGAGGTCATGCTGATCGATGCCGGCGGTGCGGGGCTGGCGCTGTATCTGCCCGGCCATGACCCGGCCCTGCGCCAATGCAGCAACCTGGACGCGGTACACGACACGCTGGCGACCTTGCTGCTGGAGCCCGATGCCCGCCAAGCCTTCACGGCCTACATCAGGCAGGACCAGCGCACGCACTTTCTCGACCTGTTGCAGCAGAACCTCGACGCCACAGGCAATACTGCCTATGACCGCCCTTGGCAGCGTGCAGCGCAAGCGGACCTGCGTCCCACACGCGTGGCTATCACAGCCGAGCCTTTCGGCCATTACCAGGACCTGCACCTGGCCCGCCTCAAGCACGAAGCCAGCCTGCTGGCGGTCCCCACCGCGATGGCCGATGCCAACGCGCGGGCCAGGCGCCTGGATGAGTGGGAAAACCTTGGCCTGGATGCACTGAATATTGCCGCGTTCTTCATCCCAGGTGCAGGCACCCTGATGCTGGCCGTCACGGCCTGCCAACTGCTCGGCGAGGCCTTCGAGGGCTACCAGGCCTGGCATGAAGGCGACCGTCACCTGGCGCTGCGCCACCTGGAGGCGGTTGGCCTGAACCTGGCCCTGATCGGCGGCTTCGTGGCGGCGGGCAAGGTGGTACCCAAGCTGTTCAACAGCCCGTTGATGGAAAGCCTGCAGCAGGTACGCGGCAGCGACGGGCGCTACCGGCTCTGGAATGAAGACCTCACCCCCTACCGCAGTGCCGTGACACTGCCGCAAACCCTGCAGCCCAATGCACTTGGCCAGTACCTGTACCAGGGCCGGTATTTCATCCGCATGGACGGCCAGCTCTTCGAACAACGCTTTGACCACAACCTGCAGCAATGGCGGGCCATTCACCCCGACACGCCCGATGCCTGGCAGCCACCGCTGGCGCACAATGCCCAAGGTGCCTGGCGCGGCCAGCATGAACAACCCGGCCAGTGGCCATTCGCGAAGCTGGCGCGCCGTCTTGGCGAGGCGTATGCCGCGTTCACACCAGAACAGCTGGCTAAGGCAGGGCGCCTCTGCGGCATCGACACCGCGCAGTTGCGCCGGGTGCACCTGGAAGGCCGAGCAACGCCCCCGCTGTTGCTCGATGCCCTGCAACGCATGGCGGCACAGGCCAAGGTCGAGGCGTTGGCCGACAAGGCCACGCCGGGCCTGTTCGAGCGCCTCTACAACGGCAGCGCGCCCACCACCCCGTCAACGCAGAAACTGCTCGCTGCCTATCCGCGGCTTTCCCCTGCCCTGGCCACGTGTTTGCTGACACCGCTGGGCGAGGCTGAATCGCTCGCCTGGCAACAGCAGGGTCAGCTACCCATTCAGGTTCGCCAGGCACTGGAACAGGTGCACAGCGAGCTGCCCCTGGTACGCGCCCTGGAGGGTGTGCTTCAGCCGGCCCGAGCCAGCAGCGACAGCGAACGCCTGCTGTTCAGCGCCCTGGATGCCATGCCCGACTGGCCTGCGGACCTGCGCCTGGAGCTGCATGGCGCAAGCCCCCAAGGCCCTTTGCTGGAGCATGTCGGCAGCGACCAGGCCAGCACCCTGCGCCGTGTGATCAAAACGACCGAAGGCTATGAGGTCGACCGGGGCGAGCGCCCTGCACCTGGACCGCGTGATCCGGACCTCTGCCGTGCCATAGAGCAGGCACTGCCACGCTCGCATCGCGATACGCTGGGTTTCCCGACGGCCGATGGCAGCTCGCTACGCCAGCGCGTACTGGGTTGGGTCGACCTGCACAGGCAGACACTGGCCCAACGCCTCTGGGGTCATCGCGCGCTGCTGCGCAAGCCCATGGGCAGCTTGCGCGGCGGTCGGCCGCTTGACCCCGAACCGCCTCAGCCGCGCCTGGCAGGCTCGCTGGCCGGGGCCTATCGGCGCTTGTTCCCCGACGCCACCGACTGGGAATTCGAAAACTGGCTCGGCAACGACGAGGACAACCCGTACGTCGATGACATTCGCTCACCCACACAGCGGCTGCACGACCTGCAGCAGCGTCTGGATACTTTGCGCCGCGACCTGCATGAATGGGCCCGGCCCGATCCGCAGCGCCCTCACCAGCGGCACCTGGCCATCCGCCCCATCCTCAACGCCTGGCGGCGGCTGTCGACCGTAGCGCTTGAAGGGGGTGGCAGCCTGCACAGCCTGGACCTGTCCGGCCTGGAGCTGGACAACCAGGACTTGGCCAGCCTGGCCTTGCCAGACGACTTCACCCATGTGCAGCACCTGTCACTCAGCTACAACCGTTCGCTCAGCCAGTTGCCAACCGGGTTCTACGAGCGCTTCCCCAACCTCAATCGCCTGCTGCTGGCCGACTGCCGGTTCGACACCGTGCCCCGCCTGGGTAACACTGAGCACCTCGCCTGGCTGGATCTGGAAGGCAACCGCATTACCTGGAGTAGCCAAGCCCAGCAGGCACTGAACCGCTGCTCCGGGCTTGTAGTACTGGACCTTTCGGGCAACCCACTGCTGCAGGCCCCGGACCTGCGTGGCCTGGCCTACCTGAGGACGCTGTTCCTGAACGACTGTGCGCTCAGCGAATTGCCGCAAGGCCTGGACCAGATGATCGAGCCCATCATCCTGGACATTGGCGACAACCAGCTGCTGCGGCTGCCAGACGGTTTCAACCTGCCACGGTCAGTTGCAAACGCCCTGCGCCTGGAAAGTGAATGGCTGGGCGCACCTGTGCTCGCGCAGATCGAGGCCTACAACGCCATGCATCAGGTGGACCTGCTGGTGTGCGAAGGCGACTACCTGGAATTCTTCGAACAAACCGGCCCGGCCGAAATGGCCCTGTGGCAGCGATTGCCGCTGCAGTATCGGCGCGACCTCAGGCCCTTGCTTGAACTTGAACCGTTCGTGTCCCGCCCACGGCAAGCCCGTGCAGAGTTCTGGCGGCGCCTGGCCCTGATCGACGCAGACCCGGCCCTGCGCCAGCAATGGTTGACGCACCCACCCTATGACCTGTTCAACCTCCCGCTTTGACAGGGATACCGATGTCTGCCTGTCCAACAGGCAGGCGCGGGTGGTCATGTTGAGCCAGACTGGTGTTTTTCCGGCGAGCGGTGCATGCTCGCTGCTGAAGCGTTTCACCCAGCTCGAAACCCACCCAGCAATGTGAGGTGCAGTACCCATGGACCGTCTGCTCGATTCACTCTTCCCCAGCGCCGAGGACATCCCGGAAACCTGGCGCCTGGAAGCCCCCCTGGAACAACGCGACTACCTGGTGAACGGTGAGCTCAGACGGTGGGACGGCCCACTGGCCACAGTGCGCAGCCCGGTCTGGCTCAAGGAAGGCGACGATGAGCACCAGGTGGTGTTGGGCAGCGCTCCGCTGCTCGATGCCGACACCGCGCTCACCGCCCTCGATGCCGCCGTGCAGGCGTACGACAAAGGCCGTGGCGCCTGGCCGAACATGCGCGTGGCCGAGCGAATCCAGCATGTCGAAACCTTCCTGGCGCGCATGCGCGAGCAGCGCCAGGCCGTGGTCAAGCTGCTGATGTGGGAAATCGGCAAGAACCTCAAGGACTCGGAAAAGGAATTCGACCGCACCTGCGACTACATCGTCGATACCATCAACGCCCTCAAGGACCTCGACCGCCGTTCCAGCCGCTTCGAGCTGGAACAGGGCACGCTCGGCCAGATCCGCCGAGCACCGCTGGGCGTGGCCCTGTGCATGGGCCCATACAACTACCCGCTGAACGAGACCTTCACCACGCTGATCCCGGCGCTGATCATGGGCAACACCGTGGTGTTCAAGCCGGCCAAGTTCGGCGTGCTGCTGATTCGGCCGTTGCTCGAAGCCTTCCGCGACAGCTTCCCGCCGGGGGTGATCAACGTCATCTACGGCCGTGGCCGGGAAACGGTGAGTGCGCTGATGGCCAGCGGCAAGGTCGATGTGTTCGCCTTCATCGGCACGCACAAGGCCGCCAGCGACCTGAAGAAACTGCACCCGCGCCCGCACCGGTTGCGCGCCGCGCTGGGGCTGGATGCCAAGAACCCGGGCATCGTGCTGCCCCAGGTGGACCTCGACAACGCCGTCGAAGAGGCCGTCACTGGTGCGCTGTCGTTCAATGGCCAACGCTGCACGGCGCTGAAGATCCTGTTCGTGCACGAGGATGTGGTCGATGCGTTCCTCGACAAGTTCCAGCGCAAGCTGGCCGCGCTCAAGCCTGGCATGCCTTGGGAGCCTGGCGTGGCGCTGACACCGCTGCCCGAGCCCGGCAAGGTCGACTACCTCGACGGCCTGGTCGCCGATGCCACCGCCAAGGGCGCCCGCGTGCTCAATGAACGCGGCGGGCACAGCCGTGGCTCGTTCTTCTACCCCGCCGTGCTGTACCCGGTGAAGAGCGACATGCGCGTGTACCACGAGGAGCAGTTCGGCCCGCTGGTGCCGATAGTGCCCTACCGCGACCTGCAGACAGTGATCGACTATGTGCTGGACTCCGACTACGGCCAGCAACTGAGCCTGTTCGGCAATGACCCGGCGACCATCGGCAGCCTGGTCGACATCTTTGCCAACCAGGTCGGGCGCATCAACATCAATGCGCAATGTCAGCGCGGCCCCGACACCTACCCGTTCAACGGCCGCAAGAACAGCGCCGAAGGCACCCTGTCGGTACACGACGCCCTGCGAGTGTTCTCTATCCGCACGCTGGTCGCGACGCGCTTCCAGGAGGCCAACAAGGAACTGATCAGCGAGATCATTCGCAACCGGCAGTCGACCTTCCTGACCACCGACTACATCTTCTGACCGCCACGCTTATAGAGAATCGATCTATCACCCCTGTCGATTTTCCATCTGCGCAAACGACTCTAAGCAAAAGGGCGCCAACCGGCGCCCACTTCCAAGGAGAGTCGAACATGGCAGCCAAACCCATTCCCGAAGGCCAGCACAGCATTACCCCCTACCTGGCCATCAACGACGCCGCCAAGGCCATCGAGTTCTACAAGAAGGCCTTTGGCGCGGTGGAAATGTTCCGCCTCGATGCCCCTGGCGGCCGCGTTGGCCATGCCGAGCTGAAAATCGGCGATTCGTCGCTGATGCTGGGCGACCCCTGCGACATGGAAGGCGGCCTCACCGCCAGCCAGAAGCTCAGCGGCGCCAGCGTAGGCCTGCACCTGTATGTCGAGGACTGCGACAAGGTCTATGCCCAGGCCCTGACGGCCGGCGCCACCCAGCTGCGTGCAGTGACGGACCAGTTCTACGGCGACCGCAGCGGCACCCTGAAAGACCCCTTCGGCAACATCTGGTTCGTTTCCACCCACAAGGAGGACCTGACCCCCGATGAAATTCGCGCCCGTGCTGCGAAGATGTTCGCTGGCACTGCGCAGTAAGTTGAAAGCGGCGCCACTTTGCTTGAAGCTTGGGGCTCGTAGCTGGGAGCTGCTTCATGCGAATCATCGACAAAACCGCCGCACAGGTCCGTAGCCTGACCCCTGCAGAAGAGGAGCTGCTGGTCGGCTTTGCCACCGGCAGCCTCACCGGCCCGCGCCTGCTGCAGGCCAACCAGTTGCTGATGAAGGTGCGCAACGCCAACCAGTGGCTGGCCTGCGATTGCCGCAACGATGCCTTGCCGGTGCTGAATGTCACCCTCAACGGCAGCACCGGTACGCTGTTTCTCAAGAACAACCCGGGAACTGCCGAACACGCGCCTGGCTGCCCGTTCACCAAGGACGAGCGCGAAGCGACCGAGCGCGAGAACGACCCCGCACCACCTGCTGCCTGGCTACCGCCCGACACACCGTTGCGCCTGATTGGTGATTTCCGCAGCAGCACCACCAGCAGTGGTGGCGACGGCAGCGAACGGCGTGAACAACAGCGCCTGCTGTCACTGTTGCTGACCTGGATCGAGACCAGCGGCCTGAACCTGTATGCCACGCACCTGAAAAAGGACCTGACCGGGCAGTTTGCCGAGTTGCGCAGCGTTGCCAGCCGCTATCCGCTGCTGGAACGGGTGCCCGCCAGCAACTACCTGGAAACCCGCCTGGACATGAAGCACATGATGATGCTCAAGTCCCGCCTGCGTGAAGCCACGGTGTTCGGCAACCACCGCCGCCACGGCCTGCTGCTGGATTGCGTGGACCAGATCAAGGGACGCAAGCTGTTCAATAACCGAAGTGAAGACGGCTTCGACTTCCAGGGGCACCACCTCTACTGGGGCGGCAACCGCACCAGCGGGCCATTGCTGGCGCTGATGCTCTATTCACCGACCAGTGCCGGCAGCCATTACTACGAACTGATCCATGTGGCCAGCGTGCCGGTGCTATCGCGTGCTCATCTGTTCCCTGTTTACCGCGATGAAGAACGCGAGCCGCTCAAGGCCCTGGTGTCGCTGGTCGACTGGATGGCCGGCAAAGGCGTGAAAGTGCAGATGCGCCGGCCGGTGATCGGCGGCCAGGTGATGGACGAACTGGTAATGACCTCGGACCAGGACCGGGTGTTGTCGGTATCGTTGCTGGAGCAGCCAATCGGCCCCGAACCGGATACCGAGAACTTCAAGCGCTACGCCGATTTCAAGAGCCTGGAAACCTTCCGCAAATTCGTCGCCGGCTTCTTCATGCGTGAGCGCTGAGCCCCCTCTACCGGCACACACAAAACCTTGTAGGAGCGGCCTTGTGTCGCGATGGGCTGCAAAGCAGCCCCTGCCATTCATGCACTAGTGCTGAAACCCAGGGGCCGCTTCGCGGCCCATCGCCGGCAAGCCAGCTCCCACCTGGACCGCACCAACCTCAAGCCATGCGCCGTCCCTGTGGGAGCGGGCGTGCCCGCGAAGAGGCCCATACAGGCTGCATGAGGTTTGCGTATCAACCCAGGAACAGCTTGTACGCCGGGTTGTCGGTCTCATCCCAGTAACGGTACCCCATCTCATCCAGCGCCAGCGGCAACCCCGCCAACTCATCCCCCGGTACTTCCAGCGCCGCAAATACCCGTGCTTCTGCCGCGCCATGGTTGCGGTAATGGAACAAGCTGATATTCCAGCGCTTGCCAAGCCGTTCCAGAAAGCCCAGCAAAGCACCCGGGCGCTCGGGGAATTCGAAGCGCAGCACCCGCTCGTCAGCCCCGGGCGCGGCATGGCCGCCAACGGTATGGCGCACATGCAGCTTGGCCAGTTCGTTGTCGGTCAGGTCCAGCACGCTGTAGCCCTGCTCATGCAGGCTGGCCAGCAACTGCTCACGCGGGTCGTGTAGTGGGTGTGTCTGCACCCCAACGAACAGCCGCGCCTCCTTGCCAGGGTAATAGCGGTAGTTGAACTCGGTGATCTGCCGCTTGCCCAGGGCCTGGCAGAAGGCGCGGAAGCTGCCCGGCTGCTCCGGAATGGTGACAGCGATGATCGCCTCGCGCTGCTCGCCCAGTTCGGCACGCTCGGCCACATGGCGCAGGCGGTCGAAATTGACGTTGGCCCCGGAGTCGATGGCCACCAGGGTCTGCCCCTGCACGCCGTCGCGCGCCACATATTTCTTGATCCCCGCCACGGCCAGGGCGCCTGACGGCTCGGTGATCGAGCGGGTATCGTCGTAGATGTCCTTGATCGCCGCGCACAGCTCGTCGCTGCTCACGGTCACCACTTCATCAACGAAGTGCCGGCACAACTCGAAGCAATGGGCGCCGATCTGCGCTACCGCCACGCCATCTGCGAAGGTGCCGACCTGCGGCAGGATCACCCGCTCACCGGCCGCCATGGCAGCCTGCAGGCAGTTGGAGTCCTCCGGCTCGACGCCGATCACCTTCACCTCCGGACGCAGGTACTTCACATAAGCGGCAATACCCGCGATCAGACCACCACCGCCCACTGGCACGAAGATGGCGTCCAGCGCACCCGGGCGCTGGCGCAGGATTTCCATGGCCACGGTGCCCTGCCCGGCGATCACATCCGGGTCGTCGAACGGTGGCACGAAGGTGGCGCCTTCGCTGTCGGCCAGTTTCAGCGCATGGGCCAAGGCATGGGGGAAGCTCTCGCCGTGCAGTACTACATGACCACCGCGCGAGCGTACACCCTCCACCTTCAGCGACGGCGTGGTGGTAGGCATGACGATGGTGGCCTTCATGCCCAGGTGCGATGCCGCCAGGGCCACGCCCTGGGCATGGTTGCCCGCAGAGGCGGTGATCACCCCGCGCTCGCGCTGCACGGTACTCAGCCGTGACAGGCGGGTATACGCACCGCGGATCTTGAACGAAAAGGTAGGCTGCAGGTCTTCCCGCTTCAGCAATACCTGGTTGCCCAGGCTGGCAGACAACGCAGGCGCAGCTTGCAAAGGCGTTTCGATGGCCAGGTCGTACACCGGGGCGGCAAGAATGCGCCGCACCTGCTCCGACAGCAGTTGCTGGGGGGTGACGGTAGAACGAGGGCTGACGAAGCTGGTCATCGATGACTCCTTGGCTGTGTTCACGTTGCCCAGGAGTCAGAGAGAAGAAACCCGCCTCCAGGGCGGGTTCGGTGCACGTACGCGCTAGCCCGCCAAACTGATAATGGCGGTAATAATAATGGCGTTGACGTGCTGGAAAGTTTTCATGGGGTAGGAACTTAGCCGGTAGCGCAGCACAAAGTCAACACTTGGCCTGCTGCGCCGAAAGCGGCACATCGAACACCTTGTCGAAGCCCCACTGGAAGACAAACGCATAAACGAAGAAAAACACGAACAACGCCAGGTTGGTCAGCAACGCCGCCCACAGGCTGACATCCAGCCAGTACGCCACCAGCGGCAGCAGGATCAGCACCAGCCCGCCCTCGAAGCCCAGCGCATGCAGCAGACGCCGCAGGAAAGTGCGCTCACGCCGGTGCTGGCGCGCTTCCCAGCGTTCGAACACCCAGTTGTAGGCCATGTTCCAGCTCATCGCGATGCCCGACATCAGCACCGACAGCACGGTCGACTGCGCCATGCCGGCACCGAACGCCAGCTCCAGCGCGGGCGCCACGCAGGCGACGGCGATGGCCTCGTAAAGGATGGCCTGGACGATCTTGCGTGCCTTGCCTTGCATGTTCAGCTCCCTGGGTAAACGACCTGTAAAACTACAAGAAGTGGCCCACAAGAAAAAGCCTGAAATTTGGACAACCCCGCGTTCGGCTGCTTGTATCTATCCAGTACAAACGGCAGCAAGTCGTACAACTTCGTCCAGGGAATCGAACGAGGATAAAGACGATGGCCCACCCCTTCCTGTCGGTGACCGGCAAATGAGCCTGGTATTCATCGACTTCCTCACCTACGTGCTGTTCGGCCTGAAGATCCTCGCGATCATCCTGGCCTCGCTGATGTTCCTGCTGGGTCTGGATGATCTGTTCATCGACCTGTGCTACTGGGGCCGCAAGCTGATCCGGCGCTTTCGCATCTACGACAAGTACGAGAAAGCCGACGAAAAACGCCTGTTCGAGGTGCCGGAGAAACCGCTGGCCATCATGGTCCCGGCCTGGAACGAAGTGGGCGTGGTGGGCGAGATGGCCCGCCTGGCAGCCTCGACCATCGACTACGAGAACTACCAGATCTTCGTCGGCACCTACCCCAACGACCCGCAAACCCAGGCCGACGTCGACGCGGTATGCCTGCACTACCCCAACGTGCACAAGGTGGTCTGCGCCCGCCCCGGCCCCACCAGCAAGGCCGACTGCCTGAACAACATCATCGACGCGCTGCTGCGCTTCCAACAGGACGCCGGCATCGAGTTTGCCGGTTTCATCCTGCACGACGCCGAAGACGTGATCTCGCCCATGGAGCTGCGCCTGTTCAACTACCTGCTGCCGAACAAGGACATGATCCAGATCCCGGTGTACCCCTACGCACCGGAATGGAAAGGCTTCACCGCCGGCCACTATGTCGACGAGTTCGCCGAAAACCACGGCAAGGACGTGATCGTGCGCGAGGCCCTGACCGGCCAGGTGCCCAGCGCCGGGGTCGGCACCTGCTTCAGCCGCCGCGCCATCAGCGCGCTGCTCGAGGACGGCGACGGCATCGCCTTCGACGTACAGAGCCTCACCGAAGACTACGACATCGGCTTCCGCCTGAAGCAGAAGGGCATGAAGTGCATTTTCGCCCGCTACTCCATCACCGACCCGGCGCTGACCCTGAAGCAGGAATGGCGCCCGGGCATGAGCCGCGAATTTTCCCAGGTGATCTGCGTGCGCGAGCACTTCCCGCGCGACTGGCAGCATGCCATCCGGCAGAAGTCGCGGTGGATCGTCGGCATCGTGTTCCAGGGCACCAGCAACCTAGGCTGGAGCCGCAAGGGCGCGCTCAACTACTTCCTCTGGCGCGACCGCCGCGGCCTGTTCGCCTACCTGCTGAGTTTCCTGGTCAACCTGTTGCTGCTGGTGTTGCTGGCCATGTGGCTGGTCACGGTGATTGCGCCGGAGTCGTGGCGCTTCATGTCGATCCTCAGCGACAGCTGGCTGCTGACCACCTTGCTGTGGCTGAACGGGCTGATGCTGTTCAACCGCTTGTTCCAGCGCGCCTGGTTCGTCACCCGCTTCTATGGCATCGGCGAAGGGCTACTGTCGGCACCGCGGATGATGTGGAGCAACTTCGTCAACTTCTTCGCCAACCTGCGTGCCCTGCGCCAGGTGATGGAAATGGGTGACTCGCGGCGCGTGGCCTGGGACAAGACCACCCACGAATTCCCCGCCATCGCCGCCCCCGCCCGCACGCCGCTGGGCCAGCGCCTGGTAGCCAAGGGCCTGATCAGCGACGAACAGCTGCAACAGGCGATCACCAGCCCGGTACGCCGGCGCCTGGGCCGCGAGCTGCTGCTGCGCGGCTGGCTGAACAGCGAACAGCTGGTCGCCACCCTGGCCGAGCAGATGGACCTGCCCTGGGCACCGCTCAACCCGTTCAAGCTCGACCCGCAGCTGATCGCCAAACTGCCGCGCAAGCTGGCGACGCACTACGGCGTGCTACCGGTGGCCGAAGACGGCGACAAGCTGGTGCTGGCCAGCGAAAGCCCGGTGAGCCAGGTGTCGCTGGGGGTAATCAGCCGCCACCTGAAGCGCCCGGTCAGTGCCCGCCTGGCGCCCCAGGGCCGGGTGACCCTGGGCCTGCGCTACCACTACCCAAGCCCCTGGCAGAAGCCGGAAACCCGCGACATGCTGGCCATCCTCGAGCGCCACCAGGACGACGAAGTGCTGCTGGAACAGGTCAGCCATCACCAGGTAATGCTCGGCGCCCTGCTGCAGGTGCGCGGCATGGTCCCGGTCACTTTGTTCAACCAGGCGCTGATCGACTTCGACCCGGAACACCAGAGCCTCGGCGAGCACCTGATCGCCCGCGGCATCATCACCGAGCAGGTGCTGCAGCAGGCCCTGATCGAACAGGCCAGCGAACAGCAGGCCGCCTTTGACCTGACCCGGGAGGTGGCATGAAGCCGCGCTTTTCCCTCACCTTCACTGGCTTGTTGCTGTGTTCCGCCGCCCTGCCCTGCGCCGCTTCGGCGCCGATGACCGACTTTCAGCGGTTCACCAGTTACCCGTTCATGGAGCGCAGCTACCGCGAAGCGAAGAAGGACAACTGGGCCGAGGTCGAACGCCTGACCCGCCACGTGCTGGGCCGGGTGCCGAACAACGACGAAGCGCGTGCACTGCTGGTGGAGGCGCTGGCTCACCAGCGCCGCTACAAGGAGGCCGAAGCCCTTGCCGAACAGTTGGGCGACAGCCCCGAACACGCAAACGCCCTGCTGGAACTGCGCTTGACCTGGATCGAACAGGACCCACCGCCGGCCAGCCAAGTGGAACAATGGCTGGCCAGCAGCGACGGCGCTCAACGGGTTCGCCTGTGGCAGGCCTACAGCCTGAGCCTGGCCAGATTCGGGGGTGCTGCCAGGGCGCTGGACTGGCTCAACCATCTGCCGCCACAGGGCGACGGCCAAGTGCTGCGCCTGGCCCGAGCCAACTTCGCCGAACAACTGCGCAACTGGAAGGAAACCATCGAGCAGTTAAAGCCGCTGGCCGAGCAAGGCCAATTACCTGCGCAGGACTGGCAGCGCCTGGCCAATGCGTATATCCAGCAGGTGGATGAAAAAGGGTTGAACGCGCTGTTGCCCAGCGCCCCTTCCCCCGAAGCAGCCAACCAGGCCCGCCTGGCCATGGCCAACCGCGCCATCGCCGTCGGCCAGAACCAGCAGGCCCGGCATTGGCTGCAGGCACTGCCCGCCGAGCAGTTGAACCAGCCCGAGCAGCGCCAGCAACTGTGGGAGCTGGCCCGCGCAGGCGATGACGCGCCGCTGGTGCAGCGCCTGAGCAACGAACTGCAACGCCCCTGCCTGGAAACCGTCGACTGGCTGTCGCGCCGCGACCCGCAGCTGGCGCGCGAGCAGTTCAAGGGCTGCACAGCCAGCACTGACCCCAAGGCCTACGCCGTGCTCAAGCAACGCCTGTACGGCGACCCGCCCCAGCCCCCGCAACCACGTACCGCCGCCGAGTGGGAGCAACGCTATCGGCAGAGCGGCGATATGGCCGCACTGGAGCAAGCCACCTTCCTGCTGATGCAGCAAGGCCATGACGAACACGCCCGGCAATTGCTGGAACAGGCCTACGACCGCCACCAAGGCCGCCTTGCACCGTCGCTGCTGCAACGCCTTGGCAACCTGTATGCACGTAACGACGGGCCGCTGGACACCCGCCGCATGCTCGGCCTGGTCCCTCGGGTCGACGCCAGTACCCGGGCCCAGTTGCTCGGCCGCCTTGCCGAGGCTGGCCAGTGCGATGCCGTGCGCCAGGCAGTACCGGCCACCCCGAGCGAACCTGGCCAGTACCGCGCCCTGGGCCGCTGCGCCATGCCCGACCAGCCAGGCGAAGCGGTGGTCTACTACCAGGCCGCCGAGCGCCTGGGCGACAGCGGGAGCCGCCTGCCCCTGGCCTATGCCCTGGAAGCCGCTGGCGACTCCGAAGCGGCCCTGCCCATCTGGCGCACCCAGCCGGACAGCGCCTGGACCGACAACGCCCGCCTCACTGCCGCTCGCGGCGCGTTGAACGCCGGCGACGCACAAGCGGCCCGGCGCTATTGGGACGCCGCCGCACACGATAGCGCCGACGATTGGGCCCTGGGTGCCGCCATCGCCCAGCGCCAAGGCGATTACCAGGCGGCGCTGGGCTTCCAGCGCCAGGCCCTGGCACACAACCCGCGGGCCGACCACTACTACGCGGCCTCCAGCACCGCGCAACTGGCTAGCGACAGTGCCCGGAGCAGCGCCTGGCTGGCAGAAGCCGTGCGCCTGGCTCCCGACCAGCCACGCTACCGCGCCGACTACGGCATGCGCCTGGCCGGCTCGACGGACAAGGCCCAGCGCCGCCAGTCGATCCCCTACCTGGAACGCGCCACCCACGACTTCCCCGAGGACTACCGCCTTGGCGAGACGCTGGCCTTGCGCTATGACGAAGCCGAAGACAGCGCTTCGGCGCGCCGCGAACTGCGCCGCATCCTCGATGTGGAGCAGGACCTGGTCGACGGCGACGACGAATACGGCAGCCTGGAAGCGCGCAAGTACCGCCAGCGCCGCGCCCACGAAAGCCTGTCACGGCGCGATACCATCACCCTGGCCAGCACCTGGTCGCCGGCCGGTACCTCGACCAACGACAAGTTCCTCGACAATGGCCAGCGCAGCGGCACTTCGCGCCGCGCGCAATCGCAGAACGTGCAACTGGCCATGTGGGACCACGCCCTGGGCGAAGAGCCCAGCCGCAACGGCAGCACCCTGTCTGTGTATGGCCGCGTGCTGTTCGGTGGGCAAAGCCGCACCGACTACGCGCAAAGCATGGGTACCGGTGTCGGCCTGCGCTACAAACCATTCGGCCAGGCCAACCTCAACCTGTATGCCGAGCTGTACCACCAGCGTCAGATCGACGAGGAACACTACCGCGGGCTGAGCCTGGGCCAACTGCTTAGCCCCGCCAAGGTCGGCGGCAACTGGGGCGACCTGCGTCACCACGCCGAATCGAGCAACGACCTGCTGTTGCGGGCCACCGCTTCTTTCCTCGACCAGGGCGACTGGCGCAACGACTGGCGGGTCGATGAAGACGACTGGAACGAACGCTTCCTCTACCTCGACGCCGCCTGGTGGACCCGTGCCGGCGACCACGCCTGGCTGTCGCGCTACCAGCAAGGCCACGCCTGGAAGCTGCCGGGCAGCTCACCGCAAACTATCATGCCCTATGGTTTTGTCGAGTTTTCCAGCCAGGACCCGAGCAACGACTGGCGCCAGGACGCTCGGGCCGGGGTGGGCGTGCGCTGGCAATGGTGGTTCGATGACGACCGCTACAATGCCTACCGCGGTTCGCTGAAAGTGCGTGCCGAATACCAGCAATCGCTGGGCGGCAATCTATACGAGCGCGCCAATGGCGTGCTGGTCGGTGCGGAGATGACCTTCTGATGCGTACGTTCCTGGCCCTCTGCCTGGTTGCCCTGTGCCTGCCAGCCAGCGCCGACCAGCGCCTGTTCTACCAACCCCTCAACCGCGACGCCAATGTCACCCCCGCCCAGTGGCAGCAACTGTGGCATGCCACCGTGGCCCAGGGCGGCAAAACCCTGATCGTGCAGTGGAGCGCCTATGGCGACAGCGATTTCGGTGGTGCCCGGGGCTGGCTGGCCGACAGCCTGCGCAGCGCGCGTGCCCAGGGCCTGCAACTGGTGCTGGGGCTGTACATGGACCCGGTCTATTACCAGCGCATCGACGAGCTGGACGGTGAAGGCCTGAACAGCTACTGGAAGGCGCAGCTGGGGCGCTCGCTCAGCCAGTATCAGCAACTGCGCCAGGCGTGGCAGTTGCCGGTGGACGGCTGGTACCTGCCCATGGAGCTGGACGACCATCACTTTCGCGAGGCCGAGCGCCGGGATGCCCTGCGCAGCCAGTTGCAGGCCTTCAACCGGCAACTGGACAAGCCTTTGCACATCAGTGCTTTCAGCGTCGGCAAACTCTCACCGCGGGTCAATGCCGCATGGCTGGATCAACTGGCCGGGTTGGGCTTGACTGTGTGGTGGCAGGATGGCGCCGGGACCGGGCGCTTGCCCGCGTTGGTGCGCCAGGGCTACGAGCAGGCTTTGCCGTGCCGGGTTGGCGTGGTGCGCGAGGCGTTCCGCCAGGTGAGCGCGCCAGGCCAGGCGTTTCGGGCTGAGCCTGCCCAGCCGAAGCTGGGCGCCGGGTGCCATGCCGAGGCGGTGTTCGACCTGCGTTACCGGCCATGGGCCCGGGGTGTTCTGCCCACCAATTGAGTCCCCAGGCCTGGCCTCTTCGCAGCACAAGGCTGCCCCTACAGGAGAAATGCGTCACCTGTAGGAGCAGCCTTGTGCTGCGAAAGGGCCGGGACCGGCATGGTAGTACTCTCAGGAGCCCGAATGTTCAAGACCATCGAAGCCCACGTTCGCAAACAGGTCGCCCCCGCCGCCCTGCGCGCCGAATTCCGCCAGCACGAATTCGAGCTCATGCGCCCGTTCTGCCTGCTGGTATTCTGCGTCAGCATTCTGATCTGGCTGGTTTTCGACCTGATCGTCAGCTTCCTCGGCGGCCAGGGCTTCACCTGGCTGTCCTATCTGTTCATCACCCTGCTCGGCAGCCTCACCGTGGTACTGCGGTTCACCCGTCGCAGCCATCACTTCGATGTACTCAACCTGCTGTTCATCGCCGCCATCACCCTGGGCATGCGCCTGGTGATCGAAGGCATCCCGGTGGCCCAGCGCCCGGTATGGCTGGTGCTCGGGGTGTCCACCGTGCTGTATGCCGTTTCGGTGCTACCGGTGCGGCGCTGGTCGTTCTTCTGCGCCATGGCCATCACCTGGGTGGTGCTCAACCCGTTCTACCACACCCGTATCGGGCCGGACGAACTCGAAGGCGCCATGCTGATCAGCTACGCGGTGTTCCTCAGCGGCCTGGTCATCTACAGCTACCTGCAGATGCGCAAGGCCAAGCTGCACAACTTCTACCTGTCCAAGGTGCTGCTGGACCAGGCCTATGTCGATGCCCTGACCGAAATCCCCAATCGCCGCTCGTTCATGGCCCAGGCCGGCCACCAGCTGCGCCTGGCCACGGCCGAGCAGTACCTGGCGATGATCGACATCGACAACTTCAAGCGGGTGAATGACCGTTTTGGCCATGACGTGGGCGATGAAGTACTCAAGCGCGTGGCCCTGCATATCAAGGCGAGCATGGCCGGTTACGAGTTTGCCCGACTGGGTGGTGAGGAATTCGCGATCTTTTTCCAGGGGCTGGACCAGCAAGGCGCCGAGCAACGAGTGGCGGCGCTGTGCCAACGAGTACGTGAAGATGTTGGCGAACACCCGGTAACCATCAGCATTGGCCTCACCCGGGTGGACCAGGGCGACAGCCTGACCACGGCGCTGGTGCGCGCCGACCAGGCGCTGTACGAGGCCAAGCACAGTGGCAAGGACCGGTTTGTGCTGTGGTCTGCCCGGCTGGCAGAAAGTGATTAGCAGGCCCGGCCCTTTCGCGGGTAAACCCGCTCCCACAGGTGCTCCACAGTGTTTGAATCTGTACGGCTCTTGTAGGAGCGGGTTCACCCGCGAAAGGGCCGGCACAGGCACCCAATCACCCGGCAGGCAAGCGAATCCGGAACTGCGCGCCCCCCAGCGCCGACTGCGCCACGGTCAAGGTGCCACCCTGCCCCTCGATCGCCCGCCGGCTGATCGCCAAGCCCAGGCCAAACCCTCCGGTATTGCGGTCACGGCTACGGTCCAGGCGGTAGAACGGCTGGAAAATCCGCTCGCGCTCCTCCACCGGAATACCGATCCCGTCATCCTCCACCGTCACCAGGCAGGCGCCATCGTCTTCCAGGCGCAAGCGCAGCAACAGGCTCTCGTCGCAGTAACGCATGGCATTGCGCACCAGGTTCTGCACCGCCCGTGCCGTCAGCCGTGGGTCCAGCACAAAACGCGGCAAATCCCCCTCGGCCCGCACCTCCCACTGGATACCCCGGCCATCGAGTTCCTCGGCAAAGCCGCCGAGTACACTGTCGACCAGTTCCAGCAACGACACCTCGACCCGCTCGCGGGCCTGGTCGGCGTTGTACAGCCGGCTGTAGGACAACAGCTCCAGCACCAGCTCATCCAGCTCACGCACATGCCCCACCAGCTCCAGCAGGCGCTTGCGGCTGGCCGGCGGCACTTCGTCGAACAGCAGCACCAGGCCGAAATCCAGCCGGGTCAACGGCGTGCGCAACTCGTGCGACACCGCATTGAGCAGCTCGCGCTGCTGGTTGACGTGGCGCTCCAGGTCACTGGCCATGGTGTCGAACACCCCAGCCAGCTCACCGATGTTGGAGTGCGGCGAGATGTGCGTACGCTCGGCCATCTGCCCCTGGCCCAGGCGCCGGGCGGTTTCCTTGAGGCGCTCCAGGTCGCGCCAGTGCGGCCATACCCACAGCAACAGGCAACCGAGCATCGCTGCACCGATCAGGACGGTCACACCCCACGACAGCACGTTGATATCCAGCGGGTCTGGCGGTGAGTGCAGGCGCACCAGCCATTCCTTGTCCAGCGGCGCCAGCACCGTCTCGTAGTAGCCCCATTCGGCAATGCGCACGGCGTACAGGCCGTGCTCCAGGCGCGCCTGCTCGTCCTCGCTCAGGTCAGCCTGGTCCATGCGCAGCAGTTGCAGTTCCAGCGGCGCGAAATCACTGGCCAGCTCTTGCTCCACCGCCGGCCACTGCTCGCGCGGGGCCTGGCGGAACTGGCGCACGATCAGCGACTGCACGCCCTTGGCCTGGTCCAGGTTGTAGGCCATGAAGCGGTCCTGGAACAGGCCGACGATGGTGTCGGGGATGAACAACAGTGCACCGGCATAGGCAACGATGATCACCAGGTACAGCCGCACCAGAATCTTCAGCATGGGCGGTCAGCACTCCCACTCGACACGGCTGAACAGATAGCCCTTGCCCCACACGGTCTTGATCTTGCGCGCTTCGCCGGCGTTATCGTCGAACTTGCGCCGCAGCTTGGAGATGGCCACGTCCACCGAGCGGTCGGTGCCGTTGAACTCGATACCCCGCAGTTGCTGCAGGATGCGGTCGCGGTTCAGCACTTCGCCGGCATTGCGCGCCAGTACCACCAGCAGGTTGTACTCGCCGCTGGACAGCTCCACCTCTTCGCCACGCCAGCTCACGGTGCGCTCGGCCAGGTCGATGCGCAGGCCACCGATCAGGATCAGGTCGTTGTCCAGGCGCGGCTCGTTGACGCTGCTGCGACGCAGCAGGGTACGCACGCGGGCCAGCAGTACACGCGGCTCGCAGGGTTTGGTCACGTAGTCGTCGGCGCCCATTTCCAGGCCCAGGACCTGGTCGTGGCTGTCGTCGCGGGCGGTCAGCATCAGGATCGGCAGGCCCTGCGACTCCTGGCGCAGCAGGCGACACAGCTGCAGGCCGTCGATCCCCGGCAGCATCAGGTCGAGGATGACCAGGTCGGGCTTTTGCCGGCGGTACTCGTCAAGCACATGATCGCCACGGGCGATCACCTGGACATGGAAGTCGTTGCGTTGCAGGTAGCTGGCGATCAGTTCGGACAGGGCGCTGTCGTCTTCGACCAGGAAAATATTCGGCATAGGTGCTTGGGAATCTGGGTTGGGGTAAGACCTCACCGGCCTCTTCGCGGGCTTGCCCGCTCCCACAGGGACCCAACAGCACTTGAAAGCTGTGCAGTCCCTGTGGGAGCGGGCAAGCCCGCGAAGAGGCCGGTACAGGAATACTCAGGATATAGAACACTACAGGCAGACAGGATTGTTCTTCACACTTTTTCACACTCGTCCTACAGGTATTAACAGCCACGCAAGGAACGCCTGCCGTAGCATACCGGCGGTCATCATCGGAAGATCCGTATGTCTACTACCCTCCCCCCACGCTTGCGCCCGTTGGCGCTTCTGGCGCTCCTGAGCCTGTCCCTGGCCGGCTGCGACGACAGCGCCGAACAGGAAGAACAGGCCCCCACCCCGCAAGTGCGGGTGGAAACCCTGCAACTGCAGCCACTGGCCATCAGCAGTGAGCTAAGCGGCCGTATCCTCGCGCCGCGCACCGCCGAAGTGCGAGCACGTGTCGCGGGCGTTGTGCTCAAGCGGGTGTATCGCGAAGGCAGCGACGTCAAGCAGGGCGATGTGCTGTTCCTGATCGACCCGGCACCGTTCAAGGCCGACCACGACAGCGCCCGCGCCACCCTGGCCAAGGCCGAGGCCACCCTGTACCAGGCACGCCTGCAGGAACAGCGCTACCGCGAACTGGTCGACGACAAGGCCGTCAGCCGCCAGGAATACGACAACGCCAAGGCCAGCTACCTGCAGGCCGATGCCGCAGTGGCCGAGGCCAGGGCCGCCCTGGAACGCGCCCGCCTGAACCTCGGCTACGCCACCGTGACGGCTCCGATTTCCGGCCGTATCGGGCGCGCCCAGGTCACCGAAGGTGCGCTGGTCGGGCAGAACGAGACCACGCCCCTGGCGACCATCCAGCAGCTGGACCCGATCCACGCCGATGTCACCCAGTCGACCCGCGAGCTCAACGCCCTGCGCCGCGCCATGCGTGCCGGCGAGCTGCAGCAGGTGGGCGCCGGCCAGGCCCGGGCCACGCTGATCCAGGACGATGGCAGCACCTACCCGTTGCCGGGCAAACTGCTGTTCTCCGACATCAGCGTCGACCCCAGCACCAACCAGATCACCCTGCGCAGCGAGTTCCCCAACCCGGACCTCGACCTGCTGCCCGGCAGCTACGTGCGCGTGCGCCTGGAGCAGGCCGTGCAGCCCAAGGGCCTGAGCGTGCCGCAGCGCGCCATCCTGCGCGACAGCGCTGGCGTACCCAAGGTGCTGGTGGTCGACCCGCAGGCCCGGGTCAGCGACCGCCAGGTAGTCCTGGGCAGCGCCCAGGGCGACCGCTGGATCGTCAGCGAAGGCCTGGCCCCCGGCGAGCGGGTGGTGGTCGAGGGCCTGCAACACGTCAAGGCCGGTGACCAGGTGCAGGTCGACAACGCATCAGGGGCATCGCCCATCGCACAGCACACTGGCCAGTGAGGGCCTGATTCATGCCGCAATTCTTCATCGACCGCCCGGTATTCGCCTGGGTGGTCGCCCTGTTCATCCTGCTGGCAGGTGCCCTGGCCATCCCGCAACTGCCGGTGGCCCAGTACCCCAACGTGGCCCCGCCGCAGGTGGAAATCTACGCCGTGTATCCGGGCGCTTCGGCGGCGACCATGGACGAGAGCGTGGTCAGCCTGATCGAGCAGGAGCTCAACGGCGCCGACAACCTGCTGTACTTCGAGTCGCAGAGCAGCCTGGGCAGCGCCACCATCACCGCCACCTTCGCCCCGGGCACCAACCCGGACCTGGCCCAGGTCGACGTACAGAACCGCCTGAAGGTGGTCGAGTCGCGCCTGCCGCGCCCGGTAACCCAGCAAGGCCTGCAGGTGGAAAAGGTCTCCACCGGTTTCCTGCTGCTGGCCACCCTCACCTCCGAAGATGGCAAGCTCGACGAAACCGCCCTGTCGGATATCCTCGCGCGCAACGTGATGGACGAAATCCGTCGCCTCAAGGGCGTCGGCAAGGCCCAGCTGTACGGTTCGGAACGCGCCATGCGCATCTGGATCGACCCGCGCAAGCTGATCGGCTTCAACCTCACGCCCAACGACGTGGCCGAGGCCATCGCCGCGCAGAACGCCCAGGTGGCCCCCGGCAGCATTGGTGACCTGCCCACCCGTGGCACTCAGGAAATCACCGCCAACGTGGTGGTCAAGGGCCAGCTGAGCACCCCCGAGGAGTTCGCCGGGATTGTCCTGCGTGCCAACCCGGACGGTTCCACGGTGACCATCGGCGATGTCGCCCGGGTCGAGATCGGTGCCCAGGAGTACCAGTACGGCACGCGCCTGAACGGCAAGCCGGCCACCGCCTTCAGCGTGCAGCTGTCGCCGGGCGCCAACGCCATGGAAACCGCCACCCTGGTGCGGGCGAAGATGCAGGACCTGGCGCGCTACTTCCCCAAAGGCGTCAAGTACGACATCCCCTACGACACCTCGCCATTCGTCAAGGTGTCGATCGAGCAGGTCATCAACACCCTGTTCGAAGCCATGCTGCTGGTGTTCGCGGTGATGTTCCTGTTCCTGCAGAACCTGCGCTACACCCTGATCCCGACCCTGGTGGTGCCGGTGGCCCTGATGGGCACCTTCGCCGTGATGTTGGCCATGGGCTTCTCGGTCAACGTGCTGACCCTGTTCGGCATGGTGCTGGCCATCGGCATCCTGGTCGACGATGCCATCGTGGTGGTGGAGAACGTCGAGCGGATCATGGCCGAAGAAGGCCTGCCGCCCAAGGAGGCCACGCGCAAGGCCATGGGCCAGATCAGCGGCGCGATCGTCGGCATTACCCTGGTGCTGGTGGCAGTGTTCCTGCCCATGGCCTTCATGCAAGGCTCGGTGGGGGTGATCTACCAGCAGTTCTCGCTGTCGATGGCAGTGTCGATCCTGTTCTCGGCGTTTCTCGCCCTCAGCCTGACCCCGGCGCTGTGTGCCACCCTGCTCAAGCCGGTGGCCAAGGGCGAGCACCACGAACGCAAGGGCTTCTTCGGCTGGTTCAACCGCCGCTTCGAGGGCATGAGCAACGGTTACCAGCGCTGGGTGGTGCAGGCACTCAAGCGCAGCGGCCGCTACCTGCTGGTATACGCGTTGCTGCTGGCGGTGCTGGGTTATGGCTTCAGCCAGCTGCCCACGGCGTTCCTGCCCACCGAAGACCAGGGCTACACCATCACCGATATCCAGCTGCCGCCAGGCGCCAGCCGCATGCGCACCGAACAGGTGGCGGCACAGATCGAGGCGCACAACGCCGAAGAGCCCGGCGTGGGTAACACCACCTTGATCCTGGGTTTCAGCTTCTCGGGCAGCGGGCAGAACGCGGCACTGGCCTTCACCACGCTCAAGGACTGGTCCGAGCGCGGTGCCGACGACAGCGCCCAGTCGATCGCCGACCGCGCGACCATGGCCTTTACCCAGCTCAAGGACGCCGTGGCCTATTCCGTGCTGCCACCGCCAATCGACGGCCTTGGCGAGTCGACCGGCTTCGAGTTCCGCCTGCAGGACCGCGGCGGCATGGGCCACGCCGAGCTGATGGCCGCCCGCGACGAGCTGCTGGCAAATGCCGGCAAAAGCAAGGTGCTGACCAACGTGCGCGAAGCCTCGCTGGCGGAAAGCCCGCAGGTACAACTGGAAATCGACCGCCGCCAGGCCAACGCCCTGGGCGTATCGTTTGCCGATATCGGTTCGGTGCTGGACGTGGCCGTGGGTTCCAGCTACGTCAACGACTTCCCCAACCAGGGCCGCATGCAGCGGGTGGTGGTGCAGGCCGAAGGCAACCAGCGCAGCCAGGTCGAAGACCTGCTGAAGATCCACGTGCGCAACGACAGCGGCAAGATGGTGCCACTGGGCGCCTTCGTCCAGGCCAGGTGGGTCAGCGGCCCGGTGCAGCTGACCCGCTACAACGGCTACCCGGCGGTGTCGATTTCCGGCGAACCGGCAGCCGGCTACAGTTCGGGCGAAGCCATGGCCGAAATCGAGCGCCTGGTGGCCCAGCTGCCGGCCGGTGCCGGCCTGGAATGGACTGGCCTGTCGCTGCAGGAGCGGCTGTCCGGCAGCCAGGCACCGATGCTGATGGCGCTGTCGTTGCTGGTGGTGTTCCTGTGCCTGGCAGCGCTGTACGAAAGCTGGTCGATCCCCACCGCAGTTCTGCTGGTAGTACCGCTGGGCGTGCTCGGTGCGGTGCTGGCGGTGACCCTGCGCGGCATGCCCAACGACGTGTTCTTCAAGGTCGGCCTGATCACGCTGATCGGCCTGTCGGCGAAGAACGCCATCCTGATCATCGAGTTTGCCAAGAGCCTGGTCGACCAGGGCGTGGATGCTGCCGACGCCGCCGTGCAGGCCGCGCGCCTGCGCCTGCGCCCGATCGTGATGACCTCGCTGGCGTTCATCCTGGGCGTGGTGCCACTGGCCATTGCCAGCGGCGCCAGCTCGGCCAGCCAGAAGGCGATCGGTACCGGGGTGATCGGCGGCATGCTCAGCGCCACCCTGGCCGTGGTGTTCGTGCCGGTGTTCTTCGTGGTGGTGATGCGCCTTGCCGGGCGACGCCAGGCGGGTAATGCCGACACGCAGGCCGTGACCAGCGACAGCTGACTGGACAAGCCCCGCGTGAAATGGGAGGGTTCCCGGCATTGACTGCCCGGAACCCTTTTTCATGCCTGATGCCCTGCCCCCCTGCTCCATCCTCATTCTCGCCGGTGGCCGCGGCCAGCGCATGGGCGGCCGCGACAAGGGCCTGGTCGACTGGCAGGGCGAACCGCTGGTGGCGCATGTGCAGCGCGTGGTACGGCCGCTCAGCGATGACCTGGTGATTTCCTGCAACCGTAACCAGCAGGCCTACCGGGCGTATGCCGACCAGTTGGTGGGCGATGCCGAGGCGGACTACCCCGGGCCGATGGCGGGGGTGATTGCCGGGCTCAAGGTGGCGCGGCATGAATGGGTGGTGCTGCTGGCCTGTGATGCGCCGCTGGTTGACCGGGGGTTGATCGAGGACCTGCTGCGGCTGGCGGTGGCGGGTGACAGTGCGGCCATGGTGCGCCAGGGTGGGTACTGGCAGCCGATGTTCAGCGTGCTGCCACGCCGGGTGTTGCCGGTGCTGGAACAGGCCTGGGCGGCGGGCGAGCGGAGTTTGCAGAAGGCCTTGCTGCGTGAAGCGGTGCAGGGGCTGGAATGTGCCGACGATGATCGCAGGTTGAGCAACTTCAACAGCCCGGAGTTGCTGCAGGGCTGAGGTCATCTGCTGCCTGACCATCAGGCCTGCGCGGTCCTTGTAGGAGCGGCCTTGTGTCGCGAAAGGGCCGCAAAGCGGCCCCGGGATTTCGGCGCAGATGCACAAATTGCCGGGGCTGCTCTGCAGCCCTTTCGCGACACAAGGCCGCTCCTACAGGGGCCCACTTCCTTTTCAATGGGTGATTTACCCGGCAAACAGCTCCTCGACACTGATCTCGCGCATGCGGAACTTCTGCACCTTGCCGGTCACCGTCATCGGGAACTCATCGACAAAGCGGAAGTACCGCGGCACCTTGAAGTGCGCTATCCGCGCCTTCGCCCAATCGCGCAGTTCCTCCGCGCTGGCCGTATGCCCCGGATGAAGCCGCACCCAGGCCACGATCTCTTCACCGTACTTGCTGCACGGCACGCCAATCACCTGCACATCGGCCACCGCCGGGTGGGTGAAGAAGAACTCCTCCAGCTCGCGCGGGTAGATGTTCTCGCCGCCGCGAATGATCATGTCCTTGCTGCGCCCGACAATACGCACATAGCCCTGCTCGTCCATCACCGCCAGGTCGCCGGTGTGCATCCAGCCTTCCTCATCGATGCTTTCGGCCGTGGCCTTGGGGTTGTTCCAATAGCCCAGCATCACGCTGTAACCCCGCGTGCACAATTCGCCGATCTCGCCCCGCGGCAGCGTGTTGCCATCGGCATCAATCACCTTGTTCTCCAGCCTTGGCTGGGTGCGCCCGACGCTGGTCACGCGGCGCTCCAGGTCGTCGCTGGCGCCGGTCTGCAGCGACACCGGGCTGGTTTCGGTCATGCCGTAGGCAATCTGCACCTCGGCCATGTGCATCTCGCCGATAACCCGGCGCATCACTTCGATCGGGCAGGTGGCGCCGGCCATGATCCCGGTGCGCAGGCTCGACAGGTCGAACTCGCCGCGCTGGGGGTGGTCCAGTTCGGCGATGAACATGGTCGGCACACCGTACAAGGCAGTGGCCTTTTCTTCCGCCACCGCACGCAGGGTGGCCAGCGGGTCGAAGGCGTCGTTGGGGTAGATCAGGGTGCTGCCGTGGGTCATGCAGCCGAGGTTGGCCATGACCATGCCGAAGCAGTGGTACAGCGGCACCGGCACCACCAGCCGGTCATGCTCGGTCAGGCCCAGGCTTTCACCGACCATGTAGCCGTTGTTGAGGATGTTGCTGTGGCTGAGGGTGGCGCCTTTCGGGAAACCGGTGGTGCCCGAGGTGTACTGGATATTGATCGGGTCGTCGCAGCGTAGCTGTGCCTGGCGCTCGGCAAGGGCTTCGCGGCTGACGGCCGCGGCACGGGCCTGCAGGTCGTGCCAGGCGAGAAAGCCCGCCGGTGGCGCGACGGCCAGGCTGACCACACCGCGCAGTTCGGGGAAGCGTTCGCAGATCAGGGCGCCCGGCTGGCTGCTGGCCAGGCCCGGAACCAGGCCCAGCAACATGGCGTGATAGTCGGATGTCTTGAACGCGTCGGCGCAGATCACCCAGCGGCAGCCGGACTGGCCGAGGGCGTAGTCCAGTTCGCTGGAGCGGTAGGCCGGGTTGATGTTGACCAGGATCGCGCCCACCTTGGCGCTGGCGAACTGGGTGATACACCACTCTGCGCAGTTGGGTGCCCAGATGCCGAGGCGGTCACCGGGCTGCACGCCCAGGGCCATCAGCGCACGGGCGTGCTGGTCGACGGCGTCGGCCAGCTGCTGCCAGGTGTAGCGCAGGGCCTGGTGGCGGACGACCAGGGCGTCACGGTCGGGGAAGCGGGCGACGGTGGTGTCGAAGGCGTCGCCGATGCACTGGGTAAGCAGGGGTTTGTCCTGGTTGCCCTGGGAGTAGCTTGGCTGGGGCATGGGCGGTCTCTTGTTGTTCTTGTGTTGATTGAGCGGGCCTCTTCGCAGCACAAGGCTGCTCCTACATTGGAGTGCAGGAGCCTGTAGGAGCAGCCTTGTGCTGCGAAGAGGCCAGTGAAGCCACCCTGGAGCTAACGGATGAACACCTGCGGCGTGGTGGTGGACATGTCCCCACCCGGCAACTTGATGTTCTTCACTTTCTCCAGCGTATCCGGGTTGAACACCGCCAGGTCGCTGAAGGTGCCGCCCAGGTACAACTTGTCGCCTTTCTTGTCGAAGGCCACGCAGTAGTAAGTGTGGTCCAGATTCGCCGCCTTGATCAGCTTGCGCTGTTTGAGGTCGTACTTGGCCAGGCGGTTGAGCACGCCGTAGATCTGGTTCGGGTCTTTCGGCGAACGCAGCCCGGTGAAGTACAGCTCGGTCAGGTCGGCAAATTCCTGGGTGTGGGTCTTGCCGGTCTTCAGGTCGACGCTCAGGTAGCCATACAGCAGATCGGCGGTGGCCGGGTCCTGCTTGTCATCCTTGAACCTGGCAATGGTGTACAGCATCGAAAACTCGTGGCGCGGGCTCTGGTGCGGCCAGAAGTACAGCACGTCCGGGGCGCTGTAGCCTTTGCGGTTCCAGTTGCGCAGCGGCAAGGCCACCGTGTACTTGCCGGTCTTCACGTCCATCTTGTAGATGTCCGGCCCGGCGACGTACAGGCTGCCATCGTCCGCCGCTCGCATCAGGTACACCTGGCGCGGCATCGGAAAGGTGCGCACCGGCTTGGCTTCCAGGCCATCGGCGGTGCTGAACACCTCCAGCCGCGGTGGCTTGACCACGTAGTGGTCGTTCAAGCGCTGGGTCGGGTTGACCGTGGCGTACACTTCCTTGCCGTCCGGGCTGATGGCGAACGAGTACATCGACCGGCCCACCTCACCCGGCACACTGGACAGGTTGGCGAGGAAGGTGTTCTTGCAGGTGTCCAGGTCGATGCCGTAGATGTCGCCGTAGTGGTTGTTGAGCACGTAGGCGGTGCGGTTGTCCGGCGCCATCATCGCGGTGCCGGGGCCGAACTTGTCGGGCATCACGCAGCTCTTGTACACCGTGTCACTGGCCACATCGACCACGTGCAGGTTGTTCGGGTAATTGGTCACGATCATGTATTCGTGGCCAGCCTTCAGCGCCGGCCCGGTGTCGGCGGCCTGTACCAGCCCGGCACAGGCCGTGGCGGCGATGGTGAGCGCGAGTGACGCGCAGCGTCCAGCTTTCATGCGGTTTCCCCTTGTCATTCTTGTTGGGCCGGTCACTTGTCTTTCGGGAACACGGTGCCGAGGTTGCGCCAGTCTTCCGCCGAGTTGCTCGCCTGGGCGTTCCAGTCCTGGTAGGTGCTCATCATGTCCGGCACCTGGGCCGGCCACCAGCAAGGGTCGGAGCAGCCATACAGGTCGGCCTCCATCGGCTGGCACAGCGAGCTCACGCCACCAAAGGCGTCCACTTCCCAGCCCGGGTCGGTGGTGGCGGTGCAGCCCGCCACTGCGCTCATGGCCATGACTTCTTCGACGCGGTCTTCGGCGGCGGTCTGCTCGAGGATGCGCGCCTTGTTGTTCAGGGGCTTCAAGTGCTTCATGTCAGTGCGCCTTCCGCGGGGTGATGTAGCGATCGATGAAGGCCGGGTTGGCGGCCATGATGCGGCTGTAGACTTCGATGCCGAAGTCGACCCAGTCGCGCATCAGTTCGCAATAGTGGTAGGTCGGGTGCTGCGGGTCGCCATAGCGGGCATAGCTTTCGTGGTAGCAGCCGCCGGAGCACAGGTTGCGGATGCGGCAGCTGTCGCAGCCGGTGTTGCTGCGGTCCAGGCGCTGCGACAGGAAGTCGTTGAGCTGCGCCTGCTTCACGCCCTGGTGCACATTGCCGAAGGTCGGCAGGCTGGAGCCGGTGAAGCGGTGGCACAGGTTCAACTCGCCCTCATGGTCCACGGCCAGCATCTTCAGCCCGGCGCCGCACGGCAGGGCCTTCTTGTGGCCTTCGTGGATGTCGGTGATCAGCTGGTGCAGGTTGGAGAAGCCGATGTTGCGGTGCTCCAGCGCAGCCTCCAGGTAACGCCGGCCCAGCGCCTTCATGTTGGCGAACACCTGCACCAGCTCTTCGCCGGTGAGGTTGAAGTTGGCCATGTCGCCAGAGGTGACCGGGGCAAAGCCGACTTCAGCGAAGCCCAGTTCGTTGAACAGGTGGTTCCAGATGGTCTCGACGTCGGTGATGCCACGGGTCAGCGTGACCCGCGCGCCCACCGGGCGGCTGTGGTAGCGCGACAGCAGCATGTCGACCTTGCGCCGCACCACGTCATAGGTGCCCTGCCCGCCCACGGTGATGCGGTTGCGGTCGTGCACGGTCTTGGGGCCGTCGATGCTGATCGACAGGCCGAAGCGGTGGGCATTGAGCCAGTCGACGATCTCTTCGTTGAGCAAGGTGGCATTGGTGGTCATTATGAACTCCACCTGCTTGCCCGCCTCGGCGAAGCGCCGCTCGCAGTAGGCGACCATGTGCTCGATCAGTGGCCGGTTGGACAGCGGCTCGCCACCGAAGAACACCACGCTGTAGCGCTGCTCGTCGGGCGACTCCTTGAGCAGCATCTCCACCGAAGCCTCGGCGGTGGCAGTACTCATCTTCTTGCCCGCGGACGGTTTGTCCAGGTCTTCCTTGTAGCAGTAGGTGCAGCTGAGGTTGCAGCCGGTGTTGACGTTGAGCACCACGGTGTTCAGCGCCGTGCGCTCGACCTGCTTGAGGGCGATTTCCGGGGTCAGCGGCGAGCCGTCGCTGACCAGTTCCAGCGCGATCAGCTCGCGCAGGGTGTCCTGGATATCGCTGCCGGCAAACCGCTGGCCAAGGCGCTGCATCAGCTCCTCGGCCGAGCAGCCTTGCTGGCGCAGGGTGTCGATGATGCCGCCGGTCACCGCGTCGGCGGTGAACAGCGAACTGCTGGGGATATGGAACAGCATGCGGTCGGCGTCGACCTGCACTTCATGCAGGTTGCGTTCGACCAGGTTCAGTAGCGCGCCCATGGCGACCTCCCGATAATCGATCCGTTGGAAAACCGTAAGCCCCCTGCCGTTACGGCAGCGGCGGGTTGTTCCAGCGCTGTACGGTGACGATCATGTGCCCCTCGCCAGTCTGGCCACCGTCGGCCAGGGTGGCGATGACCTTCAGGTTGCCGGCGTTGTTGGTCATCATCTTGCGCTCCGGGTTGGGGCCAGCGCCGCCTGGCACGAACACGCCATCGGCCTGCATCTTCCCGGCGAACTTCACGTCCTCGTCCTCGATCGCACGCTCGTTGAACGGCTCGACCTTCCAGCTGGCCGGCAAGTAGCCGATGCGCAGCGGCTGGCCATTGGCGTCCTTGCCCCAGGCTTCGGCCTCGAAGCGGCCCTGCACCTTGGGCACCGAGGCGCCGTTTTCACCGATGCGGGCGATGGAGAACGCCGGCACCACTTTCACTTCCTCGACCTTGTCGTACACCGCCAGGTTGACGCCCTTGAGCGCCCCTACGGCGACTTCGCGCTGGCCAGGCCTGGCATCGGCCGCGGCGCGGGCCTTCACCCGTACCAGGGTTGGGGTCTGCTCCAGTACCTCGGTCACTTCCACGCCAGCGCCCAGGTCCGGTTTGCCGGCCAGGCCGCTGCCGACCAGGGTGATCTCGCTTTCGCCACCGGCCTTGATGAATGCCGGTTGTACCGCCAGCAGGCGCGCCTTGCCCTCCTTCACTGCGGTGAAGTCCAGGCCACGCTCGTCGTGCTCGGCCTCGAACATGCGGCCCTTCATTTCGCCATCCAGCGCGGCGAACACCTGGCGAAGGTTGGCGTCGCCGACCTTGACGTTGCCACGCCATTCATAGCCGTTGTAGAGGATCGCCGAACCGCTGCCATTGAACGGCGTGCCGTCGGCATAAGCGCCCTTGACCTCGACCTTGAAGGTGTCACCCTGGTCAGGCGTGACGCTCATCACCCCGCGCACATCGCCCTTGGCCAGCATGTGGCCGCTGAATGCCCACTGGCCCGGCAGCGCATCGGCCTTGGGCCTGGCTTTCTGCCATTCGGCCCACGCCGCGCTTTCCAGCGGGTAGCGCTTGGCCAGGTCCGGCACCACTTGTTGCAGGGCGATCGGCAGCCAGTCGCGGTCACGCGCCTGGGCCTGGTATTCGAGGGACGGCCACTGGCCGAGATGGAAGTTGACCAGGTGCTCCCACTCCTTGGCCGGGCGCCGCTGCAAGGCGACACGGGCACCGGAGTGGCAACGGCCACAGGTTTCGCTGAGCTGGGTGTCGAACTGCTCGACGGTGTTCAGCCGGCGCTCCATGGCATACCGCACGCCATCGGTTTCGCTGGGCGCCAGGCCCTGCTTGTCGGCCAGGTACTTGACCAGGGTGCGGCGGTCGTCGTCGCTGATCTGCAGGCCGTGCATCACCTGCATGCGGGCGATGCTCATCAGCCAGCCTTCCGGCGTCTTGCGCTGGTGGCTGATGCGGCTGTAGGTGTCGTTGCCTTCGGGGATATGGCACCCCATGCACTTGTTCTGCAACAGGCTCGGGCCCTGCTCGGCCGCCATGGCCTGGGTGCTCAGCAGCGCGGCGGCGACCAGCGCCAGTTTGCCCGCATGCCGCCGGAGTCGAGTCGTCTTCAAGGTCAGACCTCCACGGTTGTTGTTCTTATCGTTTTCGCACGCTTTGGTACAGCAGGTGTGCATGTGACGGTTGCGATACAGGAACTGTGCCAGGTGCTGTAAAAGCGTTTTCTTTCAACCTGTTAGCCGGTTTTTCGGCCTTGGCCAGCAGCAGGCATGACCAATTGCAGCGTGCCATTTCGCGACAGGGTGTTTCATCCTGAGACAGGGGCCTGCTGCGCAGGCCAATTGCCGGCAAGCCAGCTCCCACAGGTACAGCACAGGCCTTCAGGGCAGTGGTTAACCTGTGGGAGCTGGCTTGCCGGCGATTGGCCCTTGATGCCACTGTTTCACCACCGTCTCACACCGTCTCAATGTGCAACAGCGCAACCCTGCAATCCCAACCTTGCACCAGGACAAAACCCAACCCGTTCAACGGCTTGCAGCCATCTACCGACCTTGGCACGCCCATTGCGCCTATGCCTGTCACATCCAATGACAAGAGGCACCGTCCCATGCTTTCCGAACTGCCCATCCTGCCCGCCACCCGCGCCTTTCTCGAACGCAAGCTGAAGATGCGCATCGGCGCCGACTGGCAGGACGCCGCCAGCGGTCGCACCCTGTCGTTCCGCAACCCGGCCACTGGCGAGGTACTGGGTGAAGTGCCCGCCGCCGAGGCCGAAGATGTCGACCGCGCCGTGCGCGCCGCTCGCCAGGCCTTCGACGATTCGCCGTGGAGCCGCCTGCGCCCACGCGAACGGCAGAACCTGCTGTGGCGCCTGGCCGACCTGATGGAGCGCGACGCCCGCCAGCTGGCCGAACTGGAATGCCTGAACAACGGCAAGAGCGCCGCCGTTGCCCAGGTGATGGACGTGCAACTGGCCATCGACTTCCTGCGCTACATGGCCGGCTGGGCCACCAAGATCGAGGGTAGCACCGTCGAAGCCTCGATGCCGTTGATGCCCAACGACCAGTTCCATGGTTTCGTGCGGCGCGAGGCAGTGGGCGTGGTCGGCGCCATCGTCGCCTGGAACTTCCCGTTGCTGCTGGCCTGCTGGAAGCTCGGGCCGGCCCTGGCTACCGGTTGCACCGTCGTGCTCAAGCCCGCGGACGAAACACCGCTGAGCGTGCTCAAGCTGGCTGAACTGGTGGACGAAGCCGGCTACCCGGCGGGCGTGTTCAACGTGGTCACCGGCACCGGCCTGAACGCCGGCGCCGCACTCAGCCGCCACCCCGGCGTGGACAAGCTGACCTTCACTGGCTCCACCGAGGTCGGCAAGCTGATCGGCAAGGCAGCCATGGACAGCATGACCCGCGTCACCCTGGAACTCGGCGGCAAGTCGCCGACCATCGTCATGCCCGACGCCAACCTGCAGGAAGCCGCCGCCGGCGCCGCCACGGCGATCTTCTTCAACCAGGGCCAGGTGTGCTGCGCCGGGTCCCGCCTGTACGTGCACCGCAAGCACTTCGACAACGTGGTGGCCGACATCGCCGGCATCGCCAACGGCATGAAGCTGGGCAGCGGCCTGGACCCTGCGGTGCAGATGGGCCCGCTGATCTCGGCCAAGCAGCAGGACCGCGTCACCGGCTACATCGAGCTTGGCCGCGAGCTGGGCGCGACCATCGCCTGTGGTGGCGAAGGCTTCGGGCCTGGCTACTTCGTCAAGCCGACGGTGATCGTCGATGTCGACCAGCGCCACCGCCTGGTACAGGAAGAGATCTTCGGGCCGGTGCTGGTGGCGCTGCCGTTCGATGACATCGACGAAGTGATCGGCATGGCCAACGACAACCCCTATGGCCTGGGTGCGAGCATCTGGTCCAACGACCTGGCCGCCGTGCACCGGATGATCCCGCGCATCAAGTCGGGGTCGGTGTGGGTCAACTGCCACAGCGCCCTCGACCCTGCCTTGCCGTTTGGCGGCTACAAGATGTCCGGCGTCGGTCGTGAGATGGGGGCGGCTGCCATCGACCACTACACCGAGCTGAAGTCGGTGTTGATCAAGCTCTGATCATTTTCCTGTACCGGCCTCTTCGCAGCACAAGGCTGCTCCTACAAAGGTAGCGCGGTCCTTGTAGGAGCAGCCTTGTGCTGCGAAGACGCCGGCACAGGCAACCCGAGAACAACAACAAAAACATGGAGCACACCATGAGGCACAAACTCGCCTGCACATTGGCCCTGCTGTTCGCCGCCCCGGTCACCCAGGCCTACGAGCTGTACAACCACGACGGCACCACCCTCAACGGCGACCTCGAAGCCCTGTTCGGCACTTTCCACAGCGACGAAAGCTTCAACCTCGCCGGCAACCGCAAGCCTGGTAGTACCGCCTGGCAGGAAGGCTACGTCAAATATGGCCTCAGCGGCAGCCAGGCCCTGGCCGACAGCGGCGCGCTCTACGGCGCCTTCAACCTGCTCAGCTCCGCCACCTGGGGCGACGGCGATGCCGCCGGCCTGACCCTGGGGGACGAGCGCCGCACCGCCATCGAAGACCTGTACCTGGGCTGGCGCTCGGCCAACCTGTTCCCGGCCCTGGGCGAAGACGGCGTGGACATTTCCGGCGGCCGCCAGGTGGTGACCCTGGGCGACGGCTTCCTGATCCAGGGCGACCCGGTGAACCTGGGCAAGGTCGACCTGGGCGCCAACTTCGACCGCGGCGGCGCCTACTACCTGGCCGCACGCAAGGCCTTCGACCGCACCGCCGTGCTGCGCCTTGGCGGCAAGCAAGGCTGGCGCAGCGACCTGATGTGGCTGAAGTCCGACAACCACTACCAGGCCGACACCTCGCTGGCGGTGGCCAACCTGGAGCACGTCGCCGACGCCGGCACCGTCGGCCTGAGCTGGATCCGCGGCCTCGACGTGGACCAGCGCTACGCGCAGATCATGGGCCTGGAACACCGCGACGGCATGGACACCGCCAGCCTGCGCGGGCGTGGCAACCTGGGGGTGAAAGACCTGGAGCTGGCCGCCGAGTACGTGACCCAGGACAAAACCGGCGAGCGGGAGAACGCCTGGTACCTGGAAGGCAACTGGACCTTCTCCGAACTGCCCTGGTCCCCCACCGCCACCTACCGCTACAGCCGCTTTTCCGAAGACTTCGACCCGCTGTTCTATGGCCTGAGCCGTGGCTATGGCACCTGGTTCCAGGGTGAGGTGGCAGCCAATTATGCCGGGCCGTTCAACAGCAACAGCCAGGTGCACCACGTGGCGCTGAAAGGCAAGCCACGGGACAACCTGACCGTCGGCGCGCTGTACTTCGACTTCGATACGCTGGACACCGACCAAGGCAACCTGGGCGGACGGGAGCTGGACCTGTACGTGGAATGGATGGTCAACGACCATCTGCTGATCAGCCCGCTGGTAGGGTTCTACAAGCCGGAACGCAGCGCGGCCAATGGCGGGACGCAGCTGGGTGGGCGGGATACCGGGACCTATATGCAGCTGATCGTCGGGACTTTCTTCTGATTCGAAATCCTGGGGCTGCTGCGCAGCCCATCGCGACACAAGGCCGCTCCTACAGGTACAGCGCAAGCATCATGGGCATCACCGAACCTGTAGGAGCGGCCTCGTGTCGCGAAAGGGCCGCAAAGCGGCCCCGGCAATCTCAAACCAAGCCCTGCTCCAACAACCACCGCCGCACCATCATCTGCTGCCCCCCTGGCAGGCCTGACAACACTGCCTCGATAGGTCGGCCGCTACGCAGCCCGCGCACCACCGGCGCCAACTCCATCCCCTGCAAATGCCACACCCCCAACGGCTGATCCGCCGTCACCACCACCTCGGCCTCATCCACCAGCCCGTCACGCAACACCGGCCGCCGCTCGACCCTCACCGCGCTCCAGTCCGCCGCCACGTGCAATGCCTGCATGTCCGGCCAACCCTGCCGCCGCGCCCAGAACGGCTGCCCCACCCGCCCCTGTTCTTGCCCATAGAAATCCCGCCCGATCCGGGCAAAACGCAAAAACAGCTGTTCGATCCGCTGCTGGTGAAACTGCCGCGCCAACCCGGCCCGCTCGGGCCTGCGCAGCAAGGTATTGATCACCACCGGCGCCTGCAGCGCCGAAGACAGCGACTGGAAGATCCCGTTACCCGATAGCGGGTCAACGGCCATCGCGGCATCGCCCACGCGTATCCAGTCCTGCCCGACGCACTCACCGGCCAGAATCGCGGTACTGCTGCGCGCATGCACCTCTGCCGGCGCCAAGGCCCTGGCATCGAACAGCTCGGCCACCAGCACGCTGCCGGCTCGCCGCGCCGCACAGTAATCCGCCAATCCGGCCTTGCCCGGCAGCCCGGCGGCGTCCAGGGTGACTTGCCAGTAGCAGCGGCCGTCTTCCAGGCGCGCCATCCACGCCCAGCCATCCGCCAGGCTCTCCACCGCCGACGCTGGCGCCCCGGGGGCGGCCTGCCAGACATTCAGCAAGCTGACCGTCTCCGGCCCGCGCAGGCGGTCGGCGGCCAATGGGGCCTGGCGGCCTCGAGCTTCGACCAGGAAATCAGCCTGCAGTACCTGCCCGTCGTCCAGGCGAATATCGTGGCCGCCTTCGCGTACGACCTCACGCACCCGTCCCTCGACCACGCTCACACCCGCGCACTGAAGGTCGTCGCGCAGCGCCCGGTCGAACATTTGCCGATCGAGCAGAAACTCCTGGTTCAGGTGCAGCTGCTGGCCGTTCCAGTGCACTTGCCGAGTCGCCGGCATCGCCGCCTGGCGCAACGCCCCACCAAGGCCGGCATGGCGCAGCCCGTCCAGCACCCGCTGCGAAACCCCTTCGACCGCCGCGAACCGGCGCCACTCGGACACCACCGTCACCGCATAACCCAGCCGCCGCAGGCCAATGGCCGTGGCCGCACCCGCAGGGCCTGCCCCCAACACCACAATGCGCGGTTCAGCCATGGCCGACACCTCGTCGCTCGGGGCCGGTAAACGCCGCGTGGTGGCGCAACCAGTCATGAACCTGCTGCTGGCCCATGCCCGGCTCGTCACACAGCAACGCAGCGATCCTGCCACTCAGGGCCGCACAGCCCAGGCTCGCGCCCGCCCTGCCGCCCGCCCCCACATAACCGCCAAAGTCCGCCTGCCGGGTACCCAGCCAGGACCACTGGCCAGGCGCACAGCGGGCATCGCCGGTAACCCGGATCACCCCGGAGTAGCTGGCTGGATACACCGGCCCGCCCTGCGCCGGGCTGGAGGCGCACAACAGCACACCCGCGGCCAAAGCCTCGGCGCAGGCCTGGTGCAGCACAGGCCGGTCCTGCTGCAGGCCAAGGCTGAGGTTGACCAGCGTAACCCCCGCCTCCACCAGCCACAGCAGCGCGGCCGCCACCTGCAAGGCACTGGTGCTGGCCTGGGCGCCGAAAACCTGGGCCAGCAGCACGGGCACCGGCCCGGCCTCCCGCTGCAAGCCGGCGAGCACCGCGCTACCGTGCCCAAGCTGGTCGGGCAGCATGTCACCTTCGCGCAACTGGCCATCCTCCAGCCAGAAGCGGCGCGCGCCCAGCAAGGCGCTGGCCTGCTCCGGCGTGCAACCACTGTCGATCACGCCAACACGCACGTCAGTGCCCATGCTTGATCACCTCCTCGGGCAGCACCTGCAACTGGCCAGCGTGCAACTGCAGGTGCAGGTCGGCATCGGCCAGGGTCGAAGCACGGTGACTGATCAGGATGCGCGTGCGGCCGGCGAACAACTGGTCGATGGCCGCGATCACTTCGCGCTCGGTGGCTTCGTCCACCGCCGAGGTGGCCTCGTCCAGCACCAGGATCGCCGGCGCCTGCAGCACCGCGCGGGCGATGGCTATGCGCTGTTTCTGCCCGCCGGACAACTGCTGGCCACGCTCACCCAGCAGGCCGTCCAGGCCCAGCGGCAGGCTGTCGACCAGGCTGTCCAGCCGCGCCAGGCGCACCACCCGCTCCAGCTCCTCACGGCTGGCCTCGGGCACGCCATAGGCCAGGTTCTGTGCCAGGGTGCCGCGGAACAGCACGATATCCTGGCTGACCACCGCAATGCGCCGGCGCAGCGCAGCCAGGTCCAGTTCGCGCAGGTCGGTGCCGTCCAGCAGGATGCGCCCGGCGTCCGGGTCGTAGAATCGCTGCAGCAGGTCGATCAGGGTCGACTTGCCCACCCCCGAGGCACCGCTGATGGCCACCTTCAGGCCACCCGGCACGCACACCTGCACGTCGTTCAGCACCGCGCCCTGGCGCCCTTCATGGGCAAAACTCACCCCCTCGAGGCGCAATTCGCCCGGCCCGTCGGGCACCGGCTGCGGGTTGGCTGCCGGGCGCACGGCCACGGCCTCCTGCTTCAGCTCCATCACCCGCCCCAGGCTCACCGCCATGCGCTGCACCGCCACGTACAGGCCCAGCAGGCTCTGCACCGGCCCTACCGCCATGCCCATGTAGGTGGAAAAGGCGATCAGCGCCCCCAACTGCCAAGTACCCTGGATCACCCACCAGCCGCCGACCAGGAACGCGCAGGCGCGACACCAGGAGGTCAGCGTGCCAGGGATTGCCTGGGTGAAGAATTCGGTCACCTGCACCTTGAGCAGCTGGCGCATGTAGCCCTGCCCCAGTTGGTCCAGGCGCCCCGCCTCGCGGCCTTGCTGGCCGGCGGCCTGGATGAACTTCATTGCCGGCAGGGTTTCGACCAGGAACGACGACACATCTGCCGAGCGTTCGCGCAGGTTGCGTACTTCGCGCTCCACCTTGCGCCGCATCCAGCGCAGCCACAGCACTTCTATCGGTACCAGCAGCGCCAGCAGCAAAGACAGTTGCCACGACAGCATCAGCATCAACACCACCGCGCCCACCAGGCCGATCACCGCCGACACCGCCGAAAACAGCGAGTCCACGGCAAAGCGCTGGATTTCCGCCACATCGCCATCCAGCCGCGAAAGGATGTCGCCGATGCGCCGCCGCCCGTAGAACGTCGGCGACAGCTGCTGCAGGTGGCGGTAAAGGTCGTCGCGCAGGGCGAACAGGATGCGCCCCGACAAGCGCGTGTGCAGGTAGCGGTTGACCCCGGCCAGCACGGTACCCAGCAGGCCCGCGCCGATCATGATCGCGGCCATGTGCCAGAGGGTCTGGTAGTCCTTGGCCAGCAGCCCCTCGTCGATCAGCGTCTTGACCAGCCAGGGTTGCGCCAGCGCCAGCAACGAGGCGCCCAGCGACAAGCCGAGCAACAGGCCGATGGCGCGTCGATGGGGGCGCACGAAACCATACAGCCAGGCCAACGCCTGGCGCATGAGCACAGGGTCGCTGGATTCCACCAGCCGGGCGAACAGGCCGCCCACGTCAGCCGCGCAACTGTTTGAGCTTGCGGTACAGCGTCGCCCGGCTGATACCCAGCGCCTCGGCCGCCGCGGACACATTGCCCTGATGGCGCGCCAAGGCGCCACGTATCAGTTCCAGTTCGTTGTCCTTGAGGCTGCCGGAAGGCGCCGTGCCACTGGCCAGTTCGTCCAGCAGGCAGTCGGTGAGGTGGTCCAGGGTCAGCACCTGCTCGCCGTCCTCGCGCATGGCCAGCGCGGTGCGCACGACCATTTCCAGCTGGCGGATGTTGCCCGGCCAGTCGAAGCCTTCGAGCAACGCGGTCAGGGCCGGGTCCAAGGTCACGCCCCGGGCATCGGACTTTTCCAGCAGCCCCTGGATGATCGCAGTCAGGTCATCACGCTCGCGCAGTGCCGGCAGGCGCAGCGACACGCCGTTGACCCGGTAGTAAAGGTCTTCGCGGAAGTGCTGCTCCTGCACCAGGCGCTTGAGGTCGCGGTGCGTGGCACAGATCAATGCCACATCGATGTCCTGCTCGTCGCCCGCCCCCAGCGGTGCCACTCGCCGTTCCTGCAGTACCCGCAACAAGCGCGCCTGCAGCGCTAGCGGCATGTCGCCGATTTCGTCGAGGAACAGCGTACCGCCGTGGGCCTGCATCAGCCGGCCGACCATGCCGCCCCGGCGCGAGCCGGTGAACGCACCTTCACGATAGCCGAACAGTTCGGACTCGATCAGCCCTTCGGGGATGGCCGCGCAGTTGACGGCCACGAACGGTTTGTCGGCACGCGGGCTGGCCTGGTGCAGGGCCCGGGCGACGACTTCCTTGCCAGTACCGGTCTCACCCAGCAACAGCACCGGCAGACCATTGCCCAGCCCCTGGCGGGCCATGCGCAGGTTGCGCGCCAGGCGCGGGTCGCCACCGGCCAGGGCGTCGAGGGCGGGTGACTGCTTGCCCGGCGCCGGCTTGCTCACCGGCGTGCTGCCGTTGACCCGGCCATGGCGCGGCAGCTGCAGGGCGCGGAAGTAGAACTCGCCCTTGGCCGTTTGCACACTGCTCACCCCGCCCTGCCACAGGCGGGCGATGAAGGCCGGTGACCGTTCACCCAGCAGGTCGCTGCTGCGCCGGCCCAACAGCTCATGGCGCGGCACCTGCAACAGCTGGCAGGCACTGTCGTTGGCAGCCAGCACTTCACCGTCCAGGCTCAGCGCCAGCAGGCCATGCCAGGCGCTGTTGAGGTATTGCGGGCGGCTGTGAAAAGCCAGCACCAATTGCTCCGGGTGGCACAGGCCGAACATGCGGCTTTCGATGTTGCCGGCCGCCAGCATCAGCGTCGACAGGCTGTCCTGTGGTTGCGCCATCACCCCTTCACGGGTGATGTCGAGCACGCCGATCACCTCGCCGCGCGGGTCGCGCAGGGGTACCGAAGTGCAGGAGAACGGGCTGAGGCGGTCGAGGTAATGTTCGCCGCAGTTGATCAGCGTCGGCCGGCCTTCCACCACTGCCGTGCCGATCGCGTTGGTGCCACGCAGCGACTCGCTCCAGCAACTGCCCGGGTGCAGGTCGCGCAGGCCCTCGCGTTGCAGCACGTGCTTCTGCCCTTCGATGGCCAGCACATTGGCCTGGGCGTCGCCGAGGATGACGATGCCGGCCTTGCCCTGACGCGCGACCAGATAGTCCAGTTCCGGGGTAACGGCGTCGACCAGCAGGCGGTTGCGCTCCAGCAGCATGCGCAGGTCGTGGCCCTGCTCCAGGCCCAGGCCGACCTGCTCGCCCTGCAGGCAATCCAGGCCATGGCCCAGGCTGCGGCGCCAGGAGGCATCGATCTCGTCGCGCAGCATGCCCAGTGGCAGCTCGCCTTCGCTGGCCAGCTTCAGGCGGGCCTGGCGGGATTCGTGCAGCGGGTCGTGGGCGTTTGTTATTAGTTGTCGCGCCATTTTCTACTCCGGCTGTGCCCCGCAAGGTGGCGGGGAACGGGCTTGGGAATTTTCCGCAGTGTGCGGGAGAAATCCCTGGCCGTCATCAGGCTGAGGTAGAAGGTGGCATATGGTGACGTTTACGTAAAGGGACAGGCAGGAGCACCGCCTTGCTCAAGATCTGAAAGCTTGCGCAAGCTTTGTGGGAGCGGGTTCACCCGCGAAGAGGCCCTCAAGGTCGATCACGGCTGCCGCTTGATTTCAACAAAGCCCAGGCGCCCGCCAGATACCCGGAACCGGCCCATTCGCGGGTAAACCCGCTCCCACAGGGACGGCGTCGCACTTGAGATCACGCGGTACTTGTGGGAGCGGGCAAGCCCGCGAACACCGGCAAAGCCGGTGCCATCCACCGCGTCGTCTGCTTCGCGGGCGCGCCCGCTCCCACAGGTACTGCGCTGTCTTAGCCACCATAAAACGAAATAACCGGGCATAAGGCCGCTCCTGCAGAAACAGCGCACAACTTGTTCTCAACTACATGGCCAACCCAACAACCAAGAAAAAACACTAAGTTACAAGTTTCAGAAAGTTCCTACTTATAACCAAAAACAACAACACCCTGTTTATTTAAATCCCGCCGCAGCCCGCCTACCCTGCAAGTCCGCCCTCGCCATCAACCTTACCCCAGGCCCAATCTGCACCAAGACTACGGCTGATACTGGAGCAATTCTTAACAAGGGAAAACACGCCATGTACCGACAATCTGATCTGCGCTTCAGCTTTCAACCCTTGGCTGGCGACATTCAATTCGAGGTGCTTTCATTCGAACTCGACGAAGCCATCAGCGCACCATTCCAGTTGAAGCTGGAGCTGATCAGTCACGAAGATGAAGTCGACTTCGGTCAGTTGCTCGACAAGCCGGTACTGTTCACGATCTGGCAGCACGAACGCCCACTGCGCTACGTGCACGGCGTGACAAGCAGCTTCAGCCAAGGTGAAACGGGCTTTTATCGCACCCGTTACCATGCCTTGGTCGAGCCCCTCCTGGCCCGCGGCGGGTTGCGTTCGAACTGGCGAATCTTCCAGCAGAAAACCGTGCCGCAGATTCTCGAAATCATACTCAAGCGCCAGTGCATCCTTCATTTCGAGTTGCACATTTTTGGCGACCATCAGGTGCGCGAGTTCTGCGTACAGGCCGGTGAAACAGACCTCGACTTCATCGCCCGCCTGGCGGGTGAAGAGGGTTTCGTCTATCGCTTCGAGCACACGCCAAAACAACACCTGCTGGTCATCACCGACCGACTGCTGGCGCTGGGACAGATCAGCCGAGGCGCGATCAAGACCGAAGACGACGATGAAGGGCTTCCTGAAGAGGACGACGTCGGCCCCGACCAGGTGCTGTACCGCGCCAACAGCGGTGGTGATCAGGCCAGGCCTTGCCTGCGCCGCCTGCGCTACAGCGAGCAGGTACGCACCGCACGACAGGTACAGCGGGACTACACCTTCACCAACCCGCAGTACCGGCAGGAACACCGCGCAGATGACAGTGGCATCGCCCATCAGTCCCGGGATTATGAGCGCTTCGACTACCCCGGCCGTTACAAGCGCGATGTGGTCGGCGTCCCCTTCACCGCCACGCGACTCACGGCCCTGCGCCATGACGCCCGTATTGCCGAGGTAGAGGGCGACGATGTGCGGCTGCAACCAGGCCTGAGCTTCACCCTCATCGAACACCCCCGCAAAGACCTCAACACACACTGGCGCGTGATGCGCGTGCATCACGAGGGGAGCCAATTCACCAGCCTGCAAGAAGAAGCTGCCGGAGCCGAACAGGGAACGCGCTACTCGCAGGAAGCCGTGCTGGTGCCCGGCCGGATCGAATGGCGACCTGCGCCGCTGGACAAACCGCGCATCGATGGCCCGCACATGGCCACCGTCGTCGGTCCACCCGGCGAGGAGATCTATTGTGACGAATGGGGACGGGTCAAGGTCAGCTTCCCCTGGGATCGCGAGAGCAGAAACAACGAGTTCAGCTCCTGCTGGGTGCGCGTATCACAAGGTTGGGCAGGCGGCAGCTGGGGCTCGATGGCTATCCCACGCATCGGCCAGGACGTGATCATCCAGTACGTCAACGCCGACCCCGACCAGCCGATGATCACCGGGCGCACCTACTGCGGCGATCAACTGCCGCCCTACGAGCTGCCGGAACACAAGACGCGCATGACCATCAAGAGTCAGACCCACAAGGGTAATGGCTTCAACGAACTGCGTTTCGAAGATGAACTGGGTCGGCAGGAAGTGTACGTGCATGCCGAAAGGAACATGAATACCAAGGTCAAACACGACCAGACCCTGAACGTCGGCAATGATCGCGCCACTGCGACAGGCCGGGACCAAAACACCAGCATTGCGCGTGACGAGACTATCGATACCGGACGTGATCGCCGCGATCATGTTCACCAGGACCGATTCACCAGCATCGACCGCAACGATATCCACTCCATTGGCAACACAAGCCGCATCACCATCGCCGCCGACCACAGCCTGAGTATTGGCGGCAATCAGTCGCTAGTCATTGAAGGTACGCGCGCCATTGAAGCCCGTACTGCACAGCGCCTGCTGACCCGGTACTACATGCTTCAGGGCACGGAGCGCATCCACATCCGTGGCCCTAGCGGCAAGATCATCCTCGATACCGACGGCATCACTATCGAGGCTCCCAACATCCACTTCAAAGGCAATGTCACCTACCAGACACCTGTGCAGGCCCAGGTCGAAGCCATCGAGGCCGCCATTCGAGAAGGCTCACCGCTGATTGAAGAATGCCCCTTTGCCGGGAAGGACGACGCATGAGCCTGCACCAGCAATTAAGCGAAGGCAGCCTGTACACGGGTGTCGTCAGTGCAAGCCTGTTCGTGCTTGCCGAAGCGTCGGCCAATCCGGGCCTGCTGGGCAGGCTCGAGTTCCATTCCACCCGACACCAATGCCTATGGCACCTGGACCATCACACCGGGCTGGAGAAGCATGCGCCATTACTGTTCCAGCTGACAGCAGGCAGCGAACTGGATGCCTGGCTTGGCGGCCTGGACGGGGCCTTCGCCTGTACTGTCGCCGAGACCACTCTGTCTCTCGAAGCCCTCGCACGGCACCTGCGCCGCTTTGGCAAAGTCCAGGAAGGCCGACGTCGTTACTTCATGAGGCTTGGTGACCCTCGGTCGTTAAGCATCTACGTCGGCTCACTGGTACACCAGCCAGACACCCTGGCCCGGCTGTTCGATCACGGACGCATACGCAGACTCTACTTTCACGATTCACGAACCGGGCTTGCACTTGGCGCACAGCCGCTGTTCGAGCAAACAGAAAGCAGCATCGAACGGGAAGGCTGCCTGGCCTGGCTGCCATTGCGCCACGAGGTCCCTGCATGAGCCTGCCGAAACTCAATCTGGGTGCGCTGCAAGCTGCCTCGCTACGGACCACCAACCGTCGACTGTCCCGCTTCCTGCTGGGGACGTTGGACGGTTCGATTGCGCGCTTCCATACCCGTCCCGAGGATGTTCCCTTGCTGGTAGCCAATGCGGGGGCTCTGGTCAGCAACAGGGGCTACACCTGCGGCAAGGAATACAGCTTGCTGGTGCTGGGCCATTTCTTGCTGGGTCTGGGCTGGTGGAACGACCCCGCAAGCGTATCGGTGTGGTCAATCCACCAGGTTCCCGGCCTTACCCAGGATGAGCGACTCGACATGCTGACCGTGCGGGCAGTAGCCCACCGTATGCAGTGGGAGGGTCAACTTACCCTTATGCATGACGTTACACGGCAGATTTTGCGCTTGCCCGATGACGATTGCGACCGCGACCGGCAGTGGCGATCACTGGAGCAACTGATGACCCTGCGCGGCATACCGGCTGACGCGCAGCAGTCTTGTTACTGCTGCTATGAGTCGGATGCCAGCCGCCGCTATGCGCTGCCCGCCATCAATCACAAGGAGCTGAACGGGAACGAGATCCTCGCCTACCGCTATTACGGAAAACGGCTACCTCAGCCGTCCGATGACCTGTACAAGCTGCCCCCGTTGCCCCGCAGCCAAGTGCTGATGCATGTACTCCTGGCGATCGCGTTCGGTCGACACTTTTACCTCAACCCATTGTTCACCCCTTGGGTGAAGTTGCTTGAAGCCACCGACTCTCCCCGAGAGCGCTGCCGGGTGTTGGCAAGTCAATTGGCAGCCCACCAACAAGCACTCAAGGAGCCGAGCCCGCATGGTTGAAGCATCTGCTTTACAAACACTGGGGCAAGCCGCACTCAACGGGGCGCTGCCTCTTCCACCCGACATTTGCGTACCCTGCTCCCTGCCCGGCGCGCTGTTCTCCCTCGACGGCGGCGACGGTTGCGACCAGTTGCTGGGCATCCCCTCCCAGAACGGCGTCGGCCCTGCCTGGTTTCGCAACAACCCCTGGATCCGCGACCAGGCGCGCAACCACCGCGATACCTTCCTCCAGCAGGTGCTGGAGCATGCCGGCGACACGCTGGGCAATGCCTGGCTGGCTGAGTTTCATGCCTTTGCCGCCAGCGAAAAGCTGCAGTTGGTGTGCATCGACGACGAGATCCGCCTCGACGAACTGCCCCCGCCCGTACTCGACCACATGGGCGAGCGCAGCCAGCACGGTTATGCCTTTGCCCTGCACAGCAATTTCTTGTTCACCGACCACAAGATCTATTTCGCCACCTTCACCCATGTGCAGTGGGCCGAGGCGCAACGGGAAGAGTACGTCGACGAGCACGGCACCCAGCGTATCAGCCCGCCCTATACCTGGCACACACCCAGTGGCCTGTACCCGATCGAACAGGCCTGTGAACAGCTGGCCCGGCACTACGCCGAAGCCAAGGCCCGGGCTCGCTTCTGGCAAGGCGTCATTGGCGCGGGCGAATTCGCCCTCGGCGTGCTGGCATTCATACCGGTGGTGCGCGGCATCAAGGGCACCGTAACGCTCGGCCGCTATGCCTTCGTGGCCCTGGAGGCCGCGCTGGCCGCCGATGCCATGGTCGACGGCAGCAGCCGCATGATCACGGGCGAAGGCCTGAGTATCGGCGAGCAGTTCTTCACCGACCTGGCGCGCCTGGCCAATCCCGACACTGCCGAGGCACGTGGCAAGCAGGTATTCATGGCCATCAACCTGGCCCTGCTGCTACCGGCCGCCATCGGCAGCGCCCGTTGGCTGATGCACAAGTTGCAGCCCGGCAGCATGACCACCGTACGCCTCGACAACGCCGCGCTGTCGCAAGAGGAAGTCCGGCGCCTTGGCAACCGCAGCGCCGGCGAAGTCACCGTACTAGAAACCCGCATCCAGCGACGCCCCCGTGAGGGTGAGCTGCCGGTCACCGCCCGTGAACTGCACTCGGTGGAGCGCAATGCCAGCCTGGTCGCGCTCGATGTGGCTGGCGGCAAGGCCGACTATGCCTACATGGCCACCACCCTGCGTGACCGGCTGGTGGCCATGATTCAGCACAGCATCGGGCCGGTGCGCATGGGCGGCAGCCTGACCCGGGTCGTCGCCGATGCCGGCGAAGAAGCCCTGGCGGCGGCCCTGGTCAGCCACTGGAAGGTCAAGCCGGAGAACATCCTCGGCCTGAGCACCCACCCTTCCCGGCCCAGCCAGTTCGGTTTGAAAAACAAGAGCGACCAGGGGATCGACATGCTGGTGTACGTACCACCACCGCCCTCGATGACGGTGCGTAATCCGACGACACAGGAAATGCGGCACCACATTGATGGGCTGAAGGGGACGGCGCCGCTGGAGGAACTGAAGTTCGAGGCTGGGACGTTGTTGGTGATCGAGGTGAAGACGACGCTTGGCAAAACCAGGACGCCATCTTTTCTAGAAACGCAACGCGTTGGAGGGTCAAGAAATTTACGACGAATCCAGGAGCTTATAGCTAAGGACAAAGGCGCTTGGCAACTCGATAAGCTTCAAAAGCATGACCCCGGCTTCACATCAAAAGCCGGGGCGACCATGACGGCGACAGCCTCGGGAAAAGTTGAATTCCTGCACGCTCAAGTTTTCTTCGACTCCAGTGGCAAACCCAACCCACTAACCCACGCCCTCAGCGGCATACAAATTAATAACTGGAAATAACATGAAAAAAAATCGACTTCAACAGAGCCTCCGAGACCTGGACGATTGGGCATCTGCTCAGGGCAATTATCCAGCCAATTGGTTTGACGATTATTTGAACAACGGTTCCCAATCTACCCTGGCTTTTAACGCCCTATTCAGAATTGGGCTTCTCGAAATCAAAAAAGAGCTTCTACAAGCACGACTCAAAATAGCACCACCAGCACCCAAGAATTTAACGACCGGCATAGTTAGAATGATGGCCAGCGATGCAATCCTTATCGAATCACTTAAGGGCACCGGGCGAGTTGCTAATGATACGCTGGACGGCATAACACACCTCATGTTCTGCGCCATGGCTACAGGACAATTTCGACTGATAGCGCCTTTCCACCAAACCATTCTTCTAGCGTTGGAAGGCGGCTACGGCGTAGAGGATGGAAACAACCTGCCGATAGGCACCACCCTTCGCTACGCCGCCTTCGGTCTGACCATCATCGGCGACTGGCTGGGCAAACCGCTCGACCTCGACAAGCACGCCCTGCCTCGCGACCCTGCCTGGGGTCAATTGGTCGCCCAATGGCGCGAACCTGATCCCGATAAACTGGCGCCTATTCTGTTGGCGGCCTGCGATACCCATGTCCAACGCATCGCCCTGACATCCCGCGAACTTGACTCCGGCAATTTCGATTTCGGCTCCCCCTTCGAGGCCGTCTACCCCGCCGAGATCCTGGCCATTCTCAACCTGCGACGTTCGCTGGGCCTGCCGAACCCTTCCATCGACCACCCATTGATGAAAACACCCTACGCCAGGCTGACCTGCCCGCCTGGCATGCGCTTCGAGCCGGATGAACTGCTGATGCGCTTCCTGGCTGCCGCCTGCAAATACGATCCTGATGCCGTGCCGGCCGGCCTTTACGAAGCAATCTTGCAAAACAGCGCAAAGGATTGAGCGATGTCCCGACAAGGTGCGATTCGAAAAGGCGATCCCCACAGCGGGGGTGGTCGGATGGGGGAAGGAAGCGGAGTTCTTGTCAACGGGCGGCAGCAATGCGTTCTCGGAGATCGTGCGCCATGCGCGCTTCATGGAGGGACATTTGCGTTGGTCTCTGGCGGTGACGGTAGTGTCTTGTTCAACGGTATTTCGTTGGTGTTCGAGCCGGCAGAGCTTGCTTGTGGGTGCAAGGTTTCATCTACCTGTTCGGGACCTTATGCCAAAGAGGGCTGAACGACCTGAAGATCGTGGTTTCATGCATCGACCTCTTCGCGGGCTTGCACGATTTGAACAGCGCACGCGTTGTCTGTTTCGCGGGCGCGCCCGCTTTGACAGGTACTGCGCTGGCTTCGAGTTGGCGCTGTATATGTGGGAAATTGCAAAGAACAAATATCGCTCGTCTGACGCGTCCTTTGTAGGAGCAGCCTTGTGCTGCGAAGAGGCGGTACAAGCAACAGACAGGCTTTGTCAGTACTGGCCTCTTCGCAGCACAAGGCTGCTCCTACAGAACCTCGCCGAACCAATGAGTCACGTGTTGTATGAGAGCGGGTTCACCCGCGAAGAGGCCCTCGTAGCCAATCACGGCTGCTGATTCTGGCTCAGGTACTTGTCCACCGTAGCCTGCCCTTCCCCCGCATCCCCCGCCACCTGCCGCAGCCGCCGTTCAATCCCCTGCGCCAGCAAGTGCCCCACCGCCGCCTCGATCGCCGACAGCACGCACAGCTGCGCCGGTTCGTTGGTGGTGTACCCCACCTCGGCCTCGAGCAGCTTCTTGAACTCGATGAACTTGAACACCCCCGCACTGCGCCCAACCGATCAGCATGCTTGCTGCACCCTGGGTGACGGTGGTGGAGAACGAACTGGCCGGGGTCGGCTTGTATTGCCCGGTCTGGTCGCGGAAGCCGTACATCTCTTGGGCTGAGGCAAGTTGATCAGGATAGGAGGTCGAGTCGCGCGATAGAATTGGCTGAACGGCATCTAGTAGTGTATGGATTGGGGTAAGGCTGGGTTATATTCCATAAAATTAGCGCAATCCTTGTGTGGCTTGTCGGCGATCACAAGGCTGCTCCTACAGAACCTCGCCGAACCAATGAGTCACGTGTTGTATGAGAGCAGGTTCACCCGCGAAGAGGCCCTCGAGGTCAATCACGGCTACCGCTAGAGTCCAACAAAGCCCAAGCGCCCGTCAGACACCCGGCACCGTCTTCCGCCCAACCAGCTGCTGCCTCTCCACCCCATCCAGCAACGCCTCCACCACCGCCTTGGCCGAATCCAGCCCATGGTCGTTGCTCAACAACAGATCACGACAGGTCCCCTTGGCCAGCTCCAGTGCCTTGAGATTGGTCGCAAACGCGCCTTGGAGCAGCGTGGACAGCACCAGCGCATCTTCGTAGTCCACCCCCGAACGCACGGCAAACAACGGCGGATGGCTGCATTCGCACGTGGAGAAACTGGAGGACGCCGTGGTGGCGCGTACGGGAGGATCGGGTAAGCCTTTTGTCATTGTGTCGCTCCTTGATTCACTGGAGCCGCCACAAATCGCTACCAAACGAGATGGTGACGGCTGTACGCAGGTTGGTAGACCGGGAATCAAGGAAACCGGCGCGCACGGAGGCGCCCTACGCACAGCCGCCATAAAACGAAACAGCCGGGCACAAAAAAGCGCCAACTGTATCGCAGAGCGGGCGCTTGTGCGCCTTGATTGATCGCGGGCTACCAAACCCGGCTGCTGGACTTACAGCAGCGGGTAAAGACTACCGGTGTCGGGGAAGCGTTTCAAGCGAAGGGAATGTGCAGTAACACTTCCGTTGCCGCCTCCACAGGGACGGCGTCGCGCTTGAGATCACGCGATACCTGTGGGAGCGGGCATGCCCGCGAACACCGGCAAAGCCGGTGCCATCCACCGCGTCGTCTGCTTCGCGGGCGCGCCCGCTCCCACAGGGACGGCGCGGGCTTCGAGTTGACGCTGTACCTGTGGGAGCGGGTTCACCCGCGAAGAGGCCCTCGTAGCCAATCACGGCTGCTGATTCTGGCTCAGGTACTTGTCCACCGTAGCCTGCCCTTCCCCCGCATCCCCCGCCACCTGCCACAGCCGCCGTTCAATCCCCTGCGCCAGCAAGTGCCCCACCGCCGCCTCGATCGCCGACAGCACGCACAGCTGCGCCGGTTCGTTGGTGGTGTACCCCACCTCGGCCTCGAGCAGCTTCTTGAACTCGATGAACTTGAACACCCCCGCACTGCGCCCAACCGAATAGATGGTCTTGCTGGTCATCACATTGGCCAGGACCTGCCCGGTGCGCACGTCCACCGCGCGCAGGTTCACGGTCACCTGGTCGACGCGGTACTCGCGGGAGATGTCTATCCCCAGGTAGCGGGCACCTTCGCCGCCGCTGCGCACGTTGGTGTCGTAGGCGATGATGCCGCCCTCCAGCATCAGGTTGGCGGCCTGCAGCGGTGGCAGCTCGCCCATGATGTTTTCCGGCACATCGGGCTTTTTCTGCGAAGCACGGATGATCTTGCGCTCGGTCAGCAGGTTCTGCAGGCCTTCACGCTCCAGCACCACGAACCAGCCGCTGGCGTTCAGGGCGTCCATCAGCATGCTTGCCGCGCCTTGGGTGACGCTGGTGGAGAACGAGCTGGCCGGGGTCGGCTTGTACTGCCCGGTCTGGTCGCGGAAGCCGTACACCACCGCCATCAACCGACCCTTGGGCCGTGGCATGTTGATCAGGTCGTAGTAGGTCGAGGCACGGGGGGTCAGGGTCGGGGTTTCCGAATCCTGTTCGGCGGGCATCGGTTCGCGCAGGCCACAACCGTGCAGACCCAGGGCGGTGAGGATCAGCAGCGTGCTCAGCAAACGTTTCATGGTGTTCTCTCCCCAAACAAATAGCCTTGCCCCCTCAAGGGTTCAGGCCGCTGACCTCAATGATCGAAATTTCTCCTGTGGCGCGATCGGTGACCTTGATGCTCAGGGCCCCGGAATCGTCGATGACGTCGATGAGAAACGCATCGGTCGCCATGCTGCCGGTGTTGCCGTTACTGATGTTGTCCAGCAACTGCGACAACATCCGCGACTCCAGCTGGTTGCTGAAGCGCTCCAGGGCCGTGGTGCCGGCAAAGGCCGAGGAGCGGTCCTTGAGGTCGGGGTCGTCGTAGTCGTTCTGCGCCTGCGCGTTGTTCAGCAACCAGGTGCCATTGAGCGGGTTGCCGCCAAAGGCCGGGTTGACCGGGGTGTACACCAGCTCGGTGGCCTGGGCGGCACACGCGCTGGCCAACAGGCAGGCGGCGATGCAACGGGGTATGTGGTGCTTCATAGCTCGTCCCTCTCCAGATCGGTGGTGTCCTGCAGCAGGCGTTGCAACTTGCGTTGGATGATTTGCTGCTTGACCAGGTCGGCTGCTGCAACGGCCTCGTCCTTGAGCTCGGTGGTGTTCGGCGGCAGGAAGCGGCGGTACACCACCTCACGCTCGAACTCCACGGTGACCAGGCTGCCCCAGCGGGCATCCGGGCGTTCGCGCACCACCAGGTTGAAATCAAGCCGGCTGGTGGCGCGCAGGCGGTCGGCGAAGTAGTAGTAAAAGTCGTGGCCGATGTGCGAGATGGTGTTGTCGACGATGAAGCCTTGCATCTCGTCCTCGTCCCCGGCCCTGGCCGAGGTGGCCAGCACTGCCACCAGCAGCAGGCCCAGGCACAACGCGGCCAGGCGGCTCATGGCGTGTCTCCCGGGCCGGCATGGGTCTGCACGCCACCGGCACTTTCGGTAAAGGCCTGTTCGGCGACGAACTGCCAGTCGCTGTAATGTTCCAGCCCGTCGAAACCGCTCCATTCGGCGCTGAAGCCACTGCGCTTGAACGGGGTGGCGTCCGAGCGGCTGTGCACGCCGGTGATGCGGCCATCGATCGAGCGCAGCAGGCCCCAATCGTCGCTGTTGGTGATGGGGTCGGGGTACAGCCGGCGAATGTGCCGCCTGGCCTGCGGGAAGCGGTTGTCCTGCAGCAGGTCGGCCAGTTCCTGCGGGTACTGGGCCAGCCCCGGCGAGGCGCGGTAGTAGCTGCGCAGGGCCTGGGCATACTGGCTGCCTACCCACAACAGCTGGCGCTCGCGGTCACGCTGGGCAGCACTGGCCCAGAGCGTGCCGGTGGCGGCCAGGGCCACGCTGCTGACCGCAATCAGCAGCAATACGCCCAGGTAGGTGAAGCCGGCGTCGGCCTTACCATTCCGCGAACAGGCTGCCATCGCGCGCCCTCCCTGTGGCACCGCTCTTGATATCAGCCACGCCGCCAGCCACGCCTTCGGGCGGTGGCACCAGCTGCCAGGCATCGCTGCGCTCGGTGATCGGATCTATCGGGGTGTTGCGTAGGTAACGCTGTTCCACCAATTGCTCCAGCGAGTCCGGGTAGTGGCCGGTGTCGCCGTAGTAGTGGTCCAGCGCCTCGCGCAGCACCGCCAGGCTCTGGCGCAGGGTGGCTTCGCGGGAGCTTTCCAGGCTGTTGAAGTAGCGCGGCATGGCAATGGTCATCAACGTGGCGATGATCGCCAGCACCACCAGCAGTTCGATCAGGGTGAAGCCTTTGCTGCGTTTCATGGCTGTCACCATTGCCCGTAGGGGATGTTGTTCAGGCCTTTGCCGCGGGCCTTGGAATACACGTCGAACACGTCTTCACCTTCGCGCGGGTTTTCGGGGCTGCTGTCATAGGCGCGCAGCCCCCACCCGCCTTCGTCCTCACCCTTGGCCGCCACCAGCGGGTCGTGCGGGATGCGCCGCAGGAAGTAGAACTTGGCGCCCTTGGCGCTGCGCACATCGCGCACGCCGTCGACCAGCACCTGCAGGTTCGGCGGGTAGCCACTGGCGTCCAGGCGCTTCTCGATGTAGCCGGCATCGAACGCGCGCTTGTAGGCGTCGATGGCGTCGCGAATCTGGTACAGCGCCTCGCGCAGCTGCTGTTCCTTGCCGCGGCGCACCACGGTTTCGGTCAGCGGCGCGGCCATGCTGGCAAGCAGCCCGAGCAGTGCCAGGGTCAGCACCACCTCGATCAGGCTGAAGCCCTGCATGCGGCGCTGCGCGATCATGGCCGCGGGCTCCCTTTGGGTGGGGCGATCGCCATCTGGCTTTCCACCACCGGGGCATCGGTGGCCGGGGCATTGCCAGGCACATCCGCCGGCGGCAACGGCGCCATCTGCCGCACCTGCATGGCCGACTCGGTGCCGGTGGCGAACTCCATGTCCGACGGGCTCTGGTACGGCAGGTTGCGCACGATGCGCGGAGTGATCGCCAGCACCAGCTCCGACTTGCTCATGTCGTCCTTGTTGCTGCCGAACAGCCGGCCCAGGCCAGGGATGTCGCCAAGGCCCGGGATCTTGTTGCCGCTGGCGTTGTGATCGTTGCGCACCAGGCCGGCCAGCACCTGGGTTTCGCCATCGTGCAGGCGCAGGGTGGTCTGGGCGTTGCGGGTGTCGACCTGGACCGGAATGGTGCCCTGGCGGGTGGCTTCCAGCGGGGTGGCGTTGCTCACCTCCAGGGCTACCTTGATCGCCACTTCGTTGTTCAGGTGCACGGTGGGCTGCACCTCAAGCTTCAGGCCCACGTCCAGGTAGGTGACGCTTTCGGTGATCACCGGGCCCTGGGTGGACGGCACCGAAGTGGCGCTGATGATCGGCACCCGCTGGCCGATGTGGATGCGCGCCTGCTCGCGGTTGCTGACGCGGATCACCGGGCTGGCCAGGGTGTTGATGTCCTTGTCCTGCGCGTTGATCTTGGCCTGCGGTGCCGGCGCGATGCTGATGCGGCTGGAGTCGATGCCCTTGAGCTGGTCGAGCACGCTTACCGGCTGGCCGTCGGAGCTCAGCACGCCGAAGGTGTTGGGCCATTGCAGGCCGAGGTCGAGGATGCGCGAAGTGGCCACTTCCATCACCTCCACTTCCAGCACCACCTCGGGGTTGGACTGGTCCTGCGACTGCAGCAGCTTCTCGGCCATGCGCACGGCATCGGGGGTGTCGCGCATGGTCAGGGTGTTGAGGCGCTCATCGACGAACACGTCGCGGGTCTTGAGCATGGTCTTGACCATGTTCAGCGCGGTGTTGGAGTCGATGCTGGTCAGGTAGAAGGTGCGCATGACCAGTTCCTGGTAGTCCTTGGTCTTCTGCGGCGAGTCGGGGTAGATCATCAGGGTGTTTTCGTTGACGATCTTCTGCCGCAGCTGGTTCTGTTCCAGCAGCAGCGCCACGGCGTCCTCGATGCGCAACTCGCGCACGAAGATGGTGGCCTTCATGTCCGGGCGCATGTCCTTGTCGAAGATGAAGTTGATGCCGGCGACCTGGGACAGCACCTCGAAGATGGTCTTCAGGTTGGCATCGCGAAACTCCAGGGTCACCGGCCGCTCCAGCTTGCTGCGCAGCTGCGGGAACGGTTGCGCGGTGCGCGCCTGCACGTTCTCGATGTCGCTGCGCAGGGCAATGCCCTTCTGGTTCTGCGGGTCCAGGCGCAGCACTTCGCGCATGTAGCGCTCGGCACCGAACAGGTCGCCCTGGCGCAGCGCCGCCTGGCCCAGCGCCACGCGCTCGTCGAGGGTGCGGATCAGCTCCAGCTGGCGGATGCCTTCCTGGGCGCGGCGGTTGTTCGGCTCCAGGGTCAGCACCCGGCCATAGCCCATGCGGGCGCTGGCGAAGTCGTGGCGGATGCGGTCGGCGTCGGCCTGGGTCAGCAGCGCCTCGACCGCGGCCTGGCGGCTGTGGGCCAGGGCGATGTTCAGCTCGGTGTCACGCGGGTCCTCGCGCAGGGCTTTTTCCAGGCTGGCGATGCCGGCTTCGTACTGGCCCTCCTTCATCAGCTGTTCGCTGTCCTTGCGTACCGCACTGGAGCCGCAGCCGGCAATGGCCACGCACAGCGCCACTAGCAGGAACGGAGCCGGTTTGCACAGCTTTGACGACTTCATGGTGCGCTCCCTACAGACAAAGTCTGCGACTGATGCAAAGGCAGGTAGACCAGATGCAGCTCGCTGGCCGATACCCGCTCGAGGCGGTAGGTGTCTTCGATCACGTCGCCCTGGCGCACGACGTAGAGTTTTTCGCCGCTCTGCAGGAAGATCTGCAGGTCGTCGCGGTCGCCGATGCGGCCAATGAACTGGAATGGCAGGGCCGGTGCAGTCGGGGCTGCGACTACGGCGGGTGCAGTGACCACGGGTTGTTCGGTGACAGTGGCCAGAGCCTTGGGTTTGGTCCATTGCTGGGTTGGGAAGAGATCCCTGGAGGCTTGTTCCGGCCCTTTCGCGGGTAAACCCGCTCCCACAGGGACCGTGGATACCGCCGATTTTGTGGGAGCGGGCGCGCCCGCGAAGGGGGCAACACTGTCTTCCTCGCCGAACCAATGACCCGGCGCCCAGGCCAGCGCCGCACTCACGCCGAGGAAGCCAACCCAGATGACAGCACGTTGTGTGTTCATCATGACCTCGACAGGTAAAGGGTCATGCGCAGGCGGGCGTTGAGCTCGCTGTCGCCAATGCGTTTGCGTTGCAGCTCCAGGTCTTCCAGCACCAGGGTCGGCAACTGCTTGAGCAGGCCCTTGAGGAAACCGCGAATCTGCGGGTAGCTGCCGCGTACCGGCAGCACGATCTGGTAGCGCGCCAGTTGCGTCTTGGGGTCGATGCCCAGGGCATATTCGCCACGCGCCAGGCTGATATGCTCCGCGCTGGCCAGGTGGTACAGGCGCTCGATCAGCTCACTGGCCCGGGGCTGCCCCGGCAGTTGCTGGCGCAGGCTGTCGAGGGCCTGCTGCTCGGGCTTGATGGCAATCTTCAGCTCGCCACGCCTGACCCGCTCGACCTGCACGCTGGCGTCCGCTTCGGTGGCGCGCAGCTCGCGCAGGTTCTGCCATTGCGGCAACACCCCGGCGCACAGCACGCCCACGGCCAGCAGGCCCACCGCAACCGCAGCCAGGCCGACCGGGCCGACGCGACGCAGGCGCTCCTGGAGGATCAGGCTGTTCAGCGATTCACGGGCGCGCATGGCCGGTCTCCCAGGTAGCGGTGAGGGTGAAGCGCACCGGGTGTTCGGGCTGCGCGGCCAGCACTTCGTGGTTAAGCAACGACACATCGCTGAGCTCGGCACTGGCCTCCAGGCGCTGGTGGTACTGCAGCATCGCTTCCAGGTTGCGCGCCTCGGCGGTGATGCGCAGTTGGCCTTTGCGCGCGTCGGGGGCCAGGCTGAGCAGCGCCACGTCGTCCTGGGGCTGCGCTTCGAGCATGGCGAACAGCTGCTGCCAGGGCCGTTGCAGCTGCTGCGAGACGCTTTGCATCTGCGCCAGGCGCTCGGCCTGTTCGCGGCTGGCGGCGCTGCTCAGCGGCGCGACAGTGGCCGGGCGACGGCCCAGTTGCTGCTCCAGGCTGTGCACGCTGGCCTCCCGTACGACCTGCTCGGCCTGCAAGCTTTGTTGCAGCAGCACCAGGCCGGCAACGGTGGCGCTCGCCACGGCCAGCAGCGACCAGGCCAACGGGCTGCTGCGCCGGGGCTGGAATTCCAGGTCGAGGCGGCGCATGTCAGGCCACCGCCCGCCACATGGCGCACAGTGGGTCGGCATCGCTGGCTGGCTGGCACAGCTGCACCGCCGCCAGTTGCGGCACGTCACCCCGACCCGGGGCATGCAGGTAGACCCGTGGCAGGTGCTCGCCGTACAGCTCGCAGGTGCGCTCGATCAGTGCTTGCAGGGCCTGGTCACTGTCGGCACAACCTTGCGTCAGCACTTGCTGCCAGGCCCCGCCGGCAGCCAGCAGCAGCACGCTGCGGCGCGGTTCGGCCAGGACGAACAGGAAGTCGCCCTGCCCCAGCTGCGCCGAGCAGCGGTTGTAAGCGGCCATCAGGTACGGCTGTACCGAGCGCAGGCTCAGGTGGCTTTCCCGGCCCAGCGCCTGCAGCCGCTGCAGCAGGGCTTCGGGCAACGCCGTGGCGATGCGCGCGGCACCGGCCGGCTCGGGCGACAGCACGATGCGCCAGTCGTCCAGCGGCTGCCCGTAGAGGTTTTCGAAACAGGCCCGGGCGTAGGCGTCCAGCTCGCGCGGGTGGCTGATGGCATCACTCCAGGGCACCAGGCAGAAGCGGCTGTACCGGGCCGACAGCAGTACCCGCAACTGGGCACCGCGCACGGCATGCTCGGCCAGCAGCATGGCCAGGGCGTCGACGGCGGCCTCCCAGGCCGGTTGGGCGGCATCGCAGGTAAAGTCGCGGCTGCCCAGCCATTGGTGGTGATTGGCGTGCCAGCTACCCAGGCCCACACCTTCGGCACCGAGTACGGCACTGTATCTGTAAGCGCCACGATCAGATGAATGTGACACGGTTGATCTCCTCGAGTGTGGTACGGCCATCCCGGACCAGGTCCAGGGCCGAGGCCCGCAGCAGGCGCAGGCCACGCTGGCAGGCGAGGTTCTTGATTTGCGACAGAGGGCGACGCTCGACGATCATCTGCCGCAGGTCGTCGTCCAGGTGCAGCAGTTCGGCGATGGCGCTGCGGCCGCGGTAGCCACTGCCACGGCACTGGCCGCAGCCCTGGGCGCGGACGAACTTCCAGCCGGCCACGCCCTCGCGGGTCAGGCCCGCGCCGTACAGGGTGTCGTCGTCGACTTCGCACGGCGTGGCGCAGTGCGGGCAGGCCAGGCGGATCAGGCGCTGGGCCAGCACCGCATTGAGCGCGGAGACGAAGCTGTAGGGGTCGACCTGCATCTGGCTGAAACGGCCGATCACATCGAACACGTTGTTGGCGTGGATGGTGGTGAACACCAGGTGGCCGGTGAGCGCCGACTGCACGGCGATTTGCGCGGTGTCCGGATCGCGGATTTCACCGACCAGGATCTTGTCCGGGTCGTGGCGCAGGATCGAGCGCAGGCCGCGGGCGAAGGTCAGGCCCTTCTTCTCGTTGACCGGGATCTGCAACACGCCAGGCAGCTGGTATTCGACCGGGTCCTCGATGGTGATGATCTTGTCCACGCCGTGGTTGATCTCGCTGATCATGGCGTACAGGGTGGTGGTCTTGCCGCTGCCGGTGGGGCCGGTGACCAGGATCATGCCGTAGGGTTCGGCGGCCAGGCGGCGCAGGGCGCGCAGGGTTTCCTCGGCAAAGCCCAGGGCCTGCAGCTGCACGCCGCTGACCCGGTCGGACAGGTCCTGCTTGTCGAGCACCCGCAGCACGGCGTCTTCGCCGAAGATGCTGGGCATGATCGATACCCGGAAGTCGATTTGCCGGTCGCCCACGGCAACCTTGAAACGGCCGTCCTGGGGCACGCGTTTTTCGCCGATGTCCAGCTCGGCCATCACCTTGATGCGCGAGATCACCTGGTCGGCGAAGGCGCTGCCGCTGGCCTTGCCGGCGCCATTGAGCACACCGTCGATGCGGTACTTGATGGTCAGGCCCTGGCCGGTCATGCCCAGGTGGATGTCGCTGGCGTGCAGCTTGAGGGCGTCGTACAGCGTGGAGTTGACCAGCTTGACCACGCGGCTCTGGTCTTCGCTGATGCTGGCCAGCGACAGGCGCTGCAGCGGGTCGCTTTCGCTGCTGGTTTCGGCGTCGTGGTCAAGGGCGTCCACGGCGTGGAAGCTTTCTTCGTGGCGGGCCAGGAAAGTGGCGAGGTCCGCGGCGTGGGCCAGGTACAGCGGTGCGCCTTGCAGCACATCGTCGATCCAGGCCAGGCGGGCGTGGTCGAAGGGGTCGGCGAACACGCCCAGCAGTTGGCCACCCTGCTCGATCAGGACGAATTCACGCTTCAGGCACATCGCCAGGCTGACCTTGTCGAAGCGTGGGGTGCTGGCCAGCAGGGTGTGGCTGTCCAGCACCGGGTAATGCAGGGTCAGGCCCAGGCGCTGGGTGAAGGTGTCGGGGGTGTCGCAGGCCAGCTGTTCCAGGCGGGTGAGCAGGCGTTCGTCGCTGGTTTGCAGGCGGGCCTGGGCCAGTAGGTCGCGGGGGTAGGCAGAATATGCTTTTACCTGTGCCGGCCCTTTCGCGGGTAAACCCGCTCCCACGGGATTGCCGATTTCTTCAGAATTGCGGTGCCCCTGTGGGAGCGGGTTTACCCGCGAAGAGGCCGGTGCAGGCGGTAGAGCGTCCTGGGTTGCATCGAATGCTTCTGGCATGGCCTGCGACTCCGCTCAGGGGCGCGTCGCAGGCTGGCTCGGCCAGGGGTGCGGGCGCCGCTATTCCCCTGTGAGCAGTTGATCGTCGTCGGGCCCCGGGGGCTTGGCGCCGTTGCGGCGGCGGTCGGCCAATACCCAGCTTCCATCGTACAACTGCAGGGGGAACGATTCGTTCCTGTTCTGGCGTCGTTCGACAAACCCTTCAGCCGGGTTGTCCGTGGCCCTGCGCCGGCGCTCGATGCCCATCAGGTCGAAGACTGCACGGGCCAGTTCCACCAACGGGAACGGCTTGAACAGGACATGGCTCACACCCAGTTCGGCGGCCCGCTCACGCACCTCGACGGTGGGGTGGGCGGTAATCAGCACGAAGTGGCACTGCCTGTTCCTGCGTACGGTCTCCAGAACCTGAAAACCCTCCATGTCGGGCAAGCGGTAATCCAGCACGATCACTTGCGGTGCCAGGCTTGCAGCCTGCTCGATACCACTGGCACCGTCGTGGGCAACATGAACTTCCAGGCCTTGCGCCTGCAGGTACGCTTGCAGGTTCTGCGCAAGAGTCTGTTCGTCATCGACTACCAATACTCTGTTCACCAAGGTCGACTCCCAAGAACTGCCCGGTAACCCGGTCTGCGAAGTGCGCCCCTGTACAGGCTTGAGCAGGCTTCGTGCCAGGCGTGAAAAATCATGCTGCACCACTGTAAGTCATTGATTCGCCAAGGGGTACCGATCAACATCCGTAACGCAGCGGGCAGGCGCACCGGCCTGGTTCCCCACATGCGGGGAAACTGATGGCACACTGCCAGATCGTTATTCCCCATGATTGGGGAAACGCCATCAGTCACCTCAGTCGGCAATCTCCACGATAGCGGACGCACGCAAACGTTGGCGCACGGACTGGCGCGCCTGCGCCTCCCGCTGCCCGATGAGCGTGGCCCTGGCTTGAACCAGTCCCTGTTCGCGTATGACCGAAGGTTCGTCATTTTGTTTCTGCACTCCTTGCAGGGTTTCCAGGCTGGCATCGTAGAATGCCTCCACTTCGGCCTGGCTGGGCGCGGCGACAGCGCTGAGCTGGGCATACACCTGCTGCGCGGCCAGCTCGCGCCGGGTGTACTCATTGTACTGTGCCCTATCGAAGCCCGCTTCCGCCAGCCGCCGTTCAAAGATTGCCGGGCTGCCAAGCGCGGCCTCGACCTCGCCCACATGCGCCGACACCTGCTCGTCGCTGATGGCTATGCCGCGGCGCTGGGCCTCCTGCCACAACAGCTCCTTGTCGATCAGTTCATTCAGTGCCTGGTCGCGCAGGCGCTGGTACAGGTTCGGGTTGCGGATGCTGGCCACCGCGCGGCCCTGGGCATCCAGGTATTCGCTGAAATAGCGCTCCAGGCGCATCGTCTCGATCTCCACACCATTGACCCGCGCCGCCGGCATATCGGCCCAGCTTGCCTTGGCCAACACCTGCAACAGGCACAACAACAGAACGCGCATGGCAACCTCCGCTCAAGGGCTGTCCGGCAGTGGCCGGTATGGGGTGACCGCGGTGAAGCGCGGCCCGGGCAGGGCCACCGCCACCACATGGGCACCGGCCATGCCCTGGCGGCGACCGGGGCCGAAGCCCAGGGCCGGGGTCAGGCCGGTGGACACATCATGCAGGCCTTCCAGCGCGGCAATCAGCTGCTCGCGGCTGGTGTCGCGGCCTGTCTGCTTCAACGCTTCACTCAGCAGGCGCAGCGCGCACAGGGTGTTGACCTGCAACGACGCCTGGCGAGGGTCGAGGCCCTGACGCTGCTGCAGGCCGGCCAGAATCGCCTGGCCCTGTTCGGTCCAGTCCCCAGGCACGTAGGGATAAGCCAGGAACACCCGTTGCGACCAGAACTCGGGCAAGCGCGCCACGGCGCCGGTCACCTGGCTGGAGGCGGCAAACAGGTACGGCTGGCGGCCGGCTGACTGCAGCGCCGAAGCCAGTTCGGCAAAGGCCTGGGCACGGCCGAGGAAGACAATGCCCTGCCCGTCCACGGCCTGGCCAGCAAAGGCCTGGGCCGCAGGTGGTGACCAGCCTTGCTGCTGAAGGCGTTCGCGCACCTGTTCGGCCAACGCCGCTTGTTCATTGCCGGCATACACCACACGCAGGTCGTTGGCAGCCAGCCCCAGTGCCGCGCGGGCGTGGCCGGCCAGGCTCAGCAATTGCGCGGGCAAGCCGGGCAACGGGTCAAAAATCTGTGGGCTGCCGCCGCTGCGTGGGGTACTGCCGATCAGCGGTACATTGTGGGGCGCCAGCAAGGTTGCCAGGCGCTGGTCGAGCATGGGTGCCAATGGCGCGATCAGGGCGAACACCTGCTCCTGCTCCAGCAACTGCTTCAGCGCCCGTTCGGCGCTGGCCGGGTCGGATCCCGGGTCGAGCACCACCAGTTCCAGGCGTCGCCCGTGGATGCCACCCTGCTGGTTGAGTTGCGTCAGGCCGTCTTCCAGCACCGCACGCACCACCTGCCCGGCCTCGGTCAGCGGGCCGGATGCCGGCAGCAAGGTCCCCAGGCGCAGCACGCCCTCCTCCACGCCGGGGTCGCGCTCCTGGGCCAGGCGCTTGAGGTAGGCCGTGAGGTTGCGCTGGTCGGCCAAGGTGAGGTCGAAGCGCGGCATGGCCGGGTCCAGGCGATTGCCTGCCGGGTCGACGCCGTGCTGAATCGCCCGGGCCAGGCTGCTGTCGCTGTAGGCCGGATAGCGGCGGCCGTTGACCTCGCGTTCGCCCTGGCCTTGCGCCAGGCGCTGCCAGTCGAGGCTGGGCGGGCGTACGCCCCCTTCGGCACGGCCGCGGCCATCGTTGCCGTGGCAGCTGGCACAGGGCAGCACGCTGGCGGGGACCATCATGTCGCTGGCACCGACCCGGGCTTGCAGTTGTGCGTCGCTGCTGGAGACGCCCTGGCGGTAGAGGTGTTTGCCGGCTTGTTCGTTGGCGGTGAGGTCCAGGGCAAAAGCCGGAGCACAAAACATCAGGCTCACAAGCACAACCAGGGTTGTGCTCATGGCTTTTCCAGCCTGCTCAGGCCTCATCGCCGGCAAGCCAGCTCCCACAGTAATCGCAACGTGCCTGAAGGCAGTGTCATACCTGTGGGAGCCGGCTTGCCGGCGATGAGGCCGGCAGCAACAGCACAAGGCCGCAAAGGCATTCATGATACTCACCGCCCTGCCAAAGGCAGTGCCAGCAACTGCATGCGCTGGGCAATCGCCGCCGGCGGTGCATCCGGGCGGATCTTGCTCCAGCGCTTGCCGGCCACATCGCCGGCAATCAGCTGTGTCGAATGCTGCTCGGGGCTGGGCAGGAACTGGCCGATGCGCCCGAGCACCAAATCGACATTGGCCTTGTCACCGGTCAGGAACAACCAGTTGGGCCCATCCACGCCCTGCTTCCCGGCAAACGCCTTGAGCACTTCGGGGGTGTCATTGAGCGGGTCGCTGCTGATCGACACGAAGGTCACCTGGCTGGCCAGCTGCGGCCCCATGGTCTCGCGCACTTCGCGCAACTTGCGGGTAATCAGCGGGCAGGCGTCGGTGCAATGGGTGAAGATCACGTTGAGCATCACCACCTTGTCCTTGAGCACATCGCTGTAGAAGCGCAGCTCGCGGCCATTCTGGTCCTTGAGCACGGTGTCGGTGAACCAGGCCTGGGCATCGCGGGTACCGCCGCCACTGGTCATCGCCTGCGGTGCCGGCTGCGGTTCTGGCGCCTGCGGGGCATGGCCTTCATGGGCGAACGCCACCGAGGCGAGGATCCACAGGCAGCCACCCAGCATCAGCCAGTCAAAACCGCGCATGCCTGCGCGACGGGAGCTTACCAGGCTCATGGTTGCACCTCGTGATGGTCGGCAATCGCCGTGCTCTTGGCATGCACCCGGCGGGCGCCTAGGCGGTTGATTTCGTCGATCAGCACTGCCGGGTCGGTGAAGCCGTAGTAGCGCGTCCAGTGGCCGGTGCGCCCGTCCCCCACCAGGATCAGTGGCGGGTGCTGGCTGAGGTCGGCGCTGAAGCTGCCCAGGCCCTTGAGGGTTTCGCTGATGGCATATGGCGTGCCGGTCAGCCAGCTCCAGCCCGGCCCCTTCTGGAAGGCCTTGGCGTAGTCCTGCAGGCGCTTGGCGTCGTCACGTTGCGGGTCGACGCTGATCGATACCAGGTGAATGTCTTGCCCCACCCGGCCACCCAGTTGCTGCTGGACCTTGCCCATGATCGACGACACCACCGGGCACACCGTGGTGCAGCTGGTGTAGATAAAGCCCATGACCACCAGGTGGTCGCCTACCAGGTCTTTTTCCAGGCGTACCGGCATGCCGTCCTGGTTCAGCAGCGAGACATCGGCAAAGCGCACGCTGGCCTTTTCCTGGCGCGCCGCCGGCGGCTGTTCGGAGTGGCCGTTGTGGTCGTGGCCGCCATGGGCCAGGGCCAGGTTGCCGGCAAAAGCCAGGCTCAGGGCCAACAGTTTGCAAGCATGCTTGGCGTTCATCGCAGATTCCTCACGTCATTATCGGAAACGGTGGACGTTGCGGCCGGCAGCACGCGCAGGCTGGTGTAGTTTTCTTCGGCGAACTTGCGCCCCAGCGACGGCGACTGCACGTGCAGGTACCAGGCACCAGCTTCGGGCAGGCTCAGCGCTGCCTGATAGATGCCCTCGCCCACCTCCTCCAGCTGCAGGTTGCGTGGCATCGACGAAGGCGCCAGGAAGTAGCGCAGGCTCAGGTCGCTCAGGCCCAGGCGCGGCAGGCCGTCGTCGCCGACGATGCGCACCCGTGCGGTCACAGCGCTGTGCTGCGACAACGGCCGGTCCAGGCCGATGAACTCGGCATGCGCGCCCTTGCGCTTGCCGGCATTTGGCGCTGCGACCACATCGGTGCTGAAGCAGTGGATGATCTGCGGCTGGTTGAGCAAAAAGGCCACGTCGAACTTGCCGGCGGCGGGCATCTTCACCGTCGAGCCATACACGCCCGGCGCCAGTTCGCGCAGGCTGCGGTCGACGACGATGGCGGCACGGGCCTGGTGGCCACGGTTGTTGTAGCCGGACATCGGTGCGTTCATGCCTTCGGCGTAGAAGTAGGTGGTGTTGTCCACCGGGTTGACCACGAACACCGAATTGTCATCGCGCGACACCGACAGCCCCTGAGCCAGCGGCAGGTCGCCAGCCTGACGTGGCGCCGCCGGGCCGGCCTCGAAGCCCTGGATGATCGGCGAACGCCCTTCGCCCAGGCTGGCCAGGTTGATCATGCTCACCTTCGGTGAAGCCAGGCCGCGCACGTAGGCATAGCCCTTGGTGAAAGTCAGCTGATACGGTTCGGCCGCCACCGGGATCCGGTGGATCAGCTTGTCGGTACTGGCGTCGATCACCAGGGCCTGGTTCTCCAGGGTGTTGAGCACGATGCCATAGCGGCCATCGCTGCTGAAACGCATCGGCCCCAGGCCCTGCTCGGCCTGGACCGTGTGGCGTAGCTGGTGGTTGCGGGCATCGAACACGCGCACGCTGCCCTCCTCGCCATCGACCACGTACACCGCCTGGGACAACGCCGAATAGCTGACCGACAGCGGGTGCGGGCCAACCTTGATGGTCTTGGCCAGGCGCATTTCCGGGATGTCGATCACGCTCAGGGTGCCGCTGTCGCGGTTGCTGACATAGGCGTAGCGGGAGTCACCACTGAAGGCGATTTCGTGGTGGCCGCCGCCGGTGTTGAAGGTTTTCAGGGTGTTGCGCCCCGGTACGTCTATCACCGTTACCCCGCCCTTGGCCGGGTCGCTGCTGTTGTTGCCTACCCAAAGCCGGTGCTGGTCCGGTTGCAGGGCCACGCGCAGCGGCTGGTCGCCAGCGTCCAGGTCGGCCACGCGGGTGAAGGTCTCGGTGTCGATCACCGAGACCTTGCCGCGCTCGGGAATGGACACGAACACCTGCCTGTCGTCAGCGGTGGCTACCCAGTCCATGGGCCGCCCAGGCAGGTCGATGCGGGCCATGGTGCTGGTCACGCCGCCCACCGATACGGTCGGGTCGATCACCGTCAGGCTGGCGTCCTTGTTCATCATCAACAGGAAGTAACTGTTCAGGTCGAGCAAAGGCCGGGCGCCAATGCTGCTTTTGAGGAACAGCGCGACACGGGCCTTGCAGCTCTGGTCGCGGTCGCCCTCCGGGGCCGACTGCGTCGGGTCGAGCCACGCCCCCGGGGCCATGCCCGACAGCGGTTGGCCACTGGCCTGGTCGCTGACCTTGAAACGGATGTTGGCGAAGCCGCCCTCCTGCAGCTCATCCCCCGCCAGCGGCCGGGCCTCGAACTCCACGGTCACACCGTCGCGGCTGAGCCGGTGCGGGGCCTGCGGGTCGGCAGAGCCCTGCAAATACTCGCGCGGATCGCACCACAGGCTTTCATAGGCCACGCCCAGGCCGATCAGCGCTGCCCCCAGTGCTACCCCCATGCATGCAAGGCGGGTCTTCTTGTTCATTTTCGCGCCCCCATTTACCGTCACTGCGCCGGTGCCGTTGCCGGCGGCGCTTCATTGGTCACCCGCAAGATCCCCCACAGCCCCGAGAGGTTGCCGTAGGCGGCGTAGTCGCGGAACAGGTAGTCACCCGCCACCGCGTTGGCGCCGCCGGCACTGGGCAGCATGAAGCTGAAGTGCGCGGCCGGCAGCACGCTTTCCTGGGCACCGATGTACATGGCCATCGGGTTGTAGCCGAAGCGCACCGAGCCGATGCCAGGCAGGCTCAGCGGGTAGCCGTCCACGTCGTTCTTCTCGGCCTGGTAGTTGTGCAGCGGCCACAAGTGGCCATCCAGCTGGTAGACCATGCCGCGGCTGCCACCACTGGGCATCACGATATGGTTGCGCACCGGCTGGCCGGGCTTGGCGTACAGCACCGGGGTTTGCGGGTCGCCACCGACCAGGCCGTTGGCGTAGGCCATGTGGGCATTGGGCACATCGCCAAAGCCCAGGCCACCGGCGCGGCCGAAGGGTGAGTCGGGGGCCATGCCGAAGCGCAGCCACAGGGGTTCGGTCTTGTAGTTGACCGCCATGTTGCCGTTGTCCTGCGGGTCGCCGGCGGCGCCGTTGCCTTCGGTATTGATGCCCTCCACCGGGCGGCCGTCGGCCCAGCGCATGTTCAGCGCACGCTGCCAGACCGTGACGAAGTCGCGGTAGTCGGGCTGGCCGGTGACCTTGACCGTGGCCTGGGCCCGTGTTGCGGTGTCCTCGGTCCAGGTGGCGGTCTGTGGCAGGATGCTCATGGCACCCACCAGGCCTTTCTGCGGCTGCTTGATGAAGTCCGACGGGGTCAGGTTGAGGCCGCCGAACTCGATGGCCGTGGTATTGATGTTGTCCACCGTGCGGCCCAGCTGCGACACCGGCTTGCCTTCACGCTCCAGGTGGCCGGCATAGTACTGGTAGGTACGGGTCGGCCAGGCGCCACTGGTGCCGGCACGCGGGGCTACGGTCTGCACCGGGTTGAGGCCGACGTTGGCGCCATCGGACTTGGTGATGTCGTAGGCCAGCAGCTGGGCATGCAGGCCCACGTGGCTGGACGGCCGCATCAGGTTGTTGGCAAAGGCGGTGGCACCCTCGCTGTCGAAGCGGTCACGCTTGACTACGTTGTGCATCACCGCAGTGCTGGGCAGGTCCGGCATCACCAGCGGCAGGCGGTTTTCCAGGGTGATGCTGATGCACTCGCCGGCATTGGCGCGCAGCACCAGTGGCTCCACGGGCACGCCCGCCTTGAGCTTGCCGGTGGTGGCGTCCAGGTCGGCCTTGCGCACGTACAGGATCGCGGTCGGGTCGTGCAGCGGCGCGCTGTGGCCACCGATGGTGAAGGGTTCCCCATCTTCGGGGTCTACCCCACTGACCAGCGGGATGGTGGTCTTGCGGCTGTTGAACACCAGGGTGCCGCCATTGGCCTTGAGCGGGCCGCCGACATGCTGGCCGACACCGGCCGGGTCGTTGATGCTGACCCCGTTGCGGTTCTCGAGAATGTCGTTGGCCAGTGCCGCGACGATTTCGTAGCTGCGCTTGACCGTGGGACGGCTGCCGATGCCGTTGGGGTTGGCCGTGGTTTTCGGGCAGATGCCGTCGAAGTTGACGGTGTTGCGCATGGCCACCGGCTGCGGGTTGTTGGGCAGCGGGAACAGGTCGGCACGCTGCGCGGTGTAGTTGCGCATGATGCCCCAGATGCCGTTCCAGTAGCCCTCCAGGGCCGCGTCCAGGGAATACAGGTAGTCACCGTTGGTGGCCGCCGAACTGGAGATCATCGACACCGGCGCCATGAAGCCCAGTTGCTCGGAAATACCGATCATCTGCGATGACTTCCAGCCCGAGTTGGAGCTGTTGCCGTAGCCGGTGCCGTTCTGCAGCCACTTCACGCCATGCAAGGTGACGTTGTGCTCCTCTTCATGGCCGCCGGCGTGCATGCGCAGGCGTACGTTGTCACCGGAGTAGGTGCGCAGCATCGGGGTAAACGGGTCGCCCGGTTCGCTGCCGGCCGCGTTGATGTGCGGCGGGAACAGCGTGGTGCCGCCGGTGGGGCCCACGGCCGAAGTAATCGCCGACGGAGCCAGGTTCATGGCCGGAATCGCCCGGTCGGTACGGGTTTGCAAGGCATAGCTGAGGTCGCCGGCCAGGCCGTCGGCCTGCATGCCACGCTTGCCGTCCGGGCCGACCTTGTACGGGTCGTACACACGCAGGGCCAGGGGCTCGTTGCGGTAGTTGACGACGAACATGCCCGGGTCATCCACCGAGATTGCCTGCGGGCAGGGCCGGCTTGGGCAGCCCGGGTTGATGCCGCCGCGTTCCTCGACGATGGCCTCCAGCAGGTTCGACGCCTTGCCGCGCACCGGCGGGTTGATGGCGTAGCGGAAGCTGTCGGCGGTGGCCGGGTACGACTGGGCATTGGGGATGCCGTCCGGCCCGGCGCCGACGTACACACCGGCCTCGTAGGCGTGCTGGAAGTCGCTGTATTCCAGGAAGAACTCGCGGTAGCTGTCGTTCTTGCCGTCGCCATCGTGGTCACCGGTCTGGATCACCGCCTGCCACGAGGTCGGGCCACCGTCCTGGCGCGTGGCCGGGTTGTACAGCTTCTCGCCGGTTTCGGCGTGGTACCAGGTGGAGTTGGCCGGTTCGGCCAGTACGGTGGCATACAGCCCAAGCTGCTGGTGGGTCGATGGGCCGAGGTGGTCGTGGGTGAAGATGGTGCCCAGGCCACGGTCGACGTTGTACACGTTCACCAGCGGGTCGGCGAACCAGCGCTGCATGGCCGTGCGTGCGCCCAGCCAGTCGGCCCGGCCGAAGCGGCCGAAGTATGGGTGCTGCCGGGCTTGCGGGCAGGCGGCGGTGCCGTCGCGGCTATCGCCTTGGGTGCAGCCGTTGTAGGCGCGAATGGCCTGCACCCGCTCGACCACGCTGCCGGGCGAGAGGATGCCGTCTTCGTAGTTCCAGCCGTTGGCCGAGCCGTCGGCGGCGGTCAGGTCCCACTTGGGCAGGTGGATGTGCTGGCCGATCACGTCGGTCGGGGTGCGCACCTGGTAGTCGTCCATCTCGTAGATGTTCGGGATCAGGTTGGTGTGCTGGTACATGGTGCAGTCGAAGGTGTTCATGCGCATCACCAGTGGCTCTGGCGGGCGCTGCTTGGTAATCACCGGCCAGGCGTCCTCCCACAGGGCGATGATGCGGGCCTGCGGGAAGTGGTAGCCGACCTTGTTGTACACCGCGTCGAACTGGATGTTGGCGCCCTTGTAGATGCGTGGGTGGTCGGCGGTGAAGGCCGAGGAGCCCCGGAAGTTCAGGCCCGAAAGGCTTTCGCCGCTGAAGTACTCGCCTACCCCGGAAGATTGGGTCAGGCGTTTGCCCCGGTCATCCATGCACGGCTCGTAGAACGGCGCGCCGGCAGTCGGCAAGGCGCCATTGGTGCGGAACGCCTTGGCCACCGGCTGGCTGCCGGGGATCAGGGCAAAGCTTTGGTGTTCGGCCTGGGCATGGAACTGCATGGCCGCCTGCTCGACATCGGTACCCTCTTCCGGCAGGTAGATGGGCTTGGCCTTGTGTACCACCTTGGTGAAATCGAGCTTGGTGGTGGTGGTTTCGGCCTCGCCGCCGGCAGATACGCCGTCCAGCGCGTGGCGGCCAAGGCCGCCATCCCAGCCATCGACCTGGTTCGGGTCAAGGTTGGCCCACAGCGCCTTGCCGCTTTCCTTGAGCTGGCGTGCCATGGCCGGGTCGAGCATGTCCAGTGGCGGGGTTGGTGGGCGGTTGCCCACGCTGCTTTCCATGCCGCCGATCCAGAACGGATAGCCAGGGTTTTTCAAGGTGCCGTCGGCGTTGCGGTTGGCGTCACTGCGGTCGACCAGCGCCAGCGAGCCGATGGCCTTGCGAACCGGCTCCTGGTCGGCTGGTTCTTCATCCTCTTCTTCTTCGGGCTCGTCGTCGTCATTGGCGGCAACCAGCTCTTCGGACAGCTTCGGTACCACCACCACCTTGCCTGGCATCGGCGCCATGGCCTTGCCGGGCAGCGGCACGATGGCCGGGATCGGCGTACCCGCAACGATCTCGCCATCGGGCAAGGCCCGCGCGCCAACCGCCGGCTTGCCGCTGCGCAGGGCGAACGGGGTGCTGTGGAAGCCGTTCTCGCCCTGCCCGCTCACTTCCAGGCGGGTGCCTTCCTCGAACACGTCGTGCACCCGCCACATGGCCCACATGCCCTGGGCGAAGTGCGGGTAGAAGTGGCAATGGTAAATGGCATCGCCCGCGACCCGGTTGCGGTTGCCCGCACCGCCGTTGGCGATTTCGTAGGTGTAGCCGACCCCCGCGCCGATGCCCTGGGCATCGATGTAGTCGGAATTGTCGTCATTGGGGTTGAACAGCCACTGGTGGCCGTGCAGGTGGAAAATGTGCTGTTCATGGCCGTTGTGGGTGTTGCGGAACTTGGTGAAGTCACCAATGTAGCTGTGGTGCACGTTGGCCGGTTCCGCCGGGAACAGGGCCATGCTGGCCTTGACCCCGACGGCGCTGGCCGGTGGCACCTCGCCAGGGCGAATGTGCTCCAGGCCGACGTTGGCCGGCACGTCCACCAGGGTACCGACGTCACCGACAGTGTGCGCACTGAGGAAGAACTCCTCATAGGCGCACGACAGGCAGTCGTGCATCGGCCCCACGCCCAGGCGGTTGGCCACCACTTCCGCGCCCATGCCACCGGAACCGTAGTTGATCATGAACGAGTCGCGGGTGGGTTCCAGTACATGGCCCATCACCGGGTCGGCCCAGTAGCCAGGGAACGCCTGGGTGCCGGCGACCTCGTCGGCGAACTGCGAGGCGAAGTCACGGAACGCCTCCAGGCGGTTGGGCAACGCCGGGTTGCGCTTGCCCAGGCTTTCCAGCGGGTAGGTGGATTTGGGGAAGCTGCCATCGGGGTTGGGGCCCATGACGATGGCATCGGTTTCGCTGTTGATGATCTGGTTGCCGTCGACCATGGCAATGATCGGCTTGCCGGCCTTGCCTTCGGCGATCCAGGGTTGCATTTGCGGGTAGCGGGCTTCGTAGTCGATCACCGGCTGGCCGGTGGCGGTACGGCCGGTGGTGGCCAGGCGCATTTCTTCTTCGGTGAGGGTATTGCGGTAGGCGCGGCCGAGTTTGGGCACTACCACTACCTGGCCGAACAGGCCGTTGGCAACGTTGCCCGCAGTGCCCTCGCCGCCGAAGGTGGCGGCTTTGCTGGTGGCGGCGAAAGCGCCTTCGCGTTCGGCGTACAAGGTATAGCTGCGGGTGCTGCCGGGGCTGACGAAGAAGTTGCCGTTACGCCCGGTGTAGGCCGAAATGTCGGCGATGCTGTTGACCGCCTGCATGCCGTTGACCTGGAAGCCGACCATGCGTTCGGCCACTTGTTCATCGGCGACGAAGCCTTCGGCGGCTTCATTTTCGAGCTCCGGCCCCTCCTCTTCGCCCTCAGGCTCTTCGGCCTCGATGCCGTCCTTGTTGGGGTTGGCCTTGTAGTCGAGCAGGTTGGTCAGGTTGACGGTAAGGCATTCACCGGCGGCCACCCGCAGCACGATGGGCCGCGGGCGCTTGTCCGGGCGCAGGGTGACCTTGCCCGGTACCGCCGCCCCGCCGCTGCTGAGGGGGACCATCTTGTCGTCCACCACATCCTCGCGCAGGGCGAACATCATGCCGTTGGCGTTTTGCGCGCCAAGGCGGTTGAACATCAGTGGCTGGTCCAGCGCCACAACGTTGGCGACCAGGGTGCGCTGGCACTGCACGGCGGCTTCGCTGGTCGACTCCCAGCCGAGCAAGGCCAGAACGAGTGATGACAGGATGGGGCCTTTGAGTGGCATGGACATGCTGCACCTCCGGGACACAAGATCTCTGCGTGGAGCTGGAGCAAGGTGTATGCCAGGAGCGGATTGCTTTAATTTTCAGTTGGTTGCAGCGGCAAACGAAACAGATTGGGGAGGATTCCCCAGCGGTTTTCCCCGAAACGGGGGGTGGGTTGCGGGTGTTCGTCACGAGGTTTTTAGCGGCTGTAAGACATTTCTGAACATGAAACCAAATACTCCAGAAACGACCCGCTTGGGAATTATCCTACGCGCGCTGCCGAACTATCGCTGTTGTCGGGGAAACACCTCACGGATAACGTTTTCGGGTCGCTCCGGCGACCGGGTGTGAGAACCCGACGGGTAGATTTGGTAACACCGTCATGGTGGCCGTACGTGGGCAGGCTTTTGCCTGGCCGAGTCTTTACCAATTCTCCTCGGTTTCTCACCCCACGTATGGCTGCCACCTTCAATCCGTGAGATGAACGAAGTTGAGCTGACCAAGAATACCTTGCGCTAAAGCTCAGGGTTCTGCCTGTGCTGGCCTCATCGCCGGCAAGCCAGCTCCCACAGGTACAGCATTGCTTTCGAGGTTATCGCTGTACCTGTGGGAGCGGCCTTGTGTCGCGAAAGGGCCGCAACGCGGCCCCAGGGTTGATGCGCAACAGTTGAAATTGCTGGGGCTGCTTTGCAGCCCTTTCGCGACACAAGGCCGCTCCCACACAGATCGCGCCACCTTTTGGAATTTGAGCAAGACAGTTGCTCCCAAGTACTGCGTATGGCTTGAAACCGATGCGGTCGGTGTAGGAGCGGCCTTGTGTCGCGATGGGGCGCGCAGCGGCCCCAGGATCTTGGCTGCGATGCGGATATCGCTGGGGCCGCGTTGCGGCCCGATCGCGACACAAGGCCGCTCCTACAAGGGGTCTGCGCAGTCCAGCAGATTGTTGTCAACCGACCAGGGCGCGTACGCAGAAGTACAGGATCGACGGGCCCATCAGGCAGCCCAACCCGGTATGGAAGGTGGCTGTCAGTGCCCCGTACGGCACCAGGCGCCGGTCGGTCGCCGCCAGCCCGGCCGTCACCCCCGACACCGTCCCCGCCAACCCGCCGAACACCATCGCCGAACGTGGGTTGTCCAGCGCCAGCAGGCGCGCTGATACCGGGGTAAACACCATCACCAGGATCGCCTTGATCAGCCCGGTAGCAATCGACAGCGCCATCACGTCCGAGCTGGCCCCCAGCGCCGCCCCGGTCACCGGCCCGACGATATAGGTCACCGCACCCGCACCGATGGTGGTCATGCTCACCGCATCACGGTAACCGAAGGCGTAGGCCACCGCAGCGCCGACAATGAACGGCAGCACCGTGCCGAGCAGCAGCGCCACCGCGCCGATCATCCCGGCCCTGCGCGCCTCGGTGGCCTGCACTTCGAAGGCCGTGGCGACAATGGCGAAGTCGCGTAGCATGGCCCCGCCCATCAGGCCGATGCCGGAGAACAGCGCCATGTCGGCCAGGCCTTTCTGGCCACCGGTAATGGTGCCGCCGACCCAGGCCAGCACCAGGCCGATGACGATGGCGATGGCCGAGCCGTGCACGCGGCCGAAGGTCAGGTACTTCGACAGCACCACCGACAACCACATGATCGCGCCCACCACCGCAAAGGCAGTGATCAAACCGTTATGTTCCAGGGCATTGTCAATGATCGGCCACATGATCAACGCCCTCCTGCAGGGGCGGCCTGCACATTGCTTTCGGGGCCGGCCTCCACTGCCGGCAGGGGTTCGCCGCGGTGGCTGCGGCTGATCAGGGCAATGGTCGCACCGCACACCAGTACCGCACCCACTGCCGCCAGCAGCGCCACCGGCCCGCCGTGCAGGGCGGTGACCACGTTCTGCTGGGCAGCCATGGCCACCACCACGGGGATATACATGGCGCCCCAGAAGCCCACGCCAAACTCGCATTCCTTGCTCATGCCGCCGTTGCGGTGCATGTACAGGCGTGCGCAGATCAGCAGGATCATGGCGATGCCGACCCCGCCCACATTGGATTTGACGCCCAGCAGCACGCCCAGGAAGTCGCCGACGATGACGCCGGCAAGCGTGCAGACCGCCAGCAGTGCCACACCATAGATGATCATTGTTGTTGTCCTCAGGTAGTGTCGAAGTTGCTTGTTGTTGTTCTTCGTAAACACACTTTTGTGCAGCTTTCGCGGTCATTGTGGGAGCGGGCGTGCCCGCGAACACGGGCAAAGCCCGTGCCATTCACCGAGGTGCCTGCTTCGCGGGCACGCCCGCTCCCACTGGGATCACCATCCTCCGCGGTGTTGCCATCATCGTTCGTCGGCCACCTCCTGGCGCAGCAGCGCATCCAGGGTGTCCCAGCGGGTGCCTTCAACAGCAACCACCCTGCCCTGTTCGAACACCGGCCGGGCCAGCCCGCCGAGCACGTTGCCGGGCGGCAGTTCCAGGTGCAGGCGCACGCCACGCTCATAGGCGTTGCGCAACGTAGCACGCCAGTCGACCACCCGCGCCATGTTGCCGGCCAGGTCGTCGCGCAGACGCTGTGGGTCGAATATCGGCCGAGCGCTGCTGCCGCTGAGGTAGGTGATACGCGGTCGCTGCAGTTCGACCGTGGCGAAGGCACTGGCCAGTTCGGCCGCCGGGCCATCCAGCAACGGGCAATGCGACGGCACGCTGACCGCCAGGCGCCGGGCAACGCCCTGGCCCAGGCGGCGTGCCTTGGCCGCAACCGCAGCCATCGCGCCATCGCTGCCGGCGATGACGATCTGGTTGTCGCTGTTGAGGTTGGCGACATACACCTCGCCGCCCGTATCGCTCAACAAGCGTTCGACACAGGCCAGGTCCAGGCCGCTGAGTGCGGTCATGCCGTAGCCTTGCGGATAGGCGCGCTGCATCAGTTCGCCACGCAGGGCAACCAGGCGCACGGCATCGGCAAAGCCCAGGGCGCCAGCCGTGACCGCCGCCGGGTAGGCGCCAATCGACAAGCCCGCCACGTAATCCGGCGTGGGGCTGCGCTGCATCAGCCAACGCGCCCAGGCCACGCCAGCCAGCAGCAGGCACAGCTGCACGGCACGGGTCGTCTGCAGGGCCTGCTGGCTGTCCAGCGCCAGGGCCTGCTGGCCGAGGGTGTCACTGGCCTCTTCCAGCAATTGCCCGGCACCCTCAGGCAGGCGCTGCAGCATGCCCACCTGCTGGGCGCCCTGGCCGGGGAAGGCGAACAGGCTGCTCATGCGGCACGCTCCATCGCTGCCCATGGGTCGCTGACCAGGCGTGGGCCATGGGCCGACTTGAGCAGTACGCGGCGGGCGAAGCTGGCCCACTCGCGCAAGGCAACAGCGCCCGCCGGAGTTTCCAGCTGCAGGTCGATACGACAAGGTGCGCATTCGAGGATATCCAGCAGCTCACGCGCCTGCGCCCGGGCCAGCGGTTGTGGCGTACGCAGCAGCACATCCAGGTCGCTGTCGGCGTGTACCACCTCCATACCGGTGGCGATCTGGTACCCCACCCCACCTGTCGGCCCCCAGGCCAGGCCGCTGGCATCCAGTACCGGGGCGACCGAGGCCAGGGCCTGCAATGCAGGCCAAGGGCTCTCAGCTTGCCAGCGCAGCGCTTCGGGGCCTTGCTGACACCGGATATCGGCCAGCCGCATCAGTACACCCGACCGCTGCGCCCTGCCCTGGCCACGCAGCCCCACCGCCACCCAGCCGTTCGCACAGGTGGCACGGCGCACCACCACCGGCTGGCCGCTCAGCAGCACATCCTGCGCCCAACGCGGTGCATCAGCAGGCAGGCCCGATACGGGCATGCCCCAGAGCAGGTCGTGCGGCCTTGGCGCGTTCATCTCAAGCGCCCTGCCACTGACGGCGCAGCTGTTCGCGCACTTGGCGCGAGGCGTTGCGGTTTTCGCCCGCCAGCCGCGACGACAGGTCGCTCGAGCTGCCGATGTCGCGCACCGCATCAGCCAGGCAGGCACGTACCTGGGCGATGTCGGCACTGCTCGGCGTCTCGGCGTTGTCCACCGTCAGGCGGCGCCACAGCAGGCCCAGCGAGGCGTAGCTGGCCAGGTCGTAGGCCATCGGCGGCACCTCGGCGGCCAGGGCTTCCAGTTGCTCGACGCTGCGCAGGGTGATGCGCGCTGCCGCCGCCTTGCCCATGGCGTGCACCATGACCCCGGCATCATCCAGGGCGATCAGGCGCTGGGCCTGGTAGCCGTGGGCCAGGAAGGCACCGGACATGGCCTTGCCGACCAGCAGGCCTATCACCGGGTGCCCGGCCAGCCGTGCCTGGGCATAGGCCTGCACCGCAGCGGCCAACGCCTGATGAATCCCCAAGGCTTCCTCACGGCGGCCGTAAGCCTGGCTGGGCACGTCGATCACCGCGACGATGGCCCGCTTCTGGCCCTGGCGGTCCGCCTCGACCGCTTCGCTCACGGCCTTGGCCAGGCCCCAGCCTTCCAGCAGGCCGACTTCGCCCGAGCGCGCCCGGGGGAACGGGTTGTCGGTGTCCGGCACCACGGCGATGAAACGCGCCAGGCGGTTGTCCAGTTCGCCATCGATTACCCGCAACGACGCGGGGTAGCCGGGCAAGGCTTGCCCGCCGGCGAGGCCCGGCAGCCAGTTCAAGGCACGGTTCATTTGGCTTCTCCTTGGTACAGGTCACGCACGGCAGCGGCATCCAGTTGCGTGCAGTCATCGCCCAGCCGGGCCAGGCGTTCGAGGAACCAGGCGTGTTGACCGGCGCGATCCCTTGAAGGCTCGTCGAGCAATTGCAGCAAGCGTTCGCGCAAAGCCTCGATGTCATCGGCCACACAGGTATCGACCAGGCCGCTGGCGTGGCGCTGCTCGCCGCCGGTCAAGCTCCAGATAAAGGGGCGGTCCTTGGCGTCGTATTCACCGATGCCCGCTTCCTGCTCGATTACCTGCGGGCCGTTGAGGCCCACGCGGGCTTCGCGGGTGACCAGCAAGTGGCTGCACAGGCCAGCGGCGATGGACATGCCGCCGAAACAGCCGACCGAACCTGCGACCAGGCCGACCACCGGCTGCCAGGCGCGCAGCTCGACAATCGCCGCCTGTATTTCGGCAATCGCCGCCAGGCCCAGGTTGGCTTCCTGCAGGCGTACACCGCCGGTTTCCAGCAGCAGCACGGCGCAGGTGGGGATGCCGTTGCGGTTGTCTTCGATGGCCAGTTCCAGCGCACCGGCGATCTTGGCCCCCCCCACCTCGCCCATGCTGCCGCCCTGGAAACTGCCTTCGATGGCAGCGACCACAGCGTTTCGCCCGTTCAGCAGGCCCTTGGCGATGACCACGCCATCATCGGCCTGCGGCACGATGCCCTGGCGCGGCAGCCACGGTGACATCATCCGGTCGAACGGGCCCAGCAGCTCACGGAAGCTGCCCGGGTCGAGCACGGCGCGGGCGCGCTGGCGGGCACCCAGTTCGACAAAGCTGCGGCTGTGCAGCAGGCGTGCGATATCAGTCATGGGCGATCTCCTCGAAGCCTTGCTCCAGGCGCAAGCGCACCACGCCTGGGGTGGCACCAAAATCATGGATGTCGATGTTGACGGCCGGCCAGGTGCGGCCTTCGAACAGGCGCTGGAACAGCTGCGCCCAGCGGGCAGCGCTGCCGTTGACCGAAGTCACCACCTTGATTTGCAAGCTGCCGGCGGTGCCGGGTTCGATCAACACTTCAAGGTCGCCGGAGCTGACGCAGCCCACCAGCGTGCGGCCACGCCCAGGGGCGGCGGCGGGGAATTGAAAGGTCAGGGTTTCCATGTCACAGGCTCCCGGCTTTGTCGAGGAACAGGCAGGCGGCCAGCAGATCGGCGGCGCCGCCCGGTGAGGCATTCAGCTGAAGCAGGTGCTGGTCCAGCCGGCGCAGCTGCCGCCGCCCGGCCAGCGTGGCGCTGCCGCCTTCGTCCAGCACGGTACGGGCACCGTGCTGGACGGCAGCCAGCCCGGTCGGGCCGCTGCGCCAGAGCACGCAGGTATCGTTGAGCACGGCCATGATCGCCAGCAGCGCGTCGAGCCGGGCGTGGGGCTCGCTGGCACCTGCGGCGCGGCTGCGCTGCAGTTGTGGCAGGCCGTGACCGATAACCGCCGGGAAGCCTTGTTGCGCCTGTTCGCGGGCGCCGCCAGTGCCATAGCGGCGGCGTACCTGCAGGCCATGGCTGTCCTGGGTGGTCATGGCGGGGTCGTCGAACAGTGCGATGCGCCCGGCACGGGCAGCCAGGGTGTTGGTATCGGCCTGGGTGTCGAGGGCCTTGGATGCTACCAGCAGGCCGAGGGCCCAGATTGCGCCGCGGTGGGTGTTGACCCCACCGGTCGCGGCCAGCATCGCCGCCTCGCCTTCGCGGCCGAGCTGGCCCAGGGTGGCGCGCAGGGGCTGGCCGAGGGTGCCGATGGCCTGGGCGGCTTCGGCCATGTTGCGCAGGCATGGCCACAGGGCCAGGGCCGAGGCATGCATCAGGGCCAGGGTCATGTCGTGGTGGGCGCCATTGCCACGGCGGTCGACCAGGCCGGGTTTGGGGGACAGGTCGGCTTCGTCGATCAGGGCTTCCACGGCCAGGTCGGCCAGTTGGTCGGCCAGGGGTAATTCGGTTGCCTGTGCTGGCCTCTTCGCGGGCACGCCCGCTCCCACAGGGACCGCGCAATCTTCAAATGGATCACTATTCCTGTGCTCGCGAAGAATCCCACGCGGTTGCAAGTCGAGTGCTTTCATCACCAGCTCCTGAACCGTGCAGGCGGGTTGTAGAGGCCGCCGGACCATTCGACCAGGTCGGCGATGCTGCGCGCGGCCAGCAGTTCGCGGCTGGCGTCTGTGCGGCGGATGCCGAGGTCTTCGGGCAAGGCGACCAGGCCTTGCTGGCGCAGGCGCTGAGTGTCCTTGGGGTCGTGCCGCAGGCCGATGGCGGTAACCCCGGCCACGGCGGCGATCATCTGCTGGCGCTCTTCCAGGCTGCGGGCCTTGTACAGGTAGGCAATGCCCTCCTCGGTCAGCAGGTGGGTAACGTCGTCGCCGTAGATCATCACCGGCGCCAGCGGCATGCCGGCTTTCCTGGCCACTTCCACGGCATCGAGGGTTTCCACGAAGGTGGGCTTGCCGCCTTCCTGGTAGGTCTCGACCATCTGCACCACCAGCTTGCGACCGCGTTCGAGCATTGTTTCCGGCACGGTCATGTCGAGCCAGGCCGGGGTCGCGTGGCGCCGGCCACGGGGGTCGTGGCCCATGTTCGGGGCACCGCCGAAGCCGGCCAGGCGGCCGCGGGTCACGGTCGAGGAATGGCCATCGCCATCCACCTGCAGGGTGGCGCCGATGAACAGGTCGACGGCGTACTGCCCGGCAAGCTGGCACATCATGCGGTTGGAACGCAGCGAACCATCACGGCCGGTGAAGAACACGTCCGGGCGCTGGGCGATGTAGTCCTCCATGCCCAGCTCGGTGCCGAAGCAGTGCACGCTTTCCACCCAGCCGGTCTCGATGGCCGGGATCAGTGTCGGGTGCGGGTTGAGTGTCCAGTTGCGGCAGATCTTGCCCTTCAGGCCCAGGGATTCGCCATAGGTGGGCAGGATCAGCTCGATGGCGGCGGTGTTGAAGCCAATGCCATGGTTCAGCGACTGCACCTGGTGCTTTTCGTAGATGCCGCGAATGGCCATCATCGCCATCAGCACATGCACCGGCTTGATGTGGCGCGGGTCGCGGGTGAACAGCGGCTCTATATAGAAAGGCTGGTCGGCAACCACCACGAAATCGACCCAGGATGCCGGGATATCGACCCGTGGCAGGTCATCCACGCGGTCCACCAGCTGGTTGACCTGGGCAATGACGATGCCGTCGCTGAACGCAGCCGGCTCCACCAAGGCCGGGGTGTCTTCGGTGCTGGGGCCGGTGAACAGGTTGCCATCGCGGTCGGCCATGAAACCAGCCACCAGGGTGACGTTGGGGATCAGGTCGACCAGCAGCCGCGAGTACAGCTCGATGTAGGTGTGGATGGCACCGACTTCGAGCAGGCCGTCTTCCAGCAGCTGACCAATGCGCAGGCTCTGCGGGCCGGCGAAGGAGAAGTCGAGCTTGCGGGCTATACCACGTTCGAACAGGTCAAGGTGCTCGGCGCGGCTTACGCTGGGCATGATCATGTGCAGGTCGTGCAGGCGCCCAGGGTCGACCTTGGCCAGCGCGCGGGAAAGGAAGTCGGCCTGCTTCTGGTTGTTGCCTTCGAGCACTACCCGGTCGCCGGGGGCCAGCAGCAGTTCCAGGGCTTCGACGATACGCTCGGTGGGCAGCACCACGCCGTCGGCGAGGTGGCGGACCCGGTCAAGGCGGCGCTGCTTTTCGGCGCGCCGCCGCGACCATTGCGGCGGTGGATTCTTGGTTGTTGTCATGGTGACTCCACGGGTTCGCTGTCGTGGGGGTCACCTTAGGGCTGGGGTGGTTGCGCATCAATCAAGCTCAGGCACTGATCGTTACGGTCAGGGTAACGATTTAGCATATGCGCTGTCGCTGATGGCCCTATCGCAGGCAAGCCAGCTCCCACAGGTACAGCGCAGGCCTTGAAAGTTGTGCGGTACCTGTGGGAGCTGGCTTGCCGGCGATAGGGCCAGCCCGGCCAACCTGAAACCTTGCTAGAGTGGCGTTATCGCCACACAAGACAAAAATGCAGAATCCCCCTGCAGATTTGTCGATTGTGCAAGGCAAATTCGCATGACAGGATCCTGCGATCCTCCAGCGAACTCCAGACTTCACTTGGAAAATCAATAACAAAGCAGGGAGAACGCAATGACTGCGCACGCTCATACCTCGGCAACCGACCATGTGCTGGCCGAGGTCCGCAACCAGATCGGCCATCTGACCCTGAACCGCCCCGCCGGCCTCAATGCCTTGACCCTGGACATGGTCCGCAGCCTGCGCCAGCACCTCGACCAGTGGGCCGAAGACCCGCACGTGCACGCCGTGGTACTGCGTGGCGAAGGCCCGAAAGGGTTCTGCGCCGGTGGCGATATCCGCTCGCTGCACGACAGTTTCAAGGCCGGCGAAACGCTGCATGAAACCTTCTTCGTCGAGGAATACGCCCTCGACCTGGCCATCCACCGCTACCGCAAGCCGGTGCTGGTGCTGATGGACGGCTTCACCCTCGGTGGCGGCATGGGCCTGGCCCAGGGCTGCGACCTGCGCGTGGTCACCGAACGCAGCCGCCTGGGCATGCCCGAAGTGGCAATCGGCTACTTCCCGGATGTGGGTGGCAGCTACTTCCTGTCGCGCATCCCTGGCGAGCTGGGCACCTACCTGGGGGTCAGTGGCAGCCAGATCCAGGCAGCCGATGCACTGTACTGCGGCCTGGCCGACTGGTACCTGGCCAGCGACCAGCTGGCAGCCCTCGACCAGGGCCTGGACCAGCTGCACTTCGGCGACCAGCCACTCAAGGACCTGCAGAACCTGCTGGCCAAGCTCGGCACCCAGGTGCTCGACGATGCGCCGCTGGAAAAACTGCGCCCGGTCATCGACCACTTCTTCGCCCTGCCCGACGTGCCTGCCATGGTCGAGCAACTGCGTGCCGTGAGCATTGGCGACAGCCACGCCTGGGCGGTAGCCACCGCCGACCAGCTGGAAAGCCGCTCACCACTGGCCATGGCGGTTACTCTGGAGATGCTGCGCCGGGGTCGCCACCTGAGCCTTGACGACTGCTTTGCCATGGAGCTGCACCTGGACCGCCAGTGGTTCCAGCACGGCGACATCATCGAAGGCGTGCGCGCCCTGATCATCGACAAGGACAAGCAGCCACGCTGGAACCCTCCGACCCTGGCCGCACTGCACCGCCAGCAGGTCGACCAATTCTTCGAAGGCCTGTGAGCCCGGGAGTACACAGATGCAAGACCTGGAACTGAGCGAAGAACAGATCATGATCCGCGACATGGCCCGGGACTTTGCCCGTGGCGAGATCGCCCCGCATGCCCAGGCCTGGGAAAAGGCCGGCTGGATCGACGATGGCGTGGTACGCAAGATGGGCGAACTGGGCCTGCTGGGCATGGTGGTGCCGGAAGACTTCGGCGGCAGCTACACCGACTATGTCGCCTACGCCCTGGCGGTGGAGGAGATCGCCGCCGGCTGCGGCGCCACCGGAGCGATGATGAGCATCCACAACTCGGTGGGCTGCGGCCCGCTGCTGGCCTACGGCACGGCCGAACAGCAACAGCAGTGGCTGCCACGCCTGGCCACCGGCGAGGTTATCGGCTGCTTCTGCCTGACCGAGCCACAGGCCGGTTCCGAGGCGCACAACCTGCGCACCCGCGCCGAACTGGTGGATGGCCAGTGGGTGATCAACGGTGCCAAGCAGTTCGTCAGCAACGCTCGCCGCGCCGGCCTGGCCATCGTCTTCGCGGTGACCGACCCGGAGCTGGGCAAAAAGGGCCTGTCGGCGTTTCTGGTGCCCACCGACAACCCGGGCTTCAAGGTCGATCGCAGCGAGCACAAGATGGGCATCCGCGCTTCCGACACCTGCGCGGTCACCTTCGACAACTGCCGCATCCCTGCCGCCAACATCCTCGGTGAGCGTGGCAAGGGCCTGGCCATCGCCCTGTCCAACCTCGAGGGTGGCCGTATCGGCATTGCTGCCCAGGCACTGGGCATTGCCCGCGCCGCGTTCGAGGCGGCGTTGGCCTACTCGCGTGATCGGGTGCAGTTCGGCAAGCCGATCAACGAACACCAGAGCATCGCCAACCTGCTGGCCGACATGCAGGTGCAGGTGAATGCCGCGCGCTTGCTGATCCTGCATGCCGCGCGCCTGCGCAGCGCCGGCAAGCCGTGCCTGTCGGAAGCTTCGCAGGCCAAGCTGTTCGCCTCGGAGATGGCCGAGCGGGTGTGTTCGATGGCGATCCAGGTGCATGGCGGGTATGGCTACCTGGAGGATTACCCGGTCGAGCGCTACTACCGCGATGCGCGGATCACGCAGATCTATGAAGGGTCTAGCGAGATCCAGCGGATGCTGATTGCGCGGGAGTTGAAGCATTACCCGCTGTAATCAGACGGGATACTGGGGCCGCTGTGCGGCCCATCGCCGGCAAGCCAGCTCCCACAGGCACTGCACCGCCTTCGCGACCTGTGGAGTACCTTGTGGGAGCTGGCTTGCCGGCGATAGGGCCAGTACAGGCAGTGCAAGAAGTTGCCCCAAAAAAGCAGATCAGTGCTTCAACGCCAATACCGCGAATCATCCACCACCCTGGCATGCCCCTCGAACAGTGCCGGCAACTGCTCCTTGAGGTAGTCGATCCAGGTGCGCACCTTGGCATCCAGGTAATGCCGTGACGGGTAGATCGCATACAGCGCGCTCTCGCGCAGGCGATACGGCGCCAGCAAGCGGCACAACCGCCCCTGCTCGATCGCCTGGCTGGCGGTGTAGAACGGCAGCAGGCCAATGCCCATGCCCAGCTCGCTGGCCACCAGCATGGCGTCGGCGACGTTGGTGGAAAAACTGTCGTTCGGTGCGATCACGCACTGGTCCACCCCTTGCGGGAACACCCAGTCACCTTCGTACATCGGATAAGCCATGCGCAGGCAACGGTGCTGGTGCAGGTCTTCCGGGCGCTCTGGCACGCCGTGGGCCAACAGGTAGCTCGGCGCCGCGCAGGGGATGCTGAAAATGTTGCCCAGCGGCACAGCGATCAGCTGCGAATCCGGCAACGCACCGTCCACGGTAATCACCACGTCATGCCCTTCGGCCAGCGGGTCGGGGTTGCGCTGGGACAGGGTCAGTTCGATCACCACCTCCGGGCACAATGCGTTGTAGCCGGCCACCAGCGGCATCAGCAACAGGCCCATCCCGTGCGGGCAGTGCAAGCGCAGGCGGCCGCGGGGCGTGAGGTGCGCGCCACGGGCTTCATCCACCGCCTCTTCGGTCAGCAACATGATCTGCCGCGCGCGCTCGAGAAACCGCTCGCCCGCCTCGCTCATGCGCAAACGCCGCGTGGTGCGGTGCAGCAGGCGGGTCTGCAGCTGGTTTTCCAGCTCGGCAACGATACGCGAAACCTGCGCCGCGGAAATATCCAGGGCATTGGCGGCCGCAGCGAAGCTGCCGCATTCCACCACACGGGCGAAGGTACGCATGGCATGCAGCATGTCCATGAAGGTGCTCCTTGTTCGGTCTTATTCTTGCGTTACAGGCAGGAATCTATCACGGGTTAGCCCATTTATTGTGGATGGCCAATGAATGGATCATTAGTCATACATTGAAAAAAGGAGCCTGCCATGAAACGTTCGATCGCTGTCCTTGCCGTTACCGCTGCCCTCGCCTCGTTCGGTGCCCTTGCCGACACCGGCAGCAACCAGCCGGTCAGCAGCAGCAATTACGAATACGGCATGCCGCTGGACGTGGCCAAGGTCATCTCCATCACCCCGCCCAGCAACGCCGCCGACTGCCAGGTTGGTACCGCGCACATGGTGTATGTAGACCACCAGGGCCAGAAGCGCGAAATCGACTACCGGGAAATGGGCAACTGCTCGCAGCAGTGAGTCAGGCCAGCACCTCGGTGATCCAGCCGACCTGTTGCCTGAAGTCGTCGATTTTCGCCTGAGGCACCGCACCGCGGGCCCGCTCGAAGTTGGCCAGGGTCTGCTGCTTCTGCCGCAGCATGCGCCGCCACTTGACCAGAAACGCCTCGCTTTTCTCCTGCACCAGCACCGGGCCGAAGTACAGCTGTTCAGCGGTGTACGCCGCCCCGCCCGGCTCGGCGACGATGATCTCGTAGTCGAAGCGGTTCTCCCGCAGCAGTTCTTCGCTGACGATCCGGTACCCATTGCCCATCAGCCACTGGCGCAGTTCGCGCTCGGCGCCATTGGGCTGCAGCACCAGGCGCGTGACGCCAGCCAGGCGCTGCTTGCCGGCCTCGAGGATCTCGCACATGGTGTCGCCACCCATGCCGCATATGCTGATCACCGAGATGCGATCTTCCGGCTCGACCGCTGCCAGGCCATCGGCCAGGCGCACGCAGACCCGCCCTTCCAGGCCGTTCCTGCGCACGTTGCGCTGGGCCGAGGCGAACGGCGTCTGCGCCACCTCGCCCGCTACCGCCGCGTCCAGTATGCCGCGCAGCATCAAGGCTACCGGCAGGTAACCATGGTCCGAGCCGATGTCGGCCAGGCGCGCGCCTTGCGGTACTTGTGCAGCCACGCGCTCCAGGCGCCTGGACAATGTCTGTTCGTTCAACGTAAACCCCTGCTTTGCAATCGGCCGCGATTCTGACGGCGAACGCCACGCATTTCAAACACCGGGGCACCCTCGACCGGGCCGGCGCGCTCGCGTAGGCTTGCCGCTTTCCTTCCGTAGCAAGGCAAAACACACCATGGCACAAGCAGACATCATCTACACCCCGGACCCGGACGCCGAGTCGATTTCTTCCGACGTTGCCGAATACAACGGCGTGCTGGTCACCACGCAGATCCCGACCCACGCTGATGGCAGCCTGGAGCTGGGCGGCATCGTCGAGCAGAGCGAGTGCACCCTGCAGGCGCTGAAGGTGGCGCTGGAGAAGGCCGGCAGCGGCATGGACCGCGTGCTGCACCTGACCATCTACCTCACCGACATGGCCGACCGCGCGGCATTCAACGAGGTGTACCAGCGCTTCTTCAGCAAGCCCTGGCCGGTACGCGCCGCCGTGGGCGTGGCTGCACTGGCGTTCGAAGGCATGCGCGTGGAAGTGACCGCAATGGCTGCCAAGCGCTGATTCACCTTCAAGGGCCCTATCGCCGGCAAGCCAGCTCCCACCTCGACCGCGCTGCCCTCAAGCCTGTGCAGTACCTGTGGGAGCTGGCTTGCCGGCGATAGGGCCGGTGCAGGCAGTACACCTCTCGGCACCCCGATGATGCCGCCAGCCCGTTTCGCCGCTACAATGCCCGCCTAAACCGTGACAGCCCGAACCTATAACGACATGTCCCTTCCAAAGAATCACCTGGAACTGCTCAGCCCTGCCCGTGACGTGGCCATCGCCCGCGAAGCGATCCTGCACGGCGCAGACGCCATCTACATCGGTGGCCCGAGCTTCGGCGCGCGCCATAACGCCTGCAACGAAGTCAGCGATATCGCCGAACTGGTCGAGTTCGCCCATCGCTACCATGCACGCGTGTTCACCACCATCAACACCATCCTCCACGACAACGAGCTGGAGCCCGCGCGCAAGCTGATCCACCAGCTGTACGACGCTGGTGTCGACGCACTGATCGTGCAGGACCTCGGGGTGATGGAGCTGGACATCCCGCCGATCGAGCTGCACGCCAGCACCCAGACCGACATCCGCACCCTGGAACGGGCCAGGTTCCTCGACCAGGCCGGCTTCTCCCAGCTGGTGCTGGCGCGTGAGCTGAACCTGCAGCAGATCCGCGCCATCGCCGCCGAAACCGACGCCGCCATCGAATTCTTCATCCACGGTGCGCTGTGCGTGGCCTTCTCCGGCCAGTGCAACATCTCCCATGCGCAGACCGGCCGCAGCGCCAACCGCGGCGACTGCTCGCAAGCCTGCCGCCTGCCCTACACCCTGAAGGATGACCAGGGCCGCGTGGTCGCGTTCGAGAAGCACCTGCTGTCGATGAAGGACAACAACCAGACCGCCAACCTGGCTGACCTGGTCGACGCCGGCGTGCGCTCGTTCAAGATCGAAGGCCGCTACAAGGACGTGGCCTATGTGAAGAACATCACCGCCCACTACCGCAAGGAACTCGACGCCATCCTCGAAGGCCGCCCTGAGCTGGCCCGTGCCTCCAGCGGCCGCACCCAGCACTTCTTCGTGCCCGACCCGGACAAGACCTTCCACCGCGGCAGCACCGACTACTTCGTCACCGACCGCAAGGTCGACATCGGCGCCTTCGACTCGCCAACCTTCACCGGCCTGCCGGTGGGCGTGGTGGAAAAGGTCGGCAAGCGTGACATGCAGGTGGTCACCGAGGTGCCGCTGACCAACGGTGACGGCCTCAATGTGCTGGTGAAGCGTGAGGTGGTGGGCTTCCGTGCCAACATCGCCGAACCGCGTGGCGAATTCGAGGAAGACGGCGAGAAGCGCTACCGCTACCGCGTCGAGCCCAACGAAATGCCTGAAGGCCTGCACAAGCTGCGGCCCAACCACCCGCTGTCGCGCAACCTCGACCACAACTGGCAGCAGGCCCTGCAACGCACCTCGGCCGAGCGCCGCGTCGGCGTGCAATGGCACGCGGTACTGCGCGAGCAACGCCTGGTGCTGACCGTCACCAGCGAGGAAGGCGTGAGCACGCAAGTGGCACTGGAAGGCCCGTTCGGCCCGGCCAACAAGCCGCAGCAGGCGCTGGACCAGCTGCACGACCTGCTCGGCCAGCTGGGCACCACCATGTACCACGCCGACAGCATCGAGCTGGACGCCCCGCAGGCTTACTTCATCCCCAACTCGCAGCTCAAGGCCCTGCGCCGCGAAGCCATCGAGGCGCTGACTGCAGCACGGGTGCAGGCGCACCCGCGTGGCGGGCGCAAGGCCGAGACCACGCCACCGCCGGTTTACCCAGAGTCGCATCTGTCGTTCCTGGCCAACGTGTACAACCAGAAGGCCCGCGACTTCTACCACCGCCACGGCGTGCAGCTGATCGACGCAGCCTACGAGGCCCATGAAGAGCACGGCGAAGTGCCGGTGATGATTACCAAGCACTGCCTGCGCTTCTCCTTCAACCTGTGCCCCAAGCAGGCCAAGGGCGTGACCGGCGTGCGCACCAAGGTGGCGCCGATGCAGCTGATCCAGGGTGATGAAGTGCTGACCCTGAAGTTCGACTGCAAGCCGTGCGAAATGCACGTGATCGGCAAGATGAAAAGCCACATCATCGACCTGCCGACCCCGGGCAGCGCGGTGGCCCAGGTGGTTGGGCACATCAGCCCGGAAGACTTGCTGAAGACCATTCCGCGCGGGCCGCATTGATCGGTGGCCTGCAAGGGCCCTTTTGCGGCTGAAGCCGCCTGCATGATGATACTCGAAGGGGTGGTGGGACGACTCGGGAAGAACCGACAATGCTCGCCTGCAAAAAACCGTTTGCCCCCGCGCAAACCTGCGCCCGCCAAGCCCTTCTTGTACACTCCTCGCATTAGCCCCCACCTGCACATTTTTTTGGTGAACGCATGATCGAGGTAACCGAGGTTTCCATTGCCGAGCTGCGCGATGCGCTCGAGTCGGGCCGCACGACGGCGGTCGAGCTGGTCCAGGCCTACCTGGCGCGCATCGACGCCTACGATGGCGCCGACACCGCCACCGCCCTGAACGCCGTTGTGGTACGCAACCCCGAGGCGCTGAATGAGGCCGCAGCCTCCGACGCCCGTCGCGCCAAAGGCCAGGTCCTGAGCCCGCTGGACGGCATCCCCTACACCGCCAAGGACAGCTACCTGGTCAAAGGCCTGACCGCTGCCTCCGGCAGCCCTGCCTTCAAGGATCTGGTGGCCCAGCGCGACGCCTTCACCATCGAACGCCTGCGCGCCGCCGGCGCCGTGTGCCTGGGCAAGACCAACATGCCGCCCATGGCCAACGGCGGCATGCAGCGCGGCGTGTATGGCCGCGCCGAAAGCCCGTACAACGCCAACTACCTGACCGCACCGTTCGCCTCGGGCTCGTCCAACGGTGCCGGCACCGCCACTGCCGCCAGTTTCAGTGCCTTCGGCCTGGCCGAAGAAACCTGGTCCAGCGGCCGTGGCCCGGCATCCAACAATGGCCTGTGCGCCTATACCCCGTCGCGTGGGGTGATTTCGGTGCGTGGCAACTGGCCGCTCACACCGACCATGGACGTGGTGGTTCCCTATGCCCGTACCATGGCCGACCTGCTGGAAATCCTCGACGTAGTCGTAGCCGACGACGCTGACAAGCGCGGCGACCTGTGGCGCCTGCAACCCTGGGTGCCAATCCCGGCCGCTTCTACGGTGCGCCCGGCTTCGTATCTGGACCTGGCCGTGGATGCCAGCGCGCTCAAGGGCAAGCGCTTTGGCGTGCCACGCATGTACATCAATGCCGATGCCGAAGCCGGTACTTCCGAGAAGCCAGGCATCGGCGGCCCGACTGGCCAGCGCATCCACACCCGCGCCACGGTGATCGACCTGTGGCAGCAGGCCCGCCAGGCACTGGAGGCGGCTGGTGCCGAAGTACTGGAAGTGGACTTCCCGCTGGTGTCCAACTGCGAAGGCGACCGCCCGGGGGCACCGACTGTGTACAACCGCGGCATCGTCAGCAAGGAATTCCTGCATGACGAGCTGTGGGAGCTGTCGGGCTGGGCCTTCGACGACTTCCTGCGCGCCAACGATGACCCCAGGCTCAACCGCCTGGCCGATGTCGACGGGCCGCAGATCTTCCCCCACGACCCGGGCACCCTGCCCAACCGTGAGGACGACCTGGCCGCTGGCATGGACGAGTACGTCAACATGGCCAAGCGTGGCCTGAAGACCTGGGACCAGATCGAGACCCTGCCCGACGGCCTGCGCGGCCTGGAGCAGACCCGCAAGATCGACCTGGAAGACTGGATGGACAACCTGGGCCTGGACGCGGTGCTGTTCCCCACCGTGGCCGACGTGGGCCCGGCGGATGCCGACGTCAACCCGGCGTCGGCGGACATCGCCTGGAGCAACGGTATCTGGGTGGCCAACGGCAACCTGGCAATCCGTCACCTGGGCGTGCCTACCGTGACCGTGCCAATGGGCGTGATGGCCGATATCGGCATGCCGGTGGGGCTGACCTTTGCTGGCCGGGCTTACAGCGACAATGCGCTGCTGAGCTTTGGTGCAGCCTTCGAGGCGACCGGGTCGCGTCGAATGATCCCACCGCGTACCCCGCCCCTGGGCTGAGGGTTAAAGGGGCCGCTTTGCGGCCCATTCGCGGGTAAACCCGCTCCCACAGGGACCCCACAGGTATTGAATACCGTGGGGTCCCTGTGGGAGCGGGTTTACCCGCGAATGGGCCTGGAAAAGCAAATCGCCTAATTCAACTTTATGTGTAAAAATACACAAAACGTTGATTTTGCGATCTGCCATGCCTATCACCCCAAGCGAAGAACGCCAGCTCACCCTCACCGTCCTCAAGGCCGCCATCCAGGCCCTGGGCAGCGTTGCCGCGCGCAACATGGAAATCCTCCTGCACGACCTCGACCACCCGGAACACTCCGTGGTGGCGATCGTCAACGGCCATCTTTCCGGGCGCAGCGTCGGTAGCCCAATCCTCGCCGCCCCGGAACAGGACCAGGGTTTCAAGGCACTGATGCAGGCCTCGGCCGATCAGCACGGCTGCGAGCCGGTGGTGCTGCCCGACTACCCCACCACGCTGAAGGGCCGCACACTGCGCAGCGCCACGGCCATCTTCCGTGACAGCAGCGGCCACCCCTTCGCCAGCCTCTGCGTCAACACCGACGTCACCGGCCTGGATGCAGCCATGAATTTTCTCCGGCAGTTCCAACCAACAGCGGCCGCACCTGCCGTCAGTGAACCCGCCGACATGGAACTGCTGATGAGCGAGATAATCCAGGCATCCCTGCAGCGCAGCGGCCAGGGGCGAATGAACAAGCAGGCCAAGGTAGAAGCCGTAAGAGTGATGCAGGAGCGCGGCCTGTTCATCGTCAAGGGCGGCGTGGAAAAGGCCGCCAGCGCCCTGGGTGTGACCCGCTACACCGTTTACAACTACCTCGAGCAACTGCGCGGAGCCAGCCAATGACCTTGCATATCCATACCCCCCTGATCGAGTCCCGCCCGCTGTCGCTGGCCGCGGGGAGCAACGTCTGGCTCAAGCTCGATGCCCTGCAGCCCTGCGGCTCGTTCAAGCTGCGCGGCGTGGGCCACGCCTGCGAGGTGCACCATGCCCGTGGCGCGCGGCACTTCGTGTCTTCATCGGGCGGCAACGCGGGCCTGGCAGTGGCCTATGCCGGGCGCAAGCTGGGCGTGCCGGTGACCGTGGTAGTGCCCGAGACCACCACCGAGCGGGCCAAAGACCTGCTGCGCCTGGAGGGCGCCAAGGTGGTGGTGCATGGCAGCTCCTGGCAAGAGGCCAACGCCCTGGCGCAGACCTTGGTCGGCCCGGATGACGCCTTCATCCACCCATTCGACGACCCGCTGCTGTGGGCCGGGCATGCCAGCCTGGTGGATGAAGTCGCCGAGGCCGGCGTGAAACCGGATGCCGTGGTGTTGTCGGTAGGCGGTGGTGGTTTGCTCAGTGGTGTGGTCGAGGGGCTACAGCGTAACGGCTGGGGCGATGTGCCGGTGCTGGCGGTGGAAACCGAGGGCGCGGCATCGCTGCATGCGGCCATGCAGGCGGGGCATTCGGTGGAGCTGGAACATATTGCCTCGGTGGCGACCTCGCTGGGGGCCAAGCGTGTGGCTGACCAGGCGCTGGTGTGCGTGAAGGAGCATCCGGTGCACAGCCATCTGGTCACTGACCGCGCTGCGCTGGAGGCGTGCGAGCGATTCCTGCTGGACCATCGCGTGCTGGTTGAGCCTGCATGTGGGGCGGCTTTGGCGTTGGCCTATGCACCGGATACCCTGGCCAAGTACCGGAATGTGCTGGTGGTGGTTTGTGGCGGGGCAACCGCCACGCTGGAGCAGATCCAGGCGTGGTTGCAGCAGGTTGATTGAGGTTGCCTGTACCGGCCTCTTCGCGGGCTTGCCCGCTCCCACAGGAACCGCGCATTTTCTGAGCCTCGCGCTAAACCTGTGGGAGCGGGTTCACCCGCGAACACCGGCGGAGCCGGTGCCATCCAATACAACACTCATCGGATTCTCCTTGCGGCACCCGGTTGCTGATTACGATAGTCACATGCCGCTGTTCTACTGAGCCCGCCGCAACCGGAAAAATCCTCTCGCAACAGCGTCAACCACGACGAAATGCGTAACCCACCCTTTCGGTCTGCGGCAAGTGAAGGCACAATGCGTGTCCTTTTTTTGGCCGGCCTGGCCGGGGGCCTTTAAATGATCAAGACGCCGTACTACCTCATCGATAAAACCAAGCTGCTGGGCAACATGGAGAAGATCGCCTACGTGCGCGAACACTCCGGCGCCAAGGCACTGCTCGCCCTCAAGTGCTTTGCCACCTGGTCAGTCTTCGACCTGATGCAACAGTACATGGACGGCACCACCTCTTCGTCGCTGTACGAGCTCAAGCTCGGCCGCCAGAAGTTCGCCGGCGAAACCCACGCCTACAGCGTGGCCTGGGCCGACGACGAGGTCGAGGAAATGCTCGAGAACTGCGACAAGATCATCTTCAACTCGATCGGCCAGCTACAGCGCTTCGCCGAACAGTCCGAAGGCAAGGTCCGTGGCCTGCGCGTCAACCCGCAGGTCAGCAGCTCCGACTACCTGCTGGCAGACCCTGCCCGCCCGTTCAGCCGCCTGGGCGAATGGGACCCGGCCAAGGTCGAACAGGTGATCGAGCAGATCTCCGGCTTCATGTTCCACAACAACTGCGAGAACGGCGACTTCGGCCTGTTCGACAAGATGCTCACGCACATCGAAGAGCGCTTCGGCCACCTGCTGCACAAGGTCGAGTGGGTCAGCCTCGGTGGCGGCATCCACTTCACCGGTGAAGACTACGCGCTGGACGCCTTCTGCGCGCGCCTGAAAGCCTTCTCGGAAAAGTACGGCGTGCAGGTGTACCTGGAGCCGGGCGAAGCGGCCATCACCAACAGCGCCTCGCTGGAAGTGACCGTGCTCGACACCCTGTACAACGGCAAGCACCTGGCCGTGGTCGACAGCTCGATCGAAGCGCACATGCTCGACCTGCTGATCTACCGCCTCAACGCCAAGATGGCCCCCAACGACGGCGCGCACACCTACATGGTCTGCGGCAAGTCGTGCCTGGCCGGTGACATCTTCGGCGAATACCAATTCGATCGTCCGCTGGCCATCGGTGATCGCCTGTCGTTCGTCGACGCGGCGGGTTACACCATGGTCAAGAAAAACTGGTTCAACGGTCTGAAAATGCCATCCATCGTGGTCAAGCAACTCGACGGCAGCGTCGAAGTGGTGCGCGAGTTCGGTTTCGAAGACTACGTTTCCAGCCTGTCGTAAGACCGGCTTTCAGTAAGGAGCAAGGGATAAATTGAAGAAGAACGTTCTTATCATTGGTGCAGGAGGTGTCGCCAAGGTGGTGGCCCACAAGTGCGCGCAGCATAACGACGAACTGGGTCGTATCGCTATCGCGTCACGGAACATCTCCAAATGCCAGGCCATCATCGACAGCGTCAAGGCCAAGGGTAGCCTCAAGGTACCCGCCGACATCCAGGCCTTCTCGCTCAATGCCCTCGATGTCGAGGCTACCAAGGCGCTGATCCGCGAGACCGAATCGCAGATCGTGATCAACGTTGGTTCCGCCTTCCTCAACATGTCGGTGCTGCGTGCCTGCATCGATACCGGTGTCGCCTACCTGGACACCGCCATCCACGAAGAGCCGGGCAAGATCTGCGAGACCCCGCCGTGGTACGGCAACTACGAGTGGAAACACCTCGAAGAGTGCCAGGCAAAGAACATTACCGCCATTCTCGGCGTCGGTTTCGACCCGGGTGTGGTGAACAGCTACGCCAAGCTGGCGCAGCAACAGTATTTCGACAGCATTGACTCGATCGACATCCTCGACGTCAATGCCGGTTCGCATGGCAAGTACTTCGCCACCAACTTCGACCCGGAAATCAACTTCCGTGAATTCACCGGGCAAGTGTGGAGCTGGCAGAACAGCCAGTGGACCAGCAACACCATGTTCGAGGTCAAGCGTACCGACGACCTGCCGGTGGTGGGTTCGCAGAACCTGTACCTGACCGGCCACGATGAGGTTCACTCGATTTCGAAGAACCTCAACGTGCCGAACGTGCGTTTCTGGATGAGCTTCGGCGAGCACTACATCAACGTGTTCACCGTGCTGAAGAACCTGGGCCTGCTCTCCGAGCAACCGGTGAAAACCGCCGAAGGCCTGGAAGTGGTACCGCTGAAAGTGGTCAAGGCCGTGCTGCCGGACCCAGCCTCTCTGGCCCCGGGCTACACCGGCAAGACCTGCATCGGTGACCTGGTCAAGGGCACCAAGGATGGCCAGCCGCGCGAAGTGTTCATCTACAACGTGGCCGACCACGAAGAAGCCTACGCCGAGACCGACAGCCAGGGTATTTCCTACACCGCCGGTGTACCGCCAGTGGCTGCCGCCCTGCTGGTCGCCCGTGGCGAGTGGGATGCCAAGCGCATGGTCAACGTCGAGGAGCTGCCAGCCGAGCCGTTCCTCAAGGCACTGGACGTCATGGGCCTGCCGACCCGCGTCAAGGATGAAAAAGGCGATCGTCCTTGGGACGCTGAAGCCTAAGCAGCAAAGCAGAGGGGGCGCCATCAAGGCGCCCCCTCTGCTTTTGCAGGCCACGTGTAAGTCTAGATGCCCTGGCCAGAGGCCTTTGCCTGCTGAGCCAGCTTTTCCAGCAATACCTTGGCCAGCGCCTTGTCCGAGAACGGGTTCTGCCCGGTGATGAGTTCGCGGTCCACCACCACATTGGGTTGCCAGGCCTTGGCGTAGCCCATGTCGCCCCCTGCCATTGCCATGGCGTTGGCCGGGTAGAACAGCAGCCGCTGGTCCTTGAGCGAACCTTCGAATACCTGCTCCTCCGGGTCGGAGAAAATGGTCATCTTGTAACCCTTGTACAACCAGTCGGTGGCTGCCGGCTTTTCACCACGCGCCAGCGCCGACTGGTAGCTGGCCGGGTCCTGTTGGGCCGAGAGCAAGGCGATGGGGCCGTGGCAGATCGCGGCTGTAGGCTTGCCGGCTTGATGGAAATGCCGCAGCAAGGCGCCCACGTCCGGGTTGTTGGCCAGGTCGATCAACGGCGCATGGCCGCCGGGGATGAACAGCCCGGCATAGCGGCCCAGGTCACCTGCCAGTACTTCTTTCACCGACAGGGTATCGTCAATGCCCGGCAGGCCTTGCACGACCTTCTCGATCCGGCGCATCTCCACCGCATCGCCGGCAAAGTAGCTCGGGTCGATCGAACGCTGGTCGACCCTCGGGGCATTACCCTTGGGGGTAACCAGCAACAGCTTGTAGCCAGCCTTGAGCAACTGGTCGGCAGGCACGCCGAATTCGTTGAGGTAGTAGCCGGTGGCGTAGCGCTTGCCGTCCTGCAGGAGCAGCTGGTGCTCGCTGGACAACAGCACCAGCACCTCTCCCTTTGCCGCAGCGTGGGCGCCGGTGGCAAGCAGGGTGCTGGCAACAGCCAGGGCAAGCCGGGACATCTTGGTCATGCAACAATCTCCTGATCAGGCAAATAGAGCTGTCCGCTCATGTTGGCGGGGATGCGTTCATGCTAACGGCAAGGCTATGATTCGATAATTCGAAAGCTCTCATGCCTGTGATCCAGAAAATGAATATCTCCAGCAAGGACTTCAACCTGCTGTACCTGTTCCATGTGCTGTACCAGGACCGCAACGCCACCCTCGCCGCCCAGCGCATGGCGCTGAGCCAGCCGGCCCTAAGCCACAAGCTCAACAAGCTGCGCCATCAGTTTGGCGACCCGCTGTTCGTGCGCGCGCCCCGGGGCCTGACCCCGACGCCACGCGCCCACGAACTGGCGCCTGAGGTAGAACGCCTGGTCGTGGGCCTGGAAGGTTTTTATGAGCGCTGCGAAGGGCAGGACTTCCTCGCCCGCCCTGCCCGACTGCACCTGTACAGCACCGATTATGTGGAGCAGACCCTGTTGCCCAGGCTGCTGCCGCTCCTGCGTAGCCAGGCACCGAACCTGACGCTGGTCACCTGCAACACCCGCGGTCTGCTGCCTCGCGAAGAACTGGAGAAAGGCACCTGTGACCTGGCCGTTGCCGGGTTCTACACCGACCTGCCGGAAACCTTCCACCAACAGCGCCTGCTCAGTGAGCACTTGGTAGTGCTGGCCTCGCGCAGCCATCCAGGCCTGGAAAACGGCCTGGACCTCGATACCTTCCTTGCCAGCGACCACCTGCTTACCACCCTCACCGGCGACCTCGATGGCCTGGTCGACCGCGCCTTGCGCAGCCAGGGCATGCAACGGCGGGTCGTGGCTGGCCTGTCGAGTTTCCTGGCCCCCATGCGCCTGCTGCGCGGCACCGATCTGCTGCTCACCTGCCTGCGCTCGCTGGCCACCGAAGCCGTCGAACGTGACGACGACCTGCTCATGTATCCGCTGCCGCTGACATTGCCAGCGATCGAGGTGATGCAGATCTGGCACGAACGCACCCACGCCGACCCCTTGCGCCGCTGGTTTCGCCAACAGCTGTGGAACGTCGCCCAAGAGGCAACCGCCTGCGCGAGTAACAATTTCTAAACAACGATGTGACATTTTTTTTCAGCTTTCTCGCCAAGGAGCTGTCAGATGAAGGTCACGGTTTTCGGTACCGGCTATGTCGGCCTCACCCAGGCAGTGTGCCTGGCCCAGGTGGGCCATTCGGTGTTGTGCATGGATGTCGACGCCGAGCGGGTCGCCAGCCTCAATGCAGGCCATTGCCCGATCTTCGAGCCCGGCCTTGCGCCGATGCTGGAGAAGAACCTGGCCTGCGGTCGCCTTCGTTTCACCACCGACGCCAGCGAAGCGGCCAACTACGCAAGGGTGCAGTTCATTGCCGTCGGCACCCCGCCTCAGGCCGATGGCAGCGCCGACCTGAAGCACGTGTTCGCCGTGGTCGACAGCATCCTCGAACATGCCGATGGCCCCAAGTTGATCGTCAACAAATCCACCGCGCCGGTTGGTACGGTGCACCGCATCAAGGCGCGCATCGCCCAGGCCGTGGCCGATACCAGCCGCTTGCGCGTCGTCAGCAACCCCGAGTTCCTCAAGGAGGGCTCGGCGGTCGATGACTGCATGCGCCCGGAGCGCATCATCATCGGTGGCGCGGAACCCGCCGAAGTAGAGCTGCTGCGCGAGCTGTACCTGCCGTTCAGCCGCAACCGCGAAAAACTGATGGTGATGGACGCGCGCAGCGCCGAGCTGACCAAGTACGCGGCCAACTGCATGCTGGCGACCAAGATCTCGTTCATCAACGAAATCGCCAACCTGGCCGAGCATCTGGGCGCCGACATCGAACTGGTGCGCCGCGGCATCGGCTCGGACCCGCGCATCGGCTACGACTTCATCTATGCCGGCTGCGGCTTTGGCGGCTCATGCTTCCCCAAGGACCTGCAAGCCCTGCGCCGCAGCGCCGAGGCCGAGGGCTTCGAACCACAGTTGCTGCGTGCGGTGGAATCGGTCAACGAGCAGCAAAAGAACCGGCTGTTCGGCAAGATCCAACGCCACTACCCACGCGGCCTGCGAGGCAAGGTCTTCGCCGTGTGGGGGTTGTCGTTCAAGCCCAATACCAACGACATTCGCGAGGCCTCCAGCCGAGTCTTGCTGGAAGCGCTTTGGGCCGCCGGCGCGCGGGTGCAGGCCCATGACCCGCAGGCCATGGAGGAAATCCAGCGGCACTATGGCTGCCGCGCCGACCTGCAACTGGTACCGTGCAAGGACGACGCGCTGCGCGGCGCCGATGCCCTGGTGATCGTCACCGAATGGCAGGAGTACCGCGTGCTCAACCTGGACAAGGTGCCGCAACAACTGGCCGACCGGGTGGTGTTCGACGGGCGCAACCTGTTCGAACCCGAGCACATGGCCGCCGCCGGCCTGACTTACTACGGCATCGGTCGCGGCCAGGTGCAGCCAGCATGCCCGAACTGATTACCGGCGTGGCCGGCTTCACCGGCGACCACATTGCACGGCGCCTGTGCGAAGCAGGCATCGAGGTGGTCGCCGCATGGAACTTTGCTACGGCGTAACGGCGCCCTCGGGAGGATTCAGTTGCAACACCTCGTTGGTGTATGCCCACTCCTTCTGCACCTGGTCCGGGTGGTCGTTAAGGCGGATGCCGTAGGACGGGATGATCTGCCTGATCTTCGCCTGCCACTGCGGCGATGCCATCTTGTCCTTGAACACCTTGCTCAGCACATCGAGCATGATCGGCGGCGCGGTCGAGGCGCCAGGCGAAGCACCCAGCAATCCTGCAATGCTGCCATCCTTGGACGTCACCACTTCAGTGCCGAGCTTGAGCACACCACCCAATGCTTCGTCCTTCTTGATGATCTGCACCCGCTGGCCCGCCTGCCACAGCCGCCAGTCCTCTTTCTTCGCCTCGGGGAAGTAGGTGCGCAACGCTTCGAAACGGTCATCGTCAGATTGCAGCACCTGGCCGATCAGGTACTGCACCAGGTCGAACTCGCGCACCCCAACCCTTACCATCGGCCAGGCATTGTGCACACTGGCGCTGGCGAACAGGTCAAGCAGCGAGCCCTGCTTGAGGAACTTGGTCGAGAAGGTGGCGAACGGCCCGAACAGGATCATGCGCTTGCCATCGAGCACACGGGTGTCCAGGTGCGGCACCGACATCGGTGGTGCGCCGGTGGCGGCAATACCGTAGGCCTTGGCCATGTGACGCTGGGCGATGGCCGGGTTGTCGGTGACCAGGAACGAACCACCGACCGGGAAACCGGCATAGTCCTTGGCCTCCTCGATACCCGACTTCTGCAGCAGTGGCAGCGCTGCACCACCTGCGCCGATGAACAGGAACCTGGCGTCGGTGGCCGCGTTGCTGCCGTCCTTGAGGTTCTTGTATTCGACATGCCAGGAGCCGTCGTCGTTGCGGGTGATCGCCTGCACTTCGGTCGACAGCTTGAGGTCGAAGTTCGGCCGGGTCTGCAGATAGCCCACGTATTGCCGGGTGATCTCGCCAAAGTTGACGTCGGTGCCGATCGGCGTCCAGGTCACGGCCAGTTTCTGGTTGGGGTCGCGGCCCTCCATCATCAACGGTACCCACTTGCGGATCTGCTCGTGGTCCTCGGAGTACTGCATGGGCTTGAACAACGGGCTGGCCTGCAGCGCCTCGTAGCGCTTCTTCAGGAAGCGAATGTTGTCGTCGCCCCAGACGAAGCTCATGTGCGGGGTAGTGTTGATGAAGGAATGCGGGTTCTTCAGCACGCCCTGCTTGACCTGCCAGGCGAGGAACTGACGGGTGACCTGGAACGACTCGTTGATCTCCACCGCCTTGCTGATATCGACCTTGCCGTCCTTCTCCGGGGTGTAGTTCAGTTCGGCCAGGGCCGAGTGGCCGGTACCAGCGTTGTTCCAGCCGTTGGAGCTTTCTTCGGCGACCTTGTCCAGGCGCTCGACCATTTCCATCGACCAACCCGGCTCCAGCTCATTGAGCCAGACGGCCAGGGTTGAACTCATGATGCCGCCGCCCACCAGCATGACATCGACCCTTCTGGTTTCCGCGGCCTGGGCATCGAGCATGCCGAATGCCAAGGCCAGCCCGGTCAGCGCCAGTACCGGCTTGATGGTGATCCTCATAACCTCCCCCTTGCCTCGTTGCTATCCGTAAGTCAGCCACAAGCTTAGATGACGGATTTGGTCGGGCGTGGCTGGTGCACAATCACTTGCAATCCGCCACGTCTCAAAATACTGTATGAATACTCAGTATCACAGGTCAGGCCCATGCAACTCATCGCCAAACTCGGCATCCTTGCCGATGCTGCCAAGTACGACGCATCCTGCGCCAGCAGCGGCGCGCCCAAACGCAACTCGCGCGGGGCTGATGGGCTGGGTGCTACCAATGGCATGGGCATCTGTCACAGCTACACCCCTGATGGGCGCTGCGTATCGCTGCTCAAGGTGCTGCTGACCAACTTTTGCCTCTACGACTGCCAGTACTGCGTCAACCGCCGATCCAGCAACGTGCCACGCGCACGCTTCAGCCCCGAGGAAGTGGTCCGGCTGACCCTGGACTTCTACCGGCGCAACTGCATAAGCGGCCTGTTCCTCAGCTCCGGCATCATCCGTTCGGCGGACTACACCATGGAGCAGCTGGTCCGCGTGGCGCGGCTGTTGCGCGAAGAGCACGACTTCCGTGGCTACATCCACCTCAAGACCATCCCCGATGCCGACCCGTTGCTGATAGAGGAGGCCGGGCGCCTGGCAGACCGGCTCAGCGTCAACATCGAGCTGCCGACCGACGCCAGCCTGAAACGCCTGGCACCGGAAAAACAGGCGCACACCATTCGCCAGGCCATGGGCGTGATCCACCAGGGCCAGCAAGCCGTGGCCCACGAACCCAAGGCGCCGCGCTTTACCCCGGCCGGGCAAAGCACCCAGGTGATCGTCGGGGCCGACAGCACCGACGACAGCACACTGCTGCGCAATGCCGAATCGCTGTACCAAGGCTACGGCCTCAAGCGTGTGTACTACTCCGCCTTCAGCCCCATCCCTGACAGCCCCGGCAGCGTCCCCCTGGCCGCACCACCGCTGCTGCGCGAGCACCGTCTGTACCAGGCTGACTTCCTGTTGCGTGGCTATGGCTACAAGGCCGGCGAGCTGCTGGGCCAGAGCGGCAATCTGGCACTGGACATCGACCCCAAGCTGGCCTGGGCGCTGGCCAACCGCGACGTGTTCCCGCTGGATGTGAACCGTGCCGAGCCGGCGCTACTGGCGCGCATTCCCGGCATCGGCCTGCGCAGCGTGCAGCGCCTGGTAGCCCTGCGACGCGAACGGCGCATTCGCTACGATGACCTGATCCAGTTGCGCTGCGTGCTGGACAAGGCGCGGCCATTCATTGTCACCAGCGACTACCGCCCGCCCCAGGCCGAACTGCGCAGCGGCCTGCTGAGGGCGCGCTTGCGTGAGCCGCAGGCCCCGGTGCAGATGGGCTTGTGGGGATGATCGCGCTCGATTGCGACGGCCTGTTCGCCACCTGGCGTGACCAGGCCCGGGTGTTGTTGGGGCATGGCATCGACCCGTCGGAGGTCACCTGGGCGCAAGGGCCGGTGGCTGATTTGCTGGCCGTACCGACAGCGCTGCCGGAAGGCTCCGGTCCCTTTCGCGCCAAGGTGCCTGCGGCGCTGCTCGGCCAGCTGGAACAGGCGGCCCGCTACCGTGGCGAGCACCGCTGGAACCTGCTTTACGAGGTACTTTGGCGGGTGGCCCATGGCGACCGCACTGCAATGCTGCCGGGTGACCGATTGGGCAGTGAGCTGCATAGACGGATCAAGCAGGTCAATCGCGAAGCACACCACCTGCATGCGTTTGTACGCTTCGTGCCACTACCCGAAGTATTGGCTGAACAGCTGCAACTCGACCTGGTGGCCTATCACGAGCCGGCGCATGACATTCTGGAAAGCGCCAGTGAGCATTTCGCCGACCGCCTGGGGCGTTTGCGCTGGATGATTGCCACGGCCCACGACGGCATACGCTTCGATGGCCAGGCTTTCGACTACCAGCGACAGTGCCCCGAACCCTGGCGCCAATGGGCCCGCAACGCCGAAGACCCTGGTGCCGAATTATGGCGCACCTACTATCGTCATACCTTCAACCCCGCCCGCCTCAACCCCGACGCCTTGCGCTTGCACATGCCCGGGCGGTTCTGGCGTCATTTGCCGGAGGGCATGCTGATTCCGCAGCTCGAAGGCCTGGCTCGGCAAGGCAAGCAACGGGACGGCCAAGCACTGGAGGTCGCCTCTCAGGCTGGCAAACAAATCAGCAAGCCCATACGGTAGTTGCGTATTCGCAAACCTTGATCAGTGGGAGTTTCTTCGCGGGCATGCCCGCCCACACAGGTATTGCACAGTTCTCGAAGTGTGTAGAGATCCGGAGGGAGCGGGCGCGCCCGCGAAACTGCCAAAAGCAATCTCAAGCCGAACGATCAGCCGCCACAGCCGTCATAACCTGAGCCGCTGCCGACACGCAAAGAGGACGCGAAATGACCCAACCCGACCCGTCATACGTCAAATGGCTCGAAGACCGCGCCATGCTCAAGGCCTCCCAGCAACGCACCCACCTGTACTCGGGCCAGTCGCGCCTGTGGCAACAGCCCTACGCCGAAGCGCAGCCCCGCCGCGCCACTGAAATCGCTTCGGTCTGGCTGACCGTCTACCCCGATGCCATCATCGCCCCCGAAGGTTGTTCGGTGCTTGGCGCCTTGGGCCACGAGGCGCTGTGGAAGCGTTTGTCGGAGATCGGCATTCAGGGACTGCACACCGGCCCGATCAAGTTGTCCGGCGGCATTCGTGGCCGTGAACTCACCCCCAGCGTGGACGGCAACTTCGACCGCATCAGTTTCGACATCGACCCGCTGTACGGCAGCGAGCAGGAGCTGATCCAGATGAGCCGCATGGCCGCCGCGCACAACGCCGTGACCATCGACGACCTGATCCCCTCGCACACGGGCAAGGGCGCCGACTTTCGCCTGGCCGAGCTGGCCTACGGTCCCTATCCGGGGCTGTACCACATGGTCGAAATCCGCGAGGAAGACTGGCCGCTGCTGCCCGAAGTGCCTGCCGGGCGCGACGCGGTCAACCTGCTGCCGGCCCAGTGCGACGAGCTCAAGGCCCGCCATTACATCGTCGGCCAGCTGCAACGGGTTATCTTCTTCGAACCAGGTGTGAAGGAAACCGACTGGAGCGCCACGCCGCCGGTGACCGGTGTAGATGGCAAGACCCGGCGCTGGGTGTACCTGCACTACTTCAAGGAAGGCCAGCCATCGCTGAACTGGCTGGACCCGACCTTCGCCGCCCAGCAGATGATCATTGGCGATGCCCTGCACGCCCTGGACTGCCTGGGTGCACGTGGCCTGCGCCTGGATGCCAACGGTTTTCTCGGTGTGGAGACCCGCGCCAGCGGCACTGCCTGGTCGGAAAGCCACCCGCTGTCGATCGTCGGCAACCAACTGATCGGCGGCATGATCCGCAAGGCCGGCGGTTTCAGCTTCCAGGAACTGAACCTGACCCTCGACGACATCGCGCAGATGTCCAGGGGCGGTGCCGACCTGTCCTACGATTTCATTACCCGGCCGGCCTACCAGCATGCGCTGCTGACTGGCGACACCGAGTTCCTGCGCCTGATGCTCAAGGAGATGCATGCTTTCGGCATCGACCCGGCCTCGCTGATCCATGCCCTGCAGAATCATGACGAGCTGACCGTGGAGCTGGTGCATTTCTGGACCCTGCATGCCCACGACATGTACCTGTACAAAGGCCAGACCTTGCCCGGCGGCATTCTGCGCGAGCACATCCGCGAAGAGATCTACGAACGGCTGTCGGGCGAGCATGCGCCATACAACCTGCGCTTCGTCACCAATGGCATAGCCTGTACCACGGCCAGCCTGATCGCTGCCGCGCTGGGTATCCGCGACCTTGGGCAGATCGGGGTGGCAGAAATCGAGCTGATCCAGAAGGTGCACCTGCTGCTGGTCATGTACAACGCCATGCAGCCGGGTGTGGTGGCGCTGTCCGGCTGGGACCTGGTAGGCGCCCTGCCCTTGCCCGCCGAAGCAGTCGCCCAGCGGATGCTGGATGGCGATACCCGCTGGATTCACCGCGGCGGCTACGACTTGGCCGGGCTGGAGCCACAGGCCCAGACGTCTGTGCGTGGCATGCCCCGAGCCCGGGCGCTGTATGGCAGCCTGGACAGCCAACTGGAGAATGGCGATTCGTTTGCCTGCAAGGTGAAGAAGCTGCTGGCGGTGCGCCAGGCCTATGGCATTGCCACCAGCCGCCAGGTGCTGGTGCCCGAAGTCAGCAGCCCCGGCTTGCTGGTGATGGTGCATGAGCTGCCGGCCGGGCGTGGCATCCAGATCACTGCGCTGAACTTTGGCCAGGAAGTGATTGCCGAGGAGCTGCAACTGACCGGGTTCACGCCGGGGCCGGTGGTGGACATGATCAATGAAACGGTCGAAGGGGATTTGACCGAGGATGGGCGGCTGATGGTGAACCTGGACCCGTATGAGGCGCTGTGCCTGCGGATCGTCAACAGCAGTGGGCATGTCTGAGTTGGATTTGCCCCATTGCCTTCACCGGTGAAGCTCTGAACGGCAGCCACGCGATTCCTGTGGGAGCGGGTTCACCTGCGAACACCGGCGCAGCCGGTGCCATCCACCGCATCGCCTGCTTCGCGGGCATGCCCGCTCCCACAGGGACCCCACCAGCTGAAGGAATGCGCCATACCTGTGGGAGCGGGCGCGCCCGCGAACACCGGCGCAGCCGGTGCCCTCCACCGCGTCGCCTGCTTCGCGGGTGAACCCGCTCCCACAGGG